>JANXSF010000106.1 GCA_025352795.1 Acidobacteriota bacterium
TCACCTGAGGATTGTTGAACTTGAAGCCAGAGCCTTCGGCCGAGCTCACGTAGTCCACTTCAATGCCCTCCAGGTACAGGAGGCTGGCCTGGTCGACGAAGACTTTGAATCCGTCCGATGGATACGCCTTGTCCAACATGCGACATTGTTATTTCGACGCTGATCGGTGATGATTGGCCATTTAATTAGTTGATACACTAAGTGTTTCCAATGCTCCAAATCTTTTCTTCTAGAAATTTCGTCATCGCTACCGTGCTGGCAATCACCCTCACGGGGGATAATGCGAAGTCACAAGATCATTCCGAACCTCACCGCGTTTACCCGCTGAGTAAGTTTGCGCCTGGGCAGTGGGTGGAGAAGGTGTCTGGCGATTTCACTAAACCTGGGGAGCCGTTTGTGTTCAGGATTCATCAGGATGCCGGATACATCACCCTGCCTCATGTTCATCCGATAGACGAAAATATTACTGTCGTCAAAGGCACTTGGTCACTTGGTATGGGTCGGCGCTTCAACCGCTCCTTGCTGGAACCAATGGATACGGGAACTTTTGGGATTGCGCCAAAAGATATGCCGCACTTCGCGTGGTCTAAGACAGAAACTGTTTTACAGGTGCATGGAATCGGGCCGTTTTCGTCTACGGTGATCGAGCCGGTGTACGAGCTGAATGAGAAAGGCGTTTTCTCACTGACGTCGCTGCTATCGCCCGGTCGTCCTACCACGTCGAACCCACCGGACTGCTTCGCTCTCAAGATTAACGCGAAGGTGCGCGGCGATAGTGGCGAAGGCATCGTCATTGGCGCGCGCTGTTCCCCTTCCAATCAGATCACTCAGTACTGGATTCAAAAATCGAACGGCGAACGATTCTGGGCTATTCTTCAGGAATTGAAACTGCTGTAACCGGCTACTCGCCAGCGGGCCGCGATCAAATGCGCTGAGTGGGAAATTCAGCTCGACATGGCGTTTACGAAATTCTGGCACAGTGGGACGGAGGAGCTGGAGTCTGGTTGGCCGAAAGCGAGGATGTGCCCGGGCTTGTTGCTAAGGCCGATTCGCCAAATGTTCTGGCTCAGAAGCTGAGAATCCTTATCCCAGAATTGCTGGAGTTGAATGGCGACCTATGACAGTCAGCCGCTGATTTCACTCCATACATCATCCGCCGGATTATTCCACTCTTGATCCACTTCCAGGTACAAGCTCGTCATTTGCTCGCAACCCTCAATCACTTGGCATCGCAATTCAGCGGGTTCCCGATCTGCCAACCAATCTTCCATTTTCTCCATATCAAAAGTATGGCAAAGTGGAATTCATCGTAGGTCGAACTCTACAGACTATCACTTCAATTGGCCGGATCCTTCACGCTGACTTCTGAACTTTTAACCGCGACTAATGCAGACTTGATGAGCTTTTCAAAGTCAGGCTCAAGAAGTCGAACTCCATTCGCAGAGAGATGCTGATTATCCATCATGTACAGTAACTTCCCATCCGCTTCAAGAATGCATCCTTGTGAATTACTGCAAAGATAATCATACGGTCGCAAAATCTGGATTTTGGACTTAAGTTGCGAAACCGCCCCATCCAATACTTGATTCACCAAATGTTCTACACTTGCATTTCTTTCTGATTTCCCGAAGGAACACATATTTTCATTCCGACCAATAAACCGCGCCCGATAAATACAGGCGACCAGTTCCGCCGATGGTATGGGCGTCTGTCCAACCAGAATCACTTGACGACCGCTATCCACTAACGTTGTCACTAACTTTCCAACACTACTAACAAAGCGTTGTCGGGACTCATCTGGAGTGGGTCGCTGGCCGTCGAATGTAAGCAGCAGGCCGCCATCGGAGTGCGCGGCCCAATGGGCAGCAAGAACTACAACGCGAACTTTGTTATTCTCAAGCACGGCTTTCAGCGCGGCGTCATTAAAGGCTGGGCATCCCACCCGCATCTCTTCTAATGGCAAGTATTTTACACCGGGAATTGGACCGCACCCAGCCTTTGAGATCAATCGCGTTGTCACTCCCAGGTGCTGGCCGATATTGTTGATCCCAGGCGCAAGTTGTGTGGCATGGGAATCGCCCCAGAGGACCACTTCATATTGCGACGTCGCAGAAGGAGCACCAAGCAGACAGCCCTTGGCATCGGGAACTGTTTCCCCTCTAGCCAGACAAGACCAATTTTGAAACTTAGTTGTTTCTGCTGTCTGCTCTTTTATCCAGCTCGCGATATCTGGTCGACGACCCGGGAACCCTTCGCCAATAAATAGAACACTGCCGATTGCAGCGAATGATGCACTGGCCCAAAGCCCCCGTTTCACCCAGTTCCAGCTTTCAGATCGAACAACTTTGCTGTGGCGAAATGGAGTTTCAACGAATCGCCATGAAAGCCAGGCGACAAAAAACGTTAGCACTACAAGGAAGCAGCGTTGTGGCAAGTCTAATTTGTGGTTAACAATTACGCCACCGAAGAACAAGATTGGCCAGTGCCACAAATATAGAGAGTAAGAGATCAGCCCTGTCCAAACAAAGGGCCGCAACGACAAAAGCTTTCCGCCGGTGGAAGGCCCGCCTACTCCCGCAGCGATGATCAGCGCCGCACCCAAGCAAGGGAGCAATGCCGCAAGTCCGGGGAAAGGCGTCAACTTGTTAAATGCAATTACCGCTACGCCCAGCATGAATATTCCTGTTAGCGATGCAACCGAAGCAACTGTTCGCGGAAGGCGAGCCAACCTTCCGGAGACGGGCGGCAGACAAAGCAGTGCGCCCAACGCGAGTTCCCACGCTCTGGATGGAAGCAAGTAGAAAGCGGCGTTCGGTGCTTCAGCCACCCAGTTTGTACTCAACCACAAACTACCAAAAAATATGGCGAGGGAAGCTGGCACCTTCAATTTCGATATTGTTGGCAGGTTAAGAATCATCAGCAGCAGCGGCCAACAAAAATAGAACTGCTCTTCAACGGCCAGTGTCCATGTATGCAAAAAAGGTTGAAGTTCAGCTTGTGGCGCAAAATATCCAGACTGTTGGTAGAACAAAATATTGGAATAAAAGGCCGCTGAGGCCTGTAGCGATTCTCCAAAATCCTGCAGTTCCTTGGGTGGCAAACCAAAAAAGGCAATGGCAGTTGAGCCGGCGAACATAGCAAACAGCGCAGGGAAGATTCGACGCATCCTCCGCTGGTAAAAGACAAGAAGGGAGAAGGAACCTTCCTTCAGTTCCCGCTCAATGATTTGAGTGATTAAATAGCCGGAGATCACGAAAAATACGTCTACGCCAATGAATCCGCCAGTGGAAAACAAGTTGGCATGAAACAAGATGACGGGCAAAACAGCAAGCGCTCTTAGGCCGTCAATGTCTGGCCGATATTCGTTCTTCGATGGCGAAGGTAGCTGTGCAGAAGAAGAAGTTGCTGGTGCCCGCTTACTCAAACGAAGCACCCCATGTCGATTTACTGTCCAACTAACCTCTCCTTTGACCTTTTCGAAGCTACCTGATTCGTAAGTTGTAACATGCCATTTGGCGAAACTACGGCATCGCTCATATTGTCATGGGCGGTAATTATTGTCAAGAATACTAGTGTTTCTCGGCATTTACTGCACTCTGATTCTATGTCCCACTGCTGCCTGTTTTTGTTCCAGATTCAGAAACATCCGCAGCTCATATTGGCCAGGTTGTAGAGGTGTATAAAACGATACTTCACCAATGGCGCCTTCGCCAATAGTCTGCGCCGCCAGCACCGCCGAATCGGGCGAACCGGAATTAAAGAGTCCAACCCAGGCACTGCCCGAACGTTCCAAAGGCGCAGTCCATTGGACCTTTACCGCTTCCCCAGGTCTTGCCAAAGCAACGGAGCTACTTAAAGTTGACGGAACCCAGCCGCCGAGTACAAACGCAGGATTACTCCATTGCAAAGCTTCTGCTGCTGTAAGTTGACGTGAAAATGGGGCTCGCTGACTTACATCCATTGTTGTTCCATTTAAGTTAGTGGTCTTGTATTCCCAAAACTGGACATTCGGTGCTGTGGTCGCGTTATTCAACAACCACCCTGCCGGAATAATGTGCGGTCCCATGGCGCAGTTGATATAAGCCACCTGGCTGTAAGGGAACACCGTTGGATCAATGCGAGCCAGATACATTCCAGTTACACCTTCTGGTGATGTTAGTTTTGAATTCAGGAATACATTGCCGTTCTGTCCCTGCGTATTGCGGATCTGTGTGTAGTAACCGCCAGAAGTGACACCGCGCAGTTCGCTGTTCTGGACGAACACAGTTCCCACCCCCCACATGAAATCAACGTCACCTTCAATGTAACTATCGTTCACCATGGCTTTGCCCTGCAGTAACAAGGTGTCCTGAAAGCTTTTCAGGTTGACCTTATTCAATAGGATTCGATTGTTGTTCCCCCGAAAGGCTTCAGCCTGCGAACCAAGTCTGGGCGTAGTGTTCCACAACGTGATGTTTTCCAGAACAAAGTCAGTTGCATCCACACCAAACATGGCTCGTGAATTGCCTTGATTCAAGTTGGCGTTATTCGCATATTGAATCACCGTCTTTTCGCGATCAGCGCCGCGCACTGTTATAAATGGCTTGGTTGAACCTACATAGTTCATCTCTGTATAGGTCCCTGGCTGGACCAGAATCACGAATGGTTGCGTTCCATTCGCCGGAGCAAAATCAATGGCGCTTTGTACGGTGCAAAAATCGCCGAAATCATCTGTTGCAACGGTTAATGATTTTGCGTTTGGTGAAGGCCCACTAACTCTCGTGCGAAAATTCCAAAGGCCGGGATCGGCAAAGCCTTCCCAAGGTGCACCGTTCTCATCCACAATTACACCCGGTTCAATTGTTACTGAATATCTGTCATTCAAAGGAAGGGATTGGTGTAAATAGATGTTCGCACGCTTGCCAGTAATAAGAATCGGATAATAGACATAAGACGTCCCTCCAATTATCTTATTCTGCGGATTCGCAGCCATGTCAATGGTATCGACCACCTTGCCTGCCGAATCAAAAATCCGAATTCGACCACTCTTGCCAACAACCGGAATTCGCTCAAAATCAATTGTCAAGGGTGTGTCTGTGCAGATATTCGGATAGCCGGGCCAGGGTGTAACTGACGTGGCATACATCGGTGAAAGGACAAATAACACAGCCGATGAACTGGCAATGCTCCCACTGGAATTACTAACTACCACGTAGTAAGTGGCCGCATCGCTTACTTTCAAGTTCTGAAGGGAAAGCACCGCACTGGTAGCTCCCGGTAACAGCACGCTGTTCTTGTACCACTGGTAAATCAGGCCATTCCCATTGGCTCCCACGGAAAGAGTTGCGAACTCGCCGACAACACCAGTCGCATTCGATGGCTGACGAGTAATGAGCGGAATCGGTGCAACTGGCGTGATGCTTACTTTCAACACCACCGGATCACTGACCACCTTGCCGCCGGAATTGGACATAACAGCGGTATAGTTACCTGCATCGACTAACTGAACGTTTTCCAAAGTCAAGACCGCTGTCTTGGCCGAATCATTCCCCGCAACGTCTTTGCCATCTTTCATCCATTGATAATTGATCGCATTGCCTGCCGCACCGACGGCCATGATTACTGGACTGCCCACTTGCACTGTCAGTGCCGATGGTTGCGGCTGTGCTGTAATCACTGGCGCTCCTGGAGTGTAATGCACCAATACTCTTGTGAACGTCAACTTAGACGCGAAATTGGTGCCTGCAATGCGGAACGCAAACGAATCGAAAGTTGTGTTGGGGGAGGAACTGGATTCCACACCGGAGTAACTCAACCCATGTAACTTGTCCCCACTCACATCCACAGTCAGGCGGGTGGCTGTAGCTGTTAGTCGTTCAATGGAGTAAGTCAAAGTGTATGGAGTACTGTCCATCAGGATCTGACGATCATTTGCACCCGAACCAGGAACTGTTGCGAAATCAGCAAAGTTGTTGAACATATTGGCATTACTCAACACCGCCCGACGACCCAAAACAAAGGGACTTCCTTGTCCACTGGGATAAAACTGCACGCCATACCCCGTATCGTTGATGAATGTCGCATCGTTATGACCGCCGCCCAAGTTGGCTGTATTCCTGGTTCCCTGCGAATCCAGCACACCCCAGCGAATGTCTTGCCCATTGGCCAGGAACCCTGAAAGAGAGAAGGTCAAAGCAATGGAAAGTTTGTCGCCAACTCCTAAAGTTACCGGGGAACCACCCTTGGTGAAGAAAGCCCAAACCGCCTCAGACGATGCCCCCGCAGAAGTCACGTCAAGGGTTACCGACCCTGGGACATCGGTACGAATATTGTTGGCTCGACCGTTGAAAAGCCAAATAGAGTTGTTGGCCAAGTCCTGATTCTGACTGTTCCCATCGGCGAATCTGTCATCCAATATGGTTGTGCCCACCTGCGCCGCCAAAGGCAGAGTTGAAAACAATAGCAGGGTGCTTAGAGTGTTCTTCATCAGTGTTATTCTCCCGCCTCGAGCGTGTGCAATGGCCACTCAGCGTATAGCAGTCAATGACCGAAACGCAATCACGCTGAACTGCATCATAATAGAAGTAACATCACCATGTAAGGAGAAGACTTTTTTGTCAACGGCGGCCAGCGCTATGCGCCTCTTTTCCCTGTGTTGCTTTGCAGTCGCAGCTCAGGAAAATACCCTTTTGGATCAGGGCTATCGTCAAATGTACGATCTGGATTTTCCTGAGGCTCACAAAACATTTGCCCAATGGATGAAGCTGCACCCTGAAGATCCACTTGGCCCGGTGTCCGATGCAGCGGCCTACCTATTCACCGAGTTTGATCGCCTGCATATTCTGCAAGGCGAGTTCTTTCTTCACGATGAAAACTTTCGCACCAAAGAACGACTTAAGCCCGACCCTGTGCTTGCCGCCGCCTTTCAAAAACAATTAGCGCGCTGCGAACAATTAGCCGCGCAGGCCTTGGCCAAGAATCCACGCGATACCAACGCATTGTTCGCTGAAGTGCTCCGACTGGGCCTCAAATCCGATTACGATGGGCTTATCGACAAGCGGTACATCTATTCGCTCTCCACTACAAAATTAGGGCGCAACACCGCTGAAAAATTACTCGCCATAGACGCCACCTTTTACGACGCCTGGATCGCCATTGGTGTTGAAAATTATTTGCTCAGTTTGAAACCAATGCCTGTCCGCTGGATCTTACAACTTGGTGGAAATAAAACAGATCACAATATTGGAGTGGAGAAGCTAAAACTTACCGCCGAAAAAGGTCGCTATCTTCGCCCGTTTGCACGCCTACTGATGGCTGTGGTTTCCCTGCGCGAAAGCGATTTTCCTCGTGCCAAACAATTACTAAAAGGGTTGCGCGATGAATTTCCGCACAATCCCCTGTACGCTTCAGAACTAGCCCGAATCCCATAAGACTTTTTCATGATCATCGCCGGCGCAGCAAGCGCACTTCCCAAACATAAGTACGACCAACGAGTTCTGCTTGAAGCCCTGAAACAATTCTGGGGTGTCAAGCTGGAAAACCCCTTGTTCATTGAACGACTGCACAATCGAGTCGGCGTGGATACACGTCACTTGGCGCTTCCAATGGAGGCTTATTACTCCATTGATACTTGGGGCAAAGCCAATAACCATTGGATTGACGCCGCAGTGGATCTTGGTGAGCAGGCTCTTACCCTCGCGTTGGAACGTTCAGGCATCTCTAAAGACAAACTGGGTGCTATCTTTTTTGTTTCCGTTACTGGCGTGGCCAGCCCATCGATTGATGCCCGTCTGATCAACCGCATGGGTTTGCCTTTGAACATCAAACGCGTTCCCATTTTCGGTTTGGGATGCGTCGCTGGTGCTGCAGGTGTGGCCCGTGCCGCTGATTACGTCCGCGCTTTTCCAGATCAGGTAGCCGCCGTGATTTCCGTTGAGCTGTGTTCCCTCACCTTACAGCATGACGATTTATCCATCGCCAATCTTATCTCCTGCGGACTCTTCGGAGACGGGGCCGGAGCTGCGCTCATTGCCGGGGATCAGGTAAATTGTTCAGGACCACGCATCTTTTCCACGCGATCGGTGTTCTATCCAGATACCGAGCAAGTGATGGGCTGGGACATATCGGAAAAAGGGTTTAGAATTGTTCTTTCCCGTGAAGTCCCCATTGTGGTGGAAAAGAATTTGGCAAACGATGTGGACGCTTTTCTTGCGTCCCATGGCTTGACCAGAAACGATATAGGCAGTTGGATTTTACACACTGGCGGTCCACGTATTTTGGAAGCTACGGAAATTGCACTGCAGTTGCCAGAAGGTGCGCTGGACGCATCCTGGACCTGTTTGAAGCGTACGGGGAACCTTTCCTCTGCTTCAGTTTTGCTGGTGCTGGAAGAAGTGATGATGAATCGTCGGCCTGCCGCTGATTCCTACAGTGTGATGGCAGCCATGGGACCAGGATTTTGTTCGGAACTTATATTGCTAAGGTGGTAATTTGTCAGAGATCCTCAGCATTGCCGATGTGTTTATAGTTGGCGGAGGACCAGCAGGGCTTGCCGCAGCTATCGCCGCCCGCCGTCAGGGACTCAGCGTTATTCTGGCCGATGGCGCAAAATCCAACATCGACAAAGCTTGTGGGGAAGGTCTTATGCCCCAAGCCTTAAAAACTTTGGCTGGGCTCGGCGTATCTATCGGTCTTGAAGATGGGCACCCCTTCCGGGGCATCCAGTTCGTCGCAGCTGGTTATTCAGCAGCGGCCGAGTTTTCTGATGGCATGGGGCTGGGCGTTCGTCGCACGCGTCTTCATACCTTGTTGGCCGAGGCCGCTGGGGAAGCGGGCGCAACGCTGCTTTGGCAATCTCCGGTTACCTCCTTCAGTTCCAGTTCGGTTGTCTGCGGTGGACGTACCATTCAGTACAAATACCTGATTGGTGCCGATGGCCATTCCTCAGAAGTCAGAAAGAGTTTCGGACTGGGTGCCACCCGTCATGAAAGTTCGCGCTTCGGTTTCCGACGCCATTACAATGCTGCCCCGTGGTCCGATTGTGTCGAGGTGCATTGGGGCAACAGATGTCAGATTTACATTACTCCGGTTGGTCGTAATGAAATTGGCGTTGCCGTACTTTCCGATGATTCTCATCTGCGCCTTGACCAGGCTTTGCGGCAATTTCCTCAGCTACAGCAACGCCTGCTCCATAGCAATTTGACCAGCTCTGAAAGGGGTGCCGTATCCGCATCTCGCCGCCTGCGTCGCGTTGCTACAGAGAGCGTCGCACTCATTGGCGATGCTTCTGGTTCGGTGGACGCCATCACCGGCGATGGCCTTTCCCAAGCGTTCCAACAAGCGGAAGCACTTGCCGCGGCCATGAGTGCCAATGATCTTGCGTCATATCAAACTGCTCATAACCAAATCCGCCGTCGTCCGGCATTGCTTGCTCAAATTCTACTCAGTTTGGGACGTAACGAACTGCTTCGTCGATTGTCCTTCCGATTCTTAGCGGAATACCCGTCCGTCTTCACCCAAATATTGTCGCTGCACACCACCGGCACACTCAACACAACTTACCTTTCCCCATTAAGGCAAACTCAATGAAATTGGCTATTCTTCTGATCTCCATCCCCTTCTTGCATGCCGCAGAAACGGTGATTGTTTTTGATGCACCGCAAACCAAAATCGGCTGGAGCCTGGGCGCTTCCCTCCACACAGTCCACGGGACTTTTCAGTTTAGGAGCGGCACTGTGAAATTTGATCGTGTTACTGGAAAAGCCAGTGGTTCTTTGATAGTGAATGCTCTGAGTGGGGAAAGTGGCAACAGTGGTCGCGACGAAAAAATGCACAAAAATATACTGGAAAGCCCCAAATTTGCTGACATCGTTTTTACCCCCGACCGCTTTGAAGGAAAAGTTCCCACTGAAGGCAAGGGGATTGTGAAAGTTCATGGTACCTTTCAATTGCATGGAGTCAGTCACGAAATCACATTGCCGTTTGAATTGGATGTGCAGCGCAACCAGATCAACGTCGCCTCCACCTTCAAGATTCCCTACGTCAGTTGGGGCCTAAAGAATCCCAGCACATTTATCCTCCGTGTGAACGACAATGTGGATGTGGACATCCGCGCCGTGGGCAATGTTCTGCCGTAAGACAGCCACAGAGGAGAGTGACGAAATTGGCCAGTAATATTGCCGCAAGAGTTGTGGACGTTATCACCAAAACGCAACATTTGGAGTTGGGGAAAGTTACCGCAGAAAGCACGTTTATCGAGCTAAACATTGATTCACTGGACGGGTTGCAAATCATGTTCGCCCTGGAAGAAGAGTTTGGGCTGAACATTCCTGACGATGTCGCCAAGAAGTTCTCCACCGTGCAGCAAGCCATTGACGGAATAACCGCTTTAACCGCAGCGAAGGAAGTTTCCCCAGCGGAGATAAAATGAGGCGAGTGGCCGTAACAGGCATTGGAGTGGTCTCGGCCATTGGTCTGAACACTCACGAATTTTGGCAGTCTCTGGCAGTGGGGCACAGTGGAATCGGTCCCATTCAATCACTCCCTGGGGTTACGTTCAAGTTCCCCAATGGTGCCGAAGCTTTAAGTTTTGACCCATTCCATCACCTGGATCCGAAGTCCGCAGGGATGCTGGATCGATCTACGCAATTTGCCAGCGCCGCCGCACAGGAAGCCATTGCAGCTTCTGGGGTCAGCATCATTTCTGAAAGAACAGCAGTGGTTACGGGTTGCTCCGTTGGTGGCAAAATCACTGAGGATCTTGCTTATCAGAAGTTGTATGGGATCAATCATCAGCGTTTTGAGCCCATGACCATACCGCGGGTTATGGGGAACGCATCGGCCAGTTGGATTTCCATGCGTCACGGCATTACCGGCCCTTGTTATACAGTTTCCACCGCTTGCGCTTCGGCAGCTCACGCTATTGGACAGGCCTTTTGGATGGTTCGCAACGGAGTTGTCGATGCGGCCATTACCGGTGGTACCGAAGCTCCTTTCGCCCAAGGATTGCTTCGAGCCTGGGAGGCCATGCGTGTTGTTTCCCCAGATACGTGTCGACCATTTTCAAAGGATCGACAAGGCTTGATTCTAGGAGAAGGGGCGGCCATGTTCGTCCTGGAATCCTGGGAAGCAGCACAATCTCGCGGCGCAACAATCTACGCGGAAATTTGTGGATTCGGCATGTCCTCCGACGCAGCGCATCTCACCATGCCATCAGCCAAAGGAGCAGCAGCCGCCATGCGATCTGCACTCAAAGATGCTGGCCTCATGGCTGGTGAAATCGGCTATATCAATGCCCATGGCACGGGGACGGAAGCGAATGACAGAACCGAATCGCAGGCGATTCATGCGGTATTTGACACACCGCCAGTGGTAAGTTCTACCAAATCGATGCACGGTCATGCGCTAGGAGCCTCACCGGCGCTGGAAGCAGCGGCCACCGTGCTTAGTCTGTTCCACCAGATACTACCGCCGACGGCCAATTTCACCTCGCCAGATGTAAAGTGCAACTTGGATGTTGTCCCCAACCATGCCCGATCCCACAAAATGACAGCGGCCATATCGAACTCCTTTGCATTCGGCGGGTTAAACGCCGTTTTAGCTTTTCGATCTGTTTAAAACGTGGGACAAATGTGGAAGCCCATCCTGCTTTTTTCACTTTGTGTTGTAATAAGGATGTTTCCCGACTGAGAGAATAACCTTTTTGGTTAGATTAACGTCTGTATAGTTTGATAAGCTAGCGTATCGTTTAGATAGAAGGCATCCAAAACCATGAGCAGTGCACACCTACCTTCGCCGACTTCCCAATCCCCAGGGTCTACCAATCCTGTGGCCGTTGCCCAGGGTCCAAACCATCCTCGTCGAAAATGGTGGATAGCGCTTCTTGCTCTTGTTTCTGCCGCCGGTTTGGGGCTTTATTGTTACAACAATCGTGACGTTGGCAATGCCAGTAGTCCCCTTGTTCAAGTACGAACAGCTTCGGCTGTGGCAGGCACAATACAACGATCTTTACGACTCACCGGCACCACCGCAGCCGAGCGGTATGTTTCCTTAGTGGCCCCTTCTTTACGAGGCTCCCGCAGCGTAGCAGGTGGGGGTGGCGGTGCTACTGGAGCTGGCATTGGATCCGTGCAAGCCGCTTCGGTTTCGAGCAACGCTAGCGGTGGATCTTCCAGCGGCGTCGGAGCTGGAACTTTGGCGTCTACGTCAAGTGCCAGTAGCGATAGCGGTCTTAGCGCAGCCAGTGGACGTTCCACATCCCGAGTCTCATCTGCCCCTCGATCTCCAGCACCCAAAGTGTCCACTACTTCCCGTGACAATAGTGCTGTCACCAGTGACAACGTTGGGTCAACCGGCGCTGCCCTGGTTGGCGGAGGTGCAGGCGGAGGAGGCGGTGGTGGCGGCGGACGTATGGGCGGAGATTTTTCACTGCTTCTGCAAGAGGCCCCAAAACCTGGTACTCCTGTCAAAAAAGGGCAGAAGATTGCCGAATTCGATCGGCAGTACATGCTCACTCGTCTGGACGATTATCGGTCCAGCGTTGTGCAGGCTGAAAATTCATTTATCAAGCAACTGGCGAATTTGAAAGTAACTCGCGAAGCGCATGTCCAGCAGGTTCTGGCTGCAAAAAATGCCATGGAAAAAGCCGACCTGGACATGAAGACTCTGCCCGTGCGCAGCGCCATTGAAAGTGAGCGGTTAAAGTTAGCTCTGGAAGAAACCCGCGCCAAACATAGCCAACTGCTAGCCGAAGTTCCCTATGTGGAAATCTCTGAAAAAGCGCAGATTCGTTCGTCTGAAATTGATTTGGAACAGTCCAGAAGTGAATTGAAACGAGCTGAAGCCAATGCCGATAAGATGATTGCCAAGGCACCCATGAATGGTGTTGCCGTCATGCAGAACACTTTTCGTGGCTCTGAATTTGGCTACATTCAACAGGGGGATCAAATTTACCCCGGCCAAATGTACATGCAGGTGGTGGACCCGTCCTCTATGGTGATCAACGCCACAGTAAATCAGACCGATGTTGAGGCCCTCCGAATTGGGATGCGCGCGAAGGTCCGATTTGATGCCTATCCCGGCCTGGAACTGCCCGCCCGTCTGGTGATGATTGGAGCTCTGGCCAAAGCTGGCCTTTCCCGCTACGCCTATAAGAAGGACATTCCCGTGCGTTTGCGGCTTGAAACTGTAGATGTCCGGGTGATTCCCGATTTGAGTGTTAGCTGTGACGTGATTATTTCTGAAGAGGAATCCTCGGCTGTGGTTCCGCTGGAAGCAGTTTTCGATGGTGTCTCCGTGAAGGAAGCAAGCCCCACTGCGGTTGATCGCGAAAAGCAGGTTATGAGTGCCTTCGTTTATGTGAAATCAGGCGAAATGTGGCAGCGTAGAGAAGTACAAGTAGGTGTGCGAAGCTATACGCACGCGGCCATTAGGTCTGGTTTGAAACCAGGCGAAATCATTGCCGCTGAAAGACCGCCAGACCCTTCCGCCAAACCGGCGAAGGAAACGTAGTCAGCCCCGAAAAGATTAAGGAACAGGTTATGTCCAAGGATTTAAAAAAGGGACGGCTGGGCCAAACGGCTGCCTCCAAAAAAAAGCGATTCCTCGTTTGGGGAATCATGGGTGCATTGCTCTCTGGTGGGGCTTATTCGGCCTACAAATATACTGGGACAACCAAGGTGGAAGTGCCTGTCACCAAGGTCCGCCAAGGCGATTTTGTGATTAGTGTCAAATCACGTGGGGAAGTCCGCAGCGTGAATTCCGTGATTCTTCTGACCCCCCAAATTCCTGACCCGCGCATCGTGAAATTAGCTGAGACAGGTAAGCCAGTGCGGAAAGGGGAAGTGATTGTTGAGTTTGACGCAATGGCTCAGGAACAGTATTGGCTAGACCGTGCCACCAGCGTCCGCACCGTCGATAGTGAAATGGTACAACTGAAAGCTTCGCAACGCATCACCAATGAAATGGATGGCATGAATAAGATGACCGCCACCTATAACGTGGATCGGGCCAAGCTGGAGGCCAGTAAGGCTGAGATACTCTCAGACATTGATGGGAAAAAGAACCGCATTGACGTCACTACAGCGGAAGGCGATTTGAAGAAAATGAATGTCGCCATTTCATCGCACAAGACAGCCCAGGATGCCGACGTCGAGCGACTCGTCCAAAAGAAAGACAAAACTGTGCGCGATGCGGATCGGGCCAAAAGCTATCTGGGGAAGATGAAAATTTATGCCCCCATTGATGGCATTGTGAATATTCTGCCCAATACCCGCACCAACGGATCCTTTGGTAGTTCTCTTCCGCCATTCAAGGAAGGGGACCGTGCCTGGACCGGTGCGGCGATTGCCGAAATTCCCGACCTTACCTCAATGCGCATTGAATTGAAGTTGGATGAAGTGGACCGTGGAAGGCTGCAGGTTGGTCAATTTCTGGACGTCAAGGTAGACGCCATTCCGGAAGCGCAATTCGAAGCCGAACTGGATTGGATCAGCCCCATTGCGGCGATCAATTTCAAAGGAATGGGTCTCACCGAAAAAACCTTTCCAGCCCGCGCCACTCTGAAAAAAGTAGACCCGCGCCTACGTCCCGGCATGAGTGCCTCTGTGGATATCATCATTGAGAAGGAACCTCGTCAGGTGCTGATTCCCATTCGTGCCAGTTTCATGCAGAAAGGGAAGCCATCTGTATGGGTTCAAAAGGGAGAAGGGTTTGAGGTGCGGCCAATCCAGGTGGGCAAGCGCAACGATGGGGATATGGTGGTTCTCAAAGGTCTGAAAGCGGGCGAAACCATTGCGATGGAAGATCCTGCGGAAGTGGCCAAGCGCGCTCGAAAAATGTAGTGAATCGCTGACAACATGAAAAAGTTTATTTACAGACTTGTATTTCTCGCTCTCATTTTGGGTGCCGCATGGTGGGGGTACGGCTACTTTAAGCAGATGCCGCAACGCCAGTCCACCGTTGCCACGGCCAAGGTCCGCCAAGGGGATGTGGTGGTGCGCAGTTACGCTCGCGGTGAACTGCGCGCTGTTCGATCCTCTACGCTTACTGCGCCGAATCTGTTCGGTACCGTGCAGGTGACTAAAATGGCTGAAATGGGTACTTTGGCCCATGAAAAAGATCTGATTGTGGAATTTGACGATGCCGAACTGATCAGCCGTCTGGAAGAAAAGCAATTAGAAATTGATCAAATCGACGAACAGTTTAAGAAGGCCGAAGCGGACTTGGCGATTCGTAGTAATCAGGACCAAGTGGAACTGCTCAGTAGCCGTTATGGCGTCCGCCGCGCGGAACTGGAAGCCAAGCGCAACGAACTGCTTTCCCCGATTGATGCCAAGCGCAATGACCTGAACCTGGAAGAATCCAAACGTCGACTGCAGCAGTTGGAAAGCGACATTAAATCCCGTCGCGAACAAGCCCAGGCGGAACTGGCCGTTTTGCGTGAGCGCAAACAAAAAGCGTTACTGGAACTGTCTCGTGAAAAGGGTCGGCTGAATCAAGTGAAAGTCCTGGCCCCGATGAGCGGCTTGGTTGCGGTAAAACAAAATAATTCCAGCCGCATGGGCTTTGGCTTCGACGTTCCCGATATCCGCGAAGGCGATCAAGTCCAACCGGGCATGCCCATTGCCGACGTGCTGGATCTGAGTGAGCTGGAAGTGATGGCTCGCATTGGGGAACTGGATCGGGCCAACTTGAATGAGAATCAGGAAGTGTTCATTGAACTGGATGCCATTGCCAATAAGCGATTCAAGGGCAAGATCAAAACCATGAGCAACACTGCCAATTCCAGCGTGTTCAGCAATGATCCGGCCAAAAAATTTGACGTAACGTTCAGTATTGAAATGAAGGATCTGCTTGCAGCCCTGGGTGCCAAACCGGAAGTGATCGCTGCTGTGCTGGCACAGGCTGAATCCAACCGTCGCAAAGCTCCGCCCACCATGGTTTCCTTGTTGTCCGGCGCTATGGCTCAGGGCATGGGCGCAGGTGGTCCGCAGGGGATGCCTGGTGGTGCCAGCGGTGGTGAAATGATGATTCCTGGCGCGCCTCCGCAAGCTAACAACATGCTGACCTCTCCCGGTGCTTCCGCCGAACGGAAAGGTGGCACCAAGAAAGGTGGTGAGCGCAAAGCCGAACAGAAAAAGGGTGGTGAAACCGATGGGGCTAAGCCTTCAATAGGTGCCCCTGCCGCCGGTGCCGACCCTACCGCGCCGCGTCGTCGTCCGCGCAATGGTGGCGAAGGAGCCGCTCCATCGGGCAACGGACAGTTCTCCCAAAAAGACATTGAAACGGCGAAATTGCCCCCAGCTCCTGATCAGGATTCCAACCTGGATGTATTGCTTCGCCCTGGCCTGCTGGCCGACGTGGAAATCATCATCGAAAAAATTTCCAACGCCATTCACGTTCCTTCCCAAGCTGTTTTTGAAAAGGAAGGCAAGTTGGTGGTCTACGTTCAAAACACTTCTGGCAAGTTTGAGGCTCGTGAAATCAAGCTGTCCAAACGCAGTGAATCCACTATGGTCATCGCCAGTGGTTTGAAGGCAGATGAGATCATCGCCTTAGCCGATCCTTTCGCCAAGCCGGGCAAGAAAGGCGAAGAAAAGAAGGGTGGCGCGATGAGTGCTCTTCCAGGAGGCAAATAAATGTCAGGCTTTTCCAATATTCTTCCTGAACTGTGGATGGGGCTTTCCAGCCTGCTGGTCCATAAACTTCGTAGCGGACTCACCATGCTGGGTATGATTTTCGGAGTAGGTGCAGTGGTAGCCATGCTTTCTATCACCGCCGGCGCACAAAAAGAGATGATGAGTTACATTGACCTTCTGGGAGTCAACAACATCATTATTGAAGCGAAGGAAGCGGTGGATCGGAATGAACTGCAGGCCCGCCGCGTGATATCGCCAGGACTCACATTTCGCGATTTCCGTGCTGTTTCCGAAAACGTGCAAGGTCTGGAAGCGATGACACCCCGTAAACGGTTTAAGCCTCAAAAGCTGCTTCCGAAGACCGTGGCTGAACCGCCGACGTTGATCGGAGTACAGTCGAACTATCTGGTGATCAACAGCCTGAAAATTGTCGAGGGTCGCTGGTTTAATGACGACGATGACGAGCGTTCCGCACCGGTGTGCGTGCTGGGAGAAAGCGCCAAAGTGGGTTTGTTAGGCTACGATCATGCCGTCGGGAAATCGGTGAAAGTGAATGAACAGTGGTTGCAGGTAATCGGAGTGCTGTCCCAACAGGCAACTGCCGATAGCGACGTGGAAGGTCTTGAAGTAGCGAATCGAAACAACCTGATCATCGCCCCGTTAAACACCGTTATGCGTCGTTTCGAGGACAATAACAGCTATCTTAAGGACGAAATTGACGGCATGTACATTAAGGTGAAGCCGGAAACGGATTCCATTGAGACTGCCAGTATCGTAACCGCCATTTTGGGTGCTACGCACAAAGATGCTGGCGATTTCACCGTTACCGTTCCCGCAGGCCTTCTGGAACAGCGCCGCCGCACAGGCTTGATCTTTAATGTGGTCATGATCTGCATTGCCGGTATTTCGCTGCTGGTTGGTGGCATCGGCATCATGAACATCATGCTGGCCACGGTGTTGGAACGAACGCGGGAAATCGGCATTCGTCGTGCCATTGGCGCAAAGCAAGCGGATATTGTTCGCCAGTTTCTTACCGAAGCAGTATTGATCTCTACGTTGGGTGGACTGATCGGCATTCTATTTGGTTTTACGTTGTCACAAATCATTGCGAAGGCGGCCGGCTGGTCCACCGTCGTTACTACTTCGTCGATCGTTGTCGCGTTCGGCGTGTCTTGCGGAATTGGCTTGGCATTCGGAATCTACCCAGCAGTTCAAGCCGCCAAGCTCGATCCAATTGAAGCAATCCGTTACGAATAATAGGCCCCAAGGAATCTTTCTAAGGACATGAAGCGAATTTTGTATTGTGTGTTGAGCATGGCCATGGTGGCCATGGCCCAGGAGCCCATGGCTCCGCAAAAAGTTGTGGAAACCAAAACCGGTAGCGATTCGGTGAATCCCCTGAAGTGGAATCAGGATCCATTGGATACCCCACAGTTTCCGCGTAAAGCCTATTTCCGCAAACGGTTCGAGGTCCCTTCCAATCAGATTGAATTGCGTCCACCGGCCAAGATTGAAGATTCCGTGCAAGGTGGCAAGTTGGAATTGTCCCTGAAGAATTTTCTGGATCTGGTGATGGGCAACAATACCGATATCGAAATTCAACGGTTGGTTGTGGAGACGCAAAAAAACGCTATCACCCGCGCGTTTGCACCCTTTGATCCTAACTTTTTCGGCTCGTTCAACAGCCAGCGCACCAAGACGCCAACCACCAACTCTCTGCAAGGTGCAAGCACGCTCAATCAACTGTCCCAGCCTTCTCAGTTCACATTTACGCATCTTCTGGACACTGGTCTGCAATACACCGCCGGGGTCACCACCAGCAAGCTTTCCACCAACGATAGCTTCCAGTTATTCAACCCGGCGTACACAACGCAATTTGTGAGCAGTTTCACCCAGCCACTACTGCGCAATCGTGGTCGTGAAGTGAACCGGTTACCCATTACGATTGCACGCGGCAATTTGAAATCTGGCTTGCTCAATTCGGAAGCTTCTATTCAACGGTTACTGGTCACGGCTGAAAATGCTTACTGGGATGTAATTGCTGCTCGGGAAACTTTGTTGGTTCAAGAAAAAGCTTTAGAATTAGCTGCGGAAGCACTGAAGCGCTCCCGTCGCGAACTGGAACTTGGTGCCATCAGCCCGCTGGATATTTATCAACCCGAAGCGCAATATGCGGCTGCGGAAATCCAGGTATCGCAATCCCGCTTCCGTCTTCAGCAAACTGAAGACGCGCTGCGCCGACAGATCAGTGTTGACCTGAATCCTCAATTGCGAACTCTGCCCATCATACTTACGGAAACCGTTTTGCCTCCCTCTGACAGCACGGAAATGGATCGCGAAAAATTGGTGGATACTGCGCTACGCACTCGTCCCGATTTGAAGAAAATCCAAAACGATATTGTTGTTGACGATCTGGAAATTCGCCAGGCAACCAACCTGCTACGTCCTGATTTCAGTTTGCGTGGCGGCTATATTTCCACTGGTCGGGGAGGCACGCAGAATCTTCGCAGCGGCGGCATCATCCCCGGCGGCTTCACCGATTCCATCAGCCAACTGTTCGGTTTCGGATTCCCCATTTGGAACTTCGGTGTTCAGCTTCGTCTTCCGTTGCGAGATCGTGCTGCTCAAGCGGGCCTGGCGGATACGCTAGTGGGGAAGAAACTGGACGCCCTTTCTGCCCGTACGCAAGAACAGACGATTCGGCAGGAAGTGTTGCAAGCTGTCAGCCAGGTTGAATCTTCTAAGGCATCGGTCAAGCTGGCCATCGTCAATCGCGATCTGGCACAAAAGCAGTTGGACGCAGAACAGAAGAAGTTTGATTTGGGCATTCAGCAAATCTTCTTTGTGTTAGATGCGCAAGGCAAACTGGTCACTGCGGAATCGCAGTTGGTGAATCAATCGGTACAGTATCGCCGAAACATTCTTAACCTGTTACGTTCTACCGGGGAATTGTTGAACGAGCGCGGCGTTCGAGTGCAGTAGTGACAAATTCAGGGTCTTGTCAGTCTTTTCGACCATAAACAATTTCATCAATCGACTGACTGGAATTCGAATTACCAGACTCGACAAATCCGGCATACTTCATCCATGGCTCCTGCCCAGCCAGAGACAGAGCATTCCGAATTGCACCTCGTACAAATTCGGCAACTGAAATTCCTAACTCTTTAGCTACTTTTGTGGCAAGTTCATAAGTACGGATCATGGCATCACTCTCTGCTGTGATCATATCACCTGGATGCTTTTTTGACCCCGCGAACTAGCCGGAGAAAGTAGAATTCCTAAAGAATTACCCTCAAAACGACGATGGGACGTCCAGGCCCCATTTTATGACGACAAATCCAAAGCGCAATATTCCTACCCTGGATGGCTGGCGCGCATTGGCTATTTTGCTGGTTACGTTTTGTCATGCGGCGATGAGTATTTGGAGCGACAATCCCGAAATTGTGGCGATGACTCAATTTGGGGCGCTTGGTGTGGATGTATTTTTCGCACTGAGCGGGTTGCTGATCACAAAACTACTTCTTGAAGAACACAAACGAACTGGTGGCATCAACTTAAAAGGGTTTTACATTCGGCGCTGCTTTCGAGTCCTGATTCCCTGCTACTGCTACGTCGCCTTCGTCTTTCTCTTCTCTCTCTATCGAAATCGTTTGGAATTGCTGAGCAGTGTGCTTTTCTTCCGTAATTACTTGAGTGCAGCGTATGAAGGCCCTTACACCAGGCATCTGTGGTCGCTTGCCGTAGAGGAGCACTTTTATCTTTTATGGCCGCCCATTCTGGTGTTGGTCACTGTGAAGTATGGTCGGGAAGTGGCCATGTGGATGAGCGTAGTCTGCGCTCTGTGGCGGATTGTGGTGGATCAGTACTTTGCCGGATTTGCAGCCTATGGATTTCCACAATATCGAACAGATTATCGGTTGGATACGTTGTTTTGGGGTTGTGTAGCAGCGTTTCTGCTGCATGAATCTTACGAAAAAATGAAGACCAAGATTACGCCGCTGGTTTGGACGGGCATCCTAGTGGGCTACTTTTTATGTCTGGCGTTCTATTCGCCAATGACGCGGTTGTGGATGCCGATGTTGATTCCGCTGCTGATTGTTGGAACGCTTACCCACCCAGATTGGCTGCTGAGTCGAATTCTGGAATGGGGTCCAATTCAGTGGATTGGGCGGTTGTCCTACAGCCTTTATTTGTGGCAAATGTTATTTTTGACTGAGACCAGCCATAGCCCCTATTGGTGGCAGCACTTTCCGGTGAACGTGGTTTTGGCGATAGGTGCGGCAGTGGTTAGCTACTACTTTATAGAAACGCCACTCCTGCAAGTGGGCAAACGATTATCGGCGGCTGTGGCGAATCGAAATAACACAGCAGGCGATTCTTTCAAAGCACCTGCTGTGGTTGGAGAAGTTTCCTAACTTAAGCGTTGGAATCAATTATTCAACACAAAGTTGACATCAATTGGAGCGATAACTTCCACCGACTGGCCGTTGAGCTGGGTTGGTGAATAGACCCATTGGCGCACCGCATCCAAGGCGGCGGGAATCAGTAACGCATGTCCGCTGATGACTCGTAAATGTTGAATCCTGCCATCTTTGGCGATGATGCCTTCCAATCGCACTGAGCCTGAAATCCTGGCCTGCTTCGCCAGAATCGGGTAGATCGGCATCACTCGTTTGATCATTTTTGCTTCCAGCACTTTTCCGCCGATGGTGAGGGGGCCCGATTTGACCGGTTTTGCGATCTGTTGCGGGGGAGTGGCTGGAGGTGGAGGCGTGCTGATATCCAACCCTCCCATAGTTTGCAGAGCGCCGGGCACGAATTGGTTCCCGGAAGGTCCCGTCTGCCCAACTGAAAACGGTGCGGGATCAATGAATGTTGCAACAGGATTGATGGGTCCCCGGGGAGCCTGCAATACACGGGTAACTACTTCGGTGATAACAGCAAACGTAGAAGGCGATGCCGAAGAGCTGGAAGCTGACCGTTGCTGGGGAACTGGCGCTGCTGGCAATGGATTTGGCTGAAACGTGATGGTTGCCTGCTTGACGATCAGTTGCATGGTGGATGGCGCAAGCAAGGGAACCAGTACTATGCACCCAACTACCACCAACTGCATGCCTGCGGCTGCCATGGTCCAGGTGCGGCTCTTGGTTGTGCGGTCGTCTAAAATCGCGGTTTCAAACATTGTCTCGTCTCTCCTTGCCAGAATAGACTCCACTACATTGCTACTTGTTCCCGCGCTAATGCAAAGCTGAAACCTTACCGATAGATGGTTGTGGAGATAGATGGGTGTGGAGGAGTGCGTGGTTCGATCTGGTACCAATTCGGTAGCTATTCTGATTCCCATCTTTAACGATTGGGCCTCCGCGCGCCTGCTGTTGCCGCAAATCAGCTCCTGCTTAGCTGGAACCAATTGGAAAGCGCAAGTGTGTCTGGTGGATGACGGGTCAACCGTGCCACTGCCAGAACAATGGAATGTCGACCCCGGCCAATCGTTCGACGCGGTTGAAATCTTACATTTACGGCGTAATATGGGCCATCAGCGGGCTATTGCCGTGGGGTTGTTTCACATTCACGAATCCTTAACAGCCGATGCGGTGTTGGTGATGGATGGAGACGGCGAAGATCGGGCGGAAGATGTGCCTCGGCTCTTAGCTGAATTTGATCGGTTGCGTCGCGCTGATATCGTTTTTGCGGAACGCACCAAACGAATGGAAAGTGCCCTGTTTAAGGCATTTTACATGCTGTACCGATGGTCGCACCATTTGCTGACCGGGATCACTGTGCGTGTGGGAAACTTCAGCGTGATTCCACCCTTCGCGTTGAACCGGCTGATGGTGGTCAGCGAGTTGTGGAACCACTATGCAGCGGCCATTTTCCGGGCTCGTATTTCATATCGTACAATTCCGTTGCCCAGAGGAAAGCGCCTTACTGGGGAATCCCGCATGAGCTTTGTCAGCCTGCTGGTGCATGGGTTGAGTGCTATGTCCGTTTTCAGCGACCAAGTGAGCGCCAGAGTATTGATTGGTGCTCTGGGAATTGCTGTGGCTTTGGGGGTGGAAATGCTCATCGCTCAAAGCATTTGGCCAATGTTGCTGTTGATGGTGGAAGTGTTGATGATTTCTGTGCTGTTTGTGTTTACTATCATCAGCGGCAGGAATCAACTGGGCTTTCTACCTATCCGGGACGCGAAGTTTTTCATCATGGCCAGGACTCTGGTTCTGCAACGAAGTAGCTCATTAGAAGCGTTAAATGCCGCGTTGGGCACGATTGCGGAAACAAAAAAGGAAGGGCAACTGTTACATGTCCAGCAATGAAGCGGCAGTATTTCAATACGAAGGATCGGAACTGGACCTCTTCCGCAAAGCGGAGAATTGGAAAAAATATTGGTCGGGAATTGTTGTCCCTTATCTGTCTGGAGACGTGCTAGAAGTGGGTGCTGGATCTGGGTCCAACACAACTTTTTTCGAGAAAGCGAAAGTACGATCCTGGACCGCCTTGGAACCCGATGAAATGCTGGCCAGGCGAATCCAATTTCCGACGGCACTCAATGGGCGGAGTCTGGTGGGGACAATCGCCACTCTACCTTCTGACAGCATGTTCGATTCCATTGTTTATATTGACGTTTTGGAACATATTGAAGATGACGCGGCAGAGTTGCAGCGGGCTCTGGCCCGGCTAAGAGTTGGCGGAGTGCTGGTTGTCCTGTCCCCTGCGCATCCATTCCTTTTCACACCCTTCGATTCCAGCATCGGGCACTATCGCCGCTATACGCGGACCACGCTTCAGCAAGCAGCGCCGTTGGGAATGTCCACGGAGAAGTTGGTCTATCTCGATTCGGTGGGCATGGCCGCCTCGCTCGCCAATCGACTTGTGCTGAATCAGTCCATGCCGACGGAAGGGCAGATTCTGGTTTGGGATCGACTGATGGTGCCGATTTCGCGAATTACGGATCGGATCACGTTTGGCGCAATGGGCAAAACTGTATTGGGGATTTGGAGAAAAGGCAATTCATGAATTCAACCAGCGGGTCGCTAAGAATTCAAGGTTTGCTGTTTGCAATGGTGGCAATGACGTTGCTTGTGCTGCATGGCAATAAAGTTGTTTTCACGCAGGACGAAGGCATCATACTGGACACTGCTCAACGGGTGATGGCGGGGCAGCGGCCCTATCTGGATTTCTTCGGATATATGAGTCCGGGTAGCTACTGGTTGCAGGTGCTGATTTTCAAAGCTTTCGGAGTCTCCTTAGTGGCGGGGCGGTTGCTTCCCATTCTGGATTGGAGCGTCCAATGTGCGCTGGTGTTCCGATTGGTCGATCAATTGGGTACGCGCAAAAGCGCCTTTGTCACAACGGGTCTGTTTTTTGCCTCCAAGCTGTGTAATGCGGGAACTTTGACAGCGCAGCATCGATTAGATAGCGGTGCATTGGCGTTGGGAGCCATTTGTCTGGCGATAGATGCCCGACGTAGTGGGTCAAAGTGGCGTTGGGTGGTGAGTGGAGTTCTGGCCGGAGCGGCGGCGCTGTGTACGCCTTCGGTTGCTCTAGTGGTGATGGCCACGTTTCTATGGCTTGTCTGGGATGATGGCCGTGGTAGCGGGTGGAAACTGTATCTTTGCGGAGTGGCGGGTATTGGCCTGGCGGCTGCGGCATGGCTGCTTCACGACGGTATTTTAGTGGCATTCGTGAACCAATTGATGTGGTTGCAGAAGAACTATACTGCTGTCAATTTGATGCCCTATGGTTCGGTGATTGGGGGTTACCAAGTGATTATCCGGCAAGGTCTGGTTCCCAGCACCTTTGCACTCTTTCTGGCGGTTCCGGCAATTCTTCCCTTTATAGTGTGCATTGGGTTGGGCATTCCATTGTGGAAAAGCAAGGATGAAAATCGGTCAATTTTGCTGTTTCTGATCGTCGCAATGGTGGCCATGGTATTAACCGCATTTCCGCGTCCCGATGTGGAGCACCTTGGATACGTCACTGCGCTGCCCTATGCTTTGATGGGCATCTGGCTTGCTCGAACTTGGAGCAGGCGGCTGGCGGCTTATTTTGTAACTGCATTTGCAGTGATTCCCGCAGCCTTCTTAATGAACTTCAGCCTGGGAGCAATGGATGTAATGAAGGTGGGAACTCCAGTAGGCGAACTGAGGGTGGGTTCGGAAGACGGGGCAGGGATGGAGGCGCTGATGCACAAGGTGAAGCCCGGTCAATCGCTTTTTGTGCATCCGTACATGCCTGTACTTTACTTCCTGACGCAGACAGAAAATCCGACAAGGTTTTCTTACCTTGCGCCTGGAATGATGACCTCAAACGAAGAACAAATTGCCATGGCTGAATTGGAACGTCGCCCCCCCATGCAGTTGATGTATTTGAAATGGTCCAGGGAAGAGTTTCTGCGGCTGTGTCCTGGTGCCGGTAATTTAAGCGAGAAGTTTCCGCGAATTGAACAGTGGATTGACCAAAACTACACTCCCGTGGAACCTGAAATCGTTGTCTCTGGCTACAAGCTACTACGCCGCAAGGAAGCCCCGTCGGGAATGTAAATGGAGCGAGGGCGACGGTTCGGCATCAGCCTTGTTATTTTTTGCACTTTGGCAACGGCGTTGCTGGCCATTCATGGGTCTCGGCTGGTGTTTACTGGTGACGAAGGCATCCTATTGGAGCCGGCGCAGAGAGTGGCCATGGGGCAACGGCCTTACGTCGATTTCTTCGCCTACATGAGTCCTGGCAGTTATTGGATTCAGGCCGCTATTTTCCGGATTTTTGGCTTCACCATGCTGGCAGGTCGGTTGATGACGATTCTGGATTTTTCCCTGGAATGTGCTCTTCTCTTTTGGTTGGTTGCGCGCTTTGCCACTGTCCAGGCGGCGTCCATCGCCACCACTCTCTTCTTTGTTTTCCAGTTTGCCGATCCTACTTTTTTAACAGCTCAACACCGTTGGGATAGCGGGGCATTGGCCATGCTCTCCATCGTCATGGCACTGATTGCGTATGAAGGTCAGGGTAGGTGGCGTTGGTTAGTTAGCGGCGCATTGCTGGCCATGGCCACACTTTGCACTCCCACCATGGCGGTGATTGGTTTGATTACTACAGGTTGGCTACTGGCTGGCAGGCGGGTCATCAATGTGGGTATGTATGTGTGCGGAGGGGCCGCTGTGGGAATTTCCGCCTTGCTGTACATGTGGCAATTGGGAAATCTTCAGGCATTTGTGGATCAAATGATTTGGCTGCGAGCAAACTACTCGGAAGTGAACATTGTTCCTTATGGGGCGGTTCTGGGCGGCTACCAAAACTTATTTCAGGATTCAACAGGCTTCGCACTGGCGCTTCAACTGGGATTGGTGTTTTGCATAGCGCTGCCTGCCACCTTGCCGCCATTTGCAGTGTCGGCTAATCTGATTCAAATTGTACGGGGAAAAGTGATTGGCGAAGAGCGATCCATGCTGTTGTTCCTACTTGCTTGCACACTGGGATTTGTCTTCACAGCCTATCCCAGGCCCGATGTAATGCACTTAGCTTTTATCGCAACTCTGCCGTATGCACTGACGGCGATCTGGCTGTCGCGCTGGTGTTCACTACGCTTGGCCGGGCCCGCTGTGGCTGGGGTTTCCGTCTTTGCCGCCTTTTACATAATGAGCGCGGTGGCTGGGTTGTGGGGAACGACGACGCTGCCTTTTGCCGTTGGCACGTTGCGCGTTCCGAAGTATATGGAACCGGAATTAACGCAACTGGTGAGTAAGGTGGGCAGGCAGCAATCCTTATTTGTTCATCCTTACATGCCGCTGTTCTATTTTCTGACACAGGCATCTAACCCTACTCGATTTGCCTACCTAGCACCGGGCTTGATGAAGACGCGGGAAGAACGGATGGTGCTGGAAGATCTGAAAAAGAAGCCGCCAGAGTATGTGATGTTTCTCCACTTGAGCAGAGAAGAATTCCTGCGTGTCTTTCCAAATGGTGGTGGCATGAACGTGAAGTTCACTCAGTTGGAAGATTGGCTGGAACTGAACTATAAGCCGCTTGATCCGGCAGTGACTGTTCAAGGATATCAGTTACTACGACGAGTTAGTGACTCACCACTCGCCCGTCTTTCATCTCAATAACCCTGTCGGCGAACGCTGCTGCTTCGGGGTTGTGCGTGATCATCAAAATAGTCTGGCCAATAGAGTGGTTCAGGTCGCGTAAGATGCCCAATACATTTGCCGAGTTTTCACTGTCCAAATTGCCTGTTGGTTCATCGGCCAACAGTATGGCTGGCTGATTGACAATGGCTCGGGCAATGGCTACTCGTTGCTGTTCACCGCCGGAAAGAGCGCGGGGCTTGTGATCCATACGGTGATCGATGCCCAACATTTGGAGCACTTTGGTGAAACTGGGATCCACTGGTCCGGTCTTGTGGGCAATGTAGCGGGCAATTTCAATGTTGTCGCGTACACTGAGAGTCGGCAATAAATTGTACTTTTGAAATACGAAACTCACTGTGGTGCGTCGCAAAGTGGTGCGTTCGGATTCGGACATCTTGCCCAGTTCCTTACCGTCCATCAACACTTCGCCATCCGTAGCTGGGGTTAAGCCGCCAAGAATGTGGAATAGAGTTGATTTCCCAGAACCAGATGGTCCGACGATGGCCAGAAATTCCCCACTCTTCACCTGCACATCCACTCCGCGCAGAGCAGCAACATCCACATCGCCCTGGCGATAGACTTTGCGCAGACCCCTGGTTTCAATGATCAGGCCGTTAGTCATAAGACAGGGACTCCAAGGTATCCTGGGTGGCTGCTTTCCAGGCCGGGTAAATGACGCCTAACAGCGCTCCAACCATGGTGACCAGACCGGCAATGGGCCACCAGTCGTAAACAATTTCCTGAGTAAATGTTGCGGGGATAAGTTGGATCATTACCCAGCGTGTGACGTAGCTTAGGGCGATGCCGAAAATCGCACCAAGAACGGACATGATGAGAGTTTCCCGCAGCAGGATGCCAAGGACGAAAGCTGGTGTCGCACCCAAGGATTTCAGAATGCCAATTTCGCGAGTTCGTTCCAGCACAGCGGTATACATGGCCAGGAAAACCATCAGTGCTCCAAAGAATACGCTCAGTCCGATGACAACTTTGGTGAATACGCCCAGTTCGGGTACGGCGGCAGTAGTGTACTGGCTGATCAGTTCTTCCATGGAAAAGATTTTATAGTCTTTCAATTGACTTTTCAGACTGGCGATGACGGCATCGGTGTTCGCGGTATCGTCCAGTTTGGTGTAAATCATGGTGAGCTTGCCATTCGTGCTGGTCAGGTCCTGCACTACTTTGATGGGCAGCAAAACGCGAGCGGCATTGCCTGATTGATAGATGCCAGCCACGCGCCAGTCTCTATTCAACAAGGTCAGTTTATCGCCCACCTTTTTCTTTTCCTGGCGGGAGTAGAATTCATCAATTAGGATGTCACCATCTTCAGAGAACGGGCCGCCAGAGAGAAACTTCAAGCCCCCGTTCATGCGGTTGAACTTTTCAAAGTCGGCACCGGTTACGGTTTTGAAGGTACCCAAGGAATGGACAACGGTACCGGTGGCGAGTTTAATATGGGGTTGCTCTTCCAGGAATTTGAGAAGTCCTTCGTTCATGGAAGCGGTTCCGGTTCCAATAACGGAACTGGTGGATCCCATAATAAAAACGTCCGCCCCAATACCTTTGGCTCGCTTCCTCTGTTCGTTCAGCGTGCCTTCACTGATACCAACCAGAGTGAGGATCATGGTAACGCCCACGCCGATCACCAGGGTGCTGAGCAAAGTGCGCAATGGGCGATGTTTTAGATTTTCAAAGACTAACTTGTATACCAAAGTGATTGATCCTTAACCGCAAAAAACCTTGACGGTGAAGTAGCTCCTATTCTAACTTGTCTGGTGAAGGTTTCTGAAAACATAACGAATGAATTATGGACAGCGGGGCTCGGTGGACCTTGCTTAAAAACACTGTTTATGGACGTTGCTGGAACCAGTTCGGTTGTAAGGCAGCACTTGGAGCCGAATTAGGAACTCCGGGATTCCGATGCGACTCGGCCTCTGCGATTGCGCTAAAATAACAGTACGTCCTGTCCGCAGGCCAGCAGTTTCCGGCCAGCCTCTAGCTTGAACATCACTCTTAGTAATTAGCGAATATGCCATTTTCTATCCGTCCACATAAAGAATTTTTGGTTCGTCCCTCCTTGCCGCCGGAACTCAGTCGGCTAGCCGAAATGGCTCATAATTTGCTTTGGGTTTGGGATTACAACGTGCGAGGCATTTTTCGCCGATTGGACCCCGTAGGGTGGCGACTGGCTCATCATAATCCCGTTCTGATGCTGGGACGTTTGCCGCAGGCCACTTTGGAAAAAGCTTCCAAGGATCCTCGTTTTCTGGCTTTGTATCGCCGTGCTTGCGAGAAGTTAGATCACTACATGCAATCTTCCACATCCAGCGGAGAAAAGTTGATCGCCTATTTTTCCATGGAATATGGACTGGCCGAATGCTTGCCGATTTATTCTGGCGGCTTAGGAGTGCTCTCCGGCGATCACATGAAGGGTGCCAGCGATTTAGATCTGCCTTTGGTCGGCGTCGGATTGCTGTATCAGAAGGGATATTTTTCGCAATCAGTAAATCCCGATGGCTGGCAGATTGAACGGGTCCTCTCCAACGATTTTTATACGTTGCCTGTTTCCCCGGTGGTGCGGCCCGATGGCAGTGAAATGCTGGTTAGTGTTCACATGCCCTGGGGGGAAGTGTTCGCCAAAGTTTGGGTTATTGAAGTGGGTCGAGTTAAGTTGTACATGCTCGATACCAATATTCCAGTGAACGCCCGGGCAGAGGATCGGGCCATCACCGAACAGCTTTACGGTGGCGATTCCCGCACCCGAATTCAACAGGAAATTATTTTGGGATTGGGCGGCATGCGCGCCTTGAAAGAGCTGGGGCTGAATCCTACCGTGTTTCATATGAACGAAGGGCATTCGGCGTTTCTGGCACTGGAGCGCATGAAAACCCTGATGCGCGAACAATCCATGAGCTTCGAAGAAGCGCTGGAAGCCACCCGCAATAACAATGTCTTTACCACGCACACTTCAGTTCCAGCGGGAATTGACCTGTTTGACGCCGGTCTGGTTTCGGAATTTTTTCTGGAATATTGCAATCAGAACGGCATTCCGTTTGACGCCTTTCTGGCACTGGGCAGGTGGAGCAATAGCGGCCAATCGCAGGAATCTTTTTCGATGGCGATTTTTGCTATCAAAAGCTCATATTGGCGTAATGCAGTGAGTGCCCTGCATGGTGTGATTTCCAGAGAAATGTGGCAGGAGTTGTGGCCCCAATTACCGGCAGCGGAAGTTCCCATCACCCACGTCACCAACGGAGTGCATCTCAATAGTTGGCTCAATGGCGATCTGGCAGCGCTTTTCGAACAGTACCTGCAACCAGATTGGCGCGAAAGAATTGATGATCCCGCTACCTGGGCTCTGGTCGATGATATTCCAGATAACGAATTGTGGGAGACTCACAAGCGGCGTCGCCGTCAGCTGATCACTTTTGTTCGTGGACGGTTGGTGGACGCCGCGTCACAGCGCAAAGCTTCTCCAGCGGAAATCAAACGTTTGAGTGAAGCGTTGGATCCGGAAGTACTCACCATTGGTTTTGCCCGCCGTTTTGCGACTTATAAAAGAGCAACTTTGTTTCTTCAGGATATTGCCAGGCTCAAGCGGTTGCTAAACAATAACCGCATGCCAGTGCAAATTGTAATCTCTGGTAAGGCGCATCCCAAAGACAATCCAGGCAAAGCCTTCATCCGCGAAATTGTGCAGTTAACCCGTGATCCGGAATTGGCCAAACGCATTGTGTTTGTGGAGGACTACAGCATTGGTGTGGCCCGCGAATTAGTGCATGGAGTGGATGTCTGGTTGAATACTCCTAAGCGCGGAGAAGAAGCTTGCGGCACCAGTGGCATGAAGGCTGGCATCAACGGCGTTTTGAATCTAAGCATTCTGGATGGCTGGTACGACGAAGTCTACGAAGTTTCTGGCGGTTGGGCTTTGGGTGACCGTGACGATTACCGCGAGGAACAAGATGAGATGCATTCCAGCGCCATTTATTCGCGTTTGGAAAATGAGATTGTGCCGCTGTTTTATGAAGCCCGCGAAGACGGTGTCCCGCACGAATGGGTGAAGCGCGTAAAGCAATCTTTGAAAAATCTGAACCCGGCGTTCGATATGAGTCGGATGCTGAAAGACTATGGTCGGCTGTTGTATGACCCGGCTCATGAAGCCTTCACTGCTGCTGCAAAAAGCAACTTTGAAGCACCGCGGGCTAGGGTACGTTGGAATCAACAAGTACGATCCAGTTGGGACCATGTGCGCTTCCTGGAAATGGAAGGCGGCCCCGCCACACCGGTTTATAACGGTCGGGCCTTGCCGTTGAGGGCGGCGGTTGATTTGGCCGGCTTAACAGCCAACGACGTGCGCGTGGAAGCCGTCGTAGGAAGGGTAGGACCTTCTGGAAATTTGGAACAAGTGGAGATCTTCCCGCTGCCGCCAGTTGATCAACGCGGAACGGTATACGTTTTTTCCACCGAGTTCATGCCACATCAGACCGGAAGATTGGGTTACTCACTGCGAATTAGTTCTAACCATTTCACAAATCCACTGATGAGACCGTGTGAAGCGCTCTTAAAATGGGGATGAACGAAACTAAGAAAAGATTTTCCTTCTCTTGAGAGAATTTCCGTGGTATCTAAGAAGTGTAATCGGTGTTTGATTGGCAACCAGCCACCGATTCCCCTGAACTTCAAACTCCTCCCAATGGTCTCTAGCTTCGACTGCGATACCCTCAAAGCGTCGCGATTTTTGTCTGGAAATAATGCGGGAAAATGAAGCGATTTCGTAAGTCAAAAGGAGTCTCCGTAATCACTTATGGACGGCGACCGCAAATATAAACAAAACGGCTATCAACAGTCGGATCGGGATCGGAACGGTGACTCTCGCAGTGATCCTAGAGGTACTGAACGTCCTCGCCCGCAGGGTCCTAAACCACCGATTGACATCACCGGCCCACGACTTCCTCGCCTAGTGCAGGCTACCGCGGCTTCGCGCTGCTTTGCTTGCGCCACACCCTTGCCAGCAGGTACAGATTTCAAGGGAAGTTGTCCCAAGTGCAAGGCGGAGTTGCATAGCTGCAAGCAGTGCGCGCATTTTGAATCGTCCACAAGGTTCCAATGTTTGAAGCCCATTCCGGAACGCATTGCGGTGAAAGACAAAACTAACGAATGCCTGTTGTTCAGTCCTCGCGTGACCGTTGCCCGTGATTCAGCACCCTCCGGTGGACCATCGCAATATTCTTCGGCTGCGCATACAGGGGACGCCAACGGCAATCCGCGCAACCCTACCGATGCACGGGCCATGTTCGATAACCTTTTCAAAAAATGAACGAAAAACGAATGCGAGTTGCACCCTTGGTGGGGCAGCATCGCTTTGAACTAACCGACGCTCCAGTGCCCGATCCCGCACCTGGACAAGTGCAAGTACGAGTCGCCTACGTGGGCGTTTGCGGTTCCGATTTGCATAACTTTGCCGAAGGTGCGGTGGGCGATACGCCTGCGCTTTATCCCATGGTCTTGGGACATGAACCATCAGGGGTTGTGGTGAAGACCGGTGCCGGAGTCAGCGGTTGGTCGGCTGGGGACGAGGCGGCGCTGGAACCGGCCATCTACTGTTACCATTGCGAGTTCTGTATGCGAGGCCGACACAATCTTTGTACGCATATTCGCTTCTTGAGCCAGCCCACAGATCCAGGATTCTTTCGAGACTACGTCAATCTTCCAGCTCGCAATTTACTGCCAAAGCCCTCGGGCGTCAGCTTGAAGGAGCTCACTTTGTTTGAGCCTTTAGCCGTAGTATTGCATTCCATGGAATTCGTTCAACTGCGCACTGGTGAAGATGCTGTGGTGTTTGGTGCTGGTGCCATTGGGGCCATGACCGTGGCCGCGCTTAAGATGAGTGGGGCCCGACGCGTGTACGTAGTTGACCCGGTACCGCATCGTCGTGACCTGGCGTTGGCGATGGGGGCCGATGTGGTGATTGACCCGCTTCAAGTTTCCGCTGGTAAAGAAATTCTGAGGGAAACCAATGGCCGTGGTGTGGATGTTGCCATTGATTGCGCCACCAAAAATGGTTCAATGAACGAAGCTCTTATTTCGGTGCGCAATGCTGGCCGTATGGTGATTACGGGCATCCCTTCTGAGCCAGAGCCATCGTTGAAGTTCCACGTTGCCCGACGCAAGGAACTGGCCATCTACAACGTACGTCGTTCCAATCATGAATCGGATTTAGCGCTGCGAGTGTTGGCTACGGAAGCACGCAGATTCGCGCCATTGCTAACGCATACACTTCCGCTGGAAAAAATTCAGGATGCGTTCACCATGCTGGAGCACTATGCCGATGGTGTGGGTAAAGTCTGCATTGAAGTGGCCAGTTCATAGGCACCGTACAGCACGCTATCGTCCCCTAACTTTGCCGGAAGCACATTGATTCGGGCCTTCGACCATGGCGTGATTTGCCGCCTCAGTTCCTGTCGCAACGGGATGAACAGCTTGTCTGCGGCCTTGCTAATGCCTCCGCCAATCACAATACATGCAGGGTTCAAAATCATGATGGCTGACTTCAGTCCCATCGCCAAATCCACCACATACTTCGCAGTGAATTCCGCATCTTCCAGTAATTCCCTGGCTGTCTTGCCGTAATCTTTTTCCAACCACAGGCCGCAGCACATCCGCTCAAAGCATCCTTTGGAACCGCATAAACATTGCGGCCCGTTTGGATGAATAGTCATGTGACCCAGTTCGCCGGCATAGGAATCCGCCCCGCGATAGATGCCATGTTCCGTCAAAATGCCACCGCCGATGCCCGTGGAAAGGGTCATGTAGAGTAGCGGTCTGTAGCCCACGCCTGCACCGTGAACTCCTTCCCCCAGCGCGCCCACGTTGGCATCGTTATCCATCAGCGCGGGTAAGCCCAATTCACTTTGGATGAACCCAGGCAAATTGAAATTGCTCCAACCGCTGACGTGGGTTGACAGAGTCACAACCTGCGTTGGGAAGTCCACAGGACCACCAAAGCCAATGCTACAGCCGGTTAAAGGTAGTTCCTGCATCCATTGCATCCCGACCATGCGGATCTGATCCAGCATCCAATCTTTGCCGCCTTGGCGATCTGTAGATCGGGATTCGCGCCGAATCATGCGGCCTTCATCGAACACCGCCATGGAAAACTTTGTACCCCCAATATCAATGCACAGAATCATTTTCAACCACCAACAGTTCCAACCAGGATGCTGTGCCCGTGCCAGGTTTCATGATGGTCACTGCAGCAACGGCATTGCCGAACTTTACAGCGGGCTCAGCGGAACCTGTCACGCAGAATGCCATGGCCGCGCCGGCTGAAAAGCTATCGCCTGCGCCGCAAATGTCCACAGGGTTGTCCACTTTGGTGGTTTCGATCAACAACTCGCCGTAGCAATCAACCAGTGTTACGCCATCGCCCCCATGAGTCACCAGTAGCACGGGTGCTTCTGTTAAATCCCTCAGTTGGTCAAAGTCCACTTCTCCAAAAGCCCGCATGCAAGCTGCGTTGGCTTCATCTTCGTTGACCTTCACAATCACTTTACGAAATAGTTCCGCACGCATACGGGAATCCACCCAAATGATCTTTTCCGGATTTTCTGCGGCATGGCGCTCCAATTCCAAACGCAGTGCAACTCCCACCACTCCGCCGCGCTCAGTTTCGGCCTGGTCAGAAACCAGGATCACATCAAATTCCGAAGCAACACGACGAAAAGTGTTCAGTAATTCTTCTTCGGCTTCTTTGGGAAGGTCGCCATCGGTAATAAAGTCCAGTCGTGGACGATCTTCAATACGGGTCCTTTCATTAATGATTTTGGTGTAGGTGAACGTGGTCCAGTGTGGGTGTTTCAATAAAAGATTGTGCTCAATATTCCTGGCTTCCAGAGCTTGGCGAAGTTCATAACCAGACCCATCATCGCCGGTCACTCCCAGAACGGAAATCCTTCCAACACAAAGTGCGGCAAGATTGTTGGCCACCGTACCACCAGCCCCCGGCGTAATTTCAGTCCCGGTTACAGCAACACGTGGGATGCCGGTTTCCCGCGAAGGCTGCGCCAAATTAGGATCATAGTGGCACCAACGATCCAAACAAATATCGCCCACTACGAGTGCCGACAGCTTTGGAAACCGGGAACGCAATTGGAAGATCATACAAGGCCAACATAAGCGCGCCGCAGGGCAGGGAAGGTGGCGCGGTGATCGCCACAGAAATAAAAGCTTGATCCGCCATCAGCTACAGTGCGCACAAGAATGGTCTTGTGGGGTCGGAAATAATAGCCAGGATCTGCCTTGGTTAACTCATGGTGAATATCGCCCTGAATTGGAACCAGGTCGAACACAGCGGTTGTGAAATCGCGGACGTGCTTGCCATGTTGATGGGCCACGTTGCGCGACATAGCCAGTGCCTTCAAATAAACTTCTGGTGCCATAATAGCTGAACCAAAGCTTAACATCACACCAGATTCCAAGTTTTCCACGGCGGCGGCGAAGATCAAAAAATCGCGATAACTGGCTTCACCCAAGCCCGCCCCGTCACAATTGGGATGCTCATGAAGAATGTCGTAGCCAATTCCCACGTGCACCGTAATCGGCACGGATAGTCGATATGCTGCTGCAATTACGCTGAGGTCCTTGTGTGGGTAATTACTTTCTTCAATGCGTCGACCAACGTTTTCACCCAAGCCCAGTTGCAGTTTGGCAGCTTCCACAATCCAATCATTGAGTTCACCAGTTTCCTTCCACAGGCCAAACTCACCGGAACGGATATAGCGGGCCACGCTTTCCGTTGTGGCACCAATGCGGGCCACTTCATAGTCATGAATGGCCCCCGCACCATTCATTGCGATATGAGTAATGGCACCGCGTTCCATCATGTCGATGATGTGGCGGTTTGTACCAGCACGCAACAGGTGTGCGCCCATCATTAGAATGCGCGAAGCCTTCTTCTGTTTTGCTGCTGCCAATCGTTGTGCAATTGTGGCAAGGTCGGGATGGGTGAACTCAGCCGTCGGTTCGTCAAGGGACATCCAACGGGTCAACGGCAGATCATGAACGCGCTCGGCAAGAGGCTTGATAATCAACCGGGAGCGATCGAATTGAGGGTACTTTGATCCGGCCATGATTTAGAAAATGGTGCGGAACAACTCATCGCGATCAGAAAAATGCGGCACAATCCAATCGGCCCCAACGCCCACCAGACGGTCTCGCTTCCATTGGTCCACCTGCGCGCAATGGGGTTCATCGCTAGCCACACCCACGGCAACTCCACCCACGGCTTTCACGTTCTCAATTTCTACGTAACCGTCACCGAAGCCCAGAAATTGGTCCCCTTTGAACTCTGCGGAAGAAATCAGACGCTGGATCAGAATCGCTTTAGAGAAAACTTTGTAATCGTCCAACGCGCCGTAAACGCCGCCGTCAAAGTACTTGTCCACTTGTAAAAGTCGGGCTTCGTTTTTCACGTAAGCATCGTCAGTGCCACTGGCCAGATACATTTTCATGCCCCGTTCTTTCAATCCGTCAAGCAGTGCGAAGGACCCTGGAACCAGCCATTTTTCAGGCGATGTATGGCCGCTTTCCAGCTCTTCAATCCGACCCTTAATGCGCTCCCATAAGCGGTCCAAATACATTTTCTTATAGACCAGTGGATCTTCTGCGGTGCCACCACGGGCGGTAATGTTATCGGCCAGTTCAATCATCTGATACATGGTTTGCTTACCAGTCAGACGACCGACAAACTCTTTCACCAGGGTGGTGAGGTCTTCTTCTTTTTCACCGGTTTTAAGATCGGCAAGAATCTCAACCATCATCGGGACCATCACTTCAACCCAGCCAGAGCGGATGACGGACAACGTGCCGTCGAAGTCGAACAGGGCCACACACGCATTCTTTGCGGACGCGCCGGGCCGTAGGTTTTCAATCATTGCTTTCTATTTTCGCATGGTATGCAAGGCGTCGCCGCTACTTCAACTTTGGTAATCCCCATGGCTTGCGTTCCACACGTGCCAGCAATTGATTTGCATCGCGATCTCCAATGAACTCCTCTTTATCCGCATCCCATCGCAACTTGCGACCGGTCTTGTAAGCGATGCTGCCCATCAGTGCGATGGAAGTGGAACGATGACCTTGTTCGATGTCCGCAAACTGTTTCCGTTCGCCTCGCAGTACCGCAATAAACGCCTGACCATGGGCGTTGGTGGCGTCGGCCGATTGCTTGTTGACGCGCTCCATACGATCAGCCTCCGGATAAATTTCATATCCTACGCGATCAGCAAATAATACGCCGTTGGTGCCATAGAATGCCATTCCGTTGGGACGGTCAATGTCCCCTTTGGTGTTGTAATACTTCATGCCTGGAGTGCGTCCGCCCAGGCCATGACCGGCAATGTTGGAAGCTTCGTAACTCATGATGAACCCAGGATATTCGTAGGTCACCTGCAGGGTATCTGGAACATCGCCAATATGGGTCAAGGCAAATTTGCCGCCGCTGGCTGAAACGGCGGTGGGCCTTTCCACACCCATAATTTGATGTATCGTATCAAAGCGATGGGTGCCGTAATCAGTAATGTAGCCGTGCGAATAATCGGAGAACCAACGATAGGTTCCAAGGTGACGCAGCTTGTTATAGGGAACCAGCGGAGCGGGTCCGCAGTACATGTCCCAATCCAAACCATCGGGGGTCGGCGAATCAGGGGCACTGCCAATTCCCTTGGGGAACATGTTGATGAAGTTCCAAACGCGAACGTAATGGACCTTGCCCAACTTACCGCTTTGGATAATATCGGCGATCTCAGCAAAGTGAGGTGCGGAGCGCTGCTGTGTCCCGGCATAGACGGTGCGCTTATAGCGACGGGCGGCGTTCACCATGGCCCGTCCTTCATGAATGGAAAATGAAATTGGCTTTTCCACAAACACGTGCTTACCTGCCTGGCAAGCCTGAATGGCAGCAGAAGCGTGCCAATGGTCGGGCGTTGCCACATGCACTGCGTCCACATCTTTCATTTCCAATAACTTTCTAAAATCACTGAAAGATTTGGCGTCGCCACCGGCCCAGATTCGCGCGGCGTCGGCATTATTGCGCCAAACGTCGGCCACGGCAATGTAAGAAGTATTTGGCGCTTGCCGAATAAATCCTGCAACATACCGGCCACGTCCGCCGCAGCCAATCAATCCGACATTGATCCGATCATTGGCCCCAAGAATACGTTGTGCTGAAGCCGCAGTCAAAAGAAAAGTTCGACGTTTCATCAGCATCACTGTATCGCAAATTGAACCGATTTTGGATTTAACACCGGGTTACTTGACGAAATGGACTGGGTCAGAGACCATGAAGCAAGTCTATTTGAGGGTTTGCCCGGTTGAACGAAAAACCTACAGTGAGTGTGTTCTTTCCAGCTTTTAATGATGCGCCCTCCGTTGGTCCTTTGGTGGATGCGGCTTTTGAAGTGCTTGCTCTGCGCGCCAGCGATTATGAAGTGATCGTGGTGAACGACGGCAGTTTTGATGGCACAGGTGAAGTCCTGGCCAGTTTGGAGCAGCAGTATAGCCCGCGTATGAAAGTTGTAACTCATGCACAGAATCGTGGATATGGCGGCGCGCTGCGCAGCGGGTTTGCAGCAGCGTCGAAAGATTTAGTCTTTTACACCGATGGCGATGGCCAATACGACGTTCGTGAACTTAATAAGCTGCTTGATCTAATGACGCCCAGCACGGGCTTGGTCAATGGCTACAAGCTGGAACGCAACGACCCCCAACATCGCATTTTGATCGGCAGCATCTACAACGCCTTTGCCAGAATACTTTTCCGCATTAAGATTCGCGATGTGGATTGTGATTTTCGCCTGGTCCGCCGTGAACTGCTGGAAAAGTTTCATCTTACTTCTACCAGCGGAACTATTTGTGTGGAACTGGTTCGGAAGTTGGAATTAAGCGGTTGCCGGGTAGTGGAAACAGGCGTCCATCATTACCCGCGCCTGCATGGTCGCAGCCAGTTCTTCCGCGTCCGTTCCTTACTGAAAACCTTGGCACAACTGATACGGCTCTACTTCCAATTGGTCATACTTAAACAATAAATATGCGCATTCCCATGGTGAATCTTCGCATTCCGCTAGCCAGAACTCAAGACGCATGGCGTCACAATCTGAATCAAATGGACCAGCGTTCCCAATATCTTTTGGGATCGCAAGTGGTGGAGTTTGAGCGGGAGTTGGCCTTGGCATTTAGAGCGAAGCACGCAGTAGGAGTTTCCAATGGCACCACTGCAATTGAGCTGTGTCTGCGCGATGCGGGCATTACGAATCAAGTAGTAACCACTGCGCTGACCGCTCCGTTTACAGGCGTGGCCATACAAGCTGCCGGGGCCACTCCCGTATTTGCTGATGTTGATCCAGACACGCTGCTCATCGATTTTGAAAATGCAGCGAATCGTGTCAACCGGCGGATTGGTGCGGTGGTTCCAGTTCATCTTTATGGGCGGCCTTGTGACATGGCCAAGTGGCGCCCTGTTGTACGATCTCACGGTTTAGTAATTGTGCAGGACGCCTGCCAGGCTCACGGTGCGCTTTCCGCGGGAAAGCCGTTCACCGCCTTTTCTCCATATGTCGCTTATAGTTTTTACCCCACCAAGAACCTTGGCTGCCTGGGCGATGGCGGTGCCATTGTCACCTCAAGAAGCAGGATCGCTTCCAGGCTGGCCTGTCTGCGTGACGGTGGCCGTAAGAATGGGGAACAAGTGAGCCGCATGCGCGGTGGCATCAATGCCCGGCTGGACGAAATCCATGCATGTTATCTGAGAGCTTTTCTGCCGCACTTGAACACCTGGAATGAGGAGCGAGCGAAATTGGCGGCGCTGTACGACGCACTTCTTGAAGGTGTCCCAGCGGTGCGACGTTTGCAAAGTGTCCCAGGCTCAGTGAACCATTTATATGTTGTCCGTGTGAAGCGTCGGAATCGGTTGCGTAAATATTTGGCTCAACTGGGCATTGGTTCAGCAGTGCACTACCCGGTGCCTTTGCATCTGCATCCGGCCTTTTCTGATTGCAAGCAAAAGCGCGGAGATTTACCCGTTGCTGAAAAGGCGGCCAAGGAAATTGTGTCGTTGCCACTGTGGCCGGGCATGACCGATTCGCAGGTTCAGGAAGTGGCTGAAAAAGTTCGTCAATTTTTTAGGTCCTAGCACGTGCTACTCTAAGGGACTTCTGGCACATGCCTTCTCGATCGCCACTCCCCAAAGTTTGTATCGCTCTCGGGTTCGCTGATCCTACACAACTCCTCGCCCACGCGCGCGCCGAGTCTGCAGCGGGTGAGCGATTTCTGGAATTCCGATTGGATTATCTTCCTCATCCTGAAGACGGGGTGAAAGTGATTCGCGAGTTTTTAGACAAAGCCCCCGATTGCAATGTGTTGGCAACCTGCCGTCGACATCAGAATCATGGAAAATTTAATGGCAGTATCGACGAACAAATTAGAATTCTAGAATCCGCCGTCGAAGCTGGTGCCCGCGCCGTAGACGTGGAAGTGGAAACAGCGGAGGCAGCTTACGCTCGTTTAGAACATCTTCGTACTGAGTGCCATCTGATCATCAGTTACCACAACTTTGATGGAACCCCGCCAATGGAGCCTGTTCTGCGTCGCCTGATGAAGTTTCCCGCCTACGCTTACAAGTTAGTTACTACGGCCAAGAAACCATCGGACAGTCAGAAAATATTGTCGCTGGCCAAAGGCAGGCAGCGCGATCCGCTAGTTCTGCTGGCCATGGGCGAAATGGGTTTTCCTACGCGAGTGCTATCCCCGGCGATGGGTGCTCTTTACACATACGCCGCTCCCAATGCATCAGAAGGCACGGCCCCGGGGCAAGTTAGCGCTGGTCATCTTCGCAATTTGTATCGCATTGATAAATTCACCAAGGCCGCCAAAATTTATGGAGTGATCGCCAATCCTGTGCGACATTCTATTTCGCCTGCCGTGCACAATCGCGCCTTTCAATCGCGCCGGATCGATGCTGTATATTTACCCTTTTTGGTGCAACCAACACATCTGAAGGACTTCATGCTGTTGGCCGATCAAATGCCCATCACAGGTTTTTCGGTCACCATTCCGCACAAGCAAAAGATCATCCGTTATTTGGATGTTGTTGATTCGCTGGCTCGTCGTATTGGGGCAGTCAACACCGTATGGAAGAAGTCTGGTAAATGGCGAGGAACCAATACCGATGTGGTTGGTGTCACAGGTCCGTTAAGCAAGAAAATCCGCCTGGCAAAATCGTCCATTCTGATTGTGGGTAATGGTGGCGCAGCCCGTGGTGCGGCCTTCTCACTGGCCGATGCCGGTGCGCAGGTCTCTATTGCCGGGCGCAATCCTGACCGTGTGCGAGCCTTGTGCAAGGTATGCGGGGCCACTCCTTTGATGAAAGAGCAATTGAAGTCACAGCACTTCGACGCCGTTGTGCATGCTACACCCATTGGAATGTTTCCCAATCCCGATGATTGTTTTTTCCCCGATTTGATTCCAGCCGACCTGGTAATGGACATGGTCTACAATCCAATGGAAACGCTTCTTATCAAACGTGCAAAAGAGCAGGGCAGGGAAGTGATTGCGGGCATAGAAATGTTTCTGGAACAAGCCGGGCAGCAGTTCAGTATCTGGACTGGGGAATCGGCACCAAAGCCAGTCATGGAACGTGCGGCGCTAGAAGCGTTGGCGGGATAGTTCCCACAGCTCCGATTTCAAGGATAATAGCCAAATGACCTCGCAATTCACACGTCGCCAATGGGCGGCTCAATTTGCAGCGCTCCCTTTGCTTGCGCAACAGCCGCAAACTTTGCCAGCTACAGTCGTCGAAGATACCGATCAAGCGCGTGCACGGACAAAATTATTGTCAGCGGAACTTGCCGCTTTTTCTATTCCTATGCACACCGAACCAGCTTTCCAATTCAAGGCATAAGCATGGCAAAATCTCCTGGAAACGACGTTTTCTTCATGCCATTGACGGAACTCAACCAGCGGTTGCATTCCAAAGAGTTCTCCGCAGTGGAACTGACCAAGGCCTATTGTGACCGTCTGGAAAAGCTTGGTCCCGCTTACAATGCGCTGGCCCATTCCTTGCGTAAATCTGCCTTGAGCCACGCCAAAGATGTGGATAGGGAAATCAAGCGAGGGCGTTTGCGAGGCCCTCTGCAAGGCGTTCCATGTGGTGTTAAGGATCTGCTGGACGTCGCTGTTGCTCCTTGCACTTGGGGTGCAAAGCCTTTCGCAACCCAGAAGCCCGATGAAGATGCCACGGTGATCAAGAAGCTGAAGAACGCTGGCGCTATCTTGACCGGTAAGCTTTCCATGGTGGAACTGGCAGGGGGCGGCGGATACCGTTACGCCGCCGCTTCCTTGCAGGGGCCGGGTCTCAATCCCTGGGATAAATCCCGTTGGTCTGGCGGATCATCAAGCGGTCCGGGAAGCGCGGTTGCTGCTGGATTAGTGGGCTTTGCGATTGGTTCGGAAACTTGGGGCTCCATTCTTACTCCGTCGGCGTTTTGTGGTGTCACAGGGCTGCGTCCCACCTATGGTTACGTCAGCCGTAACGGGGCAATGGCGCTTTCCTGGACGATGGATAAAATTGGTCCCATGGCCCGCAGCGCTGCTGATTGCGGTCATATCCTGCAAGCGATTTCTGGTGGCGATGTAGATGATCCCGGATCTGCAGGCAAATCTTTTTTCTACGGGCCGCAGTATCAGAAACCAATTTCGGAAATGCGTTTTGGATTCGCCCCCTCCGATCTGGATCGCGTCGCCGATGAGGAAAGTCGAAAAGTGTTTGCCTCAGCGCTGGAAGTGCTTCGTTCTTTAGGTGCAAAAATGGTGGAAACGGAACTGCCTGATTTCCCATATAACGCAGTGGCCAGCACCATTATTGGGGCCGAAGGATCATCCGTTTTTGAACCTTTGATTGCCGATGGCAGAATTGACCAGCTCGCCGATCAACGTCAAATTGCTGGCTTGAAAGCTGGTCTGGAAATTCCCGCCAAAGATTATTTGAAAGCTATGCGTATCCGCTCTTTGGTGCAACAGTCTTTAGCCAAGCTGTTTAGCGATGTGGATGTTCTTATTTCCCCTAGTCGATTCAGCGTTGCCAGTGGATTGAATGAGCCGCTAGACCGTTCGTCCTTAACTTCCCTCAAGACCCATCAACGCGGTTTACGTGATCTTGGGGCAGCGGGGAATCTGGCCGGGTTGCCTGCGCTTTCTCTGCCCTGCGGATTTGCGGGGGGTCTGCCTTTAGGCATGCAACTGGTGAGCCGACCCTGGACGGAAAACTCCATTCTTTTAATCGGCACGGAATTTCAAAATCGAACCGATTGGCACAAGCGGAAGCCAGCAATTGACTAGTGCGCATGACCCCACTGGCCCCCATCCTTGAAGTCAGTTTGATCTTGTTATGCATGGTTACTGCGTTCACCGATATTCGTAGTCGTCGCATTCCGAACTGGGCGGTGGTTGCTGGTTTAACGGTTGGATTGCTGGCAAACAGTTACCTGTTCGGCTGGGCTGGCATGCTATCAGCCGCACTTGGATTCCTTTGCGCCATCGCTCTTTATCTGCCGTTGTACTTGCTTCAGGGACGCGGTGCAGGCGATTTGAAATTGATGGCAGCCATTGGAGCAATCAGCGGATTTCCCAACTGGATCTTCATTTTTATAATCACTTCCATTCTGGGTGGCGTGATCGTCATTGGCTATTTGTTGTTCAAAGGTGGCCTGTGGAGGGCCTTGGAAAATTCAGTATTCATTGTGAAGGAACTATTGCTGCTGCGTTCTCCGAGCTTAAGTCGTCCGGAACTTTCCATTGAAAATGCCCGATCCCTGACCATCCCTCACGCCGTTGTTGCAGCCATTGGCACTTTTGTATTTCTCGGTCTAACGCACCTTCCACCACCCAGGTGAACTGTTAACCTATGTGGCTAATCCTCCGGTTAACCAGTTCGGCTAGCCCTCATACAGATGGGTGAACCTATCGGGCTAAACTAGTAAAATTCCAATCGATTGCCGTTGAAGTACTAGCTTATTTTTCGCAAAAGATGGCGGTGAGCTATTGGTAGTGATCGCAGATAGTGCGATTCTAGAGCTGTTGGCTAATTACTCATGTTTCTGGGAAAAGAAAGACGCAATGCCGCAAGCGAACTTCGCCGAAGTGAGCAAAAGTTCCGCCACCTTCTTGAGGATGCGGTGGGCTACCTTTGCATTCTCAATGGCCAAGGTTATTTGCAATATACAAGCCCTTCCCTGCAGCGCGATCTAAGCATTCTTCCAGATCAATGGAAGCAAAACTTTCTTTCCAATTACATTCATCCTGAGGACCGGTCCATTTATGAGGCCGCCTTTCTTCAATGGTCCACAAGTAGTGAGACCTGGCCGGCAATCGAACTTCGTATGCAGGCCCCCAACGGTTCCGCTCTGGATTTGGAAGTAACCGCCAACAATCTGCTGCACGATCCTGATATTCAGGGCATTGTGATCCAGGCCCGAAGCATCACCAAAGATCGTGCAGTGGAAGAAAAATTGCGAATTCTGGAATCGGCGATTTCCGAAGCTCATGATGCTGTGCTGGTGGCGAACTCCGGTTTTTCAGAAAGCTCTGAGCCCATCATTGAATACGCAAATTCAGCCATGCAAACTTTACTGGAGGATCACGATTCACCGCTTGCAGGCAAACCCGTCGGATATTTGATCGACAAACTATCTCCACAAAATCGTGATTTAGCGGTGAAGATAGCCGGTAGTCTAACTGCTGGGAAATCGGCCCAGGCAGTGTTTGAATCGCATACGGCAGCCGGGCGCGTGCGCTGGTTGGATGTTCGCTGTGAGCCAATTATGGATCAGTTCGGGAAGCTGCGCCATTGGGTCAGCGTAGTGCGTGATGTCACCACGCCGCGTCTGGCAATCCTCCTTGAAAAGGATCGCCGCCGCATTCTTGAGTTGATCGGGCGCAATGCCCCCGTGGCAGAAATTCTTACCCTGGTGGCACACACGCTTGAAAGACAAATCCCCCACGCCTACGTTGCCATTTTTCGTGTCCAAGGCGATATGTTTTCCTGTGAGGCTGCCCCCTCTTTTCCCATTGAATATCAACATCAGTTATTGACCCAACCAACGGTGTTCGCACTTAGTCAAATTCATCACACCAAAAAAGATGTCCAGCCCAGCCTGAAATCAATGAACCTTTTCTTGAAGGTTCCCATCTTGGCTGCGAATGAATCTGTGCTTGGCATGTTGGCTATTTATCATTTTGAAGGGACTACGCTGGATCAGCATCCCGATTGGATTAAGTCTGCCGTGAATCTTGCAGCCATTGCTCTGGAGCGTCGCCAGATGACTGAAACCCTGGCGTATCAGGCTAAGTATGATTCCCTCACCGACTTGCCCAATCGCAACCAATTGGAAGCGCTGATGCCCAAATTCATTGAGCAGGCAAAAGCTTCCAACGATTCCATAGCGCTTGGTTTCCTTGATCTTGATCGGTTCAAACAGATCAACGATTCGCTCGGTCATTTTGTGGGTGACCTTCTTCTAAAGCAAATTGGGATGCGATTGCGCCACGCCCTTTGCCCTAACGATTTTCTTGTGCGCTTTGGTGGCGATGAATTTGTGGTGGTGATGAAGGATTGCAATCCACAGGAGGAGGTGAAAGATAGGGCGCGCCGATTCCTCAATGCTTTCCAAGCCCCATTCCAAGTGGATGGCTATGAGCTTCACCTTACAGCCAGCATGGGCGTGAGCGTTCATCCACAGGATGGCGTTGACATGGATTCACTGCTGCGCAATGCCGATCATGCCATGTACCGCGCCAAGAATCTTGGCAAGAACGAACTGGTGATCTACACACCAACTTCCGGATCAACTCCCGTGCAGCGTTTAGAAATGGAGTTCCATTTGCGAAGGGCCATTGAAAATCGGGAACTGCGCCTGAACTACCATCCGGTTCTGCATCTCAATGGAAAGTTGCACGGGTTTGAAGTGCTTCTTTCCTGGCAGCATCCCAACCTGGGGCGAATCGCGCCCATGGAATTTATCCCCATTGCCGAAGAGTCCGGCCTGATCCTTTCCATTGGTACTTGGGTGTTGGAACAGGCCTGCTTGCAAGCCGCCGCGTGGCAAAGGTCTGGTTACGACCCTGTTCGGATGTGCGTGAATGTTTCTCCGTTGCAATTCGACCGACCAGGTTTTGTCGATATTGTAGCTTCAGCACTGGCCATCAGTTCGCTGGATCCGCGCTATCTGACTTTAGAAATCACGGAAAGTCTGATCATGAGGAACATGCAGGAAGCATCGGCAAAAATGTTATTGCTACGGGCCATTGGGGTGGGCATTGCGATTGATGATTTCGGCACGGGCTACTCATCGCTGAACTACTTGCGTCAACTGCCAGCAGACCAGTTAAAAATCGACCAGTCCTTTTTGAAGGAGATGACGTCGGAAACCAGCACCAGTTATTCCGTGATTCAAACCATCACTTCCCTGGCCCATTCCCTTCGACTCAAAGTGATTGTAGAAGGTGTGGAACGGCAAGAGCAATTAGACATGCTCAGCAAAGCTGGTTGTGATTTGGTGCAGGGCCATCTGTTCGCCGAACCAATTCCGGCTGCGGAAGCCGAAAAGTGGTTGAACAAAGGATTCAAAACAGCCACCGCTTAATCCGAGTCTATATCGACGATCTATTAGTAGGTCAAAGTTTCCAGACGACGCAAATGAACCGGATTCAGTAAAAAATCTAAATCCAGCACCCATACTGTTTCGTCCTCTAGATGAACTTTTCCTCGAAGAAATTGTAGTGGAATTTGCGGGTGCGGTTCGTTGATCACCGCAGTTGGGCCGAACTCCACGGTGGCCTCCAGTTGCTCCACTATAATCCCCGCCCTGATTTGAGGATCAGATGGAAGGCTCACCAGAATGATGGTTCCTTTGGTCGATACTTCTCCTGGATGAAGGTTCAACTTCGGTCGCAGATCCAAGACCGCAAGCGCTTTGTTTTGGCTAAAAATAAACCCAACCATGTCGAAGCCTGAATTCAATGCTGGGATCAGACTTTGCGCTCCCATCACGCCTCGCACAGTTTCCGCTCGCAGGCAAAACGCTTGCTTGCTCAATCGAAAACGAACATACTTTTCCGGTGGCGGTTGCGGCTTTGCCAAGCCACCAAGATTTCGCTGCGGACCAACGTGGGCCGCCACATGTGCGTCTGAAGTTTCCAAAATGTCATTCATGATCTGTTCCTGATCTGTGTAGTCTGCCCACAGTTCCTTGTTTACCCGCGTCATTCTGAATCAGGCAAACTTGCACCAGCAACGTTTCAGAATCAAACTGAAATGGCACCACGGTCCAACCATTGCTGCCACCACATTTTGTCAAAAAGTTCCGTCCGAAAATTACCGTCGGAATGCTTAAACCCATGCTGCCCACTTTTTCTTCCAGCATTGTTTTGACGTTGCCGATCACCATGTTTGTAATTTCGCCAATGGCATCCAGCACCTCTTCATCCACTGCGCCAAATTCAGTCAGCAGCAACGCGCTGGATATCTTGCAGGCTATCTGCGGGCTGCAACTGATGCTCCCAGTCCCCATCCAAGGACCGGTTAAACCAATCAGGCTGAGCACTCCATCCGTCGGCCCCTGAGACCCACTGTTGGTGATGGCAATGCCTGCCTCAACATCTAAGCCCAACATGGTACTAAACACGTTGGCGGTGCTTTTCTTTACTGAGTGGATCAGCAGCTCCTGCATTTCCTGGATGGTTATTGTTGACGACGTCATTGGATGATTCCAGCCAGCTTCTCTTTAATCTGATCTGCAGTAAATGGCTTGCGCACATAGCCGTTGGCACCCAAACTCACTGCCTCCATCACTTTGGCCTGACTTCCCTCGGTGGATATCATCACCACTGGAATGGATTTCCAAAGGTCATTTGCTTTTATTTCTCGAAGCATCTGAATGCCATCCATATTGGGCATGTTGATATCTGAAAAAATCAAACCAACGCTGTTGTTTTTCAAGCACTCCAAAGCCTCAATGCCATCCCCTGCTTCATATACATCGCCCAATGGCACCTCTGCTTGAATCAATACGCGGCGCAGGATTTTTCGAATCGCAGCAGAATCGTCAACTATCAAAACATCCAGAGCCATAGCATCTCCAACGGGTTATTGTTAAATAACCTCATCGGGTTCAAATGGTTTGGCTTTAGGGAATTTTAGAAGTCTCGGGAGCCTGCCAGGCAGTGTGCACTAAAACACCCAACAGAATAATGGCTCCCCCGGCCATCGCCTGTGGACTTGGTGATTCATGGTGCGCAACCCAGGTCCATACTGGATTCAACGCTGGTTCCACCAACAGAATGAGTGATGCTGCAAGTGCCTCCACATGGCGCACGGCCCGGCTCATCAAGACGTAGGACAGCCCAATTTGGATAATGCCAAGATACAAAATAACCAGCGTGTCAGACATACTCAAACGGTCTACCGGCAACGCCATTGGCAGTGTGATCAAAAATGTGATCGCATTGCCCAGCACCACCGGTGCCAAATTACCGCCTTGCACTTTGGATAGCCAACGGACGCCCAACAAGGTACCCGCCCAGGTAAGCCCGCTGAGTGCTGCCAACGCATTTCCAAAGGCTGGATGCGGGGCTAAGCTACTCACTTTCGTGGAATCGAAATAGAACAGGCTCATCCCGAATACCAGCCATCCAGCCATCAGAAAATCGCCTCCACGGGCAGGTTCCCGCAACAGGATGGGTGCGGCGAACAATAGGTATAACGGTCCAGTGGCCTGTAGAAAAATAGCGTTTGCGGATGTCGTATTCTTGGTCGCAAACACAAAGAGAATCAAGGTGGCCGCATACGTGAAGGACACCGGAACCATACGCCAGGTCCAACTTTTTCGAGCCTCTGGAAGTAGCAGCCATAACGCCAATGCCGCCACGCCCGATCGGAATCCAGCCACCTGCCAGGAATTCAATTGGCAAGCCTTGATTGCTGCACCGCCAGTTGAAAACAAAAAAGCAGTGGCCAGCAGCAGGTAGCGGCCCTGTGTATTCTGATTCATCTATGCCGATTGCGACGCCATACGATTGGCGCAGACGCTACGCACGGCAAGCCCCAATAACCGCGCATCATCGGAGAGCCCCAGCGCCCTTGGACTCCGTGCATCGGGACACTCAATGGTCAACAGCAATTCCCCTCCCACCAGTAGCAATTCCTGGGGGATACGAACGGCCAGCCTGGGCATTGGCGCACCAAACGTGAACAGCCATTCCGCCACCCGATGGCCGTTAGCCAGCATTCTAATCCGTTGACTGCGATGGTTCTCCGTAACAAAGCCGTAGCCATCGAAGGTCAATTGGCAGGAGAAGTTTCCAGCAAGGCGCATCAACAAAAGGGCTTGTTTACCGCACGTCCAAGACCCCCAATCCTCAGCAATAGACCATCCGGCTACGCAGAGATTGTTTCCTTGTCCGCCGACGCGAAACGACCATGGGTCACCCCATTCTGGAGTTGGAATTGCCCCACGGCCAGCTTGTTCACCAGCGCAACTGATCTCAAAAAAGTAACGTTGCCCAATGGTCCTGGCATCGGTCAAGTGCTGCGGATCGGCAATATAAGTATCGGCTAGCAAGCCTGCCCGCTGCATTTTATCCAGATACGAACGTTTGTGCTTGCGGTAGTTGGAAAGAACACCCAACAATTCCGTTACCCGCTGAGATTCAATCCAGGGAGCCGAACTGGCATCGCTCAAATAGGAACAGATAACGTCCAATATGCCTGATAACCCCACTGATCCGAAATCCCTGGATTCTTTTGCTGCGGTTATTCTAGCAGCGATTTCAGCCGTGCTTGAAACCGGCAGCACCTCGTGCAACCAGGGAATGCGGCGCAACCAATATTGCTCCAGTTCAAACAGCAATCCGGCGCTGGCATCCAACATCAGCCTCATTGCCGGACCCAGTTCGCCGCTCAATAAATTTCCTTCAATCAGGAACTCCTTGCGCAGTTCCTGATCCCTTGCGATGCACAGTTCAACCGACGCCGGAACGCGGCAGCCTAGTAGCAAAAGCGCCTGTCGAACATGGGTGAAACTGTGCAGGAAAGCAAGAATGGTTCGGAAGTCCGTCTGCTGACAATCGGCCAGCGTAAACAAGTCGCCAGGGTATTTTCGACAGTTATAAGCGGTGATGGCCACGGCTACGGTGTTCTTTGGCATGGACATTGCATCGCGCAGCGGCAACTCCCGCCCAACTAAACGACGCACGGCCATCATCGGATAGATCGTGGAAAAATCTTCAACCGCATCCAGCGGCAGAATTTGTGGATCGTGGCCCATCAGGTACTGTTGCCGTTCAGACAATCGCAGATTGGAAAAAAATTCTTTGCCAATGCCATCACGCAGCACAAACAATAAGTCCAAATCGGAAAGCCCAGGGCATTCCACGGAACCATACTCGTAGATCGCTTCTACTTTCCCACTGGCCATGGCCCGCTCTTTCCATTCGTCGCGCAACTGGTCATACTCTTTCAAACCCATTGTTTTGGGGCGATCCACCACTTCATAAGGCCAGCCACCAACCATCACCGGCTCCGCTTCAAACAGTTGCCGATGGTTCAATTCGAACAATTCCGCCGAAGCCAGGCACATGTACCTGCGACCCTCTTCCAGCAGCCCTTCATTCAGACCCATCGATTCCCGTTCTGCAGCAGTCAATCGCATGGTCTGCTTGTGTTGCCTCAAACAAAGGCCAGGGTTCAGCACACCCCTCACTGGCCAGTTGTCATCAGCCAGACGGGAATTCATCCAATGACCCAAAGCCAACCGCGCCTGCGTAGTTTTGTTTAGAAAGGGATGATCAATGTTGGTCAACAAATCGCGCTTCCAAACGGAGACGCGCTCCTGTAATTGATACTCCAGGCAAGGAACCAAACTGGTGCAGGAGATCCACCAAAGCGCATCAAATGCAGTTTTCAACTGCGCCGCACGCAAGAAATTACGTTCAAAGAATCGTTCAAAAACCCGGATGGCATGGCCCGCTTCCAAATCGCCATTGACGTATTCCACTTCTGGTGCCCGGCCAACCAGCAGCACAGAGTTCGCCAATATCGCCGATGGCAAGGTGGATTCCGTGGCCCAGCCCAATGCCTCCTGAAAATAAATCATCGGGCCGTGGTGCATCAAAGGTTGATACGCCAACAGGAAATCATTGATCTGAAAAACAGAGCTAATCTGCTTCAGGAAAGATTCCTTCGATTGTGGCAAGCGCAAAATAGCGATCACATCGCAATCGCTATAACCTTCCACCACCCCGCCATCGGCCAAGCTGCCTTGCAATAGCAGACTTGCCAAGCCGGTAAAATCGTTGCTGGCGAACTGCACCATCTGTTCAATCAGATTCTTGCGTTGAAATTGGACGCTGGTTTGCCAGTGTGCCAGTGGTCGCAAATTGGGTGCATAGCGGCGGTCTGGACGCGCAGTCTTACTTCGTTCCTCAGCACAGGCCCAAAAAGCTTCATGCAGGCATTCTGCCAATCGTTCCCCGGTTAATTCCTGCCCCGCCATCCGACCCAATTGCATTTGTGGAAACAGGACATCTAATTCCGGCATCACCGGGCAATAGAAGCGCGCCCTCCGCCAACCTTCCAAGCGCAAAGGTTCCCCAGTCCATATAGGGGCATAGGTGAGTGACCCGTATAACCCCATCAAGCGGCTCCACAAAATGCGGGACAAATGATCTCTGTTGGAATTGGCTAATGCGCGGTGAAAAAATTGGTCGGATAGAAAATCGAATCGGGTTTGCGCCATTTACGCCACACTGTCAACCCGATGGTCAATAACCAAAGGCATAATATTGGTGCCGGAGGTGGGACTTGAACCCACACAAGGATAGACCTTGGCAGATTTTGAGTCTGCTGCGTCTGCCATTCCGCCACTCCGGCACGATACGGCTGTTCTTAGGCTATCAAGAATCGCACCAGTTTGCCATATGTCGAATCAGATTTGTTTTCCCCTTCGCCGATTCTTGCGCCATCGCTCCTGGAATGACTACAATTCGAGCGAGGGGAAAATCGTGTCCGAATCAATCCAAATGGAGCTGTCACCGCAGCAAATACAACAGCGCATTGCCGCCGGAGAAAAATTCTGCATCATCGACGTTCGTGAACAATGGGAATTTCAAGCCGCTGCCATTACCGGATCGAATCTGGTTCCCATGGGCTCTGTTCCAACCCGCATTCAGGAACTGGAAGCACAAGCAGACATTTCGCCCCTTCTAGTCATCTGCCATCACGGGGTGCGCAGCCTCAATGTGGTTCAATGGCTTCGGCAACAAGGCCTTGAAAACTGCACCAGCCTTATCGGCGGAATTGATCAATGGAGCCGTGACGTTGACACTACAGTTCCGCGATACTGAATATTGATGAATCGCCGTCAATTTCTTCTTACCACCATCGCCGCTGCTACATTACCAGCGCAAACCCGTCGCAAGCCCAATATTGTTTGGATCATGGCTGACGACCTGGGCTACGGCGATTTAGGCTGCTACGGTCAAACGCATATTCAAACCCCCAATATTGATCGGCTAGCCAAGGAAGGCATCCGCTTCACCAACGCTTATGCCGGTTGCACCGTGTGCGCCCCTTCAAGATCTGTTTTGATGACCGGTTTGCATATGGGGCACACCAGCATCCGGTCCAATCCCGGTGGAGTTCCGTTGCTGGCTTCTGATTACACAGTGGCGCAAACGCTGAAGCAAGCTGGCTACACTTGCGGCTGCTTTGGCAAATGGGGACTCGGTGATCTGAAAACTGATGGTGTTCCTTCCAAGCACGGGTTCGATAGATTCTACGGATACCTGCACCAGGTCCACGCGCATTCGCAATATCCAGGTTTTCTGATTGAGGACAACGAAATTGTGCCTGTCTATGAGAACAACAGGCTGGAACGCGGAGCTTATGCCAATGATTTGTGCGCTGCCGCCGCCCTTCAATTCATCAATGAAAACGCCAAAAAACCTTTCTTTCTGTATGCTCCATTCACCATTCCACACCTTGAGCTATTGGCCCCCAAGGATTCCGTAGATCCCTACTCAGAAAAAATCAAGGAACCAAAGACCTATGTGGATCGTACTGGGCACTATGCCAATCAAGCCTTGCCCCTAGCAACCTACGCCGGCATGATATCGCGGCTGGATAGCTACGTCGGACGCATTATGGATGCATTGAAACTACAAAATCTGGATCAGGACACAATCGTCTTCTTCACTTCCGACAACGGTTCGGCCACTCCACTTTGGGATGACGGCGGATTCTTCAACAGCACCGGGGGATTGCGCGGACACAAGCAAAATTTTTATGAAGGCGGCATTCGCGTCCCCATGATCGCCCGCTGGCCCGGTAAAATCACCCCCGATAAAACCAGTGACTTTCCCTGGATGTTTGCCGATTTCGCACCCACTGCCGCCGAACTTGCCAGAACCCAATCACCTTTAGGAATTGATGGCCGATCCGTATTGCCAACGTTGTTGGGTGGCAAGCAGGATCAAGCTGAATTCCTTTATTGGGAGCTGCCCCGTTACGACGCAAAAACCGGCACATTTCCTGATGAAATTCCTATGCAGGCCGTCCGTATGGGCAATTGGAAGGCCGTGCGTCCCAAGCCCGGCACCACGTTGGAGCTTTACAATCTGAAATCGGATCCCACCGAATCGAAAGATGTCGCCAAACAGGAACCGGCGATAATGGCGGCAATCGAAAAGTATTTGAAAACTGCTCGCACCAAACCTCGGATGCAGAAAAATCCGCCCAATATTCTTGTTCCTGGGTAAATCTTTTCAGCATCCGGGAACAAATACCAAAGCGCACACGTAGGGGATTCAGGAGGATTGTTTGTCTTTTTCCACCTTATCCAATTCGTCTGCTTCTGCTAGTCTATCTGGAGCCAGTCGTTCCATTGTCAGCGGACTTTTCGTTGCCAGTTGCCTGCTCTCTATCGTTTCCTGGTACACCACCATGGCTGGTATGGAACTGTACCTATCCCAATGGTTTGCATTGCTGGCTTCTTTAGGCGTGCAGGCCACCCTAATTCTAGTTGCCTGGTTGATCGGTTTTTCACGAACAGGGCGCGGATTGTTAATCGTTGTTTATGCAATCACAGCAACGGTCTCCATCGGATTTTCCTACGTCAGCCTCTATACGTGGTTCGCCGCCAAAGTGCGGCCAGCATTGGTGCAGCGGCAGCTATATGACACATTGGACGCCGCTTCACAAAAGACAGAAGAGCAGCTTGCCGCAGCCGTGGGCGAAGCTCGACGCCATGCTTTAGCTTTGGATGAGATGACCATTGCCGAAAAATCTCACGGTCACATATCCGCATCGCAAGATGCTGATCCCTACCTTTCAGAGATCCGTGAAGAAGTAGCCAAAGAGGCCCGCGGAGTTGGCGGTGCATACAAAGAAGGCACTGGCGAAGGCGTCCGCTACACGGCATTTGAACGCTACACCAAGTTGGCCAATGAGACGGTGAAGCAACTGGAATCCAGCTTGGTTCGGTTGCGCGGATTTCGAAATCAAACTAAGCCGCTAGACCCCACTGAAAAGCAGCTACGAGCTTTTCATGAAGTCTTTGACAGCGTCCCTTGGGCGGAAATGAGCCAGACGCTGCATCAGGTTAAATCGGAAAAGCCAGAGGTCCCATCCTATGCAACTTCGGTGGACAAAACAGTGTCAGGACAAGAGGACTTATTATTGGCCGTCACCGAACTAGTAACCGCACCCACACCGCGACATGTATTTTCAATCGTATTGGCAGCCTTCATAGATATCATTGTGTTTCTGTTGGCCTACGCTTCGGGTCCGCACTTCTTTGGATCAAGAGAAGAACAATGGCTACGGGCAGGAGCTCGCTTAGAAGGCGTGGACGACCCGGCATTTCTGCGTGGCTTATTACGCAAGGTAACCGCAGGCCCAGAAGGGACAGCCAGATTAGACGCATCGCAACTCACTCCCGGGGAATTGCAGCTCTGCCTCATGTTGACGGGCCAAGGCCAAGCATCGGCAGTTGAGAATCAGGGCAGCAGGTGTTATTTAATTGAGCCAAGGGCCTTTGAATCTTTAGTGGAAACCATGGCAGGGGAAGGCATCTCCTGGAAAGCAAACCGCGCCGCCGCTGGCGGTTAGGCTCTCCGTTGCCATATTTTCTGCATCCTACCTCCCCGCCTTAAACGTTAAAGTCGGCTTGACAACCGCTTCCAGATTCGATAAATTAAAAAATCGTGAAAGGTGTGTTTATGCTTCTTCGCTCCATTGGGTTTACCGTCATCCTAGCCGCGTCCTGTTGCGCGCAAACTGCATTGCAGATTGAATTTTTTGAGAAATCTGTCCGCCCGGTAATCGTCGAACGATGCCAGATGTGCCATAACGCCAAGATGAAGCAGGCAGGTTTGGATCTTTCTTCCGCCCAGGGTTTCGTCAATGGTGGCGCCAGTGGTCCGCTGGTGGACAAGCAATCTCCCGATAAAAGTAAGCTGCTGAAACTCATCAGTTACGACGAAACTTTGAAAATGCCTCCCACCGGCAAGTTGAAGGATGAAGTGTTAGCCAACTTGGCCGCCTGGGTAAAAATGGGAGCGCCCTGGCCCGGTGCTGAAAATCTGGTAGCCGCAGGCGCCGCAGCAACCCCTGCTCCTTCAAAGAGTGGCGTACGCACCGGCGGCAAGAATTTCTCCAAAGATGAAAAAGAGTATTGGGCCTTTCAACCTGTGAAGAAACCCGCCCTTCCCACCGTAAAGAATGCCGCCTGGGCTAGTAGCGACGTGGACCGTTTCCTTCTGGCCAAGCTCGAAGCCAAAGGCATTCAGCCCGCTGCCGCAGCCAGCAAGTTGACCCTCCTTCGCCGCGTCACTTTCGACCTTACCGGACTTCCTCCATCGCTGGAAGAAATCGACGCCTATCTTTCCGACGCCGCGCCCAATGCCTACGAAAAAGTTGTCGACAAGCTGCTGGCTTCTCCCCGCTATGGTGAACGCTGGGGTCGCCACTGGCTGGACGTCGCCCGTTATGCAGATTCCACCGGCAACGATGAGGATCACCGCTATCCCTACGCCTATCGCTATCGTGATTACGTCATTGATTCCTTCAATAACGACCTTCCTTACAATCAATTCGTCAAGGAACAGATTGCTGGCGATTTAATGCCTTCGCCCGATGGCAAAAGCACTAACACTCGCGGCGTAGTGGCCACCGGGTTTCTTGCTCTAGGGGCCAAAGCCATTGCCCAGCAAGACAAAATGAAGATGCTCTACGACGTCTACGATGAACAGGTAGATACCGTCAGTCGAGGCATTCTGGGAATCACGCTAGCTTGCGCCCGTTGTCACGATCATAAGTTCGATCCGCTGCTCACCAAGGATTATTACTCCATGGTGAATTACTTCGCCAACACGCGCAGCTTCAAGGATTCCGAAACGCACGTATCCAAGCTACTCTTCACACCGCTTGTTTCCAAAGAAGAGAACGAAAAATATCAAGCCTACCAATCGAAAATCCGCGATAAGGCCATGCTGGTGGAAGACATTGTTGATGCCGAAGATTCCACTTATGCCAAGAAGCAACTGGAACTGCTGCCACGCTACATGATGGCCGCTCGCCGCGTCTATGAAGGCAAGGAAGCAATTGCCAAAGTGGCTGAGGAAACACAGCTCAAGGAAAACATAATTTCCAGCTTCGTTCGGTTTTTGAAACCGGCCCCAGGTTCGGTAACTCCTCATCTGGATGAGTGGCACAACGCCCCCGTCGAACAATTGGAAGAAGTGGCCAAAGGGTACCAGACACGCCTTGCCAAGAGTATGACCGATTGGCAGCGGACACTTACCCGCTGGCGTAATCAATATCGCAAGATGAGCAAAGAAATGAATATGCCTCCTCCAGACAAGCCCAAACTGGATGAACAGAAAGATGCTTTCATGAAGGATGCTTTTGGCGGACGGGGGCCTTTTGTGGTGCGCTCAGGAGATCGAAAATCGATCTACGCCAAGGAATCCCTCGAAAAAATAGAAGTCCTTAACAACGAATTGGCAGAATTGAAAAAAGGTGCGCCCACTGAACCCGAACTGGCCTGCGCGGTGGATGAAGCAATGCCCAAACCCGTGGATCAAACTATCCTCATTCGTGGCGATTACAACAGCCACGGTGAACTGGCTCCCAAAAATGTCCCAACCCTTCTTGGCGGTGCAAAAATGGAGCCCTATACAGGGCAGGGAAGTGGGCGCCTTCATTTAGCCAATTGGCTTGCCAGCGATGAAAATCCGCTGACTGCCCGAGTGATGGTGAATCGTGTTTGGTATTGGACTTTTGGCGAAGGCCTGGTTCGTACTCCTGACAATTTCGGAAAGATGGGCGAGCGTCCCACGCATCCCGAGCTACTCGATTACCTCACCGCCGATTTCGTCAAGAACGGCTGGTCTGTGAAGAAATTGCAAAAGACCATCCTGCTATCCAGCGCCTATCGCATGTCTAGTGAAATCACGCCTGCCGCGTTCAAAGCTGATCCTGAAAATAAAATGTGGAGCCGCTTTGGCCGTCGTCGTCTGGAAGTGGAAGAGATGCGCGATGGCCTGTTGAAGTTAGATAACAAGCTGGATTACACCATGGGCGGCACCATGCAAAAAGGCTTCGGCACCGATGGCGAAAACTCGAATGGTCGCTTGTCGATTAACCCCGAAAAGGAAACTCGTCGCACTGTGTATCTGCCGCTGCGTCGCGCCAATCTTCCTTCCCTGTTGAACCTGTTTGATTTCGGCGATGCCACCACCATCAGCGGTAAGCGCAACATCACCAACATCGCTCCCCAGGCCCTGTTCATGATGAACAGTACCTTTGTTGCCGACCGCGCCGGATCAATCGCCAAAGAACTGGTGGACGATAAAACGCTCTCCGCTTCCAATCGCATGGAGCGTGCTTATCTTCGTGTGTTGAATCGTAAACCGGGGGCCAATGAAGTGGATTCAGCCCTCAGTTACATTGATTCCTACAAGAGCAAATACGCCCAGGCCGATGACCAGAAGGCTTGGCAGAGTTTGTGCCACATTCTGCTCTCTTCCAATGAATTTATTTTTGTCGATTGAAGTCCAAGGATTATAAAAATGTTTCATCCTGTTGACCCCATTCAAGAGATCTTCCGACGTCGTGAAAAGCCCCTTAGCCGTCGAGCCGCGTTACGCGCCGCCGGTTGCGGCTTCGGCTTTCTGGGTCTGGCATCGCTGTTGGCCGATGCCGCCACTGCATCGACGAGCCCCGGCGGTCCACTGGCCCCCAAAAAGCCTCATTTCCCCGCCACCGCCAAGCGCGTTATTTTCTTGTTCATGCACGGTGGACCTTCGGCTGTCGATACCTTCGATCCCAAGCCTCGGCTCACTTTAGATCATGGCAAGCCGCTGCCCTTCAAACGTCCGCTAGCCTTTGCCGATGGCGATGCTGGCCCGCTCATGAAATCCCCCTGGGCCTTCAAGCCCGGTGGCCAAAGCGGCATCCCTGTCAGCGATCTGTTCCCTCACGTGCGCGAATGTGTCGACGATCTTTGTGTAGTGCGTTCGCTTGTCGGTGAAGGTGTCGATCACGGTGCGGCGCTGCTGCAAACCTTTACTGGCTCCAGCACCTTTGTCCGTCCCAGCATGGGTTCGTGGGCGCTATACGGGCTGGGCACAGAAAATCAGGATCTGCCCGGCTACATCACAATCAAGCCCACGTTGTCACACGGTGGTGCCAAGAATTACAGCTCGGCGTTTCTGCCCGGCGCGTTTCAAGCCACACCTATCGGCCATTCCGGCTTGAAAGTCGCCGACATTGAAAAAGAGCCCATTGAGTTCCTGATGAACAAGAAAATGGGACCCGATGAACAGCGCTTTGAATTGGACATGCTGCAGAACATCAACCGCAAACACTCTGAGATGCGCCAGTATGATCCCAACCTGGAAGCACGTATTCAGGCTTTTGAACTGGCCTTCCGTATGCAATCGCAAGCCCCGGAAGTGTTCAAAGTGGAGAACGAATCAGAAGCCACCAAGAAGCTTTACGGTCTGGACGATCCTAAGACCGCCGACTTCGGTTGGCAGTGTCTGCTCGCCCGTCGCCTGGCTGAAAAAGATGTGCGGTTCGTCCAATGCACCCACAGTTACAAGTGGGATCAACACGGCCAGTTGTTCAACAAGCACACAGAAAATGCCCTGGAAGTGGATAAGCCAATTGCTGGATTGCTGAAAGACTTGAAGGCTCGTGGCATGTTGAAGGACACCTTGGTAATTTGGGCCGGCGAGTTTGGCCGAACCCCGGTATCACAAGGCGGCGACGGTCGCGATCACAACCCCTACGGCTATACAATCTGGATGGCTGGCGGCGGCGTTAAACCCGGTTTCATTTACGGCGCAACGGACGAACTGGGCTATCATGCAGTGGAAGACCGCATGCACATCCACGATTTCCACGCCACGGTTCTGCACCTGATGGGCATGGATCACGAACGGTTGACCTATAACTATTCAGGTCGCGATTTCCGCCTTACCGATGTTGCCGGAGTTGTCGCCAAAGGCATCATCGCTTAAAAAACGTTCGATACTCGCGCTAATCGTTAGAAACCAGGAAGTTGCATTTGGTGTAACCTTGAAATGCAGAATCCGTCTATGAAATAAGAGCGAGCAACTAACGTGAGCAACAGCGCCCCCAGAGTAGCCTTCTTTGCCGATTCGTTCCACGAGGTTAACGGAGTTGCGTTAACCAGCCGTCAACTGGATTGTTATGCCCACCGTAATCAATTGCCATTTTTGAGTGTCCACGCTGGTCCCCAAAATAAATTATCCACCGACGGCAGCGTCACCACTTTAGAAATCCGCCGAAGTCGGGCCAAGTTCCCCGTCGAAGTGGACCTTTACTTCGACCCTCTTTTTTGGCGTAATTACTTTGTAATTGAACAAGCCCTGGAATCCTTTCAGCCCGATGTGATTCACCTTACCGGACCCAGCGACGTCGGCATGTTGGCCGCCTATTTCGCCCATTCCCGCGGCATCCCTTTGGTAGCCAGTTGGCATACCAATTTGCATGAATTTGCCGCCCGTCGGCTGCATTCCGTGCTCAGCTTTATCCCCAATAAGTTTCGCGATTTCGCAGCCGCTTTAACCGAACGTAGCACGCTCGATGGAGTGGCACTGTTCTACCGCATCGCCCGTGTCCTGCTAGCCCCCAATCCCGATCTGATCCGCCTGCTGGAAGCCAAAACCGGCAAGAAGACTTTCCTCATGCGCCGAGGCGTAGACACCACCATTTTTAATCCCGCGAAACGCTACCGTCAGGATGGCGATTTTGTCCTCGGTTTTGTTGGCCGCCTGCAGCCTGAAAAAAATGTCCGCCTGTTCGTAGAAGTGGAAAAACTTCTCGCCGAAGAAAATCATCGCTTTCTGATCATCGGCGAAGGGCCAGAACGTGAGTATCTAAAGAAGCACTTGCGTCGCGCTGAATTTACAGGAATTTTGCAAGGCGAAGCCCTTTCCAATGCCTACGCCAACATGGACCTTTTTCTGTTCCCATCACGTACCGATACATTGGGCAACGTAGTGCAGGAAGCGCTTGCCAGTGGGGTTCCCGCTATTGTCACCAATCAAGGGGGACCGCAATATATTGTGAATAACGGGGTCACCGGAATCGTCACACGCAGCGATGAACATTATGTCCATTGCGTTCGGGATCTGGTTACAGATCTTGCCCGTCATCAGCAAATGCGCAATGCCGCCCGCGCCGCCGCCCTGGAAGCAAGTTGGGACAAGGTGTTTGACAACGTCTACTGCGCCTATAGATTCGCCCTGGAAGCCCCCGCCAGCGAATGGCGTGCCGCTAGCTGAACCCCAGTTTCATCCGCTGCAAATCTCCCTTCACCCAGCAGCTTCGTGCTATCCTGCCACTACTACCATGGCAGGAATTTTTCGTGATAATTTGCTGGCTGGCAAGACGGCCTACGTTACTGGCGGATCCAGTGGAATTGGCCAACGGATGGCGGAACGTTTAGCCTCGCAAGGTGCCACAGTGATGATTCAAGGTCGCGATCAAGAGAAGCTGGATGCCGCCGTCAAACTAATCGTCGATGCTGGTGGCAAAGCCGATGGCATTTCCGCTGATGTTCGCGATTATGCTGCTACCGAAGCTGCCTTGGCCAAGTGCCAGGAACTGTTCGGCCCCATTGATATTCTTATCGCCGGTGCTGCCGGAAATTTCCCCGCTCCCGCATTGGGCATGTCCTCCAATGGCTTCAAAGCCGTGATGGATATTGATCTGCTTGGCTCCTTCAATTTATGTCGCGCCGCTCATCAGTTTCTACGAAAACCCGGTGCCAGCGTGATTGCCATTTCAGCCGGACAAGCCCAAGCTCCCACCGCCTTTCAATCGCACGTCTGCGCAGCCAAAGCAGGCGTTGAAATGCTGATGCAGTGCCTGGCTTTGGAATGGGGCAAAGACGGTATCCGCTTGAACTGCATCACTCCCGGTCCTACCGACGACACAGAAGGCATGCGTCGACTTGCGCCTTCTGAAGAGCATCGGGCCAAAGTGCTGCGTGGCGTCCCGCTGGGTCGGCTGGGCAATCGCGATGAATTGGCTGATCTGGCGCTATTCCTAAGCACTGAAGCTGCCAGCTACATTACTGGCTCTATTTTTAATTGCGATGGCGGTTCGTCCATCGCTGGCAGAGGACTCACACTTTAAACATGGCTGAAAAACCTTCACTTCTCCGCCACCTTGGCTTAACCAGCGCCACCGCACTCGTTATCTCCAATATGGTCGGTACAGGAATTTTCACCACCACTGGATTTCTTGCTGGTGACCTGGGCGATGTATCCACGGTGCTCGCCATCTGGGTTGTCGGCGCGATATGCGCACTGGCCGGAGCCTTCTGTTATTCCGAACTCGGCATCAACTTCCCCAGTTCTGGTGGAGAGTACGTTTACCTCACTGAAGCCTTCGGACCCGCCGCTGGCTTCATGGTCGGTTGGATTTCCTTCGTCGCCGGATTCTCCGGACCCATCGCCCTGGCCGCGCTAGCCTTCTCCGAATACGTCGGCTACTTCTTTCCTGCCGTGAAGGTTGAGAATGCACATTGGTTGTTAGCTGGCATCAAAGTAGGCCCGGGACATTTGCTGGCCTGTGCCCTGGTCACGCTGTTCACAGTCTTAAACCTGTTCGGCATTGGACGCATCGCTAAACTTCAAAATGTACTGACCGGTGTAAAACTGGCAGTGATCATCGGCTTCATTGTTTTCGGCTTCACCATGGGCAACGGCAACTGGGCCAACTTTTCGCAAAGTGCAGTTCGCACCAGCACCAGCAGCGTCCCTTCGCAATTTTCCATCAGTCTGATCTTCATCTATTTGGCTTACAGCGGCTGGAACGCCGCCACCTATGTTGCTGAAGAAGTGCAGAATCCCGAACGTACCTTGCCGCTGGCCCTCACCATTGGCACTTTGATCGTCACGGTCCTGTTCGTCGGCTTGAATCTGGTGTTCATTTACGCCCAACCCTTGGAGCAAATGAAAGGTGTGGTGGCCATTGGAACCTTATCGGCATCGCATTTATTCGGCCCGCAAATATCCGGCGTATTCGGATTCCTCATGGCCCTGTCGCTCATGGCAACGGTCAATGCTATGGTCACCATCGGCCCTCGCGTCTACTACGCTATGGCCAAGAACAAAGCCTTCTTTCCCGCTGCGGCAATTGTTCATTCCAAATGGCGCACACCCATCTACGCCATCGTGATGCAGGGTGTCTTCACCATTTTTATGACTCTCACGCCCTTCAAGGATTTGATTTTCTTCATCGGCTTTTTGCTGAACGCCTTCAGCGTAATCGCCGTAGCCAGCCTGTTCATTTTCAGGCAGCGAGCCGGTTGGCAGAAGCTGGCAGTGGTCAACTTCGCCTGGCCGCTGATTCCGCTGTTCTACATCCTGGTTGGCTCCTGGATCGCTTTCCAGGGCATCCGTATGAATCCCACCGTCTCGCTGGTGTGCCTTGGCACGGCGGCAGTGGGCGGCATTGGGTACCAAATGTTTCTCGCCCCTAAAACCGTTACGTAGAAAGACGCGATATCATAGCGTGCATGTCCACCTCACGCCGTGAATTTCTTCAAGCCGCCGCCGCCTTGACCCTGGCATCCACTACAGTTGATGCCGCCACCGGAATGCCCATGCGTCCGCTTGGTCGCACCGCGAAAAAGGTTTCCATCCTGGCCTTCGGTTGCGGATCGCGATTCCTGTCTTATAAAGAAGAAGACCAGGCTCTTGATGCGCTGAATCACGCGCTGGATCTTGGTATCACGTATGTGGACACAGCATTCGGCTATGGCGATGGCCTCAGTGAAACACGCGTCGGCAAGGTGATGGCCACTCGTCGCAATGAAGTCTGGCTGGCCACAAAAATCAACAAGCGTAAAAGCGATGAGGCCATGCGCATCATTGAAGACAGTCTGAAGCGTTTGCAAACAGATCATGTCGATGTCCTGCACGTCCACTCGCTGATGGACGAAGAAGATCTGAAAGCCATTGAAGCTCCAGATGGCGTGTTGAAGCGTTTGTACCAACTGCGCGATCAGAAGGTGGCCACCAACATTGGCATCACCTGCCATCACAACCCAGACGTATTGAAGATGGCCATTGAGAGGAACGATTTCGATTGCACGCAGATGGCCTTGAACGGAGCACTAGTGGGCATGAAGAGCATCCCCGGCGGCATGGATGTGAATCTGGACATGACCCATAGCTTTGAAGCCGTGGCTCTGCCCGTGGCGTTAAAAAAGAAGATGGGTGTAATTGCGATGAAGGTGTTCGGTCAGGAACGATTGGTGGACAAAGCCCCTCTGGCAAAGTTGGTGCAATATTCCATGTCGTTGCCAGTGTCTGTCGCTGTAATCGGCATGCCCAAGCGCGAATTCATCGCCCAAAATGTAAACATCGCCAAAGCATTTCGACCCATGCCAAAGAGCGAGATGAAGCAGTTCTCCGGTCACCTGGCAGAGAAACATAAGATGGCGTTAGATCTGTTTTTTGCCGATCACGTGGATGCGTAATAAGGACGCGTAACATGCCCAGCTCAGGGATTCCGATTCCAGAATTGCCACGCAAAAAGTGGAGTAGGGAAGAAGTGTGTGTGCTGGAATGGGCCTTGCTTCTGACCCCTTGCTTCTCCCCGCGCGCGGACTTGCGAATTGGGAACGTCGCTGGCCAGCGCTTGTTCTTCCTGTTTAAACAGTAGCGCTTATATTTTAGTTTTTTGCGCAGGGTTAATGGAAAGTGTTGATTTGGGGAGGGATGTTTTTTTGATTTAGGTTGTGACGGGGATCGAGGGGGTTACACGTTGCGTCCGAGTTGTCGGGCGACTCCGTTGGCGCTCCCAATAGGTCCCTCTTCAGAAAGGTCTCAAGGCAAGAAGTCCGTTGGTGCCCGGCGATGCGAGACGTAACGTTTAGGGGGGCTGCAAGGGTGGCAGACTTATCTCGACAGTCCAAGTCCCCCTTGCGTCAGCCTTGCAAATATACAATAATGTGATACAGAAATGAGATTCACGTGGGATCTGGCCAAGGCCAGGAGGAATCAACAAAGCCACGGGGTTTCCTTCACAACTGCGGCTGAGATTTTCGATGACCCTAACCATGTGGTGGGCGAAAATTACTTCATGGAAGAAGCCGGTGAGCAGCGATTCCAGATCATCGGCATGACCCGGAATCTGGTTCTGCTGCTGGTAGTATTTGTTGAGCGCGGTGTGGACGTGATCCGCATCGTTTCAGCGCGAAAGGCAGTGGACTATGAAGAAAGCATCTACAACGACCAATTCCGCTAGGAGAATTAGGATCAGCGAGGCAACAAAACAGGCGCACCTGAAACGGGACCGCGCGCTGGACAAAGATGCCGAGGCTCCGCAGTTGCCACCCGGCTACTGGGCTGGCGCGTCCATTGGCAAGTACTACCGGCCGCTGAAGACGCAGATCTCGCTACGCATTGATAACGAAGTGCTGGATTGGCTAAAGTCGAAAGGCGAAGGACATTTGAGCCGGATCAACGAGATCCTGCGGGAGCGGATGGCCAGGGAGCGTTGAAGTTATTTCCCCGTGTAATTGGCGGGGTAGTCCTGGCCCGGTCTACAAAGGTAAATTTTCAATTGTGTAATCTCAAGATTACGGGCCGTTCCCATTTTTCGCGATTGATCACGATCAACGGCGTAGTCATCCAAGAAGAAGTACCATCCATTTTTCTGCACTACCTTGCTATTTCAAATTGCTGCACAAACAACCCTCAAAGGGCAGCCGCTCCATAAACCGCATCTGCTTACCCCTCCCGTCCCCATCGAAGAATAAAAACATTTCCCACACAATCAACCACTTCCCCTTACCCCCAGTTCGAAATCAGGACTCCATCTTGTACAGTCTTACCAGGAAGAACAACTGCTGGCCAGCAAGCTTCCCATTGGAAAAGTCCGCGCGGTATCCAAAACATAAAATCGACTCCCGGTCGTCACATGTTCATAAACACTTCGCGCTAACTGGTTGGGGAACTGGAAAGCGTAGCTGCGAATCAGCCAACTACCTGGGCGGGTAGGGAAGTGACGGAAGTTGAAAACGGCCGGGTCTCGTTTTTAAGGCCGAAGTGTCTCTATTCCCTTCTAGTTCGCGATAAAGTAGAAGACACGCCATGTACAAATTTCTGAAACAACGGCTCCAACGTCGTGACCTTTTCCGCACTACAGCACTTGCTGCGCTTCCTGCTTTCTTTCAGCGCACCGCTGCAGCCGCACCAACGCTGAAGCTCGGTGCCAACCTCTACCAATCCATTGGCGTCAAGCCTCTCATCAATGCCCGCGGCACGTTCACCATTATCAGCGGATCCACCATGCTGCCCGAAGTGCGCAATGCCATGGCCGAAGCATCGCAACATTACGTGCATATTGATGAGCTGATGGCCGGCATTGGCGCGCGTTTAGCTGAACTCACCAAAGCGGAATTCGGTATGGTCACGTGCGGTTGCTCCGCAGCCATCACCCATGCCACTGCCGCTTGCATCGCCGGTGGCAATCCCGACCTTCATGTCCGACTCCCCAATCTCAGCGGCTTTACCAAAGATGAAGTGGTCATCCCCAATCATTCGCGTAACGTTTACGATGCCGCCGTCCGCGCCGTCGGTGCCAAGATCATTGAAGCCGGTACCGCCGCCGAACTGGAAGCCGCGTTCGGACCCCGTACCGCCATGGTCTACATTCTGGCCGGTCCCAACGCCGATAGCGGGCCGCTCTCCACCAAAGCTATTTGCGAAGTGGCCAAGCGTTACAACGTTCCCGTTCTGGTAGACGCTGCCGCTGAAATTCTCACCGTGCCCAACGTCCACCTGGAACTGGGTGCCACGCTGGTTTCCTACAGCGGCGGCAAGTGCATTCGCGGACCCCAAACTGCCGGTATGCTGCTCGGTCGCAAAGATTTGGTTCGCGCCGCCTGGGTCCATTCCGCTCCACATCATGGCTACGCTCGCGCTTTGAAGATCGGTAAAGAAGAAGCCATCGGCATGTTAATGGCTGTTGAAATGTGGTTCCAGCGCGATCACAAAGCAGAGTGGAACAACTGGATGGCGCGGCTGGATTACATCTCCAAAAAACTGAGCGCCACTCCCGGCGTCACCACCTCCATTCGTCAACCAGAAGGGCTGTCCAACAAGACCCCTTCTCTAGTCATTCGTTGGGATGCGGCCAAACTCGGCATCACTGGCCGTGACCTTGCCCGTCATCTCTACACCACCGAACCACGCATCGCGCTGCCCACCGGCTTTGAACGAGGTCAAGGTACGGAAACAGGCATCTCAATCGTTCCTTACATGATGGCTGAAGGCGATGAAAAAATTGTGGCCACACGCATTGCGGAAACATTGGCCAACCCGCCGAAAGTTGCCGCCGCCACAACCGATGCCCCCAGTGGCGACCTCACCGGACGCTGGGATGTTCGCATTGATTACCTTGCCTCCTCATCCGAACACGTTCTGCATTTGAAGCAAAATAGCGGTGGCCGTGTGGAAGGCACCCATCAAGGGGACTTCGTTTCACGCGACCTCGGCGGCACTCTGGAAGGCGACCGCGTCCGTCTCAATAGCAGTTACACCGAACGTCATGGCGATTCCTTGATGTTCGATTTCCAAGGCAAGCTGACCGGTGATGAAATGACCGGCACTCTTGCCATGGGTGAATACCTGGAAGCCAAGTGGACCGCCAAACGTCACCAGTTTCGCCGGAGCGCGTAAGTCATGAAACTTCTGATGGCCATCCCACTTTTCGCAGTGCTTAGCCTTGCCCAGCCCAAGTACGATTTACTACTGAAGGGCGGTCATGTGATTGATGCGAAAAACAAGATCAGCGCCCTTCGCGACGTCGCGATTCAAGGTGGACGCATTGCCGAAGTGAGCGCCAGGATAGACCCCGCCACTGCCCGCAAAGTGATCGACGTCAGCGGGAACTACGTCACTCCCGGCCTGATTGATATTCACGCGCATGTCTACGCAGGCACAGGTGAAAAACGGTCTTACGCCGGGGACCTCAGCGTTTATCCCGATGGCTACACGTTACGAGTCGGCGTCACCACCGTGGCCGATGCGGGTTGCGCCGGTTGGCGTAATTTCGAAGACTTCAAAGATCGCGTTATCGACCGTTCCCGCACGCGTATCTTTGCGTTTCTGAACATCGTCGGCAACGGCATGCGCGGAGGTCGTTATGAAAGCGATCTCAACGATATGGAAGTGAAGCCAGCAGCGGAAATGGCGTTGAAGCATAAAGGGCTGATTGTCGGCATTAAGACGGCGCACTTCACTGGGCCGGAATGGACACCGGTAAATAACGCGCTGGCTGCCGCTACGCTCGCCAGCATCCCTGTGATGGTGGACTTCGGTTCCAATAAACCAGAACGTCCGCTGAGTGAATTACTCACTAAGAAAATGCGTGCCGGTGATATTTATACCCACATTTATTCTGGGCTGCGTGGTGAGCAGACGGAATCTGGCCATCCCAATCCAGCGCTGTTTGAAGGTCGCAAACGCGGAGTGTTTTTTGATGTTGGTCATGGCGGTGGAAGCTTTTTATGGCGGGTGGCAGTGCCGCTGATCAAAGACGGCTTTCTTCCCGATTCTATTTCCACTGACCTGCACAATGGCAGCGCCAATAACGGCATGAAAGACATGCTCAACGTGATGGATAAATTTCTGGCCATGGGGCTTTCTGTGGATGATGTGATTGCTAAATCCACCTGGAATCCAGCACGTGAAATTCATCATGAAGAATTGGGCAATCTCTCCGTTGGCTCACCCGCTGACGTTGCCGTTTTGAAGTTGGAAACGGGTAACTTCGGATTTGTGGATATGTACGGAGCACTGCTTCGCGGCAACAAAAAGTTAACCTGCGAACTGACCTTTCGCGATGGAAAACTGGTCTATGAATTGAATGGCCTATCGCGCACGGAGTGGGATAAACTTCCCGCTGGATATCGCTATCAGGGTGATGCAAGTTGGGATGAAAGGGCTCGGGTATTTACACCTGCAACAAAGAAGTAAGTGGCCCAAAATATCTATTGACACAACTGAAATATGGGTTCAAAGTGGGGGTGTAGTAAGAAGTAGAAAGTAGAAATGAGCAGTTCCAAAGTTGTTGACCACTTCCATAAAAAAAGGAGGTTGTAATAACATAGAACCTGACAACAGAGGGGGCGGCAAAGGCTGATTTCTTCTTAAGATTTTAAGTTTGAGTCCGGCGCGATCTTGGTGTGCATGCACGCCCTCGCCAAATGGACTTGCTTTTAATCGCTGGACTTCGTGCACGTTCGGATTAGCGCAACATACCGCGCGGGGCATTTTAAAGCCCAAATCGATGACGTCCACACGAGCCCATAAGAAGAGAGAAAGAGCGCTTACCGCCCCTTTCTTTATTTCGAATCTTCAGTGGGATAATCAGAATATGGAATTGGTGTTTGAAGTCACGCAAGAGGCTGATGGTGGTTTTTGTGCGGAATGCCTGACGGTAGACATTGTTACTCAAGGCGACATCTGGGATGAGCTACGTGGCAACGTCCGCGAAGCAGTCCAAGTTTATTATTTCGACAACCCTGCCCCTAACGGCACAAAGGTGTAAGTCGCGAAATCATTCTCCAAAAATTTATCCGCAGATGACGCAGATAAGCGCAGATTAAACCAAGTAAAAATCTTGTTTACATCTGCGCTTATCTGCGCCATCTGCGGATAAAATGTCTTCTAAGCTCCGCTCATCGAATTTAGAAACTCTGCGTTTGACCGCGTTCGATTCAGCTTGTCGATCAACAGTTCCATTGATTCCACCGGTGACAAAGGATTGAGTACCTTGCGCAGAATCCAAACCCGATTCAATTCCTCTTTCGGCATCAACAATTCTTCTTTACGAGTACCGCTCTTGTTAATGTCGATCGCCGGAAACACGCGCTTATCCACCAGTTTACGATCCAGGTGAATTTCCATGTTACCTGTACCCTTGAATTCTTCGAAAATCACATCATCCATGCGACTGCCGGTATCGACTAGTGCTGTCGCAATGATTGTCAGCGATCCGCCTTCTTCAATGTTGCGGGCAGCGCCAAAGAATCGTTTGGGGCGTTGCAACGCATTGGAATCCACACCGCCTGATAGCACTTTACCCGAAGGCGGAACAACCGTATTGTAAGCACGCGCCAGACGGGTGATGGAATCAAGCAAGATCACTACATCGCGCTTGTGTTCAATCAGACGCTTGGCCTTTTCAATCACCATTTCGGCCACTTGGACGTGACGCGATGCCGGTTCATCGAACGTGGAACTAATCACTTCGCCGCGCACACTACGCTGCATGTCGGTGACTTCTTCCGGACGTTCGTCAATCAGCAACACAATCAGGTTCACTTCAGGATGGTTCGTCGTAATGGAGTTGGCGATGTTCTGCATCAGCATCGTCTTACCAGTGCGGGGTGGCGCGACGATTAAGCCGCGTTGGCCTTTCCCAATTGGTGTAAGCAGATCCATCACACGACCAGAGAAGTTATCTTTGGTGGTTTCTAACTTCAACCGTTCCTGAGGGTACAGCGGCGTCAGGTTGTCGAAGAAAATCTTATTGCGCGATTCCTCGGGTGGTTCGAAGTTGATCGCATCCACTTTGATCAGTGCAAAGTAACGTTCGCCTTCTTTCGGTGGGCGGATTTGCCCGCTAACCGTATCGCCAGTGCGCAGGTCGAAGCGGCGGATCTGCGAAGGAGAAACGTAAACGTCGTCAGGCCCAGGCAGATAGTTATATTCCGGCGCGCGCAAGAATCCGAACCCGTCAGGCAGGCATTCCAGCACACCTTCGGAAAAGATAAGCCCACTTTTTTCGGCTTGCGTTTGCAGGATTTTGAAGATCAATTCCTGCTTGCGTAAACCAGCGGCACCCACCACGGCAAAGTCCTTAGCCACCTGATTCAGATTGATGATGGACATGTCCTTCAACTCAACTAAATCCAGCTTCAGAGCCATGCGGTCATGCATCTTTTTATCGGGAAACCCTTCCGGTTTGTCCGCTTGTCTTTGTCCACCATGCGGCCGGATATCGGCTGGCCGCTGCTCTGGTCGATGTTCCTGCGCAGGTACCACCGGAGTTGCAGCTTGCGGCGGCGGTATAGGCTTGGTTTCAACTACTGGTGCCGGTTCCGCAGCAACCACTTCTGTAGGTTTTTCCACCATCGGTGCCGCAACTACTGGCGGTTTCACTTCAGGGCCTTTTTCCAATTTTGGCTCAGGTTTGAGCCTGGCCTCAGTGGAACGGGGAGTTCGCTTAGGAGCGTCCCCTTCATGCCTGGCTTCAACTTTTACGGTTGGATCTACCTGGATGGTTGTTTCTGGTCTGGACTCTTGCGGCTTTTCTGAAGAAGCCGGCGGGGTTATGACCGGTTGTTTGATGTCTTGATCGCTTGCCAAATTTCCCTCACTCCCTGGCCTGTTACGGCCGAGAACGGTACAAGTCCCAACGACGATTCCGGTGCTTTTAAGGACACCATGGCGTGATGAATCTCGGACTGCTTTTTTAACTTATCGAACTTTGTGGCAACCACCTGATATGGTCGCCCGTGGTACTCCAGCCATTGCCGGAGTTCCAAATCTGTATCCATCCACCCATGCCGCGAATCAATCAACAAAAGACATAGCGACAAAGATGGCCGGTCCAGCAGATAGCTTTCAATCAGCTTCCGCCATGCTGCTCGCTCCGTCTTCGATACGCGAGCATAGCCGTATCCGGGTAAATCGACAAAAATATACTTTCTGTCCACCCGGAAGAAATTCAACTGCTGCGTGCAACCTGGCTTGGAACTGGTGAACGCAAGGTCCTGAGTGGCAACCAGCCGGTTCAGAAGACTTGACTTGCCCACGTTACTACGTCCCATGAAGGCGATTTCCGGTAAGCCCGGTGCAGGAAACTGCACGGGAGAGGCCGCCCCCAACAAAAATTCAGTTTGCATCGCGATTTTTCCACCAAACGTCCGGCACTCCTCAAGCGAATGCCGCACATTTGGATTGGGAAAGAAATCCTACTGTGTAAGTTTATCGTCAGTTGGCCGCGGATTCTCCACAGTGCCAACTCCACTTTGTGGAACAGGCAGCGCTTGTAAATCTCCAGCCAACGCCAGTTTTAACACTTCATCCATCGATTCGACAAAATGAAGCTTCATATCTTTGCGGATCACTTCCGGGATATCCGGCAAATCCTTCTCATTATCCTTAGGTAAAATCAGTTCGTAAATGCCGTGACGGTGGGCCGCCAGCATCTTTTCCTTCAACCCGCCGATGGGTAGTACCTTACCGCGCACCGTGATTTCACCGGTCATCGCAATGTCACCACGAACAGGGATGTTCGACAGCGCACTGCACATGGAAGTGGCAATGGTGATGCCAGCCGATGGGCCGTCCTTAGGGATTGCTCCTTCAGGAACGTGCAAGTGAATATCCAGATGACGGTAGAAATCGCGGTTCAAGCCAAACACGTGAGCTCGGCTGCGAATATAGCTTAAAGCCGCCTGTGCCGATTCCTGCATTACATCGCCCAGTTTCCCTGTAGTGGTCAACTTGCCGCGACCTTCCATAATGCTTACTTCCGTGGTCAGCATGGTACCGCCAACTTCCGTCCAGGCCAAGCCGCAAGTTGTGCCGATTTCGTTCTTGCGGGTCATCTGCAAGTCGCGATATTTTTGCGGACCAAGCAGATCCTGAACCACTTTATCATTCACAAAAACCTTGGGCTGAATGGATTGCAAAGGTTCTGGAGCAACATCTTCCTGCTTCTTGCTCTTGGCTGATTTCTTCTTCGGTTTGGCCGAAGCTTCCACAACCGCAGCAGTAGCCTGTTCGCCGTCCACTTCCGCTTCCACTACTTTGCGGGCGATCTTGCGCGACACGTTGCCGATTTCCCGTTCCAGATTTCGCACGCCAGCTTCGCGAGTGTAGTACTGAATCAACTGTGCAATTCCAGAGTCTGCCCATTCAATGTTGGTGTCGTTAAGACCAGTGGCATCGCGTTGTTTGGCAACCAGGAATTTCTTAGCGATCTCCATCTTCTCCAGTTCTGTATAACCGGAAAGACGAATCACTTCCATTCTATCTTGCAGCGCTGGTGGAATGGTGTGCAGCACATTCGCCGTAGCCACGAAGAACACTTCGCTTAAATCATATTCCACATCCAAGTAATGATCCTGGAAGGAACTGTTCTGTTCGGGATCCAATACTTCGAGCAATGCTGAAGAAGGATCTCCACGGAAATCGGTAGACATCTTGTCGATTTCATCGAGCATGAAAACTGGATTCTTCGTGCCAGCCTTCTTCATCATCTGAATCAACTGGCCAGGAAGTGCGCCAATATAGGTGCGCCGATGACCGCGAATCTCAGCTTCATCGCGAACGCCGCCTAACGACATTCTGACGAATTTGCGTCCAGTGGCCTTGGCAATCGACATTCCTAGTGAGGTCTTGCCCACACCGGGAGGTCCGACGAAACATAGAATTGAACCCTTAGGATTCTTCACCAGCCGACGAACGGCCAGGAATTCCAGAATGCGTTCCTTGATCTTTTCCAGACCGTGATGGTCGGATTCCAACACTTCGCGAGCAAATTTCAGATCGCGAATTTCCTTGGTCTTGTTCTTCCACGGCACGGCCAACAGCCAGTCGAGATAGTTGCGGGAAACGGTGGATTCTGCCGACATCGGCGGCATCTGCTCCAAGCGCTTCAACTCAAGCATGGCTTTATCGTGAGCTTCTTTGCTCATGCCAGCCTGTTCGATCTTCTTCTTCAGATCGTCGTATTCGCTCTTTTCACCACGGCCCAACTCTTTTTGGATGGCCTTGATCTTCTCGTTAAGGTAATACTCTTTCTGGGCTCGTTCCATCTGGCGCTTGACGCGGCCTTGGATGGTGCGGTCCACACTCAATTTCTCAATTTCAATGTCCAACATTTCCGCCACACGAGTAAGGCGGTCCACTGGATCGAATACTTCAAGCAGCTCCTGCTTCTCTTCAATGGTGAGTTGGAGATTGGCGCCAACGGTATCGGCCAACTTGCCCGGATCGTCCACACGGATGGCGGCGATCATGGTTTCGTAGTTCAGATTTTGGCTGAGTTTTACGTACTGTTCAAACAGGGAAGTAACGCGGCTGGTGAGGGCATCTACTTGGGTGCCCGCTTCTACGCGGGTGGCGAAGGTGCGCACAACGGCGCGGAAAAACCCTTCGTCATCGGAGACAGACACAACTTTAGCGCGCTCAATTCCTTCCACCAACACTTTGATGTTGCCATCGGGAAGCTTCAGGCTTTGAACGATATTGGCAATCGTTCCTACAGTGAAGATTTCGTCCGGGCGGGGTTCATCAATGGAAGCGTCGTGTTGCGTGGCGAGAAAAATCTTTTTCTCACCAGCAAGTGCTTCTTCCAATGCACGCACGCTGGATTCTCGACCGACTACGAACGGGGTCATCATATGGGGAAATATGACGACATCGCGAATCGGCATCATAGGGAGTCGCTTGGTTTCGGGCTTTTCTTTTGCGCTCATGTAGTCTTAAATATACTCTTGATTTGTTTCCAGGGGATTTTGGGGCGAGCACGGTTTCAAAACCGACCCAGCCACTAGGCATTCATTTGGTAGATGACATTGGGCTTGAATTGGTTCCATCCAAATGCAAGCCCAGAACTTTTACTGCAGACACTTGATGAGCGCTGCCAGCCTAGCCTGCTTTCTCCAACAGAGACAGACTAATTTTTTGGGTGATAACCATTTCCTTGGTTACCAGGAATTCGCGGACCTTCTTATTCGAAGGCAAATAGTACATCACGTCGAGCATCAACTCTTCAATGATCATACGCAAACCGCGCGCCCCTACTTTACGTTCTAAAGCCATACCGGCGATGGCATCAAGGGCATCGTCCGTAAATCTCAGCTTAACATTTTCGAAGTCAAACAAGCGTTGATATTGTTTGATAATAGCATTCTTAGGCTTACTCAAAATCTGAACCAGTGCGTCTTTGTCCAGATCTTCCAACACGCCGATCACCGGTAAGCGGCCGATGAATTCTGGAATAAAACCAGACTTGATCAGATCCATCGGTTGCACATGTTCCAGAAGCGAAGAATCACGACGATTCGGTTGAATCTTACGAGTCCCTTCCTTAGGTTCGTCCTCAAGGAATCCGATGGCGCGACGGCCCACTCGGCGGCTAATTATTTTTTCAAGACCAACAAAAGCTCCACCGCATATAAACAAGATATTGGAAGTGTCTACTGGAGTGAATTCCTGGTGGGGATGTTTGCGTCCACCTTGTGGAGGGACGTTGGCGATGGTGCCTTCCAGAATTTTCAGCAGTGCTTGTTGCACGCCTTCACCGGAAACATCGCGAGTGATGGAAGGGTTTTCGTCCTTACGGCCGATCTTGTCAATTTCATCAATATAAATGATGCCTTGCTGGCAACGCTGCACGTCCCAATCGGAATTCTGGAGCAGGCGCAGGATAATGTTTTCCACATCCTCACCAACGTATCCAGCTTCGGTTAACGTGGTTGCGTCGACGATAGCAAATGGAACATCCAGGATGCGGGCCAGGGTTTGAGCAAGTAATGTTTTGCCTGTCCCGGTAGGCCCAATCAACATGATGTTAGATTTGGCCAGTTCCACTTCCCCACTACGTTGCTTATTCATTTGAATGCGCTTGTAATGGTTGTAGACGGCGACCGCCAGTTTTTTCTTAGTGGCATCCTGACCAATTACATATTGATCCAGGTACTCTTTCAACTCAAGCGGTTTGGGAAGCTTGTGAGGGCCCCCGTAAGTCTGCTCCTGCTTATCATCCTCAAGAATGGAGTTACAAACGGCGATGCATTCATCGCAGATGTAAGCACGCGGGTAGTCGCTAGGGGACGAAATTAGTTTGCCGACTACGTCTTGGGATTTATGGCAGAAGGAACATCGAAGTGAGTCATCCGAACCGGTGCGCTTCACAGATTATCCCCCCTTCGGCTATTAAATGGTTGTGCCGTCATGCCGTAGGTTCTGACTTAATTATACTCTGTTGGCGGTGGAAGAGGGCAACAGGTTTTTATGGAAGGTGGGTGGAGGATGCTTGATTGAAGATTTCGTGACATGGACGGGACTTCGTGGAAACTCGTGGAAAGGTCCCGTTGGCCCTGCGGTGGTTTTCAAAATCAGTAAAGGATCATTCGACAACAGTTACAAATCCAGTGGCAATCAGAGTTCCACCAGCTCGGATACTTACGGTGTGAAGATCCCTGGCAATTTCCGGGATCTGCATATGCACGTTGAAAATGCCAACCTCAGTTGTGGAAAGTTCCACGCTCAGTATCTTCGCTTTCTTGCCACCGACAAAGGCTTCTATGGGAGCAGCAGGCTCAATAGGAATTGTTGCAACATCGCCCCACGGCGCTGGGATTGTGGTTTGTCCAAGGCCGGAAAGTCTGACTATAAGCTCTTCCCCAGTGCGGCGCAACAAAGCGGGTGGATAGGATGGGCCTGTGGGGAGATCATCCTTGAACTCGGGTACTGCTGGCTTCAATTTCAAGGTCAGCGTATTTCGTTTCCCCAGGCTGTCCTCAATCTCAACGGCAGTGCTTGGCCCTTCCAAGTCATATGGCAACTGCGCCGTGATGAAATAAGTAATGCCGTAGCTGCCTCGTAAACCACCATAGGAATTTGTGATTGATTGAATCAACTGGATAGGTAGTGGACTGCCGTTGACGCGTAATGTGCAAGCGCCGAGCACTAGCGGCCAGGGGACACTCTGGTTGATTGCAGCATTGCAGCGGCAGGTGCTGCGATAAAAGTAAACAGGCTTCCGGGCGCTGCTTCCTTCTGCAATATCGTGTCAGGAGAAAATACGATTGGCGGGTTTAGTGGCAAGTAATAATGATTGACAATCGTCTGGTTCCCATTGCTCTTAATAACAATTGAACCAACCGGTAGATAGTCTTGAGGCGGCATGGATTTAGGATCCACTGTGACGGTAACTTCTTGAGGAGTGCGGCCAGTTTTGGGGGAGACGTCAAGCCAGGGAGTCTGTGCCATCAGCTCGAAATCGAGTGGGCTACTTGAGCTTTGAATGGTGAATTTGTGGGTGGCAGGTTTCCCAACTAGCACCTCAATTGGATAAGGGTTTGGCTGGACTCGCGGGATAGGTCCCACGACGAAGGACAAACTTTGTGTTTGCGTAAAAGTTCCAATCGAAATCTTCACGGATGCCTTGTAAATGCCGGTTTTGAATCCCTTTGGGTCTACCGTGGCTCTCAGCTCAAAAGGGGTGGTTCCTTCGTTGGACTCCAAACGCAACCAGGGCGTTTGGCTCGTTACCTGAAATGGAAAATTGAAGTCAACCCAGCCGCCATCTAGCTCTTTTGCATAAACCGAAATACGAAAGGTCGACGGTTGCTCTGAAGTGCCAGGCAGTTCAAAAGGTTCCAGCGGGTCTATCCCCAAGTAGGCGTCTCGAACTCTGGGTTGAATGGGGATCACCGTCAGGCCTTGGGCACCCGGCACAAGGATGGTAAGCATTGAGGCCGACAAAAGTTTATTATCAATGGTGATTGTTGCCGGAAGCTTACCCGTTAAATTGTCTGCAAAGACATTGCCTACGGATAAGGCGGCGACATAGTTCATTTGAGCTGCCCTTTCCATTTGAAGGTGAAGCTGCTTGCCGTTGCGAACTCGAAAGCCGGGCGCGATATTTAACTCGTCGATATTGAGAATGTCATAGTCTGCAATGACGGCAGGAGCATTGATCGAATTCAAGTCAAAAACAATGGCGGAAAGTGAATCCACTGCTTCCACCGTTGCGCTTCCCATTGTCGTAGGCAAATTGCGATTGATCCCAACAACCGAAATCCGCCCGTTTGTTCCAAAGGCGGCAGATGCTAAGCCGGGAACGATTGTTTCCCCTCCAGCAGCGTCACCATTGGGCAAAAAGCTTCGAAGCAGAACTCCACTTATGGCTACTTGGTCGAGGGAAGGAAGATTTCGTGGAAATCCAGCAGGCCCAGTGATCCCTAGCCAGATCCGTGAATCCGGCCCGATTCCGATGCCAACTGGACGTCGGTCGGTGTAAGCAAATTCATCTGAAGTAAATTCCACAAAGCGGTCGAAATCTACTTTGCCATCTGGAAGAATGCGCGCCAAAATCACTGCACCTGAAGTTATCCCATTGCTCAGATTGAAAATTTGAGATCCAGGTGGTCGTGCCATTCCTGCTGCGTAAAGGTTGCCTGCCTGGTCGACTATCAGGGCAGTGCCCGTAGCGATTGATCCTGTTCCAAAGTTCACATCGTAAACCACTGTTTGTAGATCAGTAGATAATTTAGAGGCAAAGGCTTGTCGTACTTGGATTTCGTTTTGCTTGATGGCGGGAAGCAATCCTGTGACATAGACGGAATTATTGGAGTCGAGTGCAACAGCCCCAGGGATTCCACGGAGGGCTGTTTTTGATAGTACAGAAGTTCCGGCAGCGCTTAATGCGCAGCAGAAATCCATTGTCGGAATCACCATCGCGCGCGGCAAGGTAGGCAGAGCCGTCGTTTGCTGCTGCAAGAGCTGCGGGCTTCACACCGACGGGCAAATAAGTGCTGTAACGAAGAGTCTTGGTGCAGGGGTCCAATCGCAAAAGGAAAGTGGTGGGACTTTGCCCTGGTTGCAGAATGGCTGCTGGGAAATCGGGAGAATTGGTGACATCAGTGATTAGAATGGTTCCGTCTGGTGCAAGAGCCATCGCGGAGGGCAACTCGTTATTGAGGCCACCGAGCGCCACACTGCACACGGAGGTTGCGCCGTCGGCACTTAATTTCCCAGCGAAGATATGGCCCGCATCCGTCCTTGCGACCATGTAGACGCTGCCATCGGTGGCGACTGCCGTACCCGTTACCTCGGTCAAAGTAGGCCCGAGTTTGGCTGACCAGGCAAGTACGGGCTTTTGAGCTTCGGCGGGGGTTGGTATGGATAGCAGGAGCGCTGTTAGGAATCGGATTGTGGGGAGAAAGCGCACGGCTGTCTAATTATACGGGTGATTCTTGGATTTTTGACGATTATTGTCGGATGGGGTTTGGTGAAGGGTACAGGTCGATCTGTCCCCTCGCTCTGAGCTGTTTTCTTTTCTATCTGCGTTTGTGAAGCTTGGGACTGATTGACCTGTCCCCTTCCTATTCTGGAGGTCTTAGAATACGCAAAAAGGAACTCAAGAAAGACATCGCAAAGGAGGTTGAAAAGAAGCATCAGCGGATCTAAAAAATCAGGAATGATTACAAAGTAATCAAAGGCTGCGAGGATTCTCTTCAGCGGAGACTCTTCCATGATTGGAATACGTCAGAGTTCAAAAAGAAGTTCCCATAATTGGATTGATTTGGTGTGTAGCTTGGGACAGATTGACCTGTCCCCTCCGGCTCCGCGGTTCCTATTCTGGGGACTTTGTGGCGTGCTCGAATAATAAATTTAGTGTTTTTTCTGTTCGATAATGATTGGCGATCTTGCCTAGTGTGCCATCCTTCTCTAACCGGCGACGCACTGCTGCTGGGACTTCGCGTTCTTGTCGGGCTACGCGCTGTACTTCTTTATCAATTTCGTCTTCAGTGGCGTGGATGGTTTCTGCTGTGGCGATTTTGTCTAGCAGCAGGCTGGCTCTTACGTCTTTACCCGCTTGTTCCTTGTGCTGTTCGCGCACCTTCGTCCAATCCATATTCATCTTGGACATATCAATGCCCTGGCTGGCGAATTGGCGGATGCGTTGTTCCACAATGTTCTGCACCTGCCGTTCTACATACGCTTCAGGCACAGGAAATTCGTGGGCCGCAACCAACGTATCGACAAGCTTGCCCTTGGCTTCCGTTTGGGCAGCCGATTCTTTTTCGGCGAAAAGGGATTTACGGATAGCTTCTTTCAATTCATCGGCAGTTTTGAAATCACCTAAATCCTGGGCGAACTCGTCATTAAATTCCGGCAGTTCCTTGAGGCGTAATGTCTTTAATTCTGCACGAAACGTGACGGTTTTACCAGCTAAACGATCTGTGCCGTACTCTGTTGGATACACTACCTCAAACACTTTCACATCACCAGGGGTCATGCCTGTCAGGTTTTCAGAAAATGGCGGAAACGTATCGGGATGGCCCAATTCCAGTTGGACTTCCTCCTCATTCACGGGAGGCGTGGCCCCAGATAAACTTTCCAGTTTCACAACAGCGAAGTCCCCAGATTGTGATGGTCGTGGATCAATGTTGACGTAATCCGCTTTTTGTTCGCGAACAGTATCGATGCGAGCAGTAATCTCAGCTTCGGTGAGTTCCGGTTCCTTATAAACAACTTTCAGCCCTTTATATTCGCCGAGCTCAAATTCCGGGGCCACCTCAAATTCTGCTTTGAACCATAGCGGATCACCCGGCTCAAATTTCATTTCCGTGACGTTGGGCGTGCTGACAACATTGAGATGATCGGCAGCGGCTTGCTTTTGAAAAGCTTTGGGGATGATGCTTTCCAGTACATCCTGCTTGATTTCGGCGGCAAAGCGCGAACGCACCAAGGATTGAGGCACTTTCCCTGGACGGAAGCCTGGCAGGCGAGCCTTTTTGGCAATAGTATCCACCACACGGCTGGTTTCCGCCAACACCTCTTCTAAAGGGACGGTGATTTCCAAATAATGTTTGCAGCCTTCGATTAGGGGCATCGGTTCCTTCTGTTCAGTTTACATTCTGTTCAATTTAACAGATCGCTCCGTTACGGTAGCGAGTTGGCAGGCTAAATACCTGCCCCACCTTTGCGAACATTGGTGGGCCAGGGAATTGCTTAGTTTGCGGCTTTCTTGGTCTTGACGCCAGCTTCAGCGCGTAACGCTTCTGCTTTGTCGGTAACTTCCCAGGTGAAGCCCTTGCCAGAGCGACCAAAGTGGCCGAACGCAGCAGTTTGACGATAAATGGGTCGTCGTAAATTCAGCGACTTGATCATCCCTTTAGGAGTCAACTTGAAGTTGTTGCGAACCAGTTCAGTTAAGCGATCTTCTTCCACTAAACCAGTTCCGAAAGTGTTCACCATGACCGACACCGGTTCGGCGACGCCGATGGCATAAGCAAGTTGCACTTCCACGCGGGAAGCCAGACCGGATGCCACAATATTCTTGGCCACGTAGCGAGCCATGTAGCAGGCCGAACGGTCAACCTTTGTGGGATCTTTTCCAGAGAAGGCACCGCCGCCATGACGACCCATGCCGCCGTAGGTATCGACAATGATTTTGCGACCGGTGAGGCCGGTATCGCCATGAGGTCCACCGATTACAAAACGCCCGGTGGGGTTGATGTGGTACTTAGTGTTGGAATCCACCATGTTCGAAGGAACGATAGCGTCGATGATGTGCTTTTTCACCTGGGCGCGCAATTCTTCGGTTGTGACATCGGGATCATGCTGAGTGGAAATAACCACGGCATCAATCCGCTTGGGCTTGCCACCGGCATATTCAACAGACACCTGACTTTTACCATCGGGACGAAGCCACGGCAGTTGCTTGCTCTTGCGGGATTCGCTCAACCGTTGGACCAGTTTGTGGGCCATCATGATGGGCATCGGCATTAGCTCTGCGGTTTCATCGCAAGCATAGCCGAACATCAGGCCCTGATCACCGGCACCACCGGTATCCACGCCCATGGCGATGTCTGGTGACTGGGATTGAATCGCATTCAGGATGCCGCATGTTTTGGCATCGAAGCCCATGGCGGAATCGGTGAATCCGATATCCTCTGTTACAGCTCTGGCCAGAGTTGGCACGTCCACATAGGTGTTCGTGGTGATTTCACCGGCAACGACGATCAAGCCGGTTGTAACCAGCACTTCGCACGCTACGCGGCCTGTGGGGTCCTCTTTCAGAACCGCATCGAGAACCGCATCAGAAATCTGATCGGCCATTTTGTCGGGATGACCTTCGGTCACCGATTCCGACGTAAAAATATGACGCATTGCTTCCGCCACTATACTGGATCCTCCGTTGGAGTTAACTTTTTGAACAATCGGGCGGCGATCCTCACTATTCCACACTGAACCTTGTTTCCATGTTGGCGATTTGGATATGGCCGGAAGTTGCGGTCGGGAACGAAACGGAGGAACACCTAATCTTAATATTGTAGTGGACTAAGGGGCTGGTTTCAAATCAAAAGAATAGAAGGGGCCAGCCAGGGGAATTTGGAAGGAGACTAAATGCCACTTAGAAAACTGCTCCCTCGCGGTCACGGCTCGGTAGAATCAGTGTTTTACCGAGCTGTGAGCGCAAGAGATAGCGTTAGTCTGATAAGCCCATGACCAGGATCGGCGTGGTGGTTGGTGCTGCCGAACCGCTTTCTGGTTCCACCGTGATGGCTACCGCAGCAGTTGATGCAACGTCTACTGTTCCTGGTCTTAAGTGCATGGCTGTGCCGGTTTCATCGGACTGGAACAAGCCTGCGGGCACTGGGGCTGCGCCGCCTTTGGGGATCAACCACATTTCATAAATTTTGCCTAGGCCCAGCTTCGGTAAATTCCCAGCCATCATTAATACGCCTGTCTTTGCGTTTACAAAGACGCGTGCTTTGGGTGGCAGTTCAATGGCTTTCCCACTGGTTGTCACCAAACGTGTTTCCGGCTGGTTCAAAAAGTTGAGCGCGGCATTGACGCGGCGAATGGCAGCTTGGTCCCGTTCCTGCGTTTGGCTTAAGGCGGAAATTTGTTGGCGCGCTTCTTCCAGGGATCGGTCCAGGCCCACTTCACGATTCCAAAGCCCCAGGGCTACCATGGCTAGTGCGGCGGCCAAACCCATCCAGGCATAGGGCAAATTCCAGAAAGATTGCTTGGCCGGTTCGGACCGAATGGACGCCATCACCCTGGCACGCAATCGGGCAGGCGGTGCTACATCGAACGCAGTAGTACCAATGATACTCACCGTTTCAAAAGCATGCTTCACCCCTTTGGTGCAGGTTACGCAGCCTTGGGCCAAGTGCGAATTGATTTCACTGCGCTCCGGGTCGTCGGAAACGCCCATCGCGTACAGTTCATACATCTCTTTTAGCTCCTCGCAAATCATGCCATTAGCGCCTCCCCTAACTCTGCACGAAGCGCTTGTAATCCACTACGAACCCACGTTTTCACCGTGCCTAACGGTTGCTTCATTTTTTCGGCCATCTCTGTTTGAGACAGACCTTCAAAGTAAGCCATTTCAAGAACAGTCTTTTGATTCTCGTTCAGCTTTTGGAAAGCCTCCCGCAAAATTCTGGCCCGATCGGAATTCAGAATATCCTTTTCCAGGTCGCCAAACATGGACTGCTGCTCGTTCCCGGAAAGTTCGTACATATTTTGCGACATACGACCATTCACACTCCGCAGATAATCAATTGCCCGGTTGCGAGCAACGGTTAAAACCCACGGTCCTAAAGCACCCTTTTCTTCATCGAACGCCTGCGCACGATTCCACACTCGCAGGAATGTTTCCTGCACCAGATCTTCAGCCACTGCTGAATTCTTGACCACTCGTAATATCAGGGAAAAAGCCAGTCTGCCGTAACGATCATGAAGTGTGCCAAGTGCTTCCTGTTCACGATTCTTCAATCGCCTGGCTATTTCGCGATCCGCTTGGACATCGGCTAGAGCAAACAATATTGGGAAAAACATAATCAGGCGAACAACTCTTTAATCACCTCTCCACCGACGATGGTGGGCCGTTCTCCACGTCCATTGTGCATATAGGTCAACCTAACATGATCTAAACCTAAAGCCCAAAGAATGGACGCGTGCAAGTCGTGCACATGACAAGGACGTTCCACAGCACGCAATCCAATTTCATCGGTTGTGCCAATGTATTGGCCACCCTTAACGCCGCCGCCTGCGAACCACATGCTAAAGCCCCAAGGATTATGATCGCGACCGTTGCCCTTTTCATTGAAGGGCGTGCGACCGAATTCACCACCCCAAACCACTAGCGTGTCTTCCAACATTCCCCGCTGCTTCAAATCTGTGAGTAAACCGTCAATCGGTTTATCGGACGCCCGGCACCACTTGGAATGATTGCCCTCAATATTGTTGTGCGCATCCCAACCGGAACCGGAACCACAATAGAGTTCAATGAATCTTACGCCGCGTTCCACCAACCGTCGAGCCATCAAACAGTTTCTACCGAAAGCTTCGGTTTCCGGCTTATCCATGCCATATAAGGATTTGGTATCTTCCGTTTCTTTGCTTAAATCCACAGCTTCGGGTCCGGCAGATTGCATCTGATACGCCAATTCATAGCTCTGAATGCGCGCATCCAATTCCGTATCGTCCTGCTTATCGGCGCTCCACTGTTGGTTCAAACTTTTCAGGAACCCCAGCTTGTTACGCTGTCGCTGGTCAGAAGAATCGGATGGCTTTAAATTCAATATGGGCACTTCGCCCTGACGGAACTGCGTGCCCTGATAGGTGGCAGGAAGAAATCCCGAACTCCAATTCTTAGGCCCACCCACTGGTTCTTTGTCATCCAACAAAATCGTAAATGTGGGCAGATTCTTGTTCGCCGAACCCAGCCCGTAAGTCACCCAGGCACCCATGGAAGGGCGACCGGCCAAGATATCGCCAGTGTTCATCTGGCAAACGGAACCCACATGATTCAACCCATTGGCCCAGCAGGAACGAACCACCGTCATATCGTCCACATGCTTGGCGATGTTCGGATACCAGTCGGACACCCACAGCCCACTCTTGCCATGCTGTTGCCACTTGCGGGGCGAACCCATAATGGAATTATTGGCCGTGCCCATGGCCGTAATCGGCTTGCCGAAACTTTCCGGCATTGGCTGGCCATCCAATTCGTTCAACTTCGGTTTAGGATCGAACAGATCCACATGGCTGGGGCCGCCTTCCATAAACAGCCAGATCACGGACTTCGCTTTCGGCTTGTGATGGGGCATGGGTAGTGCCGCGCCACGCGCTTCTGCGTTCAGTAACGAAGCCAGTGCGATACTGCCCAAACCGCTGCCTGCTTGTTGGAAAAACTCTCTGCGCGATCTTACAGGCCAATGGTGTCCAAGGTTTTTGTTCATAAAAGTTTCCTAGTTAATGTACAAAAACTCGTTGGAGTTAAACAGCATATGGCACAAGTCGGCGAAGGCCGCTTTTCCGTCTGACAGCAGGGCGGTTTGTTTAGTTAAAAACTCCGCTGCCTTTTTCTTTTCCTCTGTGTTGGGCGTGCGGGCAAAAGCCATTTTCCAGGCCCGGTCAATTTTCGCATCCTCGCTTACGCCTTCATCGTTCGATACATGCTCGGCGAACTGCTTGGCCCATTGGGTGACCAGGGTGTTGTTCATCAATTCCAAAGACTGCCCGGGCGTTACGGTAATATTTCGGCGGGCGCAACTTTCATGGGTATCGGGCATGTCGAACGCCTCAAACATCGGATACCTTGTATTTCGCCTCACAAACACGTATACGCTTCTGCGGTTCGATTCGGATTCAACTTCTTCATTTTTCCAACCACCGCGAGTGACTACGCCGGGGGGCAGGGGAGGGAATACGCCAGGGCCATACATTTTGTCATTCAGCTTTCCGCTGACCGCCAACATGGAATCACGAATGGCTTCGCCTTCTAAACGCCTGCGGTTGTAGCGCCATAGCAGTTTGTTATCAGGATCTACTTCGGCGGCATTGGCGTTGAAGTCGGTAGTTTGCTGCCAGGTGCTGGACATCAAAATTTGCTTGTGCAACTTTTTGAGGCTCCATCCGGTTGCGGTGAAGTTGGCCGTAAGCGAATCTAGCAATTCCTTGTTGGCAGGCTTTTCACCCATCACCCCGAAATCACTAGGAGTTCCGGCAATGCCTTTGCCAAAGTGATAGTGCCACACACGATTGACCATCACTCGCGCTGTTAAAGGATTCTTCGCATCGGCCAGCCAGTTTGCCAATGCTGAGCGACGTCCGCTGGTGGGCAGTCGATTGGGCTTGGTAATGGTGGCGTCGGTTGCGTCAAGGATAGAAAGGAATCCTGGCTGCACTTCTTCCAGGGGAGCGTCGTAAGCCCCGGCCCGCAGAACGAAAGTTTTTGGCGCACCGGGAGCTTCGTTATCAATCATGGCTTGGGCAATGGGCAGTTCCGCAGGTTTAATGGCGTCGAACTTTTTCAATTCCGATTTCAACAAAGCGTAACGTTTGGCGGGTTCTCCCTTCAGCAGCTTTGCACCTTCCTGCTCTGTGTGGGAAAGTTGCGGCTTGGCTTTGTAGTACATGTGCCATTGAATGGGGGTGCGCTTTTCCGCTGGAGTGGTGACGGCGTCCTGAATTTCTTCAGGAAACTTGTCCATATTTTCTTTATCCAATTTGGCCACTTCAAGCGATGCCAGCTTGGCCATTTCGTCACGGATGACGCGCGTTTTCAAATCCCAGACCTGATAGTTATTCTTATAGTTGGCCGATTCACCACTGCTGGCCAAACGTGCGCTGTCTTCTATGCGGGTATTGGAGAAAAAAGACTGGAGGCGGTAGTAATCTTTGTGCAGGATAGGGTCAAACTTGTGATCGTGACAGCGGGCGCAACCATAGGTGAGTCCCATGAAAGTTGCACCAACGGTATCAGTCACATCGTTGAGCAATTCCTGACGACGTTGCATTAGATTGCGGGCGTTGTATTCATCGGGAAAGTGCCTGTTGAACCCAGTGGCAACCAGCGCCTGGGGATCGTTGGGGTATAGCTCATCGCCAGCGATCTGTTCCTTCACAAAGCGGTCGTAAGGTTTGTCAGCGTTGAAAGACTGAATCACATAATCGCGATAACGGTAAATATTGGGACGCGTTTCGTCGGACTTGAACCCTTCGCTATCGGCGTAACGAGCGAGGTCCAGCCAATGCCGAGCCCAACGCTCACCGTATCGTGGGGAAGCCAGCAAACGGTCCACCTGCTTTTCCCAGGCATGGGAGGAATTATCGGCCAGGAATTCCTGCACCTGTTCGGGAGTGGGTGGGAGTCCGGTCATCACCAGCGATGCGCGACGCAGCAGCGTGATTTTATCGGCCTTGGCGTTTGGATGCAGCCCTTTTTCTTCGAGCTTGGCCAAGATGAAAGCATCAATTATGTTTGTGCCCCAGGCGCGATCTTTGGCTTGCGGCGGCTTGGTCACAGTGACTGGTTGAATGGCCCACCAGCGTTTTTGTTGCGCGGTAAATTCTTTTCTAGGGGGAAGGGATTCGGCGGCCCACAAAGCCGCTACGGAAGACAGGCCCAACATCAAAGCGATCAGACGCATCACACCTCCAACGATTTATCGACGATTCAAAATCCACAAGGATTTTCAGACTGGCTAAATTGTATCACATTGAATGTAGTACTATTGGTTGCGTTTTCAACGCGCTAGGCTACATTCGGCCAAATCGATCCACTGGTTATTTTGCAACCCGTTTTGATCAAAACCGGGCAGTAAATTGTTTTGGACGAAGGTGATTTTTTCTACTTCAAAACTGCGGTCTTTTCTATAGCCATCCCATTCGCGTTCAGCTACTTCCTGAAGACGGGCAAGATCAGCTATTGGAAATTTTTGAGCCAGGGTGATGTGCGGATGATATTCGAAGGGTTCGTCGTAATGCAAGGCACATTGATTGAGCGACCGATGCGCACGGAAAAGCTGATCCATACCTTGGGCCAAATCCAGATAGATCACGCTGGTTTTGCAGAAGACATTTACTTTGCCCAGGTCAACCTGGAAGCGGGGAGTGTGCAGAGACATCTGCTCAATTTGTTGCCAGGCGTCTTGTGGAGAACCAAGAATTGGGCGGGGTGGTAAGAAGGAAACGTGGGAGCGCAAACGACAATTGGGGACCAATTGACAACGAAGACTGTCGAGAAAGTCCCCGAGTGGAGCAGGTATGTACCCAACCAACGCGTACAAATTAACAGAAACTGCATCGGGCTCCCGTTGCCCAAAATGCAGCGGATCGAATCCGCAGGCCATCTATTTACATTGTACTCGCTGCTTTGGCCATTTGGGGAGGTTCTGGCGGTTGTTTCATGTCCATTGAGTTTTTCGGTTCCAGTACCACCCAGGTGGCTTGTTCGAAGCCGACGTATTTGCAGATGCGCATTTCGCCAGTTTCGACAGATTCGAGGATGTCGCCCAGACGCAGGGCATCGGGGGTTTCGCGGACTTGGTGCCAAGCCTGATAGAGTCCCGCCGCTTCAACCATGCCGCCCTCTTCGTAATCTTTGGGCTTGGCGGCAGTGACGCCACTGGTGTGGGGAGCCCAACGAAAATTCTGCTGAGCCGATTCTTTGATTCTATGAATGCGAAACAGAGCCATATCGTTTTTCATGATCGCACAGATGAAAGGTTAGGGAAACAATTGGGGGATGAAATGTTTTTAAGTTGGAGGCAGGTGGACAGAAGACGAACGAAAACTCAAACCGAGCCGTGACCGCGAGGGAGCGGACTGCTTTC
>JANXSF010000032.1 GCA_025352795.1 Acidobacteriota bacterium
ATTGGGTAACCTGATTATGATGACCGCTGGTTTCTATGGAGATACGCATTTCATCATGAATCAAACCTCCAGCACTTTCCGGCCCCGTGATGCACGGGATGCTGCGGCCAAATGCGCAGAGAATAGTGGGGACTGCAACCCACACAGTACACGGTGCAGTTCGCATGCAACTTAGTTTCACCCTTGGATGCCCGGCTTGGGAATCCAAATGACCCTGTGTTCGTGGCTGGAGTAGGAGGCTGGGCACCGCCGGTGGGATTTGCCAGTCGCAACCGGAAAGGATGGCTGCATCCGATTTTGCCATTCACCTCTAGTGCTCCACTGTGCCCCCAACTTCCGGTGAAGTTCACCTTCCAACTTGCACCGCAGACGCAGTGGCTGGTTGGGACGTCCACCAATTTTGGGGATGATACGGATAGGGATCCAGACTATCTGTTTGAGCAGATCAAGAATCCCACTTTGGCGACACCGCAGAATGGCGGTTTGTTGATCAACACGCCGGGTTTTGTTACTGGCTCACAGGCGGTGACGGTGACTTCGCGTGATTTTGGTGGAGCGGGGCAACTGCGGGCGTCCGCTACTTTCCAGGATAGTGGGCTTATGTTTGATGCCGATATTGTGGATAGAGAGCAAGCCGGGAGTCCACAAGTGCTGGAACCTTCGGGTGCCTGTGGAACTGCGTTCAGACAGCGCCCGTTTGCTAGTCTGCCTGTGGATCAGGATTGTAACGGCATGTCAGATGGATGGGAGAATCAATTTTCATCGCAGGCGGGAGTTCATCTTCCGAGAGACTGGGACAAGGAACCTGGATTCGCCGTAGACTCACCCAAAGGCGATGGGTTTTCTGTACATGACGAATATCGAGGATTTCAAGTTGTGGTTAATGGCAACACAGTTTGGGTTTCGACGGATCCCAAGAAGTTCCAGGATCTGTTCTATTACGATGCGGGGAACATCATCGGAACATCTATTAATGAAATCTTTGGCAGGGTTACGGCGGCTTATCTGACTCTGCATCGTGTCGAAACCATAGGAGCTAATCCCGCTGACCCAGGTGATCCAACCTCTAGGATGAATCCGCTGAACCGCAATTCAGTCATGACTGGCGAAGCCTATGCATTGAAATTTATTGATGTAACGCTAGATCCCTCGATATTAGGAATGGCCGGCAGCGCAAACGGTGACCCAGACGGCTTTGTTAATGGTGGAATTCCTATTCGGCTTGACATTTCTAAAATTAGTAGAACTGCGCGAGCCATATCGGGTCCCGGAGGGACGATGCCAGAAGGCACCTTGCTAGCCCAGGTAATTGCGCATGAAGTTGGCCATAAACTCGGTTTGCCGCATACGACGCGATCCGCCGGCGTAGTCCCTTTCGATTCCAACAATTTGGGAAGCTTGACGTTTAATACTTTCATGCAGGCAACTAGACCATCCACTCGATTCTATACACGCAACTTGGTTTACGATTTCAATGGACTGCGAAATAGCGAACTCATTTTCCAATATTCTTTGCCCGGTTACAGCGTCATAAGCCGGACTCCAGTTGGCGTCTTGGCTTCACCTTCGTCGACTATCAAAACAGATGGAAGGTCCTCAGTAAAGCCATTCCCTACCGTAACAAGGATCACCATTTTGAACGTCGATGGCACCCTAATGAACCATACACCCAAACTCTCCCAAACAAGCACTACCGATTGGGACTTCGATCCGGCGAGCAAGAAAAAGTTCTGTCTTTTGTCCGGAGGTTGTCAATGAGCGGTCGAATAGCAATAATTTGGTTGACAGTATTTGTCGTGTTCGGACAAGAAGATACTCCTCTGACGAGGGCTGGAAGGCTTGTGGACAATGCCTCGAATTTAGTTGCAACCATAAGTGTTCAACGTCCCACTTACGTCATTAGTGAAGCTGGAATGGCAACAATCACACTTTTCAATCCAACAAATCAGGCACTTGAGATTCCTTTGCCCGATGGTGTTGATTCCAGTTCTTTGGAGCTTTGTTCCAAACAGAGCCCATATGTCACACAGTTGGGTGTGGAATGGGGTTGTGGTGACCCTAGAGATCTTCAGGAGGACAGTCCGAGTCGAGTAATACGGCCATCCGAGACGATAACGCTCAAGATTCGGTCAGACGACAAGCGAGGCAAATATGATTTGGCTTGGATAGGAAGCGGCACTATGGGCGATTCAGAGGGTCCACGGCTCTTGCGATATTTGCTTGGAGGGTTACCGTTGGCTGAGATCCAATTTACTGTTGTTTCACCACGACTGGAGACATGGACATCCGCACTCTTGAAGAAGAAATCAAAGTACAACGGAGCAAATGGCGAGCCCCTATTCGCAGCGCTTAAGGCGTATGCGATCACGGTTCAACTAGGGGAAGAGCATATTATTTTAGTTGCGAAAAAGGGCGTTGTGTGTTGTGACCCTAAGAGCAATCTAAACAATAAATTGTTTAGATTGCCTGGCGGACCATATGTTCGAGTAGCAAGTCTGACAAAGCCGGTGGTTCGGCTAACCGCCACAGCTGATGCGGAGGATCTCCTTACCATCCAATACACAACAGCCGACGGAAGCAAAGTAATTATTCAACTTGATGAAGAACAGCAACCGAAAGATCGAAATTGATCAAGTAGTATCCGGGGCTGAGCCAAGTCTTCTTGGAACGAGTGGACACTGGGCGGTTGCCTGCACATTAGCTTCCTATTTCTTGATGACCCTTGCTATTGGTGCTCCTCAAGAGGATCCCCGTCAAGCACGATTCGATAAGATAATGGAAGACTCAGCCCGGGTCAGCCTATCCATGCGGACGGATAGGGCAGACTACCTACCTGGGGAGGCGGCAACTTTCATATTGTCCATTAAGAACAATACCAGTCAAAGACTGTAGATCCTCGAGCCGTTTTCCAAGAAGCAGTCCTTGAACCCATATGAAATAGACTCTTCCGGCGAGCGAATCGCGCTCGTTCCAGAGCCCTCATATGCCCCAATTCCAGAAGATGCTAACGGTGAGACAGTACTATTTGTTCCGAACCTAAAAATCAAAACAGTACATATCAATCCCGGGGAAGAGATTCGTGTCTCGGTCGATTCATTTGGGATCGCTCCAATTGGCGGTAATGATCAGGTTGCAACTACGCCTGGAAACTATGAAGTCATTTATCAATATGGCTGGTCAGGAAGTTGGCGGACAACCTTTATTGGGTAGCCTGATCATGATGACCGCTGGTTTTTATGGGGATACGCATTTCATCATGAATCAAACGTCCAGCACTTTCCGACCGAGGGATGCACGGGATGCGGCGGCCAAATGCGCAGAGAATAGTGGGGACTGCAACCCTCAGTATACGGTGCAGTTCGCATGCAACTCAGTTTTGCCGGTGAATGGCAGGCTTGGGAATCCACCGGACCCTGTTTTCGTAGCAGGAGTAGGCGGCTGGGCA
>JANXSF010000090.1 GCA_025352795.1 Acidobacteriota bacterium
GGTTATCTTCATGCGGACGACTTGCGGAACTCCGGCGCGGCGCATATTTCGGACCGCCGTTCGCCGGAGGTCGTGAAACTTCAGTTCCGGGACGCCCGCCGACTCGCAAGCCGTAATCCAGGCCCGTCGAAAACTCTTGATGGGCTGGCCGTCGCGATGGAAGACAGCGGTGCCGTCGTTCGATTCCTTCAGTGCCCATTCCAGCCACGTCCGCATGTCGCCATCCAGAATCGGAACGGCGCGGCTGTGACCGCTCTTGGTTTCCGACGCCTTCAATGTGATGAAGGCCTGGTTCCAATCCACTTGGTCCCAATCCCAGGCGAGGAATTCACCGAGCCTGACGCCGGTGTGATAGGCGGTGACGAACAGAGGCTTCAGGAAGTCCGGCAGCGCTTCGAGCAACTTGGAGTATTGCTGATCGGTTAGGAAACCCTGCCGGGCGTTGTCCTCGCGGACCATCGGGAAAAAGGGCAGCGTGACCACTTTCGCTGGGGTGCTCTTCCGGCCCAGATTGAGAGCGATCCGCAAAATCGACAGTTCCCGGTTGCACGTCGTCTCGGTGACGCCATCCGCCTTGCGTTTATCTCGATATGCCTTCAGCTTCGGAGTCGAAAGATTGGCCGCTTTCATGTCACCGAAGTACGGCTTCAGATTAGCCTCGATACACCACCGGAAGACGCGCGTCGTGGTCGGCTTCGCGTTCCCAGCGTCGTAGTGAGCGAGCAAGTCATTTAGCAACTCGCCGCAGGTGATCTTGCCCGCGTCCGAGCCAACGATTTCTCCCCGCGCCTTCTTGCCCAGGATCTGATCGCGGAGCTTCTTCGCATCCTGGATATTTGCAGAGCCCGTGGACTTCTGGACCTGCTTGCCGTCCACCCAGAACGTGACGTACCAGATTCTTCCGCGTTTGACCAGAGTGCCCGTGCCGTAGGAACTTCGCGCCATGGCCGAATCTTATCATGGGTTTTTGCGAAACCGTAGCAAACACCGTAGCAGTCCATCAGAAAAGCGGCTCTTGCGAGCCGCTTTGTCTCTGTAACTTATTGATTTTATTGGTGCGGATGAGAGGACTTGAACCTCCACTCCCGTGAGGGAACTAGAACCTGAATCTAGCGCGTCTGCCAATTCCGCCACATCCGCATACCACTGTGACCCCTTTATTTTTGCAGTCGTTACACTCATTGTCAATTCAAAATGCTGTATAAATATCTCTAGCACTCCTCTCAATTTGACAAAGATAACAATCTTCCCGAATCACGTGGCATAAATTTAATCTCTTCACTTCTTCCCTTGTTACTCATAGTTCTTTCCCTCATTTCACCAAACATACTTTCACCCCCAGTTATATGTGCTATACCTTTTTGTAATTCAGTGTTTACGAGTCTTTCCCTCCATCCAAATCTCAGCCAACTGTTGCAAAAGATTCAACTCCCACAAAGTTCAAAAGCAATGGGTTACTCCAAGTAAGTGGGTAGCAATGGGCTGATTTTCTATTGACGTACTAGTACCCTCATGTTATATTCGACCCACTTACTCAGTAAGGACGTGAGTTACTCGAAAAGCTCTTTAAAGCTGGAGGGAAAACTGTGGCTGACGACATCTGGACTGGGCTGGTCAACGGCGTATTGGCCTTCGGTCATTCCCGCGCTGCAGACCTAACGGAAAATAGCTTTAAAGACACTGGCAAATTTGTCACAACTTTGGGCGATGGGGCATCAGGCACCACTAAGACCGCCCTGGACAAGTTGAAGGATGACATCAAAGCCCTCAGCGCCGAAGCTACTCCAATCATCGACGCCGTAAAACCAAAAATCAAAGATGCCGCTGATGCTGTTCAACGATCTGCTACCGATCTGGGAACTGATCCGTTCACCATGGCCGCTGCTGGTCGTATCGCCACCGAGTTGGCCAACGTCCTGATTGCCGTCGATGCCGCGTTGCTGATCATCGCCGAGAAACTCTCCAAAAAAGGTACGCCAGATTTTAAACAAGATGTTTTCGATGGCATTGCGGGAATTGACAAGCCATGGAAAGCGCCGTTTGAGAATCTTGCAGCCGATGCCGGAAAAACGTTGGATGCAATCGGCAAGCAGTTGCTGGGCGAAGATAAGACCACCAAGAAACTGGGCGATGTAGTCACCTTTGACCGCATCGGCAAAGAGCTCAACATGAGGTTGGTTAAAACCGGCGAACGGGCTCCAGTGGCTGGTTTTGATGCGTTCAAACTGGACAGTACAGAACTAATCGCGTTCCTCAACTTTAAAGACAAAGCCGTGGTTGGCGTCCGTGTTAAGACCAAGATCAAAGCGGGTTTGCGGTCCGATAAATTTCTTGAAAAAATCATCCCCGGAGGCGCACCTTCGTCCGACACGGATTACACCAGCATCAGTCTCGATTCTGGCAACGGGCTGACCTTTGGCGACGGCAAGAACAAGACTCTAATGCTGCCCGTGCGCTTCGCTTTTCCTGGCGTGGAACTGCGGGAATTCGCTATCGTCGTTTCCGATCAGGACGGCGAGATCGATATTAAGGCCACTATTGCCGCGAAGATGGGCGACGTCATTGGCTTCGTAGTTGAAGGCGGCGGCGTTGAGATTCATTACCGACCGAACCCGGCACCAGGCGAGGATCCGTTCTCTATTGCCCCGCGCTTGCCCGATGCCGCCGGGGTACGTATCAAAGTTGCTGGAGTGCTCACTGGCGGTGGCTATATTTACCGCAAGGACAAAGAGTACGGCGGCATTCTCGACTTACAATTGCTGAAGATTGGCATCACGGTGATTGCCATTGTCACCACCGAACCGTTCTCCTTTGTGGTGGTGATTGCGGTGAAGTTTACGCCGAAGATTGAATTGAGCTTCGGCTTCACACTGAACGGCATCGGCGGCATTCTTGCGGTGGAGCGCCGCGTCAGCACAGACGAACTGCGCAAGGGTATCCGCGACGGCACAGCGGATACAATCCTTTTTCCAGAAAATCCGATTGATGCCGCGCCAAAGATTTTGGACAAGGTTCGTAACATTTTCCCGCTGCAACAGGGCGGATTTGTTGTTGGCCCAATCGCGTTACTGGGCTGGGGTTCGCAAGCGGGTTTTGTGGTGGCCAAGGTTGGAATTGTACTGAGCCTGCCCGATCCGAAATTAATTCTGTTAGGTGCATTGCAGATCGGCGTGCCCTCTGCTGATATCGATCCCAAGCTGCGGATCGTGGATCTGCATGCGGAAGTTTACGGTGAGTTCACTCCAGAGTACATGCTGATACTCATCGGGCTGAACAACTCAAAAATCGCCGGTATCTCCATCGGCGGTGACATTGGATTGTTTGTGCGTTGGGCGGGTGGGCAGAACTTTGCCTTGACCGTAGGTGGCTTCCATCCAAAGTACACACCGCCACCAGAGCTCACAGGTCTGCGGCGCATCACCATTGATCTTTCGCCTGTCTCCTTCTTAAAGCTGCACGCCGAAGCTTATTTCGCCATCACCGCCAATTCGCTGCAGTTCGGCGGTGGTATCACTCTCTCCGCTGAAATTGGACCTGCCAGTGCTGAGGCCTGGCTGAAGATCAATGTACTGTTTGTCTGGTCACCGCGCTTCTACTTTGAAGCTGATCTGGACATTGGCATCACCATTAAGGTCTTTGGATTTACCCTGTGTGGGGCTCGCTTCCAGGGCATGTTGGAAGGCACCCATCCATGGCGTGCGCAAGGTTTGGCCACTGTTGATCTGGGCTTCTTCGGGTCCTACGATTTCCATCTTGGACCAGTGGAATGGGGCGAGCGCGATACTTCGTTGCCTCCGGCCGTTTCACCTCTTTTGCAAGTGCAACAGTCACTGGGCAAGGACGACGCATGGAAAACTCTGCTGCCCGGCAATGGAGATATGTTGGTGATTCTTGTTCGGGATGAAACCACTCCGTTGCTGGTTCACCCTCTTGGACTACTGGAAATCAAGCAACAGAATGTTCCGTTAGAAGTACATATTGATCGCATAGGGTCGGCCCCAGTGACGGCCAATCGCGTGAACTTGGCTGCGCCGATGGTGGGCGGCAGTGCGGCCAAGAGCTTTACCAATTTGACCGAGTTTTTCGCTGCTGGCCACTTTGTGGAAATGACCAAAGACCAGCAGGTTTCGCGGCCTGACTTCGAAAGCTTTGCCTGCGGAATGAAGATAGCTGCAGCACGGGTTCCACAGCATGGCACGGCATTGGGCGCGGTATATCGTTGGGAAACGGGCTTCCCTCATGAGTCTGATATGAAAGTGCGCCACAATTTTGATACGTTGACACTAACTTTGCATAACGCAACTGCACTTCGCGTAAGCGCCGTTGGTGTGGCGGCACGTGAACGTACCAGCCCTTACGAATTAGAGACGGTGGAGGTTATTTCTATACAAGACGCTGGCCAGGTGATGCTGCGTCATGCCGATGATCTGTCTGCCGTGATCGAATCGCCAAAATTAATCACCACCACAGAGGCCGCCAGAGTTCGCATAGATTTGCAGATCAAGGGTGTGACCAACATTGAATTGGTCGCCATGGGAGCAACGCAATGAGCGGATCATTAACGCAAGTGAAAGGCTTTGTGCAGTCTGAACTGCTGTTGTTGGCTCCAAAGATTGCTTACACACCAGAGCAAGTAGACCTGGGTCAGTACACTTTTCTGCCTTGGGTCCGCAACGGCATGGCTGCGCAATTGACAGCTCCTGCTGCAGGGCAACTGCGCGCCAGTTCCTTAGTCAGCTTCAATGTTGAGGATGACAAAGGTGGGACAGCGCCCGTTTCAAAGTTGCTGACATTGCGTGGGCCCAGTGATGTGTTGGGAGTTGATGCGGCGCAAATCATTTGGCGATATCCTCAGCCCAATTCTTCGAACGCTGAAGAAACTTATGTGGCGCATATCGAATTCGATTTACCTGAGTTGCCTTGGTTGTTTACGCCTACTGTTCCTCAAGGAGATCGGCTGGCACCTTGGATAGTGCTTGTCGTAGTGGAGCAGCGATTTTTCAGGATTGATCAAGGTCCGCCTGGATTGCCCTGGAGGTTAACCACGCGGCTGGGCGAACTGCAGCCTTTGGATGATAGTTGGGCCTGCGCTCATGCACAGGTACAAGGTGCTCCAAACGCAGCGGGAGCCAATGTTGACGATCGTTTAACCTCTGCTCATGGACCGCAAAATCTGTCACGGATTTTTTGTCCTCGAAAGCTGGATTCGAATAAGAGCTATGTCGCCTGTCTGGTGCCAGCTTTCGATTGTGGAGTGCGCGCGGGTTTGGGGCTTTCTGGCGGTACGCTGGCTGCAGCATGGACACGCGGCAACGGTGACGATGCCACCGAAATTACTTTGCCTGTCTACGATCAATGGCGTTTTTCCATGGCTGGTGCGGGTGACTTTGAATCGTTGGCACGCAAGCTGAAGGGCCTGCCCGCGCCCTGGCAAATCGGCAGGCGCGTGATTGATTTTGCTACTCCCCGCGGCGGCATGACGGCTCTTGCAGCAAATGAAAGCGGACGTGTCCAAGTGTTCCAGTGCGCGTTGACTTCACCTGCTGCATTTCCTGCTGGCCTGGATAAGGGTCCGTGGACAGATTCCAAACGCAATGAGCTTCGCGAACTGTCTATTGATGGAGACAAGATCGCAGGCGGAGGGAAAGCTGTGCCCGATCTTCCTCGTGTCAGCCCTCGCCTTTATGCGCGATTTCAACGCGCGCAAAGCCGCATTACAGAATTGAATGATGGTGATTGGTTCCCACAATTAAACACCACGGCCCCGCATCGGGTTGCTGCCGGGTTGGGCACCAGAGTGGTTCGAAAAGATCAGGAACAATTAATGCAATCCGCCTGGGCTCAGGTGGGGGAAATAGATAAGGCCAATCGTCAATTGGCACAGGCGCAATTCGCACGCTTCGCCGGGGAACGTTTGCACGTGAATCACTTCAGCAAATTGGCACTGGGTGACCTGGCTCAAGTCACCCGCGGAGTGCAACGCAAACTACGATTGGGCGGCGATGCACTGACTGTATCTGGCAATGCAACGCGCAGCTTCACGGCCCCTGCGGCACTCTCCTCAGCTTTCAGACGGGCCACGCGACTTCGCGGACCATTGGCTCGTTTCCTTGGTGGGAACGGCGCAGTGCTTGTGCGAAGCATGGTCGCAAATGCGGATCGCTTTCAGGATTTTCGACGCACCTATAGTGAACCGGATGGGATTGCCGCACTTTCCTCCGCGACTCTGAATCGCTTTGCGCCAGAGAGCGTAGCGCGGGTGTTGGGTGTACCCGTTGCCAATGCGCTGGCAACGTTGCAGACTCGCTCTGCCCAGTTGGCGCGACCAACAGTGGCCGATCAAATTCTGCAGCCGGTGGCTACTTGGCGAACTCGTGGTGCAGTGATCGACTTCGGACAAGTGGGTGCCACACGTTTACTGGACCTGGTAGAAGCAACTCTGCCCACACAAAAAACTTCAGCGCGTTTTGAAGCCCTTACTGGAATTGTTGGTGGATTAAAGCTAAGCGGCATTGCCGCAGTGCAAACGCAGGTGGACCGAATTTCGCAGCGGGCAGGCTTGCAGTTTACAAGCGCGACTATTCCTGCTGTAGCGTCGAATCAGTCCACAACAACCACCGCAACTCTGCCCGCTGGCTCTATCCTGCAACAGCCCCGACCACTGGTGACCGGACCGCGCGCAGGCCTAAGTGTGCAACTCAACCAGCCGCAACTGGCGGTTGTCACTCCCGCTGCATCCGCAGTGACTGTTCAAGCGATTAGCAACATCCGGTTTAATGCCACTGGCGTAAGCGCCTCCGCACAGGTAGCCACACTGGTTGGCGATTTTACAGCAGCCATTGGAACTTTGGCACTGCCGCTGACACCGGAATTGCCGCCATTTAAAGCGGCTCGCTCTTCTATTCTGTTGGAGCTCGATCCGAAGACGACAGTGACCAAACACATGGTGGCAAGGCTTGGAACCACACCATCGTGGATGGCAGTTGACTGGTTTTCTGACGGCTTTGTGCAACCAATCATGCAAGCTCCCATCTTCAATCGACCGATGTTTGAAGCGCTTGATTCCTATGATCGCGATTGGTTAGTCCCTGGCCTGGGTGAGATTCACGAAACGGATTTCGTGACACTCCTGCAAACCAATCCTGTCTTTATCGAAGCATTCCTGGCGGGCCTTTCCGATGAAATGGGTCGGGAACTTTTGTGGCGCGGATTTCCTACTGATTGCCGTGGTACTTACTTCAAACGCTTCTGGAATGCTCGGCTTGATGAACTATCCACGCCCATTCATCAATTCACCAAAACGCCTTTGGGTTCGCACATCAGCGCACAGGCTGGTGGTGCCGCTGGTCGCTTGGTCATGCTGGTTCGTGGTGAAGTGGTCCGTCGTTACCCCAATGCCATGCTCTTTGCCTTGCGCCAAATTGGTCTCGATTCCGAACAGCGTCCGACTTTTGCAGAATTGCCCGCGCCAGGCCAGCCCGGCAGTATTCTGTTTCACGTCCCATTGAAGCCGGATATTTTGCTCACCGGGTTTCTCCTGACGGCTGACGAAGTGAAGAACGCCGACGCGGGCACGAATCCTTGGTGGTTCTTTATTGGTGAGCATCCCACGGCACCACGCTTTGGGTTGGACCTGCCAGTGACGCCGAACGTTATCGGAACTATTAAGCGCGATCAAGCCACCTGGGGCTCTTTCGGCCCATTGCGGCAAGGCCGATTCCTGAATACTTCGGGCAGTTCCGTCATTGTGACTGAACCCGTTTCCGTTGAAACCACGTCATGGAACGCTGCTGCTTTGCATGGTGCCGCTGTGGCCCGAGTCTTGCTGCAGGATCCATTCCGCGCCGCATTCCGAGGTTGGAAGTTGATCGCCCCTGCGAGGTAATTAAAACAATGCCATTCGATCCCAACATTCTTAACTCCGGACAAAAAGCAACCGCCAACGCGCTGAGTAATCGAAGCAAAGCGCAGCAAACGGTTGCAGGCTTGAACGCCAAGATCAATTTGCTGGAAGGTCAGTTGCCCTTTGGTGATCCGCAGCTTATTCAACAGCAGATTACTGAACTGAAAGTGGAACGTGTAAATGCACAAAAGCTTGTGCTGGCCAATGACCAGACCTGGCGTGATTCGTTGGCCAGCTTTGCCATCAATATTGATCCTTGCGATGCTGATCCCACGGTCCCTTTGTTGTTACTGCCTGTGCGCCTGGAAACACGTTACACCACCGATGGCACCACGCTCCGCATCAGAATGTTTCCCGATGATATTCATATTGACCAGCTTGAGCGTGGCTTGTCGGCAGACGCACAAGCGGCTGGCCGCACCTACTGGACTACCGTTTGGAACAAGACCGATGAAGCGTTGCTCAATGAAGCTTGGCGAACCCTTGTAATTGCCGTAGGAGACCTGCGCGCACCTTGGGTTGCAACCGGTATGACGCCGACAAATCCTGGTGGCAGTGAACCAGTTTTTCCTCAACCAGGTCCACCGCAGCGGCGTGCCGCAATTGCCCGATTGCTACCTGATCGGTTCGTCGCCGTCGCTCTGCAGAGTCAGGGAACCGTGCGCAGTGATCAGGCTGGCAGTGTAATTTCACCGGAACTGGTGCTTGGCCTGTTGGCCGACGATGGCAGTGAACGGATTGACGTCAATGGCGTCCAAGTGCCTGCTGGTGCGGAGTGGATTGTAGATTACGATCGTGCGGTAGCGGCGGGTATGGCAGTGAATTTGAAACTGGAGTTGCCGCGCGCCCCAGTGGATCGGCTATTCGTTTTTGGCGTGCGCTCCAGCCTTGATCCAGTGCGCACGGCCCATGAACTGGAATCATTACTCACTGGACATCGTTGCGCTCGGGGCATGGCTATGTTGGCTCAGGGAACCCCCACCAACAATACTGAAAGTGATCGGTCGGCCTGGTCGGCAAAGCCCTCCCCAACTCCTCCGGCGCGCGCCGCAGCAGCTCCCAATACCAACGCTGCAGCATTGGCATCTGCTCTAGCCGTAGACTCGCGAATCTTTGCCGGGCTCCCTGGGGCGGACTTGACCGAACAGGCGAATGCCCGCAACTTCAACACCTGTCTTTGGTCGCCTACCTGGGGCAGCTTCCTGGATAAAATTACCACCGTCAATCGCAATGGTGCCACGCTCAGTGACACTCGCCGGGAACAATCGCGCACGTTCTTCCGCGACTTTGTGCATGCCCGTGGACCGCTGCCTGCTTTGCGTGTGGGCATGCAAGCTTACGGAATTCTGCCTGTATCGCCAGTGGCTAGCCCACGTTGGAAATCAAATGATGACTTTGAAAATGCCTTGCTTCCGCTGTTGCGCCGCATTCGTACAGCTTGGGTGACAGCCGCGTCGGACTTACCACGCGTCGGTTCTGGGAAACCAATCGATGAGACATTGCGTAGCGTTCTTGGCACCAGTCCCACTTCACTTGGGCTGCGCGTACGTTCCGTTCTGTCTGGTGAATTCGCTCAAACTGGCGCCCAGGCATCAGGGGCTATCACTGATAGCGATTTGATGGGCCACATTATTGAACAACTGATTCTTGAGGAAGTGGTACTGAATGTCAGCTTCACTCGTCCCATAGGTTCACTGGAAAAGAAGAGCCGTCCGCTAGGCCTGCCCTTGGTGGATGACACCGACAGTGCGGCTATCGACGCCATTCTTACCGGGCAGAGTCCCAAGATCGCATCTGTGTTGCAAGCCCTGCTGGCACTGTCTTGGGACGCTTCTGTGTTGGCTGTCAAACAGGCCGCGCCGTTGCAAAAAATCGGTTCCATAACGGAAGCGGCCACCGCGCTTTCTCCGACTTTGCGGGCCAAGGCAGTCAGCGTGTCCAGGGCTGCATCGAATTCTTCTAGTGTTGCGCTGCACGCCTTTGCTGACGAATTGACGGCAGTGGCTGGGGAAGCTGGTTCCAGTCGTCTGGCCGAATTGCAACCTTCCAATAATTTCCGTTCTTCAATTGGTGAAGTGGCTCTGTCTTCAATAAATGAACGCTCCTTTGTTGCTGGTTGGGCATTGACCGCTTGGTTTCGCGAAACTGCCAAGCAAGCTGAATTGAAGGAAGCTATGTTGGCCATCAAAGGTCTTACTTCCGGGGACCGTCGAGTTCTACTTTGCGAAACTTTGGATCTTTCCTCGCATCGGCTGGACGCCTGGATTACCGGCTTCATCGAACGTCGTCGTCAATCTTTGCGCACCACACAGCCCAATGGCATTGCTGTTGGGGCCTACGGTTGGGTGGAAAATATTGTTCCTGCCGCAACCACCACGTCCGATGGCGGATACATCCACACACCGAGTTTGGATCATGCAGCCACCGCCGGTATTCTGCGTAGCGCCTACCTGACGCACAATCCGGCCAACGGTGGAACGGGTGCTTTTGCAGTGGATCTTTCCAGCAATCGTGTCCGCATCGCATTGGACATTCTCGATGGAGTTCGTCAGGGGCAGCCGCTGGGTGCGTTGATTGGATATCGCATAGAACGTGCGCTTCATGAAAAGCGCCTTGATCGGTTAGTGCTTACCCTTCGCTCCCTGGCCCCACTGGCGGCGCGTCGTTTGACGGACAGGAATGAAGCGGCAGGCACGCAGGCGCAAGCCTCCGTTGCCGCCAACAATGTAGTGGATGGATTGCGATTGTTGGCCTTGTTCAAGTCCAATGCCGGGTCCCTTAAAAGTGCCTTGAACGATCCACCGAAAGATAACCCGTACATTCCTCCAGGCACTTGGCCCCCACTAACTGCAGACGAGTGGATTGAGGTGCAGGCCATCCTCAAAGATGCAGAACAAACTGTTGACGCTGCCGCCGATTTGGTACTGGCGGAATCTGTGCATCAGTTGGCGAGAGGAAATACAGTGGGTGCCTCCGCATCTTTGGATTCGATTGCTGCTGGCGATTCTCCACCACCGGAACCCGATTTTATTCGTACGCCTGCACTTGGTGCAGCCTTCACCCATCGTTTGGCAATCGCCTCATCCGCAACGCTGATCAACGCGGCTCAGGGTTGGAACGCTTCCCGACCGCGGGCGCAGGCGGAACCTCGTTTGGAACAGTGGGCCCAATCTCGCCTGGGTGACGCGATGAATATCACCGTGCAAGGCACCATTTCACTGGATGCTGCAAGGCTTTGCGCACTGGATATAATTTACGAATCTGGTGACCCAGCCAGCCTGGAACAGCGTGTGCGAAGTGTCACTAGGGGTGATCCGAATCAGCCGTTGGATGCCGCCCTGTTCGCCACCACCGCATTTGCCGGGTCGTTACGTTCGCTATTAGTGAATGCCCAGCCCGCCAAGCCGCAAGATTTTGTTCGTTCCAGCGAACCGCCTACGCGTGCATTTGCCGAAGCCGAAGTAAGCGCTGCAGCAGACCGCGCCCGCAATGCTTCAGGTGGATTGGAAGCCGCCCGCGATCACTTGAAAGAGGCCATCGCCACATTTGATGTGAATGATGCTGCGCCTCTACGTCAGCGTCTGGAAGAGATCGCAGCATTTGGAGTAGTCACGCCAATCGCTGAAGGTGAGCATTTACTGGCCGTCGCCCATGGTGCCGAAGCGGAAGCGTCCAGAAGAATTACAGAAGCCAATTTGAAACTCGCGGGCACCCCCGATGCAGCTAAAATCACCGAAGCAGGACAGTCGTTGTTCGGTGAAGGCTTCTGGATTCTGCCCGCTATTTCGCCGCCGGCAACGCCCGATGTGTTCAGCACCGCTTCCGGCGATCCATCTCCAGCACGCGCTGCTATGCGACGTTTCATTCTGGATCAAAGCAGCGTGCGCGGTTCAGCCGCCCGCTTTAGTGAGGCTCTGCTGGCTGCCGATGCGCTGGGCAAACCCATGCCATTGCGCGTTGCCCAACTGGGTGGAGGCCCGTGGGTTGGAGGCTTGTTTGATCCAACCCAGCCCACTCCACGAGCTTCCCTGACCAACCTGATGCTATTGGCTCCTGCCGATTTGGATCCTGCCGATGCTTTCATCGCGTTGACTATTGACGGCTGGACCGACATGGTTCCGCTGCGCGAAAAGCGTGGTTCGGTGGCGGACTCGCCCATCGACAATCGTCATCAAAGTGGCTTAGCTGTAAACGCCAATGGTGCCAATGCCCGCCCTCCGCAGACGCTGCTATTGGCCATTTCACCCGACGCCGCGCGCTGGACAACCAATGCGCTTTTAGACACTTTATCGGAGACTCTGGAAATGGCTAAGCTGCGCGGCGTGACGCTTGAAACTTCCCCTGGCTACGCCCGTGTGTTGCCTGCTGCCTATGAAAAAAGTTGGTCCCTACAAGGCGAAAAAGTATTTGATTTAAGCGCTATAGCCAAAGCGAACATCACCTCAGCAATCTTGAAGTACGTGAAGGAGGTCTAACCCATGGCCCTGATGATTGATGCAATTGTCACCAAATCTATCAATGAAAAACTGAGGGTCGCCTTCACTATGGACCCCGCCTGGACGCGTTTGGAGCCACAGTCCATCTCTGGTGATCCCACGCCCGGCATTGAAGCTCGAGTGCATGATCCGCTGTGGATGCTGACGCGGCAATGGCAGCTTGGTGAGTTTGCTGGCGAAGATGTTGGCTCGCCGCTGTTGGTGCACGTCAATGCTGAAAGTACGTTTGTCACGGCGTGGCAACCGGGTGATCCGGCAACGAATCGTCCAGCGCAGGCCTTGCCCGACGGCTTACCTCTTGATCCTTTTATTGAACGTGAGGCCACCCCGCCTGAAGCGCTAGGCATCCGGCAACGCGCAGAAGCCGGGTCGCAATTGGTGGAAATGCTGGCTGACGCTGGCTTCGACGTGCGTGCCGCACTGCTTAGTGCTTGCCCGCTGCAAGATCCTGATGCGGGTAATCCTCCGGAACATTTCCGGTTGCGTCCTGCAATTGCCTTATTTCTGAAAACCCTGCCCGATGGTGCTGAGGCGGCAAATCAATTGGAAGGCAACTTTGCTGGCTGGATGTCTGGAGCATCACCGGATGCTATCGCTGCCTCAAAGGCTTGGCTTCAATGGTTCCGTTCCTCAGTTGCGCCGCCTGTTGATCCCGTGGATGATTGTTGGATTCCTGATCGGCTGGAGTATCGCTTCTCCGTTCGTGCTGGCATGGGCGATAAGCAAACCGTGCTGCGTGCGCCTGTATTTGAGGGTGGCAACGTAGATTGGTATGCCTTTGAAGCGGAACCCAGGGCTCGTTTGCAGCTTGCAGTTGAACCTCCGGTGCAAGAGCCGGTGAAGCGCGAAATCACCGTGCTTTCAACCCCTTTGCGCTATTCCGGCATGCCCGCTTCGCGCTACTGGCAGTTCGAGGATGGTCAAGTAAACTTCGGCATGATTGAGACTCAGACGTTTGATTTGGCGCGGCTGTGTCTTGCTGAATTCGCGTTGGTATATGCCAACGATTGGCTGGCCGTTCCTATTGATGTTCCAGCCGGTAGCCTCACTCACATCAGCGAAGTGGCCTATACCAACACGTTCGGCGAACGCTTCACGGTGGCTGAGGACAACGATGCGAATCGTGCCGGACGATTCCGCTTGTTCCATACCAGCATCAAAGATTCCGATGCAACTATGCCTGGGTTGTTTGTTCCGCCAACTGCATTGAGTGCGTTTGAAGGCCGTGCGGTGGAGGATTTATTTGTGCTGCGTGATGAAATGGCCAACATGGTGTGGGCGGTGGAAAACTTTGTGCAAGGTGTTTCCGGCGATACGCGCAACCGTGGCGACGAAGAAAGGCCAGTGAATGCGGTTACCGACGATATGGAAGCGGTGGCTGAATTCCAATATCTTTTGGAAAGTGCGGTGCCGCATAATTGGATTCCATTTGTGCCAGTGGCCAATGGAACGCCGGGTGCGTTCCACTTGCGAAAAGGTTCCATGCAAGATCAGGATTCAACTTTGGGTGTGCTGCTTCGAAACACTCCTTACGATTTGAAGGACGAAGAAGTGCCTCGAGCCGGACTGCGCTTGAAACGCGTGCCTATGCTGGCTCGCGCGGAAGATGGCAGTTACTTGCGATGGATCGGTCGGCGAGTCTCTGTAGGACGCGGCGAGGGATCCAGCGGCTTAGTCTTCGACGCGGCGCTGAAGCCGGGATAGTTAGTGGGATAAGCATCCTGGCCTGTCCTGCCCCATACTAAAGCCACTAACTTTCACTAGACCTGGAGTTGAATTTGTGGGGTAGACATTCAGCCTGCCAAGTCCCCTAGCGGGCTTTTTTCACACCTTCGAGTGCTTGGAAAACTTCTGCAATTGGGCAGGGTTCACGGAACGAAGCCCCATTAACTGCGACTACTTGCCTTTGACGGTTGGTGCTGGTTCTGGCCAGCCGCTGAGTTTTGTAGTGTCTACTTGTAACTTCAATAGAAATGGCTGATTGATGAAAGCAGTGGGTACACCTTCAAATTCAATCGCCGTGTTTTCCGGTGCGCAAGCAGTCATTGGGCTGGAAAAATTCAAAGCGATGCTGACGATTCCAGGCGTGTCTGCCATTGCCAGCAGCACTTCAGTAACCGGCGTCGTTGCCGCATCGCAACGCAACACAATTCCTTTTAGACGAGGCAGAGCAACCCCTTTGATTTTTTCAAATGTCGCCGCCCCATCCTTTGCTTCCAGTTGACGTCGAAGCTTTAGCCACGCGGCAATATCCGGGTTGACTCGAATCAATTCTTCATCCTGACGGCGTATGCGCAACTGTTCCGCAGACTCAATCGCCAAATCTGCTGGTGGCATGGCACTGGCTTTCGACACAGCGCCTAACTGGTCCAGGCCATCAGTGTTGCCGTGGTACCGAACGTACAAGCCTTCAAGAATCGTTCTTACTTCGTTACGGCTGGATGGCACCAGGTTATCTCCCGGCAAATACACTGCTCGGGCTAAATGAAACAGCGCTTCCACCTGTTTATCTTTGATAGCCAGCACCGTGCCAAGCCAGGCTGAGATCTCCGATTGCTGCGGATCACTTTTGAGGCACAAACGGAATTCTTTCTCTGCTTCTTCGTGCTTCCCTTGCATCCACGCGGACCACCCTAATGCACGATGGCTTGCAAATTCGACGTGCGCGGGTAAGCTTACGTCTTCAAACTTATGACTTTGGAAATAGGCCCCGGCGTTGGCTTGTAATGCCTTGGCAGTTGTCTCCAATTGGGCCAGTTCTGCGGAGGAAGGTGCTTTGGATCCGGGCGTCAAAACCGTTTCCCAATACTGGCCCGTAAAGTTTTGCGGTGCAAGAGTGACCAGTTCCCGGGCAGCAGTAAGAGCCCCCGCCGTATCGCCCAAAGCCTGCTGCGCTGTAATCACCAACTCGCCTCTCATAGGTGCCAGGTCTGACTTTGGATACTTGCGTTTCCATTCTTCCAGTAGCGCTAATTTGCGTGCCGGTGTAGCTTCGGCTCGCACTGCCAGCACCTGATCGTACTCGCCACGATCTGTCCAGTTCTGCGCGGTTAGCGAACTAATGGCCAATAGAAATAAGAAAATCCTGCTCATGTCGTTACTGGAAAATCAGCTCCACGCTGGAGTTGGATCTTACTTCCACTTCCTTCGATTGCAAGGTGGCCCCACGCTCCACTACTTTCACGTTGTACTTACCCGGTGGAAGTTTCAATTGCACAGGCAGCTTGGTGATGTTCTTTCCATCCACTACAACCGCTGCACCAGGACGGCTGGAGCTCAACCGGAGCTCACCAAAATCCGCCTCCTGCACCAGATCGCGCGAGGACACTTCCGACTTCACTTCCAAGTGAAATGATTCCAGATCTACAAATGGACCTTGTGATGCAGCAACGGTAGCGGCCTCTGGCGGTCGCGTCGCTGCGGCTTCAACTACCTGCGGGATGGGTGCTTTCAGCAACGGCATCTGCTTCGCCCAGGTACTGAAATCCATAGCCGTATGCCTTGTTTTGCGCAAGCCTGCTTTGAAGTCTGGTACTCCGAACTGCGCGTCCGCCAACACTTCAAGGATCGAAGGTGGAGGCGGCAGGCCGTCTTTCAACGCCTTCGCCGCCTCTGGCTGAATGACGGCCAGTTCCTTCAAAATGACATCAGCTCGACGAGTGTCGGCCGAAGTGCCGCGTTTGCGTGCCTCATTCAAGGAGTCAACAGCCTTCACCAAGTCCTCGGACAATAGATGGCTAGACGCCGAAGCGAATGCCGCATCTACGGCGAAGGGGTCCAGCGCCATTGCCTTTTCAAAAAGCACGGCGGCGGCAGGGTAATCGCGCGCTTCCCACTTTAACAGCGCATCGTGCCGGGCTTGCACGTAAGGCATCAGTGCGCGCGCCTGGGGTGCCACCGCAGCACTCGGGACTTTCAAGATCCGGTTCAGATCGCCAATTGATTCCTGCCAATTCCCACGCTGAGCGTTGCGTCGTGCATCTTCCATCCATTTTCCCGATAGTTCGGTTTCAGCCACTTCCGCCAGATTGCTGGGAGGATGGAAATAAAATTTAGCCATCATACTGTTTTGAGACCACGGCGTCTGGGAGCCTCGGGTTGCATTTTCCACTTTGGAGCGCACCTGGGTGAATACTTCTTCCAGCGTCAAACTTGGCTGGGTGATGGTGTCTGCCAATGCTTCGGTAAACCAACTATTTCTTCCATCGGGATTGTCTTGGGCAACGTGATTGGGGCTGGTGGAGTAGGCAATATACATGTTCTTGGCGCTGCTTTGTGGAATGGCCAAGCCTGCCTGCAACGCATTGCCTTCGGCCACCGGGTTGCTGCGGCAGGCATCTATAATTACGATTTTTATCTTTCCGCGAGTCCTTAAGTAGTCGAAAATTTGAGCCAAGGAAAATGATTTGAATCGAGCCTCCACCACACTACGGGCAGCTTCAAAATCAACAGGGATCAATACATTTTCGTTCTCAATCTGAACGGCATGTCCAGCATAGAAAAACAGTGCGGTGTCGTTGGGTCCAATGGCTTGAACGAATTCGGCTGCAGCGGAATCCAGCATCACTTTGGTTGCATTTTCACGCAAAATAGTCTTAAAACCGGCGTCCCGAAGCGATTTATCCATCGCCCGCGCATCATTGACGGCGTTTTGCAAAGGTCGCTGCAGATAAGAATCATTGCCGATGATCAGGGCGATCTTGTTGCCTTCCTGACCCGCCAGACTCCCGGCCAGGAACATTGCCACCCATAGAAGTCTGTTGCTCATACTATTTACCCTTCACGTTTTTGCCGCCTAGGAACACCACTTTGCGCGAACGCCCGTCAATGGATTCGTCCTTATCGCATTCTGCCGCAACCAATTGTGTTCCCGCGTATAGATACTTAATCTTGGATGTTTTGCCGCCCGAACGGATTTCTTCACCCACTAAACGATTCTCTTGATATTGCTGCCTTCGTTCATAAATCAGGGACCTGTTCTTGAAGTCACTGTTGGTCACCTGATACCCGCGTATGCCCGATAAGCGCAGACCTTCCCAATCGAATTCCAGCTGTGTCCGTGGACCAACCAGTGGATCTTTGGATTGGAATTCCAGGGCTTGCGATACCCGGCCCTGGACGTCGTACTTTAGTTGAAAGAAATAGAGTCGGTGCCAAATGAATGGATGAAAGAAACGATTCCCGGACACACCCACTGCAATATTTTCGCCACCCACTTTCTCAAACAGAACTGGGTCCACCAACTGGTTGTTGGCAAATAGCACCGACGATTTGTGAATCAGATCGTCCAGATCCTTGGGTGCCGCGCCCGCTGCATCGTCTTCATAGCGGACGGAAATTGCTTGCTGAACTCGATCATCATAGCCAAAGCTGATAGACTTTTCGCCAGTGCCTTGGGGCTTATCAAAATTCGAGGAAATGGAACTGAGTCGGTTCTTTTCCCAAACATATTTCAAACGCAAATGGTTGGAAGCATCCACTTCTTCCACCTTGGTTTGAAAGGCCAGACTGGTGGGACAGTAGGGAATGTTGGACGGCAGCGCACGAGCTGAAAGCCAATTGGGCTCATTCTTTTCCGCACTAGGTTTGCTGTTGGTGCCGCCCACAGAAGCTAGCAAACGCATCACGGCGGCCCGACGAGCAGGATCAGCATCCAGGGTGTTGGAGATTTCAAGATAGCGGCGCAGTGAATCCAGCCCTTGCTTATTTTCCCTGGTGACCAATGCCGAGATACCTGCATAATAAAGCGATTCTGGATCAGTGGAGCTTACGTGAAACGCCTGACCAGCCAGCTTGCGGGTTTGATAAACATTCTTCTGACTCCAATTGGTGGACAACTGCTTATGGACGTCACCCAACGTGGTGTTCAATTGAAACAAAATTTCGTTGCGTAGCTTGTTGCCCATATTCCGTTCATCATCCACCGCCAGTTGGTCATACTGATCTAGCGTGGTGATGGCTTGTCCCAATTCGCCACGAGCCTGCAGGATCTCCGCTTTTTTCAAGAGCAGCTTCAGCGATTGCGCGTCAATTTGTTCGGCCATGCCAATGCTCTTTAGCGCATCGTCCAGCTTCCCCTGGTCTTTGTAACGGGATGCAAAATCCAATGCCTGGGTGATGGCATCACGCTGTCCAAGGCTCAATTGTTTCTGTTGACCCTTCTTCGCTACAGCCAACTGACGCGAGTATTCTGCCCAGGCGACGGTCAGATCTTTTTGCAAAACTTCGTTCGATGGTTGCCGCAAACTGGCCAATTGCAATTCTCTGTAGGCGGGACGATACTCGCTTTCGGCCAACCTTGACTTGCCCGATTTCCAGTGCCCATTCAAGCTCTCTCGCAGGGCTTTTTGTTGCAGCACTTTTACATCGGCAAAAGATTGCTGGTGCTTTTCAAAATCGTTGTAGGCCAGTAAAAACTCATCCCAGGCTTCCCCTGCGGCCAATGCGCGAAGAATTGCCACTCGCCTTTCGATCCACTTCCGCTTGAAGGCAAGTGACTTTCTTAAACGATCATGCTCGCCAAGTGCTGAATAAGCTTCTTGGGATAAGCGGGCGAATCCCAGTCCACGGTCCAGCGATTCCACACTTTTCACACCGTTGTCAAAGTTCACTTCCGCCGATTGCATGGCATCTCGAACATAGGCTTCCACCCTGGCCATGGGCTGTTGAGTTCCAAACTTTTGCACTGCTGCAGAAAGCAATGATATTTGCGTAGCGACTAACTCATTTTTCCCACGCAACAAATCAAGACCACTGGCATCAATGCAAAGTGCCGCCAAGTCTTCCACCCCTTCCGGCAAAAAGGCGGCGAATTCTTCAACTGGAACTTCTGTCCAGGCTTTTTCAGAAGACGATTTCTTGAATCCGATTTTGGCACCGGTCCAAAGCGCCGCAACATCGGCTGCCGCGTTCTTGGGAATTTCCTGCGGAACCAAATATTGGGGCGGTGTGCCCGTTTCAAAAAACGCCGGGACGCCTGCCGCAAAGTTTTTCACCAACATGCTGGTCAGCTTTTCCGACGTCAACTTGGATAATTGCTTGTCGGCTTTAAGGTCAGTCCCCAGGATTCTAACCTTGTCTTTGCCGTTCACTTGCAACGAAATTGCTTCCGTAAATTCCCAACCCTTTGCAGTGCGTGATACGATGAGTCCGCTGGCACCGGCAAGCACTGGCACCACTATACTGAGGAGGAGAATCTTGAACACTTTCTAGGCCTTCTTTGATAGTTCAAATTAATATTAGTAGATTTTAAGCATATCAGTAATTTGCCGTGCAGAAAACGCCACAGACGAGGGTATTCAGACCCGCAAGTGTGTCCTTGCGTTAGACTTGTGTGAAAAAGGAATCCAAGCCATGAGTGACCCCACCCATATCGGCAAATATCAACTTGAGGAACAATTGGGCGGCGGAATGGCCAGCGTCTTCCTGGCCCGCGACACGGTGATGGATCGACCCGTGGTGTTAAAGGTTTTGAAAGAAGCCAACGAGGATGCACGAAATCGTTTTCTGCAAGAAGCCAGAGTGGCCGGTAGGTTATTTCATGACAACATTATTCGCGCCTACGATTTTGGTGAGGATGAATCCGGTCGACCGTTTTTGGTAGTTGAATACCTGAAGGGCCAAGATCTGGGTAAGGCGTTAAAAGCTGGTGCACTGGGAGATTTGGCGTCGCGCCTGAAGATGGCGGAAGCCGTTGCCAACGCGCTGGAATACATTCATTCCAAGGACGTGGTGCATCGCGATGTGAAACCGGACAACGTGTTTCTTACTGACGATGGCAAAGTGAAGCTAATGGATTTCGGCATTGCGCGTCTGGGCAATACGTCTTTGACGCAAGCAGGCTTTGCCATTGGAACGCCTCCGTACATGGCTCCAGAACAGATTCGAGCCGAATCTCCTACACCGCAAGTGGATGTGTATGCTTTTGGATTGCTGGTGTTTGAGTTGATCACCGGTCGACGGGCGTTCAGTGCAGAATCCTATGAGCAGGTGTTTTATAAAGTCTTAAATGATCCTTTGGATCAAGCGGCCATGCGCGAAGCTGGTGCTTCACCGCAACTGATCAGCTTAGTGAATCGGTGTGCGGCGAAGACGGTTGCCGAGCGTCCGCAAGGTTTTGCGCAGGTGAAAGATGAATTGCGCACTTTGCCCGATCGGGGTGCAACTTCTCTTACTGTTGCATCGCAGGCCGTCACGCAACTATTTATTCCGACGGTGCCGGTGGTTGCGGCAACGGCCACTCCGGTAATTGCGCAAAAGGTTGGAGAAACGCGTAAGCCGCCGCTATTGTGGATTGGATTGGGTGTGGCCCTTTTAACGGCGATAGGGTTGGGCGCATGGTTCATGAAGGCGAAGACCCCTGAAGCCGAATTGAACGCGTCTACTTCGGCCCCAGTGAGCTTGCCAAAGCAACCAACTCCGCCCGATGGAATGGTGCTTGTGCCGGAGGGTCCATTTTTGTTTGGTCGCGACAAACTGTCGGTAACATTGCCCAGTTACTTCATTGACAAGTGTGAAGTCTCCAATGCTCAATATGCAAAATTCTGCCAAGCGACCGGGCGTAAATTGCCGCCGGAATTTCCCAAAGAACAGCCCGACCACCCAGTGGTGAACGTCACCTTTCAAGATGCCAAGGCTTACGCACAATGGGCGGGGAAGCGCATTCCTACATCGCAGGAATGGGAGAAAGCAGCCCGGGGAACCACTGGCTATGCGTTTCCATGGGGCGGTGCGGCTGACCCCAAGTTCGCCAATGTCAGCACTCCAGGTCGTCCTAAACAGTTGGTTCCGGTCCTGCAGTTTGAGGAAGGCAAAAGCCAATATGGGGCGCTGCAGATGGTGGGCAACGTGTTGGAATGGGTGGATTCGCCAGGGAAAAATTACCCGAATACTGTGCTGGTGCGCGGCGGAAGTTTTCAGGATTCTCTGGACAAAATCCCCGATGTCATGTGGGATGCCGCAGAGGTGCCGCCGACATTGGCCAAGCCAGTGATCGGCATCCGTTGCGTGGCTTCGGTTCGATAGGCATGAATCGCTTGTGGTTCAAAGACCGCTAAATTACCCTGTCAGCTCGCCCGGAACGAAGTTGTTATCCCACTCACTTCAGAATTTAGGTAAATACTTTATTGATGAATAAGAGAGACGTCGGCCACTACCCGAGCGGCTCCGCTGCCTGACGGGTTCACGACGTAAACGGCCCGATCTATGCGAACTCCGCCGGTTTGTGGTGCGGTTGTGGCAGGCTCGTCATCATCTGTTGCCAATACTAAATCGCGAGAAGTTGACTTGCGTAACTGGTCGATCAGTCCATTGCTGATTTCCATATTCTTGGCCATCATCACGCCAGATTGAGCATAGCCTGCGGGCTTCTTGTTTTGGTCGTGCAAATTGTAGAGCAGCTCATCCAAACCTTTGACCGGCTCTCTGGAAAATACGATGAACAGCTTCTCTGTTCCAGCAGGACCGGTAAATTTCCAGGAAGACTTTTGCGGTAGATCGTAGCTCCTGCCGGGTTCCACGCGGTTCGACCCATCGGCGATGTTCTTGGCCGGAAATACAACTTGCCAGGTTCCACTAGTGCCCTGATTGACGACATACAGGTAGCCATTGTCGTTAGCTTCAACTTTGAGACGAATTTTTTCACCGGAATGAAATTTGGTATTGGATGCCACTTCCACATCCTGGCCACCTACATTCTTGAGCAACGTGTATTTTAAACCCAACGGAGCTTTGTTGTTTTGTGAAACGTTCTGTGAAACGTTTTGTGCAGCGGGCTGCGCAACAACAGGCCTGTTGACGGCAGCAGGTGTGGGCTTGAGTGGAGTTTTTGCGGGCGCATCCAGTCCTGCAAAATACATTTGGCGCGTTGTAGCGCGCTCTTGTTGCTGTTGGGCCATCAGGCACGATGCCAACAGGCAGGTAATTACCAATTTAACTGTCATGGTATTCATCTATGTTCCTCCCAACCAGCATATAGTAGACCACTGAGTGTTGGGTGGCCCCTTCGCTATAATCGGGGATACCGAGAAGCTTGCTATCCACATGAGTGAACAGCCATTCACGCCCTCAATTCGAGTTCGTTCACAAACCGAATCCGGCCAGTACGATCACCGATTTCAGAAATCGTTCTGTATCGGTAGGGTGGATGAAACGGACGTCTGCATCAAAAACGAATTCGTGAGTCGTCGTCATGCGGAAGTGAATTTGCGGAACGGGCAATGGTCAGTAACCGATCTTGGCAGCAGCAACGGAATTTTTGTAAATGGCCAGCGGGTGCAGAACAGTGCCATTGATGGGGAGCTTTCCATTCGTTTGGGTATAGAGGGTCCAACCGTTTTATTCAACGTCGAAAAGCCACCACCACCTCCTCCTCCAACACCTGTGCAAGCCAAGACGGTGTTGCCAGATCCTGCGACTACAAAAAGCATTGAGCGTTATTTCCAAAATCCGACCACTGCTGGTCCCGCCGGGGAGCATACGGTTTTGGTGCGTCATGCATTTGCTGAGGTTCAGAAAAAGCAGAAGCGTAAGTATGGCGGAGTGATGGCTGTGCTTGGCCTGTGTGTGGTTGCAGCGGGTGGCTACGCGTGGTATTTGCATCAACAGGTGTCTCAGCAAAAAGCGATGGCGGTGAATTTGTTCTACACCATCAAGTCCCTGGATTTGGATATTGCGGGAGTGGAATCCATGGTCCGCGCGTCCAATTCGCAGCAAGGTGCAGCGGAGCTATCGAAGTACAAAGACCGTCGCAAAGAGATGGAGAAGAACTACGATAAGTTTCTGGACGGCTTGCATGTTTATGACCCGAAAATGACGGAACAGCAGCGACTGGTGTTGCGAATCGCCAGAATTTTTGGGGAGTGCGAACTGGAAATGCCTCCGGAATTCATGGCCGAGATCAACAACTACATTGCAAAATGGAAAGGTTCCAACAGGCTGGCGAAGGCAGTGAAGAGAGCCCAGGAAAATGGGTACATTCCGACGATCGTCAAGGAAATGCTGGCTCGCGATCTACCGCCGCAGTTTATGTATCTGGCATTGCAGGAAAGCGATTTCGATGCCTACATCAGCGGCCCGCCGACTCGTAGTGGCATCGCGAAAGGCATGTGGCAATTCATCCCACAAACCGCGCTGGATTACGGACTCAAACTAGGCCCATTGACAGACCTTCCCAGGCCCGACCCGGCAGACGACCGCCATCATTGGGACCGGGCAACCAAAGCCGCCGCTTCTTACTTGAAGTTTCTGTACACCACAGACGCCAAGGCATCAGGACTTCTGGTCATGTCCTGTTACAACTGGGGAGAGGGCAGTGTGCTGCCTCTTGTGCGAAAGATGCCCGATAATCCGCGGGAAAGGAACTTCTGGCACTTGTTGGCCATGGGCAAGGAGAAGATTCCCGAAGAAACCTATAAGTATGTTTTCTACATTGTTTCGGCAGCGGTGATCGGCGAGAATCCGCGATTGTTTGGGTTCGATTTCGACAATCCACTAGGGTATTTGGAGAGCAAGTAGAGGGTTCTGTCGCAAGCCGATTTGTGACATAATACGAAAAATGCCAAACCAAGTTTGCATGGGTGCGCAAATGATGTGCAGTTTCGGGATGGCCCCGAGTGCACTGGTTGTGTTGCCGATAAATCGAGTGATGACGGACATGATGCCCGACGCCAACATTATGGACCACGTGCCCATGGTGAATATAATGCCATTCGGCGCATGTATGTCGATAGCAAATCCCACGGTAGCTGCTGCGACAACCGCAGCACTGGGGGTGCTGACGCCAATGCCCTGCATCCCGAATACGCCATCGCCATGGGTTCCTGGGGCGCTGACGGTGTTGTTGGGGAATCAACCGGCCCTGGATAATGTGTCGCAATTAATGTGCGTATGGGCGGGAGTGATTCAGTTTGTGACGCCGGGCGAAGTTACAGTTATGATTCCGTAGGACTGAATGCAAATTCGGAAGAAGCAGCTTATGTTTTTGTCCGAACAGCAAGAGATATCTTACGAACAACGTCTGACATCATTTTTGCAATCCCAGTTCGCCGATGCTCTGGCTCAGCCAGTAGATCAACTTCGCCCAGAGGTGTCTGCCCAGATCAAGAAAGCTCGTAGTTACCAGATTTTAACCGAACAGGATATTGCTGTTTATGTCATTACAGCCTTTCTATTGGGTGAGAATTTTGATTCGCAATTCCCTGCGGCTGGCGACGTTTTGACTGCCCAAATTCCGGGTGAAATGAAGTCGAAATTTCTTGAAGATTGGGCAGCAGAGATCTTCGTAGAATTGGAAGGCGCAATTAACTAATGTCTTGGGGTAATCCTTTCAAAGCGGCTTGGGATGGAGCAACGAATGCTGCTCGTGAAACTGTGGGCGCTCTTGCGACAGGGGCGAAATGCGTGGCTGATGCTACCGCTGCTACTGTTCAATTTCTCGCTACAGAAGCCAAGGTTATCGCAAGGACAACAGTAGAAGTCGCCAAAGCTGCGGGTCGGACCGTAGTAAAGATTGCCGGGGTTGTTAAGGACAAGATTATATCTGCGGCTGAATGGACAGCTCAGATGGCTTTACGATTGGGGAAAGCACTCGTAAAAGGCGCTATTATCGCTGCGAAGGTGGCTGTCAAAGCTATAGTTGCTGCATTTGATCTTGCCAAAAAAGTTTTTGCCGCAGTAGTCGCAGCGGTTTCAACTATGGCGTGTGTGGCTTATAGTTGGGCGGTGGGAGGAATAGCTCTTGCTGTGGGAGCGGTGCTCACCAAGCCTCTACTTGCGCAATTATTTAGGCCTTTGCTGCGTCTGGGAAAAGACGGCCCACCAGACCTTCTTGATGGACATACGATAGGGAAAGATTGCAGTGAGGTGAGCAGTGCTAACCCCTCTGGGGTGATGCCAAGTGGGTGCAAGCAAACTGCGGGTTCATTGCCGAAAATTAGCTACATAAACGGGATCAATACAAACCAAAAAACTATATGCCAGACCATGAAGAAGCTTGCCGATGACACTTGTTCCGAAGTGATGGGAATTTATAATGCAACCCACGGCATCACCAAGGATATTGACGAATGTCTCGATAACATTGGTAAATCTAGCAACGAACCTGCAGTTGCTCCAATGAAAAAGATGATTGTAGAAGCTGCCGAGAATCAAAAGCCATTGACATTATATGCTCACAGTCAGGGCGGTCTAATTACTCAAGAAGCGATTTCGCAAGCCAAGCAGGAATTGATGATGAAATATCCGATTACCGCCGAAGAAGCGGAAAAGGCGTTGGGTGTTGTATCTGTCAAAAGTTTTGGAACTGCAATGATGGGTTGGCCTAAAGGACCGGAATATGAGCGTTTCACCAACACGTCAGACCCAATTCCGCCTGCAATTCTTGGTGCCCAGACCTCCTACCCATTGGAAACCTGGAAAGACAGCGCTGAGGCCACTCAACATCATGTGTTCACCAGTCCGCACTTAAATCCAATAGAAAGCCATAGTATGGATGACGTATACCTGGAAGAACTGAAAGCAGTGAAAGGAGCCCCATACTGTGTTTGCAAAGCTGCTTAGCTTTTCATTCATCATGTTGCTCTTCCCATTGTTCTTTTATGGGTGCTTGGCGTCCACAAATCAAAAGGAGAAATCAATGGTAGACGAAAAAACCGCCCGACGGTTTGCGGAAGTCTGGGCAAGTAAGGTCCGAGCCAATGTGAAGGATATCAAGGAAGGAAGTGGCGGAGATTTCTTCGGACAGCTCGGTTCTCTCGGTTTTGATTATTATGCAAAGACTGGAGTGCTCACTGTTCGTGCGTATGTTTTTCCTTACAGCACTACCCTTAATTCAAGACCAGATCTTTTACCTTGGTTGAACGGGATTATTAAGCAGGAGAAGGCAACTGCCTTTGACGGTGTTTTTGAAATCTGCATTCCGCGCTGGGAATTGGACAAGGACCCATCTCTGTTCTTGCGCATTGATATCAAGAATGGCAGCGAAAAGGAGTTTGCTGTTATGTCCCGTCTCATAAAACTTCGTGAGAACTCAGTTTTGTGGCGACGAGCGAAGTTTACTGAAGCGCTTGATAGTCTGGTGAAAAAAAACAGGCAAGACAAACAATTAAATTCGCCGCCGAATATTTAACAGGCTGATTCGACTTCGCGGATTCTCACACCAACGCCTCAGCCGTCCGTACCAAAGCGCCATCCACATACCTGAACCGAACAACTTCGCTCGGCTCATCCCCTTCCATTCGAAACGACTCCACTCCTGCGCCAAACATCTGCTGCAGCTCTTCCCCTTCGCACGTTAGCAGAAAAGTGCGCAGCACTCGCGGGTCGTAAAATCTAAAATAGAGCGGCTCGCCTTCTGGACTCTGCACAATCATCAGTCGACGGAAATGTTGGTGCAGAGATTGCAAATTTGCACGGCTTGTCCCCCAAATTCCCCAGTGCTGACCCCACCCATCTTTCATCAACCAATCGCTAAATTCGGAATCGACGATGACGTTTACCAGATAGGGCGCAACTTCCGCTAGGTCCGGTTCAAGCTCCCCTCGATACAGGCAAACGTGTTCCGGTTGCAACTCGTACAGCTTCGTTAAGAGGCCGGGGATAGAGGCACCGTCCAGGATAGCGAACGTCATATCCTCGCCGAACAGCAACGTTTTGTGTTTCTCCAAAGGGTTCATTTCGTTAATGCCTCGCCGCAGCGTTCTTGGCGCAGATCGCACAGAAGGGCGTTCCGCTTACTGCTGCCTGCTTCAATGTCAACGCCGCAGGGCTATAGCTTGAAGCGGCAGGTGGGGGCGAACTAGCGGCACCCGGATCGGCCTTATCGGCCTCCTTCGGAGGGTCAGGAGGATGCGGAGATGCACCCGATCCGCTGCCAGCAGCTCCACCACTATTGATCTTTACCAGCGTTCCAAGAATGGTGACACCAGATGGGTCGATACTAATAAAATTCCCACCCACTTTGAGCGTCAGCGCTGTGCCCGATTCAATAACCAGCGTCATGCCTGATTTAATGTGCACTTCACTGCCCGCTTCCACCGCAACTTTTGTACCAGCTTTTTGGTGAATGTTGACGCCTGCTTCAATGGAAACGTCGCCATCCACTTTTTCATTCTGATCACCAGTCACTTTCAAGTGCAGGTTGCCACCAACTTTTTCAAACTGGTGTTGGGTCACAATTGAGTGCGTGTCATTGCCAATCCACTCTTTGGCATCGTTCTTCACGCGGACGTCCAGATCTTTTTCGCCGTGCATGAAGACCTGTTCGCTACCCTTCTTGTCTTCGAAACGAAATTCGTTGAAACCGCCGCCGCCCTTGCTGCTCATCGATTTCATGGTGCTCTTCGTCTGTTCGTCGGGCAATTTATAAGGGGGCATCTGCTCCGCGTTATAAACGCGACCGGTAATAATTGGCTGGTCCGGATCTCCTTCAAGGAAGCTGACAATCACTTCCTGGCCAATGCGCGGCAGCACCACTGCTCCCCACTGTTTCCCCGCCCAACTTTGCGTCACCCTCACGAAGCAAGAGCTCTTCTCGTTGTTCTGCCCTTCACGGTCCCAAGGGAATTGGACGATCACCCTTCCATACTTATCAGGCCAAATTTCTTCGCCCGATTTGCCGACAACCACAGCCGTCTGCGCCCCTTCTACAATGGGCTTGCGAGCCAAACGTGGTGGTCGAAACTTTACGTCAGAAGGAATGGAATCGAACCGGTTGGTATAGTGCAGCGGTTCTTCACGGCCGGAACGATACGATGGGTTACGGCCATCGTGCTTGATGGCAATCAGTGCATATTCACGATTGGTCTCACTTCGGAAATGCTCTTCCAACGTGAACTTATAACCGCACTCAAATCCACGACAATTGGATTCGCCAAACACGGTGACCAGGGAAACTTCCTGTTCCTCAAGACGAATCAGCGCGTAGCGATCGCCATCTGCCTTGTTCAAATACCTGCCTGGAAAATCGTAATGCTCACCCTTCTGTTCCCCGGCAATTGTTGTGTATAGTTTCGTGTTGGGAGTCTCGAAATTATAATCGGACAGCGATGCACGACCGACGTGCACTCGCAATTCCTGCTCAATATGTCGAATGGTTTCGTCTTCCGCTGAACCGCCCAGACTGGTGGTGAACCGCGCCTTCGGCATGTTGACACAGGTCTTAAACGAGGTGTTCTTATCGCCCAGAACCATAATATGTTTATCTTTGGTCTGCTCAAAGAAATAAAAAATTCCTTCTTCTTCCATAAGTCGCGAAACAAAATTAAAGTCAGTCTCACGATATTGAACACAGTAGATGCGGGGGTTGTAAGTGCCCTGTAAGTTCAAGCGAAAATCGTTGAAGCCACGTTCCTTAAAAACGGCTTGTAGAATGTCTGGGATAGATTTGTTTTGAAAAATACGGCAGTTGGTGAATAAGTTTAGAAACCAGGGCCAGGCAACCATTTCAATTTCGTAACCGGCCATGCCATCTTCGCCAGTATCAAGCAAACGCATGCGGCTGATGTTGCCATGAATAAAGCGTTCTTCACCATTTTCCAGCGAAATATTCAGGACGATTGGACCCCGAAGTTGGGCCTTCATATCAATGTCCGGATCCTTGGCCAGAACCCTGAGTGTGAAATGGAAAGGCGTGGAGATCCTCTCAACGCCCTGAAAGCTTTCCAGCATCAGAGCGTCTTCGCCAAGCGAAGTTTTAACCCGGAATGGACGGTTTTCTTGACTCAACCCGGACGCTCCTTATGTAACTCAACTAACGTCAGTTTATATCATCTTACGCGTAAGTGAACGCGCCATCGGGGCCAATGGCAACATGGATGGAAGCTGGTTTCTGACCTGCTGCCATTTGTCCCAGTAACTGTCTTGAAATATCGGGTAGCAAGGTGTTGGTCAAAATATTATCCACATTACGCGCACCGCTATCTACTTCCGTGCAGCGCTTGGCCACTTCTTCAATCATCGCGGCATCGTAGGTAAGATCAATGCGATGCGTTTCCTGCAAGCGACGCTGAATCTTGGCCAGCTTCAAGACAATGATCTTCTTCAGATTCTCATCGCGAATGGGGAAGTACGGAATCACAACCAGCCGTCCTAAAAACGCGGGCTTGAAGATTTTGTTCAGCTCAGGCTTCAACACATTTGCCAGACCTTGCGAATCGGGCATAGTTTCAGGGTCGGCACAGAGCTTCATTAATGTGTCCGTGCCAGCGTTGGAAGTAAGAATGATGATCGTATTTTTGAAATCAATCACGCGACCTTCGCCATCTTCCATCATGCCTTTGTCGAACACTTGAAAGAACAGTTCCAGCACGTCAGGATGCGCTTTTTCCACTTCGTCTAGTAGAACTACGGAGTACGGTCTGCGTCGCACAGCTTCGGTCAACACACCACCTTCACCATAGCCAACGTAGCCTGGCGGCGATCCTTTCAACGTTGAAACCGTGTGCGCCTCTTGAAACTCAGACATGTTGATGGTGATCAGGTTGTGCTCCCCACCATAAAGAAGATCAGAAAGTGCTAGCGCTGTTTCCGTCTTGCCGACGCCACTTGGACCAACCAACATGAACGTGCCAACAGGCTTTTGCGGATCGTCCAGTGCAGCGCGGGCGGTGCGGATGCGATGGCTAATTCCTTCCAGTGCGTGAGCCTGTCCAATTACCCGAGCACCTAAGTGACTTTCCAGATCGATCACAGTCTGAATTTCGTCTTTGAGCATCTTGCCAACAGGAATGCCTGTCCAGCCCGCAATCACTTCCCCAACCAACTGAGCATCTACACAAACGCGCATTAAAGGAGTTTCCCCTTGCGCTGCTGTGAGCTCAGCGCTCAGGGCATCGGATTCCGCACGGAAGCCCTCAGAACCAGGCTGACCTTCTTCCAACTTGGTTCGTACTTCACGAAGTTTTGTCACCAGATCGCGTTCCTGTGCCCAGCGCTTTTCTAACTCCGCTTGCGTAGCAAGAGTGGCTTCGCGCTTGGTAGCGATTTGCGTCAGGCGTTCACTATGGTCCACGCCCACCGCCGTTTCCCGTTCCAGAATCCGCGATTGCATGGCCAGATCGGTGAGTGTGCGCATGGCATCTTCCAGTGGACCTGGTGTCGTGTTCTGACCCAATGCAAGGCGCGCACAGGCCGTATCCAGCACGCTAACGGCTTTATCGGGCAATTGACGATCGGCAATGTAGCGATGCGAAAATTTCACGGCGGCGATTAGCCCTTCATCCAGAATGCGAACATTGTGATGCTTTTCAAGCGCTGGCACAACGCCACGAATCATCAATTGACACTGAATTTCCGAAGGCTCTTCCACCTTCACTAATTGGAAACGACGAGCCAAGGCCGGATCTTTCTCGAAGTACTTTTTATATTCAGACCAGGTAGTGGCGGCGATGGTTCTTAGTTCGCCACGAGCAAGCGCTGGTTTCAACAAATTGGCCGCATCGTTCTGGCCAGCCTGACCACCTGCACCAATCATGGTGTGTGCTTCGTCAATAAATAAGATGATCGGAGTGGGTGAGTTTTTCACTTCAGCGATCAATGACTTTAAGCGATTTTCGAATTCGCCTTTGACGCCTGCACCAGCTTGGAGCAACGCCAGATCCAGGGTTCGCAAGGTGACGTTCTTCAACACATCGGGGACATCACCACCAGCGATGCGCAAGGCAAATCCTTCCACCACCGCAGTTTTTCCTACGCCCGCTTCGCCCACCAGAATCGGATTATTTTGCCTGCGACGGGTGAGGATATCCACTACTTGCCGGATCTCAAAATCACGGGCAAGCACCGGATCAATTTTCCCGCTCCGGGCATTTTCAGTCAGGTTAACGGTGTACTGATCCAGGTTCGGAGTCTTGCCACCCATGGGGCGGGGTGGACCGGATTGGTCGGCACTGGCGGCGGAAAGTGCTGCCTCCACCTCTTCCTTGGAGTGCGAAACAATCTCCGCAAATTCTTTGCGCAGACTGTCGCCTTGAATTTTCTGAAACTCGCGGCTGGTCTCACGCATAATGCGGGCCAGGTCTTCATCCACCACCAGGGCCAAAATCGTGTGCCCTGTGCGAACTTGGGCCGCACCATAGTCAACTGAACCAAGGGTCCAGGCTTGCGTCAGCATGTTGCACAGGCTTGGACTCAGTGCAGGATTGCGGGCGTTTCCGGTTTTCAAGCGATCCAGACTACGCGTCAGCTCAGCGGCTAGCCTGGACTTATTCAGGTCGAACTGCGTGATGATGGCGGCAAAGTCGCCGTCTGAAGAATCCAGCAACTTCATCAGATAGTGCTCTATTTCCACATCGTAGTGTGTTTGCGAAAGACACATTCCGGCAGCGGATTCAACAGCTTTTCGGGTTGTTTCATTGAACTTCCCGATCAACGATTTTAGATTGACGCCCATATATTTTTAATTTCCCCGTTTCAAGTAAGCAGCAAAATTGTATCACCCGGATCTCTTCCAAATGCCAGACCAGAGTTCATCCATGTAGTCCAGCCGAGTGTTGGTCTGGAAGCCAGATCACAGGCCGGTACTTCATCACGCTTCAAAATTAGTTGAATCTCAAATTCAAATTCGCGGTTGGCATAGAAATTTAAGATGCCGCGCAGAGGTTCGCACCCTGAACCACCTGGAAGAAATTCCAGGTAGCGCTCCAGCGATACGGGTCCAATTTCTATGCGCACCCTGGCTTGCGTATCCCAAATTTCATCGCCAGCCACAGCACCTCGGCCCAATTGACAGGAGTATTCGTCATCACTATCAAAGGAGCACAAATCAGATGTCGGCAAGGTCCGCCAAGTGCCCACAAATTGGCCGACGCGAACAGGCACTTCAAAGTAGTCCGAAACAATTTGCTCAAGGGCCACGGCAGAGCGAGGCTGAAGAGAAAGCAGTCCGCTATAGAACAAGAAAGTTTCGTCGCGTAGTAGCTGCCTGTTCTGCAGGCCATCAGTGCCCAGGCCGACAAAGCTCATTAAATACCGCGAAAACCGATCTTGTTGGTCGCGTTCATAAGAAACGTAGAACCGGTATTTTTCCCAAGCTTGATAGAACAACGAAATCATTCGATGATTGAAAAGATCGAAGAAATCGCGCAGGGCATGGTCTTTTGCCCGGCTCCGATCTCGCAGCAGCTCGGTATAACTATGAGGCAATATCCCGTTTGGTCCGGTGAGGCCAATGAAATTGACAGACATTTGTGGCTGACTGTTTTCATTCCAATCAATAGCATCAATTTGGCCTGGCGGAAAGGCTAATGAGTTGTTCACACCAAAGCGCAGGGCTTCTTGTGAGGGCTGCGCAAAACGACCCACACGTTCACGATGGTCATACAAGCGTTCCATCAGTCGTACTGCCTGAAAGAAGTTGTAGCGGCCCGGATGGTTGTGCAGCGACTCGCCAAGTATGGATCGCTTTACATCAATATTTTGCGACCCGCTCTGGGTGCCCATTCCCGCAGTACCTCCTTGCGTTGAATTGTAGTCGCCGTCAATTGGCTGAAGCTGTTTAGCGTTGTGTAAAGCCCAAGAAAATGTTCAATCACGCTGGCGAATAAGTATACGCCGCCGCCCACAAACTGCTCTTCATCCAGTTCAATATTTACCTTCGTGCCTCGGGTGAACGCTATGCCTTGGTCCGATACTACACGCGCGAATAACGGTTTACTTTTTACGTCAGTCAGGCCGCCAATGACTTTGCTGGAATAAGCGGACTCGCTGAAGTTGTAAAGCTTCAAGATCTCCTGCAGCGCTTCTTTTCCATTGGTCGCCAACGATAAATGATTTAACGACAAGTGCGACAACAAACGCCACTGCATGGCCTTGCCGATGGGTGAGCGAATGGGTGCAGTCGGTTTTGACAGCGCGACGATTCGCTTAATGGGTGCCCCTGTCTCCATTTCAAAATCGCCATCCCTTTCGTTGCCAAAAGGAAGACGTGCTGGAATGTCGCGATTCGAACACGTAGTACGAACACTGATGGTATCGGTGGCCGGAACATTGGGCCGCATCACCAGATCAACCAGTGCCAGGTCGATCTCAGTACCTTGATCGTTCAGGCGACTGGAGATTCGTCGGTTGGCGATCCAAAAGCTCTTCTGTGCGTCTTTGGACGTATGGCGGAAAGAATAGAAGGGTTGGTATTGAACCACTTCCTGTTCTTGCGATTTAAGACCAACCACTTCATCCACTGAGAATATTTCATACGCATTTGGACGTCGCACATCCGGCACCAGCCGGTACTCATACTGCTGCTGATCCAGAATGAGTGAGTCCGTCGTCAACGGAAAAAGGTTGACGATTGGCGAGCATCCCAGTCGGAATGTTTTTTCTGTGATCCCTGCTTCCAGTCGTTGCCGACGTTCATCCCCCTCGAATTTGGAAAAGAGAAAAATGACTTCTACTCTGTTCTTCAAATCCGGTCCCAGCGCCTTGGATAATCCATTTAAGTCAATGAAAAAGAACTTTTCCGGGAAAGTAAAATACTCTTGCAGCAATCGGTATCCTACAAAAGATCTAGGCGAATACGGGACCATGCCATCCTCTGCACCAAACCCGACAGCTTGCACACAAGTAGGCGGAAGCACCACGGGTGCCATTTTGCTACGCGGGTTAGGGTCGCGCAACATCACCCCCGTAAGGTTGCAGCAAAGTAACTCATATAGAGTGTTCACCAGACTGCTATCGCCAGTAAGATGAAAACGCAACGTGTCCATTTCAAGCTTTGGAAACTCAGCGTCACCCGTGCAAGTCAATTCCATGCGGATGGCACCAGTTGCTTCACCAGATTTGATGGCGGGCTTCAGCCTTTCCGGGGCCGTCCATTCCGCCTTGGCAATAGTCACTGGCCATAACGTAGTTTCATAACAGGTGCGGAACTTACAGGGCACATCGTCCACACGGCGAGATTCCACTACGGAATTGCGTTCCACTTTTAGACCAGTGGACAGCTTGCCTATATCGGGATCAAGATGGAACTGCACAATGGACATGGACGGAATGGGTCGGATGAAGTGAGGGTACAGAATGCCCAGTAGCGCTTCAGTGATCTCTGGAAATTCATCGTCGATTTTCAGATGGACCCGTGCGGCCAGAAATGCAAACGATTCGATCAGCCGTTCCACATGCGGGTCTTCACATTTGTCTGCTTCCAGAACCAGGCGCGACGCCGCCCCTGGATACTTTTCCGCAAACTGTGCACCCATGCCACGTAGGAATCGTAACTCCCGTTCGTAATACAAAAGAAGGTCATCCCGCATCGGATTCCCCCTTCACTTCATATTCTCCACTGGAAAGTTTCAGCACCGTATCAAAGGAAACTCGCTCCGGTGTTGGGTCCATTAAAAGTAGACCTTCAATTCGGAAATTAAGCGCACTACGACCGGTCTCCGGAATCTCAACTGGCACAATGCGAACGTTTGCCAGACGTGGCTCAAACAGTTTCACGGTTGCTTGTAGAAGTCGTAATAAACGTAAACGATCTTTGTTCCCTGTCAGGCTAAAGCCACTCAAATCTGGCAGCCCGAACATGTACACAGAATGGTTCAGCTCTTTCAAACCAAGGTCTGGTTCAACAGCAATTCGACGCGTATTGAAAAGCCATTCCAGATCTCGACGCACCGAAACTTTCAATCGTCGAACGGATTCTGATCGGGATAGGGCAGGGGATTGGGCAAGCTTGGCACGACCGGAAACAATGGTTGTTTCCTCAGGACTGCCTTGAATCATGCTGATGTTCATCAGGTAGAGTTGGCTTACTTCAATGAGTACCTTCTGATCCATCAACTTCTTGAAGCCCACCATTTCCGCAGTCAATTGATAAAGGCCTGGATCCAGTCGAGGAAATTCGTAACGCCCAGCAGGCTGCGAAAATGCTTCCCTCTGCAAGGTCTTGTCGCCATTTTCAATTTTTAGAAGCACGCCCTCAAGCGGCACCCCTGTCGCATCGGCAACATATCCAGACAAGCCCGTAAGGCCAGCCTGCGTGTCTATCAGGCGGTCAAGAATGGAAGCCGTTGCCGTAGATTCAATGGTGTTGCGAGCCATTTCAAGCTTCTTTTCCTACCCTGCACCAAGCGCCTGTGCTGGATCCAGTCGACAAATACGCTCAAACAACTTCTGCTTTTCCTTGGCATCCCCTTGAATTTTCTTGCTGGCATTGATGATGGTCACAAGGGCCGCGGCAATCATTCCACGATCCTCCCATTCCTCAAGCTTATGATTTTCAACGGTGGCAATCAGGTCATCCAGAAGCGGTTGCATGATTGATTCTTTACCCGTGGCCGCACATAGCTGCACCATTTGCAAACGACGTATAAAGCGTCCTCTACCCGATGTCTGACTTTGAATCTCCGCATGCAAAATCTCAAATGCTCTGGCTTCCTGGCCTGCTCGAACTGCTTGCACTGCCAGGTCGTAACTATCTACAAACTTCTGCTTCCAGGCCGTTGCTTGCGGCGCATCCAATACGTATGCATCTGCCGGAAGCTTCGCTGGGGTCGCCGATTCTGGCTCCTCCGACAAGGTACGAAGCCATGCTTGCGTGCTGGCATTCGCCGCTGCCGTATCGTCGGTGAGGGTGAGCTCAAGGATCTGCGGAACGTCACGAATCAGGCCACGAAGTTCCGAGCGAAGAGCAATTGCAATCACCTGATAGTCCGGTCCAAGTGCGATGCAAGCTTCCACAACAAATCGTTGCAAGTCCAACCAGGCACGACTGCAAGGCAGTCCCATCACGTTTTCCGCAGCATCTATGAGATCTTTCCACTTGCCGTCCATCGCCAATTTCTTGATGAGACGTCGAACATCAGTAGGTGGAGCTTCCAGTTTGGAATAATCTTTCGCTTCAATGGCTGCACGCAACTCGCCCCATCGCAGGCCGCGCAGCATTAAATAAGGTGCTGGGCTTTTCGGCTCCTTCTTGCGCAAGAAAGTGGCTGCTGCCACCACGGCTGCAATCATCTCTTTACGATCCGCCGGGTCTTCTGGAGCTTGAATTACGTAACCGGAAGTTTTTTGCGCAACGCCGTCAGTGCTTGTTTCAGCAACAGCATCGGCAGCCATTTCCGACGCTGTTTCCATGGGGATATCTTCCACCGGGTCTGGTTCCAACTCCCGCTTCTTTTGAAGAAAGCCGTGGACTACGTGGCGCACTTCTTCCAGCGCAGGCTTCAATTTGCCAAAGAATGGGGCAGCTTCGCCAAATTTATCCGTACAACATTTATCGAGTGCATGCAATTCGATGATGCAAGAATCCAACTGGATTTCTGCTTGTGCGTAGAAGATTTTGGGAGTTTCACCAAAGGATTTGTCGAATTCCTCTGGAGCAAGTTTCCCCCCTTTAACAGCCAACTCACGCGTCTTCTTTTGATCCTTATCCTTGGCCTGGTCGTCATACCCAACCACGCGGGATTCTTTATACCGATAAAAATCATAACCGGCCGCACACAGAGGAACACTCTTTAGAGGAAAGTCCATCTTGGACCCAATCCAATTTAGAGGGGCTGCGCGAAACTCGGCGTCGCCATCTTCAATTTCAGGATAAAGGGTGTCCCAAAAAGTCTCCACCAGATTACGGCAAAGGACGATTCCATCACAAAAGCCTTGATAGCCATTCTTTTTAAGAAGCGACTCGGTCAGCCATACGGCTAACTGTAGATCCTTGGTTTTTGTAGCTAATACTTCTTGTATAAGTTTGATAACCAGGGCATGGTCAGCAAGTTTTCTATCGTGTTTCCAGTCCCCTTGGGCCAATTCATCGTCTTCACGCCGGGCTTCTTTAATCTTGTCGTAGACAGGATCGTTGCGTAAATACAGCCCGCTGGGGTTATCGCCAGCAATGGGATTAAGGATGTCTTCACGCAGCGGCATTAGAGGCAAACTCAATGGATCGGATCTCTACTAAAGGCACTTCCTTTCCATCTATCAGAAAAGTTTTGTGTCCCACAGGAAACTGGTTTCCTTCGTCATCGGCAACCCAATCCGTGTCCCGTCCAAGCCATAAAGACTCATCTGGAGAGTTCCAGGAGAATGGATAAATCGCAGGAATAATAACTTCACCAATGTCGGTTCCTTTAAAAGACGGACCCGTCATTACAAACGCTTGCGTCCACAAAGTATCACGCAAATGCTTAGTAGGCTGCACTTCAATCGTTGAAATGTGATGAAAGGGGATCCAAATATAAGCACCGGCAGCATACACTTCTAAACGAGCGCCAATTTGAGGGTCGCAATCTACGATGGATTCAAAGGGCGTGCCATTCCATTTACCCGCGGGCGATGGAGCTGCTGCCAGTTTAGGAAATTCTTGCGTACGAAATAAATCGTGACGCGCTTTTTCTGCATGCAGCGCCGAGTAATACATAACGGCACCCAATTCATTTTCTTTAGAGCCTTCGCTAAGCACCGCCAATTGCTTGGCAGCACGGTCGTATTGCCCGGAAAAACACAGGAGCTCAAACAGAAACGTACGGCTCTTTCTGTCTGCCGGATTGGACCGCACAGACGCAGTCAGCGAACTGACTGCGTCCCGTACATTCCCAGTTTGGAATAGTTCTGTTGCGGTCATTGAACTAATCGGGGAGCGGATCGTCAGCGGCGAACTTGGCGTTAAGCAATTCCAAGTCATAACCTTTGCGGATTGCGGCGTCAAGCTTGCCGTCATCCATTTCCGGTGCATAAGCGATTTCTACGGCTTGAAAAGCAAAGCTCAAACTTTCCGTAGGATTCTCGCTTGAACCACTCAACTGCACGCTTGTGATCAAAGCGTCTTTCAGCCAAATTCTGAAGTAAGACTGCTGCTTGTCAGCCACTGGCTTATCGTAAAGAATGTATACTTTCTTCAAGATGTCGCCTGTTGCGCAATGGTCACAGAGCAGTGGCGATGTTTTGTCCAAAACTTTCATCACGCTCAGGTCTGAGAAGTTGGCCCGGCCCGCCTTGGCTTCCTTGCCCGATGCACCAGCACCATAGGTGGAGGTCTGACTGACGCCCCAACTAAACGATAGGATATCAATGCAGCCTTTGCGACTGGTGCTTGGTCCTTCCACTCCGTCAATGTACAGATAGGCATTAACTGCCATAAGGAATCTCCCTTTATTTTTTTAAGTTTCCAGATTGTCCGGAAACAGGCTGATGGGGCTTCTTGAAATGGCGCCCGTTTACTTACTTTGCAGGAGCTGGCAGTTCTGCCACCAACCGCAGGGACACTGTTAATTCGTCAAGCTGGAAGTGCGGCCGCAAAAATGCAACTGCCCGATAAACACCAGGCTTACCCGGAACTTCTGAAACATCAATTCGGGCCTCACGCAATGGGCAACGCGACTTCATTTCTGCTGATGCCGTATCGTCGGGAATTACGTACTTCATAATCCAGCGATTCAAGAATACTTCGGCATCTGTGCGCGACATGAAGCTGCCGATCTTATCGCGCATCATTGCCTTCAGGTAATGCGCAAATCGCGAAACGGCCATAATATATGGCAATTGCGCAGAAAGTCGCGCATTGGCGTTGGCCGAATCCGTGTCATACAACTTCGGCTTCTGGCAAGATTGCACGCCGAAGAAAGCGGCATAGTCAGTGCCCTTGCAATGCACCAGCGGAACAAATCCTAAATCGGCCAGTTCCTTTTCACGACGGTCCGTAATAGGTACTTCCGTGGGACACTTCATTGCCACATCGCCTTCGTCCGTGTAGAAATTGTGGACAGGTAGACCGTCTACCAACCCCCCACCTTCCACACCACGCATAGCGACGCACATTCCAAACTTAGAGAACGAATTGGTCATTCGCGATGCCAGGGCAAATGCCGCGTTCATCCAAAGGTACTTTGAATGATCGGAACCATCCACCTGTTCTTCGTAGTTGAAACCTTCTACAGCCTTGGTGTCCTTGCCATAGGGCAACCGGCCAAGTGTGCGGGGCAGACATAACGCAACGTAACGCGAATCATCGGACTGTCGGAATGATTTCCACTTTGCGTATGCGGTGGTGTCAAAAATCTTGGCCAAGTCTCTGGGTGCATCCAGACTTGTGTAGCTGGACATGTTGAACAAATCAGGAGCAGCGGCACTTACGAAAGGTGCATGGGCAGCGGCTGCGACGTTGGAAATCTTTTCCAGCAGTTCAATGTCTTCAGGGTGCTTGCCGAATTCGTAATCGCCCACCAGCGCACCAAATGGCGCACCGCCGAACACTCCGTATTCTTCTTCATATACCTTTTTGAACAAGGCGCTCTGATCGAATTCGGGAGCCCGCTGAAGATCTTTCAGCATTTCTTTCTTCGTGCAATTCAAGACCTTGATCTTGAGCATCACACCGGTTTCGCTCTGATCCATTAGGTATTTCACACCACGCCAGGTTCCTTCCAACTTCTGGAACGATTCGTTGTGCAGAATCTCGTTCAACTGAATGGAAATCAGGTGGTCAATTTGAGCGATGCGCGCGTTCACCATCATCTCGGCGTCGCGAGCGATGGTCATCGATCCGCCCAGGAATTGCGATACAAATTCCTTAACTAGATTGCGGCCACGTTCAATGGAAGCCGGCTCTTTACCGAATCGGCCTTCGTCTACAATCTGGTCCAGTAGACCCCGTTCTTCAACTACAGATTCGGCGGCTTGCGCCTGTGAAGATTTCGCCTCAGCCATTGGATTTCTCCTCGCTGCCAATTTCCTTCTTCAATTTATCCAGCTTTTCTGTATTGCCGACGGCATCCAACAAAAGCTCTTCCAGCTTATCGTTGCCTTGTAAGCTGCCTCGCAAATCAGAAAGTCGAGTGCGCAAATCAAGCAGCTCCTTCAATGGCTTCACCTGGCGCGCGACATTTTCTGGTTCGAAGTCTTCCATGGTTTTGAACTTCAAATCCACTTTGAGGTTGGGTGCGTCGGATTCTTCGCTCAGCATATTTCTCACTGAGAAATTAAGGTGAGGTTTCATGCCTTCCAGCACGGCATCGAAGTTGTCGGGATTCACCTCAACAAACTTTCGTTCCTTTAATTTAGCCAAGGGTTCTTCCGGCTGGCCTGTTAAGTCGCCGAGAACTCCAACGACAAAAGGTAGTTCTTTTAATTCAATGGCGCCACCTACTTCCACGTCGTAAGTGATCTGGACCCGTGGTGAACGCACACGGTCAAGCTTGTGTTGGGTGCTCTCTCTTGCCAAAATTGCCTCCGTAGGATTTCAAGCATATACTCGGTACGTCCAGTACGTCAAGTCCTTAGTTTCTAGGTGCATGAACCGAACTTACTCGACTAGGAATTCCCAATGTTGGGTGGTAAGTGATTTCGCATGTAAGAGTGTTAAAGTGGCCGCAGGTAAGGACTTTAAGCATTCCGCCTTAGTTATCGACGATGTATACAATTGTAAGTCAAAACATTTCACTTGCTTCATGTTTTTTGGCTATTTTGGCTAGTACTCTTAGAACTGCCAGTGGCCAAGTAACGAAAAGTCTGGATAAGTGATTTCTCTTTTTAAAAGTGTTCTCAAAGCCTTTATCATAAATTAGTTAATCATGTTAACTCTTCTATCCCCCGCCGACGCCCACTCTCTGCGCGAGTTTCTCCAAGCCGCCTGTTATACCGATCTTGAATTCCGTAAGCGCCCCGGCTTAAGGGAACTCCCTGCTCGTCATTCTGGAAATTGGCCTTACCTGATGGACTACACGCGGGAACCCACCGTGCTGAATTTCCTGCTTCGCCTATTTTTATTCGGCATTCCGCTAGATTACAAACTGGTGTCAGAAATTGTACCTCCGGGCATTCTTACCATCCTGCTCAATTCTGGATTACTGAATCTTGAAGCAAATCAGTTGCAAGCTTCCGTTATGCTTACCCCTCTGGATAACTATTGGTTTGTAGCCGACCCTCTCGATCGCATAAAGTCCGCCGAGGCCAAAGATTTTGTTTTGTGGGCCAATCCGACTACCCGAATTTTGAATCAAGTTTCCATACGACGTCATGTGAAATCAATCCTCGACCTAGGCGCAGGTTGCGGCGTACTTTCTGTTTTGGCTGCCACAAACGGGGATCGCATTGTTGCTACTGATCTCAATCCTCGAGCCGAGTCGTTCACCCTCTTCAATGCCAGCTTGAACAGCATCACCAACATTGAAACCTACACAGGCGATACCTTTGAGCCCATCAAAGATCAATGTTTCGATTTGATTCTTGCCAACCCACCATTCTTTGTGACTCCGTCATCCAACCAGATGTATTGTGAGAATTCCATGGATCTGGATCAATACTGCCGCCGAGTTGTCCGCGAAGGGGCCACTCATTTGAACGACGGCGGATACCTTCAAATGACATTCGAATGGGTGCAGGTGCAGGGGCAATCCTGGCAGGATCGTGTGGCGGAGTGGCTTGACGGAACAGGCTGCGATGCTTGGATAATGCGTGGTTATACTCGTGACCCGGCATCTTATGCGTATGAGCGTATCAAAGAGGAATTTTCGATCAACCCGGAACGGGCCACCCAAATGTTTACCGATTGGTTGGAGCACTATCGGCGAAGTAACGTCGAACAGATTTGCGGTGGACTTTTTAGTATGCGGAAACGCACGGGCGACAATTGGCTTCGCATTGAAGAACTGCCGCTAGACATTTCCGAACCCATCGGAGAATCAGTTTTAAGTTTATTTTCCACGCAAACTTTCCTGTCCACCAATCCCGCCGATGAAGAACTCTTGAAGATGAAGCCTCGCTTAGCCAGCGGCACAAAACTTCAGCAGTCATTTGCGTTGACTGATCACACATGGCTGCCTGACGGGTTGAATCTTACTTTGTCGGGTGGCTTGCCTGGAACCATTTCCATTGAATTCCCTGTTGCAGAGTTTCTGGCAAGTTGTTCCGGGGACAGCACACTGCATGAATTGATTGTTGCCGTAACGGCAAAAGTAAATGCTCCTGTTGATCAGGTCCGTCAGCAATGTTGCTCAGTTGTGCGCAAACTGGCAGAGCGCAGATTTCTTGCTTTGTAGATCTCCAGCATTGAAATTCTGCTAAGTTACTTGCATGCCCCTTCTCGAACCGGTTGTGTGGTCCAAAGGTACGTTCCTTAACCCACAACACTTGCAACTTCAGGATCGCTACCTGGAGCAATCACTTCAATTTCACTTGCAGGCATTGAATTTTCGCCCTTGGGGTTTTGAACGGTTACGAATTAACCAGGACGCACTGTCCACTGGAATTCTTTCCATTTCTGAAGCATCGGGGATTATGCCTGACGGCCTGTTGTTCGACATTCCATCCTCTGACCAAGTACCGCCCCAACGACCTTTGGCTGACCAGTTCGCACCCGATCAGGATTCCATTGAAGTGTTTCTGGCCATTCCAAACTATCGTGAACGTGGCGTGAATGTTACCAGTGCACAACAGGGCGGCGAAGCGCGCTATCGCGCCGAAGTGCAGATGATGCGCGACGACAATACCGGCACCTCTGAAAAGCCAATTATGGTAGCCCGCAAAAATCTTCGACTTCTGGTTGAAGGAGAAAATCTAGAAGGTTGTTCTTCCCTTCGAATTGCCAAGGTCAATAAGACAAATGGTGGCAGGTATGAATTAGACTCTCATTTTGTGCCTCCACTTGTTGACATTGCCGCCAGCAGTTATCTGATTTCCATTGCCCGCCGCTTGGTAGAAATTCTTTCCGCTCGCAGCAGTGCGCTGTCAGGAACCCGCAAGCATAAAAATCAGACGCTTGCCGATTTCAGTGCTTCAGACATTGCCAGTTTTTGGCTACTTTATACAATCAACACCCACTTCCCGGCCTTTCGTCATATCTTTGAAACGCATGGCGGTCATCCGGAAGCGCTCTATTCTTCTATGCTGCAACTTGCCGGTGCACTCACAACTTTTTCCTTGAAAGTTCACCCTCGCGATTTTCCTGTTTACGATCACAATAACCTTGGCGCTTGCTTTACTGGTCTGGATGAAAAGTTGCGTTTGTTGCTGGATACTGTTGTCCCCACAAACGTCGTTTCCTTGCCGCTGAAGCTCACGCAGCCTTCTATTTACGCTACAGCTTTGGATCGGGATGATTATCTGGTGAACACTAAAATGTACCTGGCCATCAACGCTGAGGTGCCAGTTGCAGATTTGACTGGCAGAGTGCCAGCCCTCGTTAAATTATGTTCAACGGATTACATCAATCACTTAGTTGAAAAGGCACTACCCGGTGTCCCGCTGACGCATGTACCTAACCCGCCTGCAATTCCGATCAAGTTGAATTACCGTTACTTCAGCTTGAGTCAATCCGGTGGTTCGTGGGAAGCAATTCGTCGGGCAAGAAATTTGGCGGCTTACGTTCCAGGTGATTTTCCCAACCCCGTTATGGAACTAATCATCGTGTTACCGCAGGCTGTTTAACCGCGTACTGCAAAAAATACGATGATGAAAATTGCCAACAAAAACAGTGATCCCAAGGCGATGAATAAGTAGAGTTGCCGGGTCTTTTTCGGTATCACTACTGGTGTTGGAGCAACAGCGGCCGGAGGCGGTGTAGATGCCTCAAACATGTTTGTATACTCACTGGAATGGGCAGGCGGCTGGGACATTGGTTGCGGCCTGGACGCTGGGAAATAGTTGGTGGCTTCTCCGCCTGACACCATGGATGGTGTGAAGGTGGGTGGCTTAGGATTCAGCGGCGTTTCCCCAGGCCCAAACATACTGGTGAATTCTCCTGACGATTTCTGCGGCGTCGGTGCCCTTGGAACTGCGGGCAGTGGCGCTGAGCCAACTGTTCCAAAACCGTCAAATTTATTCATCGGAGATTTCATCATCTGCGTGAACTCACCTCGTCCGGGCTGCGGCTGAGCGCTAACTGGGGCAGGTGGTTCTTGTTGCTGAGGTTGCGGCGGTGGTGATTGGAATGTCCTCATAAATTCACCAGTCGATCCTTGGGGCAAAGGCATTTCCGTAGGCAGCATAGGCTGTGCCTGCGCCGTTTGCGAAAACATTCGAGTAACTTGAGGATCAGGTGTCGCAACTTTCGGAAACGGCTTCGATAATTCCACAACCGGTGTCGGTTGTGCTGGTATCACAGGTGCAGGAGGCGCTACATTTATCCCGTGCGGTTGAAGGAGCATTGTGAATTCTCCAGCTTCCGCTAAGCCCACCATATGCACTTTTGAATCCGAAGCAGGGATTGGCGAAGCCTCCGGAACGTTCGGATTTGATCGAAACAAGCTGGTAAACTCACCCGGCTGCGCCTGCGGTGGCATGGCTTCCGGCTGCGTCGAACCCCGTGACTTCATCAGCATGGTGAATTCACTTGGTGCTGGTTGTATTGCTTGGGGCGCTGAAGGCATGGTTTGGATCGCCGGAAATAATCCGGCTTTCCCCTTCGATTCCAAGGTTGCGTTGGCAACCGCCTCTGGCTTGAAAATTCTTGAAAACTCACTTTGATTGGAAGAAGGCAATTCCCCCGCAGAAGACTTTTCGCCCGCGTCCATTCCCAACCGAAACTGTCCAAGGTGTGGACCTGCCTCTTTCTGCGGCAGTTCCATAGGTAAAGGAGCCAAGTCCACCGGATGCGCCGCCAGTTGTGGCGCAGAAAACATCTGGGTAAATTCCCCCGGAGGCTTTTCTACAACCTGCTGCGCAAACTGAGGCACAACCTGGTGTACGACAGGTATGGCAGCGGCCGGAACAGGAACTTGCGCTGAGCGAAATCCTGAGATGGGCGCTATCATCGTCGGCTCGCCTGCATCCGGTTTTGCCGATAGCCATTTGCGGATTGCTCGAATCGGGCTGTCCGTAACCAGATACTGAAAGCCAGCCACACCTCCTATTCTTAAAACTCGTTCCCGATAGGCAATTGGCATTGCCGGCACCTTGGCTAAAAGGGCTAGATTTTCTGTCTCTTTGCTGCGCGCCAAAAGATGAATATAAACCTTAACTTTTGAAGTTTGATCGCGCCCAGTAAAAGAATAGTCAACCTCAGTATTGAGCATTGGCACTGGCTCTAGAAACTCGTAAAAGTCATCGAAGCGCATAGATTCTCCACAAAGCAAACACAACTCGCCCAAACATCAGGTTGGCCACCATTGACCTGAAACTCTCGGTTTATTTTCCTACCATATGATACATTACAAAGGTTACCCGTATTCTGCTGTCACCTTGTATAACGGCCACTTCAGCCATTTATGAAACTTCTCTCCCGTTTGGTTTGGTCCGAAGGAATGCACCTGGGGCCGCACCAATTTCAAGCTCAAAGCCGCTACTTCGAGGATTCGATTTCATTCATTACCTCGGCACTGTGGCTGGATTCCTATGGCTTGACTGGGATCACGCTGGATGAAGATGCATTGAAAAATGGCATCGTATCTTTGCTATTCGCGCGGGGCACTTTTAACGATGGGCTTGCGTTTGACCTTCCTGCCTGCGATGCACCTCCTGAAACCAGAAACATTGGTGATCTGTTCCCTCCCACGCGGGATCGGTTAACCGTCAGCCTTGTCATCCCGGAACGGTTGCCGCAAGGCCCCAACGTGTCACTCACTGGCGATGCCAATGGTGCCCGATATTCCGCCGAAGGGAAAGTATTTTTTGACGAAACCACCGGCATGGATGAACGCCAGGTCAGCGTCGGCCGCAAGCGCTTGCGATTGATTCTGGATACAGAGCCAAGCAGTGGATTGATCTCCCTCCCCATTGCGCAAATCATGCGATCCGGCGATGGTGGCTTCATTTATGACCCCAATTTGATTCCACCTTGCTTGAACATCAGCAGCAGTGAACGGCTCATGTTGCTGCTGCGTCGCTTGATAGAAATCATGGAAGAAAAAAGTACGTCGCTTGCCAGTTCTGGAGCAGGAAAGACGGCATCGGATTTTTCTTCTCGCACCATTGCGAATTTCTGGTTACTGCACGCAGTCAATTCAGGACTGGCTCCTTTGCGCCATCTATGGGTTACCAAACGTGGGCACCCCATGGAACTGTTTCTGGAACTTTCTCGCATTGCCGGAGCCCTTTGTACGTTCTCCTTGAATTCCCATCCCAACAGCCTGCCTACTTATGACCACTTGGCGTTGGCTGCCTGTTTCGACGTCCTCGATCGCCACATTCGCGATCATCTGGAATTCATCATCCCCACAAATTGCATTACGATTCCCTTAAAGAAAGTGGCCGATTTCTTCTACGAAGGTCAGATCATGGATGACCGCTGCATCGGTCGTTCCCGTTGGGTTCTTGGCGTGCGTTCCACCTCCAATGAAAGCGAGTTGGTTTCGCGAACTCCAAAGTTGGTTAAAATCTGTTCCGCAAAATTTGTTGGGGAATTGGTGCGTCGTGCCTTGCCCGGCCTTGAATTGACGCACCTTCCCGTGCCGCCGAATGCCATTACCACGACGGTTGAATCTCAATATTTTGGTATTTCAAGAAGTGGTCCGTTTTGGGATCACATTGTTCAAACCAAGCAAGTGGGCATCTACATTCCCGGCGATATTCCCGGTGCCACGCTTGAACTGCAAATTGTTCTAGATTAGATCCAGGAGGATACGATTAGCTTATGAGATCAGAAAACCTGGCCCTAATCTATCAGGAAGTCTTCACCGTAATTGTGCGTGTGCGCGCCGGTAGGCAAGGCTTTTCCGATGTCGATTCTTTTCGTCATCACATGGCCGAAGCAGTGAAAACCGCCGAACAGAGGGCCGTAATCATTGGTTATGCTGGCGAAGATATCAAAATGGCAACCATGGCCGTCGTCGGGTTTTTGGATGAATCCATCATGACCGCGCGCAATGCTCTTTTTGCCGATTGGCAGCGCAAACCGCTTGGCTTGCAGTTGTTCCAAACTCACTTGGCAGGAGTTATATTTTTTGAGAATGTGGATCAACTGATTTCGCGAAGTGATTCCCCAGACCTTGGTGATGTGCTGGAAGTCCATTATCTGTGCTTGCTTCTTGGTTTCACTGGACGTTTCAGCGCTGGTGGCCGTGGGGAACTCCAAGCAGTGATGGCCAACCTTGGCGATAAACTTCGTCGAATCCGTGGTCCCAAAGGGGAGCTATCTCCATCCTGGGCACCCACTGCCATGGCCGCACCGCAGGTGAAGGATCGGGCTACACGCTGGTTTATGATTGCTGCGGCAACCTGCCTGGCACTGGCTTTAGTGCTGTTCGTAACGTTTAAAAGTTCCCTGAATTCGGGCACCTCGGAACTGCGCTCCATTCCTTCACTGAAAAAAATCTAGAAGAACCTATGCGCAAAACAATTCTAATCGCCGGTTTACTCTACCCCGTCTACGCATCGTTGGTCTGGTACTTAAGCTCGTTACTCGGCCTTCATGGCACCAATGCTTGGGTCTTCCGAATCGCTCTGTGGCTATTGGGCCTGGCTGCTGCCGGAATTACTGTCTGGTACATGGCCAAGATGAATAAAGAAGAGACGGCGTCTAACACCACCTCTCTTCAATCTGAATCCACCGAAGATATTTCAGTACTCATTCGCGACGCACAGTACAAGCTGGCTTCCTCTCCCAGTGAAAAAGGTGTGAAGCTGGGAAGTCTGCCCATGGTGTTCCTGGTAGGAGAATCGGGCAGCGCCAAAACAACTACTATTGTGAACTCCGGCATTGATGCAGAACTCCTTGCCGGTGAAGTTTTGCGTGATGGCCGACCCGTTGCAACCCCTGCCGCCAATATTTGGTTTGCGCGACGCACGCTCTTTGTGGAACTGGCAGGTCGCTATATGGCAGACCCCTCTGTCTGGGCAAATCTTGTTCGACGCCTGCAGCCAGCCTCGTTTTCGTCAGCCGTCAAAAATAGCCAACAAGCCCCCCGTCTGGCGCTAGTGTTTCTTGATCTGGAACGCTTCGCTAATTTTTCAGGTCCAGAACAATTGCAAGCTGCGGCCAAGGGAGTCAGGGCGCGTCTTAGCGAAATTTCGCAATCCATCGGCGTGAACATCCCGGTATACGTTTTGTTCACCAAAACTGACCGCTTACCCTTCTTCGCAGATTACGTCCGCAACTTTACGCAAGAAGAAGTTAACCAGGCTTTAGGTGTCACATTACCAGGTCAAACCCCCGCCAGTGGCGTTTATAGTGAAGAACAGACCCGCCGCATCGGCGCCTACTTTGATCAATTGGCATCTTCTCTATGCAACTTCCGTCCCGAGTTTTTAGCTCGTGAAAATGACGCCAGTCTCCTGCCCGGCATCTACGAATTTCCTCGTGAGTTCCGTAAATTACGGACACCCCTTGTTCAATTCCTGGTAGAACTTTGCCGACCCAGTCAGTTGACCCTTGGCCCTTTTCTTCGCGGATTTTATTTCTCTGGCGCACGTCCCATCATCACCAATGAACGGGCAGCCGCTGAAGTAAAACCAGTCATCACCACCAGGGAACCAGAACTCAATCTGGGAGCGACTCGAATTTTCACCGGCAATTTGGGTGCAGCCATGGAAGCTCCAAGAGCGGAAGCACCGCGTCCCGTAGCTTCAAGAAAAGTTCCTCAATGGGTCTTTCTCGGTCGATTCTTTAACAACGTTTTGTTTGGCGATTCCCAATCGTCCAGCGCTGGCGTCAGCACACGGACAAGCCTCATGCGTCGCATATTGTTGGCCTCCGCCGCCGCACTTAGCTTGTTATACGCTATCGCCCTGATCGTTTCTTATTTCAATAACAGTTCCCTCGAAAGTCGCATCGCCAAGGCCGCCCGTTCCATTCCTGCAGAAATTACTGGATCAGGTTCTGCATCACGAGACGCGTTGGAAAATCTGGAATCGCAACGTCAGGATCTGGAATTGTTGGAAGGCTTTCACAAAGATGGTGCGCCCTGGTCTTATCGCTGGGGCCTCTATTCAGGCGATGAAGTGCGTCCGCAAGCCCGCAGGCTCTACTTTGAAGGCTTCCGTCGTCTTCTGATGGCGCAAACACAAGCCACCATGAATGAGTCCTTAACGGCGCTGCCGCTCACCCCCGGCCCCGAATACAAACCAACCTACGACACATTGAAAGCCTATCTGATCACAACGTCGAATCCTGATAAGAGCACTCAGATTTTTCTTTCCCCAGTGCTGCTCAATCGTTGGAGCAACTCCCGCAATGTGGACGCCCCCCGATTGGAACTCGCCAAAAAGCAGTTTGATTTCTACAGCGACACACTGAAAATCGGAAATCCGTTTTCGTCAGAAAACGATACCGTAGCCATTGAGAAGGCTCGCCGCTACTTAAAGCAATTCGGTGGGGTGGAACGTATTTACCAGGCCATGCTCATTGATGCTGGTAAGTCGCGCGCTCCAATTAACTTCAACAAACTGATTGCCGGATCTGCAGAAGTTGTCATTGACTCCCACGAAGTCGCTGCAGCTTTCACCAAACCCGGTTGGGATTCCATGAAAGATTCATTGAAAAATCCTGATCGGTACTTCAGTGCTGAACAATGGGTGCTTGGTGATCAAACCCCCGCAGGCATTGACCGGGCCAGTGTAAGCCAGGAACTGACTCGTCGATATTATGACGATTTCGTCAAAGAATGGCGCCTATTCATGAATTCGGCATCGCTTGTTAAGTATGCCAATCTCAAGGATGCTACGCGGAAACTGAACCTTCTTTCTGGAAACCAATCCCCCTTACTCGCATTATTTTCCCTGGCATCTCAAAATACAAATGTGGATGTTCCTGAGGTGAGCAAAGTCTTCCAATCCGTCCAAGCCGTGGTTCCCCCAGCCATCACAGATCACTACATTGATCCTGCCAATCAAGGCTTTATGGTTGCGCTGGGTACTCTGCAATCCACCATTGAAGCCGCTGCCAACCTACCTGAAATTACCGACACTGTCGCTCAAAGAAGCCTGGATAACGCGATGTCTGCCAGGGTGGCTGTGCGGGGAATTGCTCAGAATTTCCGATTTGAACAAGGGCATCTGGAAGCCCAATCGCAAAAGCTGTTGGAAGATCCCATCACCAATGTGGAAGGCATGTTGCGCGGTGCCGGGCCTGATGAGCTCAACAAAAAGGGCGGTGCCTTCTGCGGGGATTACCGCCGTGTGATGAGTAAGCTTCCGTTCAATGTAACCAGTAAGACTTCTGCAACCGTCGCCGAAATCAACGCCCTGTTCCGTAAGCCCGATGGGGCTCTGTGGGCTTTTTACGAATCCACTCTCCAAAAATACATGGTGAAAAATCCTTCAGGCTATGGCGTGAAACCCGATTCTGCATTGAAGATTTCTCCTTCATTTGTTGCCTTCTTTAACAGAGCAGCAGCCATTTCCGACAGCATGTATACCAGCGATAGTCAGGACCCAAAAATTTCCTACTCGCTTAAAAAAGTCTCGTCACAAACGGTGACACTCACCATTGACGGGCAACCCAATTCCGACGGCAAACGAGTCTGGCAGGTGAACGGCGTTCATGGTGTAACCAGTAAGATTGATTCCATGGGCGACTTTCCCTGGGCCAATGTTCCCGGCCTTTGGGCTGCCTTCCAGTTCTTAGGTGAAGCCGATGAATGGAAATCCCAAGGCGGAAATTACTTGCTGGAATGGAAGGTTTACGTTGGCGTTGGAAGTAATCGTGAACCACGTCCCCCCGTTCGTTATGAACTGGATTTGGGCAACAATTCCCCCATTTCTCCCAAAGGTTTTTCAGCAGCAGTAGGCTGCATTCCAACGATTGCCCTGAAGTAGACCCTGCCTCTGCGGTTGAGCTAACTAACTCTCACCGGCAGGCGACCTTTCGCTAAACGGACAGTCAGAGCCTCATTGTTTTTCACTGAAGCTGGGTCCATCACCACATGACCCTGGCTCGTTTCCACAATCGAATATCCACGATCCAAAATCTTCAGCGGACTCAGTTGCGCCAGTTCCGCAGCCAGCGGGTTCATCCTGGCTTGTGCCCCAGCCAATTGCCGATTCACCGCCGTCTGTTGGCGCGTGCTGAGTGACGTTAACCGCTGCTTCGCTTGTGCGATTTTCAAACGAAGATCCAATTTTCGTAATTGCGAATCCATGGACAGCCATTGCCGCTGTGCCAAAGTAATCGCGCCATCCAGCCGTTTCGCTGCCCGCCCTTCCAGTTCGTCCACTCGTTGACCATAGCGATACACTCGCCGTTCCAAAAGCATCCGCGCACGCTCCACTCCCTGTATTTCCAGACGTCGCGAGACTTGCGAAACCCGAAATCGAATCGCCTGGTCTAATCGTCTGGCAATGGCGTTGGTTTGATCCAGCAAACTGTCCTTGGTGGGCACCGCCATCTCCGCCGCAGCGGAAGGCGTTGGCGCGCGCAGGTCGGCTACAAAGTCGGCAATGGTGAAATCCGTTTCGTGGCCGATCGCCGAAATCACCGGCACACTGCAATTGGCAATTGCCCTCGCTACAGATTCCTCATTGAAGGTCCATAAATCTTCAATGGAACCTCCCCCGCGCGCCACAATCACCAAGTCTGCCCAAGTGGTGTTGCTGAAGTATTCAATCCCGTCAATCACCTGTTCCACCGATCCTTGCCCTTGCACCAACGCTGGATAAATTCGAATATGTAGGCCCGGAAATCGGCGGGCAAAAACATGCAGCATGTCGCGGATAACCGCTCCTGTGGGCGATGTGACAATGCCGATTTTGCGGGGCAGGGTAGGCAAGGGACGCTTCGTTGCAGGGTCGAACAATCCTTCAGCCGCTAACTTTTTGCGCAATTGATCAAAGTCATGCTGCAAGGCACCCAGCCCCAATGGCTCCACGGTTTCTACAATCAGTTGATACTCACCGCGCGGTGGATACACTTCCACTCTTCCGCGTACCAGCACCAGCATCCCGTCCTGCGGTTTTGATCGCAGTAACCGGTAAGCATTGCGCCAAACGGCACAACGAATTTGTGCTTCATCGTCCTTTAAAGTAAAGTAGCAATGACCACTGGATGCCATCTTCAATCCAGAAATTTCTCCCGAAATCCAGATGTTACTAAATGTCGATTGCAACGTGTTGGCAATGGCGTAGGTCAATTCGCTAACTGAAAATTGGCGGCGTTCAAGCCCTAAACTAATCTGCTCCATAAACTTATCCTATTTGACCCTAACAGAAAGCATTGGATACTATCAGATTGCGTCGTTACTACCCGCGGAGGGTCAATGAGTCCCAAAGAAGTATTGCAGTTCGCTATAGACAATCATGCGGAACAGATGGATATCCGGTTTACCGATATCCCCGGATTACAGCAGCACATTTCCTATCCCATCCACATGCTGGAATCCAGCACGTTTGAAGATGGCCTGGGCATTGACGGCTCCAGCATCCGCGGCTGGAACGCCATCAATGAAAGTGACATGCTACTTATTCCCGATCCTTCCACCGCCGTCATGGATCCGTTTTATGAGCTGCCTACTTTGGTGATGACAGCCAATGTGATTGATCCCATTACGCGCGTGAAGTACGAACGGGACCCCCGCTTTATCGCCCAAAAGGCCGAAGCGTATCTGAAAACCACAGGCATTGCCGATACCTGTTTCTTTGGTGCCGAAGCCGAGTTCTTTATTTTTGACAACGTGCGGTTCGATACCAATCAGCACGAAAGTTACTATCACATTGACGCCCAGGAAGGCCGTTGGAATTCCGGCAAGCAAGGTGAAAATTCCGGCTACCGACCTCGCTACAAAGAAGGCTATTTTCCAGTTCCACCCACCGATCATTATCAGGATCTGCGCGCTGAAATGGTTTCTGTCATGGAGCGTTGTGGCCTGGTTATTGAATGCCACCATCATGAAGTGGCCACCGCCGGGCAATGTGAGATTGATCAGAAGTTTAACACCCTGGTGAAATCGGCTGACAACATGATGCTCTACAAATACATTGTGCGCAACGTGGCCCATCAGTACGGCAAGACCGCAACTTTCATGCCTAAGCCGCTGTTTCAGGACAATGGTTCCGGCATGCACTGCCATCAAAGTTTGTGGAAAGACGGTAAGCCTCTGTTTGCAGGCGATGGCTATGCCGGGCTCAGTCAGATGGCCTTGTGGTACATCGGCGGATTGCTTAAGCATGCCCGAGCCCTTTCTGCATTGATCGCACCCACCACCAACAGCTACAAACGGCTGGTTCCAGGTTACGAAGCCCCAGTGAACTTGGCATATAGCCGCAGAAATCGTTCCGCCGCTTGCCGCATTCCCATGTACTCTTCCAGTCCCAAAGCGAAGCGCGTGGAGTTCCGCCCGCCCGACACAGCAGCCAATCCCTACCTTGCTTTTGCCGCAATGCTGATGGCCGGTATGGATGGAGTGTTGCGCAAAATTGATCCCGGTGAACCGCTGGATAAAGACATTTACGACTTGTCACCTGAGGAGATGAAAAACGTTCCTTCCATGCCCGGCAGCCTGGATGAAGCGTTGTCCTGCCTGGAAGAAGATAGCGACTTCTTGTTGAAGGGCGACGTTTTCACCGCAGATTTCATTGATAATTTTATTGCTTATAAGCGTAAGAATGAAGCAGAAGCAGTAAGGTTGCGGCCGCACCCATATGAGTTCCATCTTTACTACGATTGCTAGCGGAGTAGCCTTTTATCCGCAGATGGCGCAGATAAACGCAGATAACGCACTTATTGAATTGTTACTCTACCCGATAAATCAAAATGGAATAACCAGCACGCGCCAGTGGTTGCCGATCACGGAACGCAGCCAGATAATCTTCCTGACCCTTTGGGAACACCAGTCCAGTCAACAGGTCCACACTAATGGCGTACACGCCAGCTTCCGGTTGATACCGATTTCCAGTGGGCGATTCCGCTGATGGCCAATCGTGTGATACGAAAGTTCCCACATCGGTGTAGTGCTTCAAGTTATCAAAGCTGAAAAGAAACGTGTGCAGTGGTTCCTGGGGATGTTGCTTAATATAAGCCGCCAGCTCTGGATAGTTCTGTCCCCAATCCAAGTTGCTATCTGCCAAATAGCGCCAACCATTTGTAGGACCGCCCATCCATTCGTTGAAGTAGGAAATGCCGTTTGGGTAAACTCGCATTGACGAAATCGCCAGGAATGCGACGCCAACCGCAACCACTCCTTTCCCTATCCGATGACGCCAAAGTAACTCAATCGCGAAGCCACTTCCCAATATGAAAAAGGGTAGCGCCGGCAGCACGTGACGAAATCCAATGTGGAAGTTAGACATCACGCCTGCCCCAAAATAGAGCATCGCCGATCCCCAAATCGCCGCATCCGCAGCATCTGCTTGACGACGCCAAAGTCGAACACACAACACCGTCAAGCCTGCCAGCGTCAGCAACTGAAGCACAATGGGAAATTTGATCGCCCAACAAAGCGGAAAGTAACTAGGTTCCCAAATTTCAGCCCTGCGACCCAACATGTATCCAGGAAATCCAACCGTCAGCATACTGTTGCCCACATAGGTCAGCCCTTTTATAAATTGATGAGGCCACGGCAAATTTGCCAACGGTTCTACACAGCGGATGACCCACTGCGGAACTCCCGGGTCAGGAAATTGTGCCCGATCCAACGCCGAAAGTGGTCCTGTTTTGAATTGCGAAATAGCCAGCACTGCAAAGTAAAAGAATGGCGGCATGGCTACTGCGGCCAGAAGGCGTGGACCTTTCCATAAGGCCAGCAAAAATCCCAGGACCACTAGCGGCAGCAAGGTGAACTTTGTAAGCAATGCCATGGTGCTAGCTAGGGTTAGAAACAGTAATCGTATAAGAGTTGGAGTCTGCCAGTATCGCCAAGCCGTATAGGCGAACAGCAGCGCGGCAAATGCGGCTGGCACGTCCGATTTAATCAGCGCACCGTGCCCCAGCATAGTTGGCTCAAGGCACGCGCAAGCAGCCAAAATGAGGGCCACCACTTCACCAAACAACTGCCGTGCCCAATGCCAAATTAGAAATACAATCAACAATGGAAACACAATAAACGGCCGCCGAGTATAAAACAACAGGCGTCGCGCGCGGATATGTTGCTTCCCCAGAATTTCAATCCCAATTTGGTAAGCATCTTTGTTTTTCCAGCCCTTGGTCTCCATAGGATCAGGCGCGTATAAAAGGATTGGTACCCAACCGCTGATGGCGCGGGTGAGCGGTGGAGTGTCAGCCGGTTGCAGAATATCTTCACCCAGCCAGTACAGATACGCTGCGGCAAAGTGGGAGGGTTCATCAATGGTCAAGCCCAAGTGCTTGGCTTCGTACATTAGTGCTGCCCCATAGAGCAGCATCAACGTCGCAATTCCAAAAAATCTATGCCTGTAAAAAATGCCCAGTGTGCGATTCCTTTACCTTGGCAATGTCATCCGGGTCGCCTTCGGCCACAATATGACCCCCACCCGATCCACCTTCCGGACCCAAATCAATGATCCAATCCGAACTGCGAATCACTTCCATATTATGCTCAATCACCAGCAGACTTCCGCCGTTACGAATCAGCCGTTCAAACGCATCCAACAACTTACGAATGTCGTCGAAGTGCAGGCCTGTGGTCGGTTCGTCGAAAATGAACAGTGTCCCCTTGCTTGTCGATTGTGCCAGGTGCGCTGCCAGTTTCACCCGCTGCGCCTCGCCTCCAGAAAGCGTTGTCGCCGATTGCCCCAGCCTCAAATAACCCAAGCCCACGTCTTCCAAAACTTTGAGTTTGCTCACCAACTTTTGGGTCGATGCAAAGAAGCGTACAGCTTCCGTCACCGTCAAGCCCAGCACTTCATGAATGCTCATCATCTTGTATTTGCAATCCAGAACACTGCTCTTATAGCGCGTCCCTTTGCACTCTTCGCAAATCAGTTCCACATCGGCCAGGAACTGCATTTCCACCGTCACTGTGCCGTCGCCTTGGCAAACTTCGCAACGTCCACCAGGAATGTTGAAGGAAAAGTGCCCGGCGTTATAGCCACGCTTGGTTGCCTCTGGAGTCTGCGCAAACAGTTCGCGAATGGTATCGAATGCCTTGATATAAGTAACCGGATTCGAACGAGGCGTGCGCCCAATGGGGCTCTGATCCACCATCACCACGCTACTGATCAGGCTGGCATTTTCAACCGATCGGCAAGTAGCCTTCATCGCTGGACCAAACTCCTCTTCATCCTCGGTGTCCATGTCTTCCCGCAGAATGCGACGATCCAGTGTTTTGTAAATCACATCATGCACCAGGCTCGATTTGCCCGATCCCGATACGCCCGTCACGCACACCATCATGTCCAATGGAATGCCAACGTCAATGTTCTTTAAATTATTGGCCCGTGCCCCCAAAAACTTTATGACCCGATGACGGTTCACTTCCCGCTTCGGTCCGCGTTGCATGGTCACCAGTTCGCCACGCAGATAGCGCCCGGTAAGAGAAGTATTTTTCGGCGAAAGCAACTGCTTCAACGATCCTTCAAACATCACGTTGCCGCCACTTTCCCCTGCACCTGGACCCATGTCCACAATGTGATCGGCAGAGCGCATCACGTCGGGATCATGCTCCACCACTAAAATCGTATTGCCCAATTCGCGCAAGTTTTCCAGGATCTTAATCAGCCGACCGGTGTCCCGGCTATGCAGTCCAATAGACGGTTCATCCAGCACATAAACCGCGCCCACCAGCTTCGATCCTAAACAGGTTGCCAGTGTAATGCGCTGCGCTTCACCGCCCGATAACGTCGCTGAAAGACGGTCTAACGTCAGATACTCCAGGCCCACATCATTCAGGAATTGCAGACGCTGATTAATCTCAACCAGAATCTTTCCGGCGATCTTAGTTTCTTCCGGACTCAGTTCCAAAGAGCGGAAAAACTCGAATGATTCCGCAATGTTCATCTTCACCAGGTCAGCCAGATTAAAGCTGCCTACGCGCACGTTCAAAGCGTCTTTGCGCAGGCGCGACCCTCGGCAATCGCCGCACTCAGCATAGCCACGGTAGCGGCTAAGGAACACCCGCACATGAACCTTATACTTCTTCGCCTCAACCGCTGGGAAAAAAGTTTTAATAATATATTCCTGAGTAATTTTCTTTTCAGTTGGGTTCAATTCTGAGTAGGGGACAAATAGGCGAACCTTGCCAGTATGGCTGGCCTTGAATTCGCGCAGCCAGGAACGGTAGGCGTCTCTGGCCCAAGGGGCGATGGCTCCAGAGTTGATGGAAAGGCTGGTGTCAGGAATGATTAGATCCATGTCGTAATCAACCACATTTCCGAATCCCTGGCAGCGTGCACAGGCACCAAAAGGACTGTTGAAGCTGAACATACGCGGCTCAGGTTCGGCTAGTGGGATGTTGCAGGCTTTGCAGGAAAACTTTTCGCTGAATTTCAGTTGGCCCGGTTCAGGTACACCGGCTTGCTCAAAAATGATTTCTCCAGATTCGCGGTAGCAGATTTCAACTGTATCCACCAGACGGGAATGCAGATCAGGACGAATAGCCAGACGATCCACAAGGATGAACAAAGGGATATCGAAATTGATTTCCAGTAGCGATTCCGGCGCTGAAAATTCGAAGGTTTTACCGTTTTGAAACAGACGATTAAATCCCCGCGCCCGCAGGCCCATCAAGTGTTCCCGCATGATGGCTTGGTCAGGATGTGCGCCCACCGGGAACAGCGCATACCATCGCGACCCTTCCGCCTGTTGCAACATTACTGCTGCAATTTGATCAACAGTATCTTTCAGGACGCGGTTTCCACATTGCGAACAAAAGGTGCGTCCAGCACGGGCGTAGAGCAGTCGCAGAAAGTCGTAAATTTCGGTAGAAGTGGCCACTGTCGAACGTGGATTGCGGGTGGTGTTTTTCTGGCGAATGGCGATGGGCGGGGCAATGCCGGTAATCTCATCGACAGCGGGCTTTTCCATGCGGTCCAAAAATTGACGAGCATAGGCGGAAAGCGATTCCACATAGCGCCGCTGGCCTTCGGCATAGATAGTATCGAACACCAAAGACGATTTTCCAGATCCGGAAACGCCGGTGATAACGGTAAGTTTGTTGTGTGGCAACGAAAGCGACAGGTTTTTAAGGTTGTGAACCTTCGCACCACGAATGACAATAGATTCTTCCAAAGGGATACTTTTATTATAAGAGACGGCAGGATGATCGCATCAAATTTGGGAGTGCTGATACCGGAAGATGAAAACGGCAGGCGGAATTGCCCAATGCTACTTAGTTTTCCGCAATCGGACAGCTTCAAGTGTTGGAGTGAAGAGTATCAGGCCTTTGAAAGACCGCTCCCTTGCGGTCACGGCTCTGTAGAATCAGTGCGTTACCGAGCCGTTACCGCAAGGGAGCGGTCTTTTAACCACGGGTTATCCCAACAAAAACGTTGGAGATTCTACAGGGATGCAGGAAAACTATATGACATTGGGTTTTCAGCCTGCCAGTTACCTTGCCAGTCTGAACAAACATCACAACACTGGGCAAACTCAGAAACTGCACCTGCTATTGTGGGGCAGGCACTTTTGACAGCCTGCCCTCTTACGGAAATCCGGAAATGAGCTATCTGTCCCGGATTTTGGCGACCTGGTACGATGCCCATGCGCGCCCTCTCCCATGGCGATCCTCGCGGGACCCTTACAACATCCTCGTATCTGAAATCATGCTCCAGCAAACCCGAGTCGCTGCAGTGATCCCATTCTATGCGGCATTCCTGAACAAATTCCCCACCGTCCATATCCTGGCTGCCGCCCCTGAACCTGTATTGCTTGCCGCCTGGAGCGGCTTAGGTTATTACTCCCGTGCTCGTAATTTACAAAAAGCCGCAAAAATAATGGCCGCTGCGGGGGCTTTTCCGACGTCTTACGACCAGATTAGACAGCTACCTGGAGTTGGCGATTATACGGCTGCGGCCGTAGGCAGCATCGCCTTCGGGTTGGCCCATGCGGCAGTGGATGGAAATGTCATTCGTGTCACCAGCCGCATTTCCGCAGAGAAAGGAGATATAGGATCAGCCGTCGTTCGACGAAGGTTGATTGCCGTGGCCGATGCACTGTTAGATCGTAAAAATCCGGGTCGGCACAACCAGGCCATGATGGAACTAGGCGCAACCATCTGCTTGCCTCGCGATCCCAAGTGTCCAGAATGCCCGGTGGAAAAGTATTGTCAGGCAAGGGGCGCAGGCATTGAACGGGAGCTGCCTCTAAAACAAAAGAAAACATTAATGTTCCGCGTGGACCGCCGCCTACTCTTAGTTAAGAAGGAGGGTAAAATATTGTTATGGCAGCGACCTGCCGATTCCAGGAAGATGGCCGGTTTTTGGGAGCTCCCCGAAGCCGAAATGCTGCCCGGCGCAGTGAAAGGAAAATGTTTAGGGACTTTTAATCATTCCATCACCAATCACATATATCGGTTTGAGTTGGTCAGCGCCTCCGTCGAAAAAATCCCTGTCGGATTTAAGTTAATGAATGGTAACGACTTGGCTCGTCAGCCAATGTCAACCACTACTCGTAAGGCCTTGCAAAAATTAACAGTTGAAACATTATAGATAGGTTGTGAATTCTTCCCCTCAAACAGTTGTGGAAGACGCATTTCTGATTACACTAGGGAGGATCTTTTTTTATTATGGTTAGAACAAGGAATATTCAATTCGCGAAAGTAGCCGTCATTATGTTCAGTGCGCCGCTACTGGTTTGGGGGTTTTCATCTGGTCCTGATGCTAGAAGCACTGCCGCTCCTGGCGATAGTTCACCGCAATCCTGCGCGCAAGCCGGGTGTCATACCGGTACCGCTTTGAATGCCGGAGGCGGCAATGTCGCCCTGACGTTCCCCAACGGATTAACCTACACCCCTGGGCAGAAAATTCGCGTTCGGGTAACCATCACCGATTCCGCAGCTCGGGTATACGGATTTCAGGCAACCTCCCGTTTGGCATCCAATTTGACCAGGGGCCAAGCCGGAACCTTTACTGTTGTGTCAACAGCTTACACGATTCTCTGCGAAGACGGCAGCGAACGACCAACTTCTACAAATACGTGCAGGGCAACAGCGCCTCTTGAGTATGTTGAGCATTCCAGGCCCAATAGCGCTAACTTCTTTGAATTCGATTGGACCCCGCCAGCAACCAACTTAGGCAACATTATGTTCTATGTTTCCGGTAACGCGGCCAATGGAAATGGTTCACAGTCGGGTGACCATATCTACACCGCTACTGCCACACTTTCGCCTATCACCAAGCCCACAATCTCCGGTGTGTCCAATGGTGCCAGCTTTGTGGCCGGGATCGTTTCCGATTCCTGGACGACCCTCAACGGCAAATTCAACACAACATCCAACCGCACCTGGAACTCAGCTACAGAAATCGTGAATGGGAAACTGCCATCCAGCCTTGATGGCATCAGCGTCAAGATAAACAACAAAGATGCCTCTGTCTATTACATCAGCGATACACAACTCAACGTTCAGGCACCTACCGATGCTTCCCTTGGCCCCGTTGCAGTTACGGTAACCACAGCCGATGGCACAAGTGACGCCTTCACGGCCAATCTGATAGCGGAACAGCCCGGCTTCTTCATGTTTCCTTCCAACTATGTCGCGGCAGTTCGTTCTGACGGAGTCTTTACCGCCAAGGACAAATTGTTCGGTGCGTCATTGACCACCGTCCCAGCCAAGCCCGGCGATGTATTGCTGCTTTTCGGAACTGGCTTTGGGCCTACCGAAACTCCAGTCCCTGCCGGTTCTGTATTTAGTGGGGCATCCAAAACTTCCCGCCCGGTGACCATCACCATCGGCGGTATTGATTCACCCGTTGCGTTCGCTGGTTTGACTGGAGCCGGACTTTACCAGATGAACGTAACCATTCCCGCTTTAGTGCCCAACGGAGATCAGGCAATTATTGCTACGATCAACGGACAACGCACCCAAATCGGCGCGTTACTCACAATATTAAAACCATGACACCTAAAACCCTCACTCGATCACTTCTCACCCTCTGGGCCTTTGCCGCCCTGCCTAGCGCATTTGGCTTTTCCTCTGGACCTCCGGCTTTCCGCGCCGGAGTCCCAGGGGACCAGGCCGGGGCAACGTGCACGGCCTGCCATCGGACTTTCGCCCTCAATCCCGATACTTTGGGCAAAGTTACTGTGACCGCAGTCGGCTACACACCCGGAGTAAAACAGATTGTTAAGGTGAAAGTGGAGCACCCACAAGGATTGAGGTGGGGGTTTGAATTGACAGCCCGTTCAGCAACCAACGACCAAGTCATGGCTGGTTCATTCACAGCTAGTGACTCCATCCGAGTTGTCTGTGGAACCGGAACTCCTCCCTGTAACGGTGGCTTGGAATTTGCCACCCACAATGCGGCATCGAACCGCGCAGGGACACCCAATGGAGTGGAGTGGGAAATGGAATGGACGCCCCCCGCAAACGAAATTGGCGACGTGATTTTTTACGTTGCCGGTAACGCCGCAGACAACAGCAGCACCAATGCTGGGGATCGCATTTACAATACCCAGCTACGGGTTAAAGCAGGTGGCGCCTGTACCCTTACCAAGAAGCCAACTCTGCGCAGCTTGACCAATGCCGCAAGCTTTGCGAGCGTTCTTTCGGCGAACACCATCGGTTCAGTATTTGGGCTCGATTTTGAAGTTGCCGGTCGCAGTCGCGTTGCCGGTAGTGGTGATTTTGTGAACGGTTCTTTCCCCAAGCAATTGAGTTGTGTTGCCGTGGAAATTGGTGGACAACGCGCACCAGTGACTTACGTACAAACGGACCAGATCAACTTTCAGACCCCGACCATCAGCCAGACTGGTCCAGTGCCTGTAACGATCATTCTGAATCCCGGATCGCCAAACGAATTGAAGTCAGATTTGGGAACCGTCATGATGGCCTCTTATTCTCCGGCTTTCTTCACATTCAACGGCACTAGCATTGCCGCCTTGACTGCTGACGGAAAGCTGTTTACGTCAGCCAAGCCCGGAGACGTAATTTCCTTATTCGGCACAGGCTTTGGCTTCAGTAATCCGGTTTACCAATCGGGTGAAATTGTGGACGGGTTAGCCAAACTGCGAGATCCGTTTACGGTGACTATCGGCGGAACAATGCTTGTAGCCGCTGATATTCTATACGCCGGTCTGGCCCCTAGTGCCATCAGCGGTTTGTATCAGTTCAATGTGAAATTACCGGCAACTTTGGCCGATGGAAATGTCCCCGTGGTAATCACCATCGGTGGTGTTTCTACCCAAGCCACAGCGACCGTGCCTGTGAAACGTTAGTGACCCGCCTGCCCCACCCAAAAGTCATTTTAGGTGGGGCAGGTGCTTCATAAATTTAGAGATTTCAGCCTCAACTGCCTCCATCCCGCCATTGCCATAAAGCAGCATCAACCGTTCCGCCGACAAGTACGCTAACACCGGATTGCGGAATTGCGTATTGAACTGGGCGGCCACTCCAAACTTTCCAGCCAACTCTTTCAATAGAGCATCCATCGTAACTGCTGCAGGACCCGTGAAGACGAAGTCAGCATCGGAAAGATGATGCAATGTGTATTCAGCTCGCAAGCTGGCCAGGCGTAGACGCCCCTTTTGATTCTTGATCAAGTAGCCTGCCTGCACGGGATCGACTTGCGCCAAAATCGCCGCAGCCCGAATCCAGTTCACCACCTTGTATTCGTTACCATTGACCGGGGCGGCATGGGCTGACATTACTGTGATCAGGAAGTCAGCAGGCAGCCCGCGCTTCATAATTTCTGCAGCTCCAAGAATGTGATGCGCGCCCGTTCGGGAATCCCCAGGCTCACCCCAGGCATCTGTTTTGCCATTGCCGCCGAAGTTGAATTCAGAAAATTCGGTACCATCGGCGTTCCATTGAAAAACCATAGTCTTCGCCCAATCGTGCCAGATGGGGGCGGCGATCAGCAGATCCTCACTCAAGAAGACATCGGAAGTTCCATCCAGGCCAGCGGCCACCACGGGAAGTCCATCCGCTCGGCTGGATCCATAAATTTTCCGATATCCACCAGCCAGTTGCAGACTATTCGTCAGATTGAAAGCCGCGTGCAGCACCAATCCTCCAGGGTGCGAATGATGACCCCCAAAGGAACTGCCCGGTGCCGAACCATAAGGCTGTGGAGGTCTAGGACAGTCTCCAGCATCATCTAACAGCGCTGGAAATACACCGCTGGCCATGCTCTTTTCTGATCCTGGGGCAATCAACCCTTCATTCTGAAGACCCCTCAAAATAGCGGCCTTCCGTTCGGCGTTCAAACCAGCGCGTGAAACGACGCAAAATCCCTTTCCAGTGAGAAGTTGCATGGTGTTTTCACGCAGTTTGGAATCTTGGACCCGCATCGCCTGACGGCTTAGGTATATCCGACCACTTTCAATCAAAGGGGACTGAGCGGCAAGTTTTATGGCGAGTTCATTGCCCTCACCCGTTTGATTTTGGTCGGCAGCAACTACACTGTTCACAGCGAACAGAGAAAGGCTTAAGATGCGAAAAGCAACTTTCATCAGACCCCCTTACTTTCCGGAATAATAAAAATTGGAAACGCCGTAGGTATCATCGCCAGGCAAGAGCAATCCAAACCGTCCATTGGAAAAGTCGCGACCCGGGCCACTTAGAACGTCGATTCGTTTCCATACGGCGCCATCCAACAATTCATGTGTGATGGACCCCGGGGCCACACGAATTTGCACTGTAAAACTGCCCCGACCTTCCATATCATGAGCTGTTTTTAAATCGCTCGATTTCCCGTCCACATACTCTCTGCGAATGAAGTTGACCCCATCCAATTGATACAGTACAAAGTTGTTGGAATCTCGAAATCCGGCGAACCATTGCAGCTTCTTGCCTTTCACCAAAGTCATGCTGAACCGCAGAGTCCCTTGCACTGGACGCTTGGCAAAGAAAACGAAATTGCCGCCTTTCTTCAGGCGCCAGCCGCCTTTGTCGCTCCAATTCGTCTGATCTTCCCATTGCGATAGAAAGGCATCGCCTCCCTGGACAATCAAAGACTTTGGAAGAACCAAGGAGGGCATTGGTGGAGGCGTGGGATTTTCCCGCATCGGCGGAGGTTCTTCAATTTTCACCGGTTTAGTTGCAGAGGTGATGGCTGCTGCGCGCAGTTGAAAGAAAAGTTCTGTTTGTTCGCCTTTCTTGATTTCAGTCTTGATAGATAGCGGCGTGGCATTGAACTGCCATTTGGCAACTCGCACTTGCATGGGGCCAACGGGAAGGTTTTTGATCTCGACTTTCCCACCCTTGATCTTCTTCCAATATTCGCCATTATTCAGATAAACCGAAGCGTCCTCTTCGTTCGATTTCACCAGCAAGCTTCCGGCGTTTGGATCGAATCTTACAAAAAGCAGCAGCACCGGTTGTGACCCCAACGGGGCAATCAAAGTCTTTTGCCGTTGCCCTTCCCCGACTACGAAAGTCCGGTCGCCTTTTTGCAGATTATGCAATTGCAATCCAAGAGGTCCAATTTCCCCCATCTGACTTTCATCCATCTGCACTTTCAAAGGTTGTTCGTTGGTGTACAACTCCGCCCGACCCTCGGCATGTCCCACCACCAAAGCGAACAGTTCCGCTGCGATTAATGGAGAAACCAACTGCGGCGCGGCACCGGGAGTGGATTCAAATTCAAACTCCGCCGAACCCTTGGCTGACACCAGTTGTACTTTATGTTTCCCTGCCGATATGCGGTCCACGCCTAACTGGCCGTCCTGTAAATAGCCCACCGCTTCGTTATCCAGCACCACCTTGCCCGAAGGCAGATCGCTGAAGACACGCATTCCCATGGTTTGGGCTTCCATCGTCAAATCCAAATCAATGGGCACGCCGGGGGCTAAATTTACGGTAGAAACGCGAGGTTCGTAACCGGGGAGAAAGGCTTGAATTTGATGTTCGCCCTCTACCAGTTCCAGGGTGCAATCGGACGTACATTTCACTTCATTATTGATGCGAATGGAGGCCCCTGATGGGGTTGTGCGCACGATGAGCGTGGTCATTTGCAGCGCTTTCGGCTTCTTCTTAGGCTCTTCTTTTTGACGTAGGGAATCAACCCCTGCGGCCAGAATCAGTATCGCCATTACTGCACCCACGATGGCGGCCAGACGCCAGTTGAACTGGGCGGAGTTTGATGAATTCTGATTGTCCGTTTCGAAGGCCACTATTTAGACGGCTCCCCAACTATTGTGTCGATCGCGCATTGCTCTATCTAGTTTACCCGCAGTGAGCCGCGAATCTGTTCAAATAAAGGATTGAAAGTTGCGATTGACAGTACGCCCCTCACCGTTTCCAGCGGCGGCATTTCCCGATATACTTCAGCCCTTTTCCAATCGCTGACGGAATCCTTCCCGGATGATGAAATCCATTATCTTTCCGACCAGGGCAATCCGTCGCTCACCGTTTGGGAGCGCCGCTGGTGGATGTATGGGCTTCCCAAACAACTGAGAAAAATGAAGGCCGACGTTTTCCACGGTACAGATTTTTCTGTTCCCTACCTTCCTGCCTGTGCTTCCGTGATGACCGTCCATGACCTATCTCCATGGATGAATCCTGATTGGCATCATGGTGCAGGTCGTATTCGCCGCCGCACCCCGCTGCTGTTGCGCCTGGGCCTGGCCACCATGGTTATCACCGATTGCCAAGCAGTACGCAGAGCGGTGATCAGCCGCTTCCATTTAGCGGAGGATCGGGTGGTGGCCGTCCCATTGGCTGCCGGTGCCCATTTCAAGCCCGTGGCACTGTCAATGACAATGTCAATGCCATTGTCAATGCCATCTGCCGAACCGTATCTGCTCTATGTGGGTACGCTGGAACCGCGCAAGAACATCCCCTTTCTGGTGGAGGCCTGGAAGCAAATTTACATTGAACATGGAGTGAAACTTATCCTGGTTGGCCGTCGTCGTGACGATTGCCCACCCATTGCTCAACATCCCGGCTTGGAATTTGCCGGTGAAGTGAAGGATGCGGCCCTACCAGGCCTTTATTGCGGAGCCATTGCCGTAGTGTACCCATCGCACTACGAAGGATTCGGATTGCCTGTGCTGGAAGCCATGGCCTGTGGAGCTCCGGTGATTGCATCCACTGATGCAGCACTCACCGAATTAGCCAACGGAGCGGCCATCCATTGCGATGCTTCCAATCCAAACCAATGGGCCGAAGCCATGCGGACCGTAATCACCCGACCGGATCGACGACGATCTATGAAGGAGCAAGGACTGCTACGAGCCCATCAATTTTCCTGGCAGAATACGGCGCGCAAAACACGGGAAGTCTATCAGGAAGCTATCGCTCGTTTTCACCGGGGTGGAAAGTGAAAGCACTTCTGATATCGCCTGAAGCGCCTTATCCGGCCATCGGTGGCGGTGCACTTCGAACCGCTTCCATGATTGAATTTCTAGCCCGACGCTATGAGTTGGATGTGATTGTGTTCGGTCAGCCAGAGCATTCCGATCCGGCTCGCGACTTTCCGCAAGGATTGGTGCGGCGTGTCCTAACCATTCCCTTGCGCCATCATCAGCGGAATCTGTTGGCCAAAGCGTGGCGCAATGGAACACGTCTATTGCGCGGTATCCCACCCTTGGTGGACCGTTTTCAAGGGTATCAACGGGAAGTCCTGGAAGCGATTGCGGGTCAGCAATACGAAATGGCAATGTTTGAACATTTGTGGTGTGCACCGCTGCTGCCGGCAATTCAACCCCATGCCAAACAAACCTGTTTGAACCTGCACAATATAGAATCGACCCTATTCGATACTTACGCCAAATCAGACCCATGGCCCATTTCCATGGCTCATGAGGGCTGGGCTGAAGCCTGCCGAGCCTTGGAAGCTCAGCTACTCCCACAATTTGATTGCCTGCTGACTTGTTCGGTGAGCGACGCGCAAAATATTGGCCAGTATTCCAGCAACATCCACGTGTTCCCTAATTCCATACCGTCCACTCCGCTGCCGCAAGTGGCGAGGCAGGCAGACCTGGTGTTTTCTGGAAATCTGGAATATCCGCCGAACAAGACGGCTGTGGACTGGTTTTATCGTGAAGTTTGGCCATTGCTTTCGGCCACCCACCCCTCCGTAACATGGCGAATTGTGGGGCTACATCCCGACGCGGTCCGTGGCGTTGTTGCTGGAGACAAGCGCATTGTGTTGACTGGCCCCGTGGAAAAGGCTGTACCGGCGATTGCTGCCAGCAGAATCGCCATTGTACCGCTGCTGTCTGGAAGCGGAACACGCATCAAAATCCTGGAGGCCTGGGCTGCTGGTTTACCGGTGGTTTCCACTACTTTAGGGGCCCAAGGTTTGGATTATGGGGAGGGGAAAGAAATTTTGATTGCCGATACACCCATAAACTTTGCGGAAACATTACGAAAGCTTCTCGATAATCCAGACCGCTGCCTGCAACTCGGGGCGGCTGGAAGGTGTTTATACGAAAGGGAATACACGTGGGATGCCGCTTGGAAAAAGCTTGAATCGGCCCATCTCTTTCAAAATAATGTAATTCACTCGCAAAACCACGAAGGCCGGTAACGATCTATAATTAGAGACACGCGCATGCGTTTTTGTGTAGATGCACATGCCTTAGGGCGTCATTTAACGGGGAACGAGGCTTACGTTCGAAACCTTCTCGATGGATTCGAGGAGTTAAACGAAGACTCGGAGTTTCTGGCCTATGTGTCGGCTCCAGGTGCGGAGAGGCTTGTCCCGGCGCGCTTTGAAACCAGGACAATTTCCGGCAACCCGTTTGTCCGACTCGGCTACGACCTTTCCCGAAAACTTCGCCAGGATAAAGCCGATTTAGTTCACGTGCAATTTACCGGACCCATCGCCTGTCCCGTCCCTGTGGTAGTCAGCGTTCATGACGTCAGCTTTCTGGAACATCCGGAATTTTTCACGCGAGCCCGCAGATTGCAACTTCAATACACAGTAAAAAGAACTGTTCAATCTGCATCCCGCGTTCTGACACTTAGTGAATTTTCGCGCCAAGGAATCGCCCGGGCTTACGACATGGACCCGGCCCGGATTGCAGTGGTGCCAGCGGGAGTTTCCAGAGCGTTCCGTCCGCAGCCCAGGCAACATGCCAAGGCTTTTGTGGAAGGCAGGTTCAAAGTCCCCGGCCCGTTTATCCTAACCGTGGGCGACCTGCAACCGCGTAAGAACCAAATCGGTTTGATTCGGGCATTTGAGGAACTGCTTTGCGCTCATCCTGACCTGCCGCATTATCTGGTGCTGGTGGGGAAGGAAACCTGGTTTGCCCCACATGTCCATCAGGCAGCGAAGAAGTCTTTGGTGAAAGACAGGATCCACTTCACAGATTACGTGAACGAAAAAGAACTGCTGCAATTGTACAGTGCTTGCGACATTTTTGTGTTCCCTTCCTTTTATGAAGGCTTTGGCTTGCCCATTCTGGAAGCTATGGCATGCGGCAGGGCGGTGGCCTGTTCCAATTCCTCAGCCATGCCGGAAGTGGCCGATTCGGCAGGATTGTTGTTCAACCCTGAATCGACCAGTGAGATGGTGCGGGCGATGCGCGACCTGTTGTTGAACCCTGAGTTGCGCCAGCGCATGGAACGTCTTGGGCAACAGAATGCGGCGCAATTTTCGTGGGCCAGAACGGCGCAAATGACGATTGAGGTATATCACGAAGTATGTGGAGAAAACCTGCGCACTCGGTCGCGCAAGGCCACGGCGGTAAGGTGATGATTGCTCCAAAGGATCGTTTCTTGTGCCTTGCCTTGCTGTGCATTACCTCCCTTCAAGCAGCCACCAAACCAAACGCTGAAACCTTGCGATACCAGTTGAATTGGCCGAGTGGCATTAGTCTTGGTGAAGCACAACTGAAAACCATTCCCACCGAAGGCAATTGGAAACTGGAACTGACCATGGATGCATCCATTCCGGCGTTCCAAATTTTGGACCGCTTCAGCGCTACCCTCAACGCTGGCTTATGCTCTGTAGAATTCTCACGCGCTTCGGCTCACGGCAATCGTAAATCGAAAGAGACCACTACGTTCGATCTTGCCGCAGCCAATGCCCAAAGGAAAACTGATGGCGGCGGGACTACAGAATTCAGTACGAATTCCTGCCCACACGATGCCTTAGGATTTCTCTTCTATGCTCGCCAGGAATTGATCAGTGGGCGCGTTCCACAAGCCCAAATCGTTTACTACGGCGGACCTTACGACGTTCAGTTTGAACTGCTGGGGACGCAACTGATTCCCATTGGAGGCACGCCCACCAATTCCGATAAGTATCGCGTCAGCTTCAAGGGTCCAGCATCAAAAGCCACCTTTGAAGTATTCTTTGCCAGGAATGAATCGCGCACGCCTGTGTTGTTCCGCGTACCTTTTTCACTTGGAACTTTTTCCATGGAGTTGGTCCCCTGAAGATCGCGTTTTTTTCACCTATGCCGCCTACTAAGAGCGGCATTGCCGATTATTCTGCTGTGCTGGTTGATCATTTGAAAGCGCTGGCTGATGTGGAGGTGTTCCACGCCAAGCCCGATTCATTCAACCCGGCGGACTATGATGCACTGCTGTATCAGATAGGCAATAATCCGCATCACGAATTTGTCTATGAAATGGCACTGGAATTTCCGGGCACGGTGGTGATGCACGAATCGAACCTGCATCATTTGATGGCCGGGCTGACCATCAAGCGCAACGATTGGGATAGCTACGTGCTGGAATGTGAGCACGACGGCGGCCCTGCAGCACTGGCCTTTGCCCAACGCGTGAGGAAATTGGAAGTGGGTCCAGACTATGACGGTGTGCCCATGCTGCGCCGTATTTTGGAACATTCGAAGGCGGCCATTGTTCATAGCAAAGCTGTGCAAACTGACTTGCGTAACGCTGGATTCAGTGGGCCGATAGCGCGAATCCCACATGGTGCCTGGCTGCCTGATTCGGATCGCATGAACTTCCGCCATAAGTTGGGTCTGGATGAAACCACTCCACTGATTGGCATTTTCGGATTCTTGAAGCCGTATAAGAGAATTGCTGAATCTTTACGGGCATTTCGTCGATTGGTGCGTTTGCGGGACGATGCCAAAATGATTCTGGTGGGCGAAGCGCATGCTGATTTCCCGTTGGCTGAATTGATTCGCAGCCTGGGATTGCAAGAGAATGTGCGGATGTTGGGATTCACGCCGCTGGAAGATTTTGCCGGATATATTTCCGCCGTCGATGTGGTTTTGAATCTGCGCTTCCCAACGGTAGGAGAAAGCTCAGGGACGTTGTTGCGATCGTTGGGTCTGGGACAGCCCGTGTTGGTGAGTGACGTAGGAAGCTTCGCCGAATTTCCTGATTCCATTTGTCTAAAAGTTCCAGTGGATTCCCGCGAAGAAGACACTATTTTTGAGTATCTGAATCTGCTGGTTTCCCGACCACAGTTGGCTAGGGAAATTGGGGAAAGGGCTCGTGACTGGGTGGCCCGCGAATGCAATTGGGAACTGGCAGCGGAACGCTATGTGGATTTCCTGCGGTCGGTAAGAGACGGGTCGGAATGGGCTCAGCCGGAGGAAGCACCTCCGTCGCAAGAGCTTTCACCAGAAACCGTAGAACTGTTGGCCAGGCCATTACTGCACCATGTGGAACCGGAATATATTCTGGGCTGGAGCAGTGAATCGAGGGACTACGCCGATACCCACATTACACGGCTGATTAAGACTCTGGACATCACCCCTGAGGGCGGTCCGGAGGATCGAATTTTGGAGATGGGTGCTTACCTGCAGGTGACGGCGGCGCTCAAAACGAAGTTGGGCTATGGTGAGGTGCGCGGCTGCTATTATGGCGTGGCTGGCCATACAGATTCGAAATCAGCGACCAGCGATAAGGGTGAAGTCTTTACGTGCGATGTGGATTTGTTCGATGCGGAAAAAGATCGCTTCCCTTACCCCGATGAACATTTCACCACCGTGCTGTGTGGGGAATTGATTGAGCACTTGCCGTCAGACCCAATGTTCATGATGAGCGAAGTGAATCGCATTCTGAAACCCGGCGGACACTTTGTGGTGACCACACCGAACATTGGATCTTTACGGGCCATTAAAGCGATTCTGGAAGGCTACCACCCAGGATTTTTTCCAGCTTACATTCGACCATCGAAGCCGGGGGAGGAAGTGGAGGCTCGGCACAATCGTGAATATACGCCTCGGGAAATCCATCGTTTGTTGAGTGATGCTGGATTCGACGTGACACTGCTGGAGACGGGTCCGTTCCGCGATGAACCGCAGCCAGGGCATGGTTGGGTGAAGAATTTGCTGGAACGGTATCAGCTTTCCGGTGAACTTCGGGGCGATGGAATCTATGCGGTGGGCAGAAAGAGTGGGTCCATCAAAGTGCGCTATCCAGCTTGGCTCTATGAAGGTGGCGACTAGGTGGATGTGAAAGTAATATTGCCCTCGGATTGGCGCGCTGGATTTACCAGCCCTGGCCAAGTGGCGATTGCTTATCAGGCTTATGAACCCGCGCAAGGTGCTTTTCTTTTTGAAGGCGAATGGGAGCCTGTGGAGGATGCTGGTGAGCATACTGTTACAATTCCTGTTCCTGAAGAAGAGGGTCGCTATCAATTTTGGGTAAGCCTGGTGCATGCAACACAAGGCTGGGCCTATGAACACGGCAAGTCTTTTTTATTGATTGATGCAGAAGTAAACCATGGCGAAATGCGGATTTTGGAAGAACGAAGGACCACACTGCGAGGTTTGCGGATGCGGTTACTTCCCTCCACTTTATGGCGAGCCATCAGGGCGCCTTTCACAACGATTACAACTCACTGGGGCTTAATTAGCGCTATGGTGGAACGCGATATTCTGGCGCGGTACAAGGGATCTTTCGGTGATATTTTTTGGACGCTGTTGCAACCCATATTGCTGATGTCCACGTACTTTTTCGTGTTTGGTGTAGTGCTGCATTCTTCATACGATGGCGACCGAACGCCTGCCGGTTATGCACTATTTTTCTTGTGCGGCATGTTGCCATGGCTGGCGTTTTCAGAATCCATGGGCCGCGCCCCTTTCGTGGTTTGGGAGCATCGAAATTTCGTCAAGAAGCTGCTGTTTCCTGTGGAGATATTACCGGTGAACCTGACCCTTTCAGGCCTGGTCACCAGCGGCTTAGCTTTTGTGGTCTACCTGTTCTTCATGATGGCGGCGAAGGGATTTTTGCAGAAGAGTATGGTGTGGTTGCCGATGGTGGTGATTCCGCAGATTTTGTTCACCATGGGCATGTGCTGGCTGATGGCCGTAGCCGGAGTGTTTGTGCGCGACCTGGTGCAAATCAATGGTTTCCTGCTGACTCTGTGGTTCTTCCTGACGCCCATTTGTTATTCAGACAAGTCACTTCCACAACAAGCCATGCCGTTATTTCGTCGCAACCCGATGTACGCGTTTGTCCGTGGGTATCGGCTGATTTTATTGGAAGGTCGCGCCCCGGAATTTGAACCTATGTTGAAGGTTTGGATCCTTTCCATTTTCCTGTTTTTCTTTGGACATTGGCTGTTCAAGCGGATGAAGCGGCAGTTCGCCGATATTGTGTAGCGGAGTTATGTTGTCGGGGTCAGTCAGCGATAGGCTACCCTAATTTGAAGGAGTCTTTCGTCTATGCGAGTTCTGGCTACACTGCTGCTAACTGCGGCATTTTTAAATGCACAACCGGGGAAAGAAGCGGCGATGAAGGCTGATCTACTGGGCCAAGTGGATGCGATGAAAAAGCAGACCCAGGTGATGGTGGATAGCGTTTTCAGTTTCGGAGAACTTGGTTTTCAGGAAATAGAAACGTCGAAATACCTGACTGGTATTTTGGAAAAAGAAGGTTTCACCATTGAACGCGGCGTGGCGGGAATTCCTACGGCTTGGGTGGCAACCTGGGGCAAAGGGAAGCCGGTGATCTCACTTGGTTCCGATATTGATTGCATTCCACAAGCTTCGCAAAAGCCCGGTGTGGGCTATCACGAAGCACAGATTGATGGTGCGCCCGGCCATGGTGAAGGTCACAACTCCGGCGTTCCGCTGAACATTACCGCCGCACTTGCGGTGAAGAAAATCATGGAGAGGGAACATCTGCAGGGCACCTTGAAATTGTGGCCAGGGGTTGCTGAAGAACAGTTGGGAAGCAAGGCTTATTTGGTTCGTGCTGGCATATTCAAAGATGTGGATGTGGTGCTGTTCACTCATGTGGCATCGGAGTTCGGAGTGTCCTGGGGAGGCGGCAGCGGCACCGGTATGGTGTCTGTTGAATATCAGTTCAAGGGCGAGAGTGCCCATAGTGCCGGTGCACCATGGCGTGGCAAAAGTGCATTGGACGCAGTGGAGTTGATGGACATTGGCTGGAACTTTCGTCGCGAACATTTGCGACTGGCGCAACGTTCGCACTATGTGATCACCAATGGTGGTGATCAGCCGAACGTGGTTCCGCAAACGGCTTCGGTTTGGTATTACTTCAGAGAGCTCGACTATACGCACGTGATTGACCTTTGGAAAATCGGCGATAACATGGCCAAGGCAGCCACGTTGATGACCGATACAACCTACACGTCGCGGCTGCTGGGCAGCGCTTGGGCAGGGCATTTCAACAAGCCGATTGCCGAAGCGATGTACGAGAACATCAAGAAGGTGGGTTTGCCTGTTTGGTCTGATGACGATCAGGCATTGGCCAAGGCTCTGCAAAAAGAGTTGAAGGTTCCGGTGAAGGGATTGCCCATGAAGGTGGAAGATATTCATGTGCCGAAAACGCCCGATGCCAACGGGGAAGTGATTCCCACCAACTCAGGGTCGGACGATATCGGCGACATTTCCTGGGTGGTGCCGACGGTGACGTTGCGGTATCCCGCGAACATCCCCGGAGGCCCTGGCCACAACTGGGCGAACGCAATTGCCATGGCCACTCCGATTGCGCATAAAGGTTCGCTGGCTGGAGCCAAAGTGCAGGCACTGACGATGCTGGACATGTTGCTGCATCCGGAACTGGTGACAAAGGCGTGGGAGTATTTCAACGATGTGCAGACGAAGGAAGTGAAGTATAAAAGCTTTCTGCGCGATGGGGATCAGCCAGCACTTTGGTTGAATAAGAAGATTATGGATGAGCATCGACCAGCGATGCGTAAGCTGTATTATGATTCGGCGAAGTTCGATACGTATTTGGAGCAGTTGGGGATTAAGTATCCTGTGATGCGGTAGGTTCAACTCCGCCCCGGAAAGCTTAGCGGTATTGTGGTTGAAGGAGCACAGTTCAATGGAAAATCAATTTACGCAGCAGCAGGAAGCGCAATTGGCACAGATTGCCCTCCGTGGCGGAAAAACTGATGCGGGCGAATTGTTGAAGGATGCTGCCTTACGGCTTCTTGACCAGGAAGCGCATTTTCGCTCCGCCGTGGCGGAAGGCAAAGCCTACGCCGACCGCGGGGAATTTATCGAAGAAGAGGAAATGGACGCCCGATTTGAAGAGATGCTCCGCTCCTAAATGCGCATCCGCTGGGCGCCGACCGCTGCTGCGGACATGCAAAGCATCAGCGACATTCTGAGAACATCACGAAAGCCGTACGCGGGAATTCGCGCTTTAACCTGAATTCCGAAGTTGAGAGTTAAGTAGGACAGGCATCCTTGCCTGTCCTTTTCAGGCCCACGAAAATGTCATAAAGCGGCAGCATTCAGATGTAGGATAGGACAGGCCAGAGGCCTATCCCACTAACTTCGAAATTCAGGTTTAAGGGACGCAGCCTATCGTGGACCATCGGTTCGCGTCGGGACGCAACCATCCAGAGTTAGTTTCAGCAAATCTGCTAATTCTTGGTTGGGTCACTTTCCAGGTTGTCGATGATCAACATCTCTACTGACGTTTTCTGCCTTACCAATCTGAGGCCTAACTTTTGAATAGCCGTGAAGAGTGACGGTGCGTCAGTGTCCGGTGGAGCGTCCAAACTTGCAAACTGCAATGTGAAACTATACTTTCCCTGCAGATTTGTTCTGTCTATAACGTTGAGTGCCAACACCCGTTGAAGAACATCTACCAGTTGAAGTATAGAGACGTTGCGTCCAGTAATTGCCGTTTTGCCGACAGTTGGCAACGTGGCGACTATTGAACCTTCGGGGTTGTTCGTCTCAGAATGCGGTGCTACATCAGGCTCGGCTTCCTTAATTTTAGGGCCGCTGCTTGCAACAGTCAGGGCGTATCCGTCAACGAATTTCATTTCCCGATGCGACTTCAATTTAAATCGGTCTGCAAGTAGGGATTGAAACATGATCCGCACTTGCTGTTGGGTAGTGCCTGAGTCGGTGAGAGCCTCAACAGCGAAAATGGAATGGCTTTGAAGGGGGCGACCTGACAATTTCCAGTTCTGAATGTTGTAAGCGTATTCAACCGGCTGCCGGAGGTCGGTAGTCCATGTAATTCTTCCCCCAGAGCGGTGGGGCTTGGTTTCAAAGTGTCCTTGATCAACCGGCTTAACTGAATCGACTTCAAAATGCAGGGGAGCAGATTGAGGAGTCTTTGGCTGGGCGAGGCACGGCGGTGCACTGGATAACTCGAGCACGATAATTCCGAAAGCAATCGTTGTTGTGATTGCTGATGGGATCAACTTTATATAGCGAAAGAATTGATTTGTAATGATTGCCCTCGATTCTCTATCGCCTGCATCGTAAAGCTGATGTCTAATCTGCCTACCCCTGAAGGTTAGCAGTTCTTGAGCACATTGAATGTTTCATATGTCTGTTCAATACCACCTTTGAGCAAAACGATTCAAACGCACAACCATCAGAATGGCGATCTAAATATCCAGACCAAGAATGACCAAATAAGGTGCATACTGAGGCATATGCCAACCACTTTAATCCTCGACGACCAATTGGTGGAGCGCGCCAGAGAACTGACCGGAATCCAGCAGACAGCTTTACTTGTGCGAGAAGGTTTGTTGGCTTTGATAGCGCGGGAATCGGGAAAGAATCTTGCCGCACTTGGCGGTTCACAACCCAGCCTCTCCAACATTGCAAGACGACGGCCCGCCTAGTGCGCACAAAGCGAGATCCAATTTCGCCAAACACGGTGTTTCATTTGAAGATGGCCGACCTGTAGTTGGAGTCTTCTATGAGAAGCGAATACGATTTTTCAGAGTCCCGCAAAAATCCTTACACCAAACAACTCAAGCGGCAGATTACGATTCGCCTGGACGTTTCATGCGTGGACTATTTTAAAAACTTGCCATGGAATTGGGCATGCCCTATCAGAATCTTACCAATCGCTACCTAAAGGATTGTGCCGCGCAAAAGAGCGGTCCAGTTTTTGTGCCGCCCGTCCAGCTAGCGCCTGCACGGCGAAAGAAACAATAATCAAGCCGCCCTCCGCTACAATAAAACAATGTCACTTGTTGTTGTTGGATCCGTCGCCTATGACGGAATTGAGACGCCCCACGGTAAGCGTGACCGGATTTTGGGCGGAGCCTGCACTTACATTGCCCTTTCGGCAAGCTATTTCACGCCGGTAAAAATTGTCGGGATCGTCGGGGAGGATTTCGCTGAATCTGACGTCACCATTCTGAAAGATCGGAATATCGACGTGGCTGGTTTGGAACGCGTCGTTGGGAAAACTTTCTTCTGGAAGGGCGTTTATTCGCAGGATATGAACGACCGCGAAACGTTGGTCACTGACCTGAACGTGTTCGCCGATTTCAATCCGAAGCTTCCCGAATCCTATCGCGATCAGCCTTACTTGATGCTGGGAAACATTCAACCAGGCTTGCAGCGTGCCGTTCGCCATCAGATGAAAGAGCCACGTTTAGTGGGTGGCGACACGATGAATTTTTGGATCACCGGTTCCCGCGAAGAACTGCTGGAAACCATTAAGGAATGGGACTTCCTGTTGATCAACGACAGCGAAGCTCGCTTGCTTTCCGCTGAGACGAACCTGAAAAAAGCCGCTAAGAAAATCATGGCCATGGGTCCGAGCACGCTGGTGATCAAGCGCGGCGAATATGGTGCCATGCTGTTCCGTGGCGACGATTACTTCATTGTTCCAGGCTACCTTCTGGACGAAGTATTTGATCCAACCGGTGCGGGCGATTGCTTTGCTGGAGGCTTTGTTGGCTATCTGGCGGAGCAGGGAATTGACCTGGCTCGGGGCCATATTGATCGACGTGAACTTTCCCGTGCGGTAATTCACGGCTCAGTGATGGGCAGTTTCTGTTGTGAGAAATTCGGACCAGAACGTTTCTATAGTTTGACTCGCGCTGAAATTGATGCCCGATTCCAAGAATTCAAAAAGTTCACGGACTTCTAAGAAGCCCGTTAAACGGAAGCTGCGGGTAAAGCCACGGGTGAAATCCCGTGTGGGAACTCATGGGATCTCAGACGGGCTTTTTCCATTACTAATGGTGATGGCAGCCGCTGCCATTGTCAGCGCGTTGGCTAGCTGGTTTCTCTATTCGCAAAATTACCTGCTCTACTATGGCGATGCTCAGGCGCACTTAGCAATCGCCCGACGCGTAGTAGATTCGCGCACTCCTGGCTGGGAACAGATCGGTACTGTTTGGTTGCCGTTGCCTCATGTTTTGATGCTGCCGTTTGTCGGTAATGATTTTCTGTGGCGCACGGGGCTGGCCGGAACTATTCCATCGGCGTTGTGCTTCGTCATTGCTACCGGATTCCTATTCGGTGCCGCACGGCGAGCATTTCATTCCAAGTCTGCCGGATTCACCGCGGCGGCCTTGTTCGCACTCAATCCGAACATGCTCTATTTGCAGGCGCTGCCGATGACTGAATCGGTGTACTTTGCTTCCCTTCTGGGGCTGCTCTACTTTCTGATTCGATTTCATCACTACCCGTCCGTACCCACCGTGATCGGCGCAAGCCTTGCCGCCTTGGCCGCAACTATGTGTCGTTATGAAGGATGGTTTTTGCTGCCTTTTGTTGCGATATATATTTTCTGGCGCGCTGGTACGAATCGTTGGATAGCGGCGCTATTGTTTTTCCTGATCACGGCTGCTGGCCCACTGCTTTGGCTGTGGCACAACCTTTGGTATTGCGGCAACGCTCTGGAATTCTACAATGGTCCCTATTCGCCGCAAGCAATTCAAGGCGGACGCGATTACCCTGGCAAAGGGGATTGGATAACGGCGCTGCACTTTTTTCAAGCCGCAGCAGTACTGAACACTGGCTGGCCGTTGGCGATACTTGGCATGATAGGCGCCGTCGCTTCAGCCGCGCGACGCACTTGGATTCCATTAATTATACTGACCCTGCCGATGATCTTTTATGTATTGAATATGCACTCCGGCGCTTCCCCCGTTTTTGTTCCAACGCTCTATAACGACAGTTATTACAACACCCGCTATGGACTTGCGCTGTTGCCATTCGCCGCCTTCTGCACTGCTGGTCTGGTTGCCGGACCCTGGCCGAAACCCATCGCAATAATCTACGTTCTGATGTCCGTCATCCCCTGGGTGGCCTATCCGAAACCAGCGAACTGGATCACCTGGAAGGAATCGCAAGTGAACTCTGAAGTCCGCCGCAACTGGACTGGCGAAGCGGCAAATTACATGAAGGTTCATTACAAACCGCGGGACGGAATGCTGATGCCGTTCAGCGACGTAGTTGGCATTCCACGCGAGGCGGGCATTCCACTTCGCGAAATCGTTCACGAAGGCAACGGGCTCCTGCTTGATGCAACACTTGCCAAACCATTGCTATTCCCCCAGTGCCGTTGGGCCGTTGCTATTTCAGGGGACCATGTATCGCGCCGTATTGCCGCCTGGAGCCGTCGCGGCCTGTATTGGGATTTGGTGAAGACCGTTGACGTGAAGGGCAGCCCACCCATTGAAATTTATCGCCGACGTTCCGATTTATTCAGACGATAGGATTGTGTCAAAATAAAGGGAGCTAGCGCTGTTCCACTTCCCTCATTCCCCATGCAAATTCCTTACACGAAAGCACACGGTGCCAGCAATGATTTCCTGCTTACATGGTCTAATGAAGCTCCCACTGAAAATCTTTCTAAAGTAGCGGAAAGAATTTGCCACCGCTACACTGGCGTTGGTGCCGATGGTTGGCTGCTGGTTACCAGAGCTCCTGAGGGTGCCAATTACCATGGTTCTATCCGCTTGATTAACTCCGATGGCAGTGAAGCGGAAATGTCTGGGAACGGCACTCGTTGCGCTGCGGCATTTTTGTTGTATGCGGGCATCGGGTCCGATGAAATTACGGTTCTTACCGGCGCAGGATTGAAATCCTTGAAAGTGATTTCACGCCAGGGCTTGGAATGGATTTTTGAGATGAACATGGGAAAGCCCCAAATTGTAGATGGTGATCTGCACTTTCCGTTGCCGATTGCAGGCGGCAATCAGGACGTGACCATCTTGAATGTCGGCAATCCGCAATGCGCGTTAGTTGTGGAAAATTTCGATTTCGATTGGCAAATCATGGGCGCTGAACTGGAAAAGCATCCCCATTTTCCCAATCGAACAAATGTCTCTTTTATTCAAGCAGTAGACGAACACACGATTGGTGTGCGATTTTTTGAAAGAGGTGCCGGAGTGACTATGAGTTCTGGAACGGGCTCTACCGGTGCCGCTGTAACCTCTATCTTAAGAGGGATTGTTAAGAGTCCAGTGAAGGTTTTAACGCCAGCAGGGCCGCTAAATCTGAAGTGGGAAGCCCGTTCAGCCGATGTACTTCTAGTGGGCCCAGCAGAAATTGTGGCCTCTGGAGACATTTATCTTCAAGAAGCGAAATAGGAAATTATGAGCACTAATTGGGCAACCATCCTCGAACAAAAAATTAAGAACAAAACCGCCAAAGTTGGCGTTGTCGGGCTTGGCTATGTAGGACTTCCGTTGGCGGTGGAATTCGCCCACGCTGGATTTGATGTCACTGGCATTGATGTTACGAAGAGCAAAATAGATACATTGAACTCTGGGAAATCCTACATTCAGGACATCCCTACGGAATCGGTGAAGCCTTATGTGAAAGCGGGCAAGCTGCGCGGCACCACTGATTTTTCCGTGATTCGCGATCTGGACACCATCAATATTTGTGTGCCGACGCCCTTGCGTAAAACCAAGGATCCGGACATGAGTTACATTGTGGCGGCCTGCGAATCCATTGCTGCCAATCTGACGCCGGGCAAACTTCTGATCCTGGAATCGACAACGTACCCTGGCACTACGGATGAATTGCTGTTGCCAATGTTTGCCAAGAACGGGCTGAAAGTGGGGAAGGATTTTTTCCTGTGCTTTTCACCAGAACGTGTTGATCCAGGCAATGAAAAATTCCAGACTCGCAACATTCCAAAAGTTGTGGGCGGTATGACCCCGGCTTGTAATAAGCTGGCTGTGGCTTTTTATAGCCAAGCGTTGGATCACGTTGTTCCTGTGAGTTCCCCTACGGTTGCGGAAATGGTGAAGCTGCTGGAAAACACATTCCGAATGATCAACATTGGCATGGTCAACGAACTGGCCATCATGTGTGACCGCATGAATATCAATGTTTGGGAAGTGATTGATGCGGCGGCAACCAAGCCTTTCGGCTACATGCCTTTTTACCCTGGACCCGGCCTGGGTGGTCACTGCATCCCGATTGACCCGTTTTATCTTTCCTGGAAAAGTCGACAGGCGGGCGTTGAAGCTCGTTTCATAGAACTGGCAGGCAACATTAATGGTCAAATGCCCCACTTCGTAGTGGACAAAATCCAGAACGCTTTGAATACTAAGGGCAAGGCGATCAAAAATTCTAAAATCCACATCCTCGGAGTGGCGTACAAAAAGAACATCGACGATATGCGTGAATCTCCAGCTTTGGATATCATTCATTTGCTCCGCGACAAAGGCGGCAAGATGACGTATAGCGATCCTTATGTGTCGACGCTGAAGATCGACGGCATTTCGCTTAAAGCGCAACCGGTGGAATCGTCCTGTAAGGCGGCTGATTGCGTGGTTATCGTAACCGATCACAAGGATTTCGATTACAAGAGCATCGAGAAGAATTCCAAGCTGATTGTAGATACCCGCAATGGTATGAAGGGAATTAAGTCCACGAAAGTGGTTCGACTCTAGAGTACCCAATCTGATTCCGATTGCCGGGTCAAAATATGTTTTATAATTCCATGGATGGTGTTGCATTACCCCCTTTAACTCGCGCACCGTACTAAAGGAGACATATGCCCGGCAAATTTGAAATCAAGGTAGCAAAAGACGGTCAGTTTTTCTTCCGGCTAAAGGCGGGGAACGGCCAGAATATTCTTGCGAGTGAGCTGTACGTGGCCAAGGCTAGTGCGCTGAACGGCATTGAGTCCGTGAAGAAGAATTCCGTACTGGACGAACGCTACGAGAAGAAAGTTTCTACAAACAGCAAGCCTTTTTTTGTGCTGAAGGCTGGTAATCACGAAGTGATTGGAAAGAGTGAAATGTATGAATCGGAAACTGCCCGTGACAATGGAATTGCATCAGTGAAAACCAATGCCCCAGAAGCAGAAGTAGACGATCAGACGGCAGCAGCAGCCGGAGCCTAGTCACAGTAAGCGGCTCGGTGAAGATTTGCACTGAGCCGCGTACTGTTTTGAAATCATTCCCATCATCGCTAAACTAGCGTGGGCGCAGTGTACCCAGCCCGCCATCAACTCCCAACACCTGCCCGGTGACCCAACTATTTTGCGGATCAAGCAGCCAGACAATCGCCGAGGCGACATCCTCAGGTTTGCCAATTCGACCCAGCGGATGCATTGCAACCGAGGCCTTCAATGACACTTCGTTTGACGTAATCTTGGTTGCCAGCGGCGTATCTACCAATCCAGGTGCGACACAATTGACGCGGATATCGCGTGGCGCATAGGTGGCGGCGGCGGACAGCGTCAAGCCAATAACGCCAGCTTTCGCAGCGGCGATTGCTTCGTGATTAGCAAGCCCGATGCGTGCAGCAGCCGAGGAGACCAGCACGATGGAACCACCTGTTGCCGGAAAAGATTTAACTCCTGCACGGATGGCTGAAAATGCTGTAGTGAGGTTGGTTTCAATTAACTGGTTCCATTCCGTGCTGTTTGTTGTATGAGCAGATTTCAATAAAATACTGCCTGCACAGTTGACGATGCCATTAATGGGTGCGTGACGTTTTACCACGGATTCAAGAGCTTCAAAGTCTGCCGCCTCCACGATTTCAACGGGTGCTTCCAGTGCGGTAGCCAGTGTTGCCAATCTTTCCAGTGAGCGGCCCAACAGCAGCGGGCGGCCGCCTTCCGCTTTAATTCGACGGGCAAGAGCTGACCCAATAGCACCAGCAGCGCCGATGATGGCAATTGTCTGTTGTTCAAATTTCAAAACTTATTCTCCTTGATCTGCTGAGCGCGGACTTCAATTAGTTGGCGCTTTTCGGTCGTCAAACGAATCAGGTTTTTCAACTGTAATTCCATGCGAGGGATTTTTTTAAGTTTCTGTTCATTGCGGCCCAGAAAGTCCCAATAGAGAGTTGTGAAGGGACATGCGGAATCCCCCACTGCTTCGGCGGGGTTGAATTTGCAACCCTTGCAATAATTGCTCATGCGCTGAATGTACTTCCCGGTGGCCGCGTAAGGCTTGGAAGCCATGATGCCGCCGTCGGCGAATTGGGACATGCCGATTACGTTGGGCAATTCCACCCACTCCACAGCGTCGACATATACGGCCAGATACCATTGGTGAACCTGCTTAGGATCCACTCCCAGCAGCAGCGCATAAAGCCCCGTGACCATCAGTCGTTGAATATGGTGGGCGTATCCATAGTCAAGCGTTTGCCGAATGGTTTGCTGTAAGCATTTCATTGGTGTTTCAGCGGTCCAATAAAAATCTGGAAGCGGTTGATGTGCAGCCAGCGCGTTGCCCTCGGCGTAGCTGGGCATGAAGTGCCAGTAAATTCCTCTGACATATTCTCGCCAGCCAAGAATTTGCCGAATGAATCCTTCAACTGCGGCAAGGGGCGCTGAACCTTCTCGATAAGCTTGCTCCGCTGCGGCAATTACTTTCTTGGGATGAAGCAGCTTCAGATTCAAAGCAGCGGCAATGCGGGAATGGAACAAATACGTTTCGTCGGTCCACATGGCGTCCTGAAACTGACCGAAGAAGGGAAGCCGATGAGTGATGAAATCGTCGAGGGCCAACTCGGCTTGATGTGGCGTGACGGGCCAATCGAAATGAGTCAGATTGCCGGGGTGCGTTGCGAATGTGGTTCCCACTTCATTGATAACTTCCCGGGTGATCGCGTTCGGTGGAAAACACTTGGGAGTAATTTGAGGTGGTGGACCAGATGCGGGAAAGGCGGATCGATTGTCGGCGTCGAAGTTCCAGGCCCCTCCGACGGGAAGATCGCCATCCATCAGAATATTGTGGCGACGTCGAAGTTCCCGGTAAAAATATTCCAGGCGTAACTGCTTTCGTCCTTTGGCATGTGTAGCGAACTCTTCGGCGGAGGACAAAAAGTGTTGGTCGGTGAGAATTCGCAGATAAGGACAGACGGCAAGAAGCATCTGTCTTACGCGATGGTCACCCGGTTCGACGACATAGACTTCTGTGGGGTGAAACTTGTCTAATGCCGCTTGGAGCTCAGTCGCCAGACTATTGGTGTTTTTCGGATCGTTGAGGGAGCGATATTCAATGGGCCATTGGGAGGCTATTAGCTCGTCTCGAAAGTGGCGCATTGCAGAAAGAAATAGGGCTGTGCGGGCTTTATGGCTCCAGACATGAGTTGACTCGCCGGAGACCTCTGCCATCCAAAGGCAATCCTGCTTCACGTCAAGGTTTTCAAACAAGATGGAGGCGCGATCCAACTGATCGCCCAGGATAATGCCCAATCGGCGCACATTTATCTTTCGACTCATCTCTAGATAAGATGCGCGCCGACAGGCTGCGGAATTCGTTTATTCTAATTAATCTGGTAAAGAGAAACTAATCATTGCTCCACCTGAAGGGACTGCAATGTATTGCTTTCCATTAATCGCGTAACTAATTGGTGAGGAAGAGATTGCTCCACCCGTTTGCATCTTCCACAAAGGCTTACCTGTAGCCGATTCAAAAGCGATAACGTGACCTTCATTGGTGCCGGCAAATAGGAGTCCGGTTGACGTGGCCAGCACACCAGCGGCAAGAGATCCCTTAGCAATTTTATAATCCCAAACAGCTTTTCCCGTGGCGGTGTCTATTGCCATGATGCCGGCAGAATCGTTGTCATAGGCGGGTACTGCGCGACCACCCCAATAAGCTTTCCCGGGCTCATATTCCACCTTTTCGCGAATGTATTTCTGGCCCGCATCTTTGTAGACGATAAACTCATATCCGGACTTGGGATCGTAGGAAGGTGCCTGCCAATTGGTGCCGCCAACCAGACCAGGGAAAACCACCCGGCCTTCGGGCGTAGAATCGGTGTTGGGGATCACCTTGGGCTTCCCATCGGCTTCAAAACCGCCATTCCAGGTTTGTCGAACATACGGTTTACCAAGCAGCAGCTTGCCATTCGTACGGTCCAGAACATAGAACATGCCATTGCGATTGCTCTGAATTAACAGCTTGCGCATCTGGCCCTGGAATACCCTATCGACTAATACCATGTCTTGGTTGGCATCCCAATCGTGACTATCGTTCGGAGTGAATTGATAATGCCATTTCCGCTTACCTGTTTGAGGATCGAGCGCGACAACAGAGCAGGAAAATAAATTATCGCCCTTGCGAATTTCACCGTCCATGTCTGGACCCGGATTCCCGGTTGCCCAATAGAGGGTATCGAGCTCCGGGTCATAGCTCCCGGTAAGCCAAGTGGGTGCGCCTCCGCGCTTCCAACTGTCTCCGATCCAAGTATCGTTACCCAATTCGCCAGTTCCAGGAACCGTATTGAAACGCCAAAGCTCCTTGCCGGTAGTTGGATCGTAAGCGGCAACGAAACCTCGGATTCCATGTTCGCCACCAGCTACGCCAGCGATGATCTTGTCTTTGAGCGCCAAAGGCGAAACGGTGACGCTATACCCTTCTAGCGTGTTGGCGACCTGTGTTTCCCAAACAGGAAGACCAGTGCGGGCATCCAGAGCTACGAGGGCGGCATCAAGAGTACCGAAGAAAACCCGATTTCCCAAAACGGCAACTCCGCGACTGACACGATTACTTTCAAAGGGATTGAGGATCTTCTGTTTGCGGACGTACTTCCAAATGACCATACCTGTCTTGGCATCAATCGCGAATACTTCGCCAGGCATAGCAGTGGTGTACATGATCCCATCGATTACAAGGGGCGTGGATTGAAGCATCGCATCGCCGGGCATTTGCACCGACCATTTGGCCTGAAGTTGTTTGACGTTGGTCTTGTTGATTTGGGAAAGGGTAGTGGCGTGGGTGCCCTGGTAATCCCCCCAATAGGTGAGCCAATTGTGAGGCTCAGCGGCGGCATTCCGAATCCGATCGTAGGTGAGGCCTCCAGCAAGCGGTACTTGGACAGTCTGCGACAAATCTCGTTCAGTGTTGATCTTGAGATAGGCGACTAGATTTTGCACTTCGGAATCAGAAAGTCTGGTTGCAAAACCGGGCATCATCGACTTCCCTTCGTAGCGCAAATCAGCGAGATCCTGCTTGTCCAGGCGATGAAGTTTTCCAGCATTGTCCATCAAATGCAAAGAGAAGCTATCTTCGCCTTTGCGAATACCACGAATGGTCTGGCCGGATTTAGTTTTGGCGACAGTGGCACCCAGATTTTTGTCGAGTTCTCCTGAGGGAGATGCGTTCGGGTTGAGAATTTTGTTACGAAGTGTTTGAGCTCCGTTCGCGCCAGCAGTAGAAAGATCGGGTGCCATAATGCTGCCTCGTCCATTGATCGCATGGCATCCCGAGCAGTTTGCTTTACCAAAGAACAGGCTTTTTCCAGCGGCAGGGTCGCCAGCCACAACCTCATTTACTTTGACATTTGCACCATTCAGACTGCGAATGTAGCTCACCAATTGCCAAACTTGCTCGGTTGACAGTTTCGGGTATGGGGGCATTTGAGAGCCCTGAATTCCCGACCGAATGTTAATGAAAATCTGGCCATCGGCAGATCCATGGGGAAACTTTCCCGTGGCAAGTGCCGGACCGCGATCCCCTGTCCCGTTGCCGCCATGGCAGGTTTGGCAAGCGGCTTTATATAATTTCTCTCCAGCTGCGGCTGCTTCAACGCTGCCAGCAAAAGGATTTTTTTCGTTTTGTGGCGTGTGCTCCTGGGCCTGGATTGAGCAAATAACAAGGAGTAGGGTGCTAATCAATCGTGCGGAAGCCAGCGCCCAATAGGTTGCGCGTGCACCGGGAAAAAGAGCGGGTTGCCTGTATAAAGTTTGAAATGACATTAATTCAATTATCCAACGTTACGGATGAACTTAGCTGACTGTCTTAATGCGATCCTGACGGCTGACGATCTGATTCAGACGGACACCATAATTTCCATCCACTACGACTACTTCGCCGCGGGCAATTACGCAATTGTTAACCAGGATATCCACCGGCTCATTTACGGAACGGTTGAGTTCCACAATAGACCCCGTTGTAAGTTTTAGTACATCCTTCAATGGCATTATGGCCTTACCGAACGAGACGCGAACCGGCAACTCAACATCAAGAAGCAGTTCAATACTGTTGCGAGCATCAACAGTGCGGCCAAGTTGGGGGGCGATGGCTGCGACGGGGGGGGTGGTTCGAATCGAATCGATTGACGAGATGAGCTTTTCCGAAAACTGGATCGTTATGGGACCCAACGTCTTGCCTGCTATCCCCACCTGGAAGAGAAACGAGAGACCTTCAACGGGACTATTCGTCGGCCCACCCTTAGCGCAACTGACTTCCCTTTTTAACAGCTTTCCGATTTCTTGACTAAGGCCAGAGAGTGCTTGGCCCAACAATTCGCGGAATGTGCCTTCGATGTCTTCTGGCGTCGGGTCATTGAGTCCCGCTCCAGCAAGAGAGATTTTGCCGATTGCACTCGAATCATCTGCCGAACTGCCGATCCAGATCAGTTCGTCTGGTTCGAGGCTGAAGGCTTGCCCCCACCAACTGATTGGTTCGACAACTGCCGCTCCCGGAGTAACGGGGGTTACAACAGCCGTTTGCCCCGCCATCGCTGTAAGGACTTCCGCGTAGAGTCTTGTCCATTGCGTAAATAGTTTTTCTGCGGCAGCCATGGTTTTGAGCTATGCCGATTGTTGCCGCAGCGGCGTCTTCTTTATTTCCCGGTTCATTGGCCAGCGTTTCTCTAAATAGGATCTCAGCCGGATGATGGCCTGCGACTTTAGCTGAGAGACTCGGGATTCGTGTAGTTTGACTACTTTTGAGATTTCTCGTAGCGTTAATTCTTCATGGTAGTAAAGGCTGAGCACAGTGCGCTCCACAAAGGGCATTCGATCAATTGCTTCTGTCATCAGCCGTTCCAGTTCTGATTTTTCCAGCAAACGACTGGGCCAATGTTCCTCGTTGTCGGCAACAAAATTTAAGAGATCGCGGCCATCATCGTCGTTGGAAGATCCTTCCAGACTGCCCAGATTCACCCCTCGGACCTCGACTAGCCATTCATGGTATTCCTCTGTGGTTAAGCCCAATTCCTTGGCAATTTCATCTTCGCCAGGTGCTCGATGGTTCCTCTGCTCAATCGCGGTAATGGCCGCTTCGATCATTTTTACCCTCTTGCGTTGCTGCCGAGGTGCCCAATCCATTCCTCGCAGGCTATCGAGGATGGCCCCTCGGATTTTATATTCGGCGTATGTCTTCAACTTCACGTTGTGAACCGGGTCGAAATGGTCGATTGCAGAGATGAGCCCAACAGTTCCCGTAGAAATGAGATCGTCCAGACTGACACTTTCCGGCAGACGTTCGTGGATTCTTCGCGCAATCAAGCGTACCTGCGGCAGATGGTCGAGAATCATATGTTCCCGTTCGTCAGTATTTAGTTTCGATACGGCTTGTGCGCTCATGGGTTTCTTGCCTTTTAAGTAACTCGCGGAGTCTTTTAATTTAGTTAGTTCGCCGAAGCTGCTTTAGATGTCGGGATCAATCGGTCTCGTTTGGCCCAATCGATTGGGCTGTCAATCGCTGCTCCCATCGAACAGAAAGAACACTCGAGACCGATACTCTCGATACAATCATCCAGTTCTTTCCAATCAACGACTCTTTCCATATGACTGAGAAGTAAATAGGCCGGTTCAAGCCAGCTAAACTGCATTACGTCGGATCGCCAATGCGACTGCGGAGAAGTTGCGTTGATCGCCAGATGCAGAGTGGCACCATTTGCCATCAGCCAACGTCGAAATGATTGAGACATCGGCCAATTTCGGTCTGCGACAACCGAGGAGATATCGGCAAGAATCAGATCTGCGGCGGATAGTTCCTCAAAAACAGCATCGAGTTCTGCTATCGAAGTCGCATTGCGTTGCAAGACGCCTGCATTTGCCAATTTTGGAATAAATGCTGTGGAAGATTGGAAAGCACGCACCACCGCCACGGTTCGACCAGCCGACGCCTCTCGAAATGCGAGTTTGTGAATCGCAGTTGTCTTACCGCATTCTCTTCTGCCAATAATTGCAGTGCATTGACCGCCTGGTGGTAATTCGATTGAGCGCAGATTGGGGTAATTTACTGCACTGTTCAAGACGGGAGTGGGATTTACAGAATAAGAAATTGGGTCCGCGAGTTGTTCCGCCAAGTATGCCAACTCGAATCGAACAGTTTTCCATCGGTCATGGTTGCCGCCGTGTGGCGGAGTGTCTTTGCTGATGAGGAACTGGGATCTGGAACTTAGAACAGAACCCATATCTTTTTCCGCTCCGATAATTTGATTGGCAAAGGTCACCCGATACCTTGCGCTTTTTGGACCGCCAGATTTACCCTGCTCGACTGCTACTAGCATGGCTTCCTCCCCGAGCTCAACTCGTGCTTGACGGACGGCCATTTCTACGTCGCTGCTGTGATATTGATGGAGGCGCATTATTGGATTACTCCTAAGGACCGAACTTTAATTCCTGATGGGATTTCGCTGTGAGCAAGAACGACCAGATTGGGAAGCGACGTCTCGACAATTTGCCGCACAAAAAAGCGGCAGGCCGAACCGCAAACAATTGTCGTGTTCGAGTCTGCGGCGCCCACAGCGCGAGTGATACGCACGGCAACATCGCGGACGGTAGTCGGATTCAATGTCAATACAGAAGTGTTCTCACTATGATCAATTCCACTCTCTAGCGTCTGTTCCAGTACTGGGTCGAGAAAATACCCAAGGATCTCGCCACTGGCGTTGGCATAGGGCTTAATGAGAAGCCGGCGAATGGTTTGTCGGACATACTCAGTAAGCAGTACTGCGTTCTTGGTGATCGCAGCCCCTTCGCTGAGCGCTTCCAAAATGGAAGAGGAATCCCGAATTGAAACGCGCTCTCTCAATAGATTCTGTAATACTCGCTGCACACTTGCTAAGGAGAGCAATTTGGGAACCAAATCCTCAACTACTTTAGGGTTTTCATCAGCAACCCGATCCAGAAATCCCTTGGTATCTTGTCGTGTCAGTAACTCGTGAGAGTGACGGCGGATCAGCTCCGAAAGATGCGTGCCGATGATGCCGATTGCATCGACAACCGTATATCCTTTGGACTTTGCGGCATCCATTTGATCGGCGGTGATCCAAAACGCTGGGATACCAAAGGCTGGGTCCTTTGTCGGAACACCATCGATTGGGGGAAGATTCGGTGTCGCAGCGATGGCCAATTCCATTCCTGGCGGTAATTCAAAGCGGCCAATCTCCACGGATTTTAGAGAAATGGAATATTCACGAGCCTTTAGCGCAAGATTGTCGGTGACGCGGACCGCCGGCAAAAGATATCCAAGCTCGGTGGCCAATTGACGACGAATTCCTGCAATCCGGCGAAGCAATGGCGACTCGTTTCCACCGGCGGCCAACTTCACCAAACCTAGACCCACCTCAAGTGCAAGTGGATCGATTCGCAACAGTGTTTCCACGGATTCTTTGTTTTTTTGAAAATTGGGGTTGGGTGCGATATCTTCCGCATCCGTTACCGGCTTCATCCGCCAGGCAATAAATCCTGTGGCCGATCCCAGAAATAAAAATGGAATACCAGGAAGCCCTGGAAAAGCGGCCATGGCGATGAGTACAGCACTGGCCAGATATAGGGGCTGGCTGTTCGACATCATCTGCGCCTGGAACTCCGCCCCGATGCGATCTTCTGAGCCAGCGCGAGTTACAATCAGGCCGCCGGAGATGGAGATCATCAGCGCTGGGATCACAGTCACCAAGCCGTCTCCTATTGTAAGAACAGTGTAAGTTTCAAGGGCTCGCCGCAGCTCCATGCCATGTTGCAAAACACCAATGAGAAAGCCGGCAACGATATTGATACCGGTGATTAGGATGCTTGCAATTGCATCCCGTTGACTGAAACGAGATGCCCCATCCATTGCCCCGAAAAACTCTGCTTCTGCCGAGAGTTTACGCCGACGTAGTTTAGCTTCAGCTTCGTCGATCATTCCGGCATTTAAATCGGAATCAATGGACATCTGCTTGCCAGGCAGAGCATCCAAAGCAAACCTTGCCGTGACTTCAGAAATGCGCACTGCACCATGGTTGATGACAACATATTGAATGGCGATCAATACCAGGAAGATGACTAGTCCGATGATGTAATTCCCGCCGACGACAAATTGTCCGAAGGCTTCAATAACCCCTCCAGCGGCGGATGCTCCAAGATTTCCGTTCAGTAGAATTAACCTTGAACTGGAAATGTTCAAGGCGAGTCGGAACAGAGTCAGAAGTAGCAAAACGGTCGGGAAAACGCTGAATTCAACAGCCCGTACGATATACATCGATACCAATAGGACGATGACGGACAACGTGATATTGGCGGAGATCAGGAGATCCAGTAGGAACGACGGCATCGGTGTGATCATCGCAATGACAATCACTAGCACCGCTGAGGGGACGATCATCTCCTGCCAGGCGGGAGTGCGTTCCTTGATAGCCTGCTTTCCTGATCCCGAATTGGGACTTGCTATGTTGCTGTTAGCCATTTCTTTGGTCGATGTCTTCCTAAGCTGGAATGCGTTCGTTCATAATGCGATAGATGTAGGCAAGCACTTCGGCGACGGCCCGGTATAAGTGCGGGGGAATCTCTTGACCGATATCCGCTGCTTGATAGAGGGCTTGGGCCAGGGGTGGATTCTCTACGATCGGAATCTGGTTTTGAATCGCCTGTAGACGAATCCGTTGAGCCATATAGTTCTTCCCTTTGCCGACGACGCGCGGTGCGGCAGTGGACCCTAGCTCGTAGCGCAGCGCAACTGCATAGTGAGTTGGATTGACGATCACAGCGCTGGCCTTTGCCACATCAGACATCATTCGACGTCGCATAAAATCTCTCTGTAACCGCCGGATGCGCGACTTGATTTGTGGACTACCCTCCGATTCTTTGTGCTCGCGCTTTACCTCCTCTTTGGTCATCTTCATTGAATTGGCCCATTCATAACGTTGCCGCAAGAAATTTCCAAAACCATAGAGCAGAGCAAGCCAGGCGGCTTTGGACAACATGCCATCGATCATTTGCCACCCAGCCATACTGGCCGCGATCAACGTCCTGTCGCCTTCGAGAAACTGACTGGACCATAGATCCCGGTAAAACCCATAGGCCAGATAGAATGCGGCGGAGAGCAGAAGGATGGATTCGACAGTTGAGCTAATGGCATTCTTAGGCATTTGAGCTAGCCGTGGTATTGGGTTAAGCCTTTTCCATTGAGGCAACAAGCGATCTCCCGAGAACCCGAACTGAGTCAATGTAAGTTGTAAGATCAGAGAAAAAGCGGTTAGCAAAAGGGCTGGAAAAAGGAACAACCGGGCTTGCGCGGTCAGCACTGGGACGAAGAAATGGGATGCGTCGGAGAAGGCGTTGGGATTGAAGGCGGTCTTTACTAAAACCCTCAGCATCTTTGCCAGCGCAGTGGCAGCAATGGGGGCTCCAAAGCTCAATAACAGCATGTATGCGGCCAATTGAACGGCTGGAATCGCCATGCCTGCTGGCGCAAAGTTTCCCTCTTTTCTGGCGTTTTGAAGCCGCCTTGGCGTCGGTTGTTCAGTGCGGTTTTCAGACATCTATAATTTTCCTGGCAAATGCAACAACTGGTTCCACAAACCGAGGGATATCTCCGCAGAAATCCTGTAACGGGTAACTGCGATGGGCAACACGATTGCTAATCCGACGAAGGAAAGAAGCATCTTGGCGGGCATCGTAAATAGTGCTGTCTGAATTTGCGGCAACATTCTGCCAAGAAGTCCCGCCAACACATCCAGCGAAGCCATCGCCGCTACCACAGGAATCGCAAAGGCAAGACCGTTTTGGAAAGAACTTGTAATAGCCCTGGAAAGGCTTTCCAGAACCTCTCCACGCGCGGTTGTCCAATTGTCGAGCAATGGATTCCCGGCTCTGGCGAACCCTGCGATGATCAGTCTATGAACTCCCAATGAGAAAAATAAAAACATACTGAAGAGACTCAACAGCGTTTGGAATACCGTGGAATCGGCATTACTGGAAGGGTCAATGGTGGAGGCGTACGAAAAACCAGCCTGAAACCCCAGTTGCTGGGCTCCCAGCAGAGTGAACTCTTCGAGCACTTTTACCAATAACCCAAGAACCACTCCCCACAAGGTTTCTCCTACGGCAAGCAATAAGAAATCGGCCAGAAGGGTTTCGTTCCACTGTCGTTGTCCTAACTGATTCCAAAGTGCCGGGACGAGGGCAAACGCAAGTGAAATGCGCAGGAAATCCGGGGCGTCTGTCAGGCCAGGTAAAGGTAGGAACAGAAACAGTCCCGCTGAGCGAAAGAGCAACAGTAGATAGCCGAGGATCAGAGGAATTGGAATGGACAGGGTCATCGAGTGTAAGGGGTAAAGTCGGAGAATAACCGGATCGTATAAGCCGCGAGTTTTGCGGACATCCAAGGTAGACAGATGACGCTGGCAACAAGAAACGCGGTGATTTTTGGCACAAAAGAAAAGGAGCTGTCCTGAAGAGAGGTAGCCACCTGAATGATGTTCATCACCAGGCCTACAACAAATCCAACGATCAGCAATGGCGCGGTGACCCAAAAGCATGTCCAGAGGGCGGCGCGAATTAAGTCGGTAGCGGCGTGTGGTGTCATAATTGATTTCGAAAACTCGCAAGCAGTGACCCGATTACAAGATTCCAGCCATCGACGAGAATAAATAGCAAGATTTTGAATGGTGCCGAGATCATTACTGGCGGGAGTTGTACCATGCCGATTGAGACCGTTAGCGAGGCGACGACAACATCGACAATCAGGAAAGGAATGAAGAGGATTGCGCCAATTTGAAAGGAGGTTTTAAGCTCACTGAGCACGTATGCAGGGGCGAGCACGATCAATGGCAGATTGTCCTTGTTTGGCGGTGCCGGTGTCGCCGATGCCTTAAGGAATAGTTCAACGTCTTTTTCGCGGACAAAATGGGATAGGTAGACACGAATCGGTTTGGACGCTTTTTCAAATGCCTCGTTCATTGTGAGCTGCTGGGCCTCGAAGGGAATCCATGCAGAAGTGTAAACTTCGGCTGCGAGCGGTTGTATGAGAAGGCAAGTTAGAAACAAGGAGAGTCCGGCAAGAACCTGATTGGATGGTACCGTTTGCGTGCCTAACGCTTGTCTCAAAAAATGAAGGACAACCACAATTCTCAGGAAAGGAGTCAGCGACATGACTATCGCCGGTAGAATCGTCAGAGCCGTCAGCAAAACGACGATTTGCATAGGCACGCCAACGATTTGCGAGTTCAGAGATCCGACTGGTGCTTGTTTGGGTGCGGCAACGGCGATATTGGTGAATACAGCACAAATAACAATGACCCCAAAAGATATTCGGCGAAGGAAGGTAAGCACTAGGCAACCTCCGGGATAGGTGCGGCAAAGCCAGATTGGGCAGAGTGAGAAGTCGGAAAAATCGCTGGGTGCCCGCCATTTAACAAGACCAGGTAATCCTGTCCGTCGACTCGAACCAAATGCAGACATTGAGCGGGTCCCAGGGACAGCGTTTCGAGCCTCTCCATTCGCCTTGTGCGCATTGGAATTGAGATGTGAAATTTCTTGAAAAAGTTCATGTTCGGTTTTCCATATCGAAGCCGGTGATGCGAACACCCATTGCCAATTCGATGACTACGATTTCTCCATAGCCAACCAGGGCACCACCAATCGAGATATTGATGTTGTCGCCCGCTGAGCTGTTCATCTTAACGACACTTCCTTGTTGAAGCTGAAGTACCTCGTCAAGAGTCATCATCACCTGGTCAAGATCGACGGAGATTTCCATTGGGATATCTCCGTACATCTGGATTTCTTCAGCGGGCTTAAGCAACTTGTTCACGGTGTTAACGTTTTAGATTGATGGTGTCTTGGCTAAGTTCATCGACTGTCGTAACTGTCTTTGCATTCGCCTGGTAACCACGCTGTAAAATAATCAAATTCGTGAACTCCCGTGCAATATCGACGTTCGAATTTTCTATTGCGCCGCCGATGATGCTCCCCCTGCCACCGCTGCCGGGAGTACCAACTGCTGGTTCTGCAGAACGTGCTCCTAGTTGAAAATTATTGTTCCCAACCGCGATCAACGAATTGGGATTTCTTACGGTTGCCATGGCCAACTGTCCAAAAACTGTCTGCACGCCGTTGGAATATTGAGCGAGGAGTGATCCGCCATCTCCGATAGTGACTTTGGTTAATTGTGCAGTCGGGGATCCGTCCTGAGTGTTGGCGGACACGGCAGAGGGTTGCGAATATTGGGTTAACTTTGGAGTTTGACCACTATACAGATTCCAGGTGATATTCAAATCGGCTGCGCCGTTTGCAAGTCCCGTGATCGGGAGTGTGGGAAATGGTCCAACCACTGGAGGAGAAGTCAGTAAACCTGCGCTGCTAAAAGTGAGTGTGCCGGTGACTGGGGTGATAGGACTTGTGACGTCGGCATTGGGAACGCTTAAGGCATAGCTCCATTCATTTGGATTTGCAGTTTTGTTGAAAGCCACAGAGATGATATGCGAAGCGCCCAGGGAATCGAACACTTCAAGAGATGTAGAAAAAGTCGTGGCGGGCGGTCCTGCGGTTGCCGCTGAGTTCAAGTTTAAATCTGCTGAAAAGCTGGTGGTTGCAATCGGAGGACGGAGTGTTCCAATGGGAACGTTCATGTCGCCCGGAGGTCCGCTGGTGGCGAGGGTACCGCCTGATTCCACCCAACCCTGCATCCTTTCTCCAGTGGGAGAAAGAAGTACACCATTTTTATCTACCTGCAGATTACCGCCTCTGGTATAAAGAGTCGCGTTTTGCGAGTTCTTCACCATCAGGAATCCATCGCCCTGAATTGCCACATCCAAGGCACCGCTCGTGTTTTGAACAGAGCCTTGACTAAATTGCCTAAAGGTCAATGGACGGCCAACACCGAAACCTACCTGCGACTCTCCCTGTCCGCTGAAGCCCGCGGAGTTCATCATTTCAAAAAAGGAAACGGTGTTCTGTTTATAGCCAGTTGTATTCAGATTGGCGAGATTGTTTCCGACGACGTCAATAGCCGCCGAATGGGCCGAAAGGGCTGATAGTGCTGTTGATAGTGATCCAAACATAAAAATAATTGTCCTTTGCGAGCCTAATTTGCGGGCAGTGCCTTAGTGGTTGCGTTGGAGGCAACGGTCTTCATATCATCCAGATCCTGTCGAATACCGACCAGTTGCTCCACTTGTGAAAACTGCGCCAATTGTGCGAGGAACTGGGTTCCATCCTGGGGATTTAGCGGATTCTGATTCTTGATTTGCGAAACAAGAAGCTTTAGGAAAGTCGTCTTGTCTGAGAGTGGGTCCGGAGCTTTCGCCGGCGGGGTTACCGCTGGGCTGCTGGCTCCGGCTGGTGATGCAAGCAATGCCATCCTGTTCATTGGAATAACTCCTTGGTTTGGGAAAGTTTTGGGATCAAGTTAAATTGCTGTTGCGTTCGATTCCGTCGTTGTTGCGAGGGGGCATCCTGCCCATCCCGACGTGGGGAACCTTGCTGTTTCGAACCAGAGGTATCAGCCGTTGGTTCAGACAAGTTGGTTGAAATGGTTTGACCCGTGGATGGCAAGCTTGCAGAAACGCGCCACCCGTTTTCAGCGGCTTGACGTTCCAGAGATTTTTCCAGATGCGGCAGGGCAATTCGCAAAGATTCCCGCAGGTCGGAATCCTGGCCAAGAACTTCCATACGCAGCCCAGAACCATGGAGGTTGAGACGCACTGCAACATGGGAATTACTTTCTTCCCCGACACGCAATACCAATTGAGAGATTTTGCGCTTGCTCATTGGCACCGCTTCAATTACGGGTTCTGTTGGTCGCACTGGCATCGACTTTGGCACAAGGTTGGCAGGCGTATTTTTGTTGCCTGCTCCATGGGTTGGGTTAACTCCCAACGATGCGTCAGCTTCTCGAATTTGGCTGCTCTTGGCAATGGCTCCCTCGTCACCGAGCGGTTCTTTGTCAAATGGTTCTCGTACGCTCCTTTGCTGCCCATTCAAAGACAAATCGATTGCAATGTTTGGACTCGAGAAGGCAGATTCTATAGGTTGCAATAAATCGGTAAAAGGGTCGTCTGCCAAGTTCGGTTCTGACGGTAATCCTTGCACGAAGTGAGAACGCAGATTGAGTAGCTCATGCATCGATGAGACGGGAGCAGTAGGTTGAAAGCGTAACTCAAAGGCCAAACCTAGTTTGTTGATTGCGACCAATGACTCCCTTAAAACTTGGGTCTTTTCGTCAGGGGGGACAGGCATCAATCCTTCTGATATCAATGCAGCGTTCTTGCCTCCTGTAAGTGGTGCTTTTTCCGCTCTGTTTGGACTAGTTTGAGCCTGAGAAGCGCCGCCTGGTTCTATGAGCGCACTCTGCGGGTTTAGCAATAGTTGGGGTGCCGCAGTGCCTTGCGATTCGGGAGTGACAGCTTTAGTTTCAGGAAGAGGATCAATTGTCGGACGAAGCAGCGCGCTGGCCGCGGCCATAGCATTCGGAGAACTTTGTTCAGCGGCGGGCGGAGTATCTGGTTGAAATTCTGGATGCGCGACAGACAGTTCGATTTTAGTATTTAAGAGTGCCTCGTCCATGGTCTGATTGGAAGGTTCCAGATCGCTCTTCCGTTTTGGTACTGTAAACGCTCGATTTTTATCGTCGGCAGGCACTTTCGGCGAGACCGTTATTACAGTTGCCCTGTTATTTGCGGACTGCCTGTTGGTGGGCCTTCCCCCTAGTTCACTTTCATGCCTGGTGGCTTTTGGTAGGACTGCGACGTGAGTTTGCCTTTCTAGCATGTTGCGGAATGGATACCGAGTTGTTATGCCCTTTGCGGGTGACTCGTTCCCTGTCCCAATCGACAAAGATCTCGAAACCACCTGCGTTGATTTATGGCGCGTTGCAGTGACTGTTTCTTGTGAGAGGGCTCGAATCATACGAGGGTTCTAATGCATTCGATTTGCCAAAGGGTAAGACGTTGTAATTCAACGAAATCCATGATGATGAACCGTCAAGAAGTTGTCGGTACGATTTCGAAGTGGCAATTAAATGTCTAAATCGGGAACTTTTGGTTCATATTGAACCGTAAACGATTACATTTGAAGGCAGACGGAATGGTGAGTGGATTGCAATAGAGTTGTGGGGAGATGTTGTGGATCCACTTTTAACTGCGGCTGCTGGTGGTTTGCGATCACGAAGCGAATCGTTGGATATTCTCGCGAATAATCTTTCGAACGCCAATACTTCTGGTTTCAAAGGAGATCTCGAACATTTTGCTCCATATATTAGTGCTGGTGCACAAGCTGACCCTGCTTTTTCCATGAACAGTCCCAACTTGATTCCAGATTTGGACAAGAACTGGATCGATTTTACACAAGGAATAGTAGAACGAACCGACAGGAATCTCGATTTAGCGATTACAGGAAAAGGCTTTTTCAGTGTCCAAGGTCCACAAGGAAAGCTGTATACAAGGAATGGCAATTTTCAATTGAGTCGAGAGGGTACTGTGACAAGTGCACAAGGGTATACGTTGCTGCAGACGGATGGGACGGCATTGAAAATTGACCCGACATTGAGCGTGGAGATCGCTTCCAATGGGGAAGTGATTCAGCAGGGTCAACCGGTGGGTACCATCCCTTTATTTGAACCGAGCGACCCCGAATCAATTTCTAAATTTGGGCTGAACTATTTCAAGTGGAGCGGGCCCACCACCGCTGTAAACGAAATCGCCGTACGGCAAGGATTTTTAGAAGGTGCCAATGTTTCGCCGGCACAATCTGCGGTCAGGCTAGTCAACATCATGCGTCAATTTGAAAGTTTACAAAAAGCTATTTCACTCTCTTCTGAAATGAATCGTCACGCTGTCGAAGAAGTGGCCAAGGTAACAGGATGATGAAGTCTATGCGGAGGAAATCATGATTCGAGCACTGTTCAGCGCCGGTAGCGGCATGAATGCACAGCAGATTAATGTGGATAACATCGCCAACAATCTAGCGAATGCTAACACTACAGGCTTCAAGATGCGTCGGACACAATTTCAGGATCTGCTTTACCAAAACATGATTCAACCAGGTGCCGCCGGGGGTGCGGAAACAGTGCTTCCTGTGGGGCTACAACTAGGGCTTGGAGTGCGTCCAGCCGCTACGGAAATGGTTTTCACGCAAGGGAGTTTTCAGCAAACGGACAATCCACTTGATTTAGTTATCGAAGGGAAAGGGTTTTTCCAGATACGCAAGCCGACCGGTGAGATCGCGTACACCAGAGCTGGGAATTTCCAGCTCAATCGAGACGGAGCCATAGTCAATACCGATGGTTTCATTTTGGAACCACAGATTGCCATTCCTGCCGAGGCCCAATCGGTTACTGTCGGGCTGGACGGAACGGTGAGCTATACGCAAGCAGGCCAAGCGGCGACGCAGTTAGCGGGTCAGATCCAATTGGCTAATTTTGTGAATCCCGGAGGTTTGAACAGTATCGGCAGAAATCTTTTCTCGCCAACGGATGCTTCCGGCGAGGCAGTTGTAGGAAATCCCGGCGGACAGGAAGGGATGGGCTCCCTGATGCAAGGGTATGTCGAACAATCGAACGTCAGCACAGTAGAGGAGTTCATTCATTTGATCATGGCGCAACGTACTTACGAGGCGAATTCCCGAGTCGTGAAGGCTGCTGACGAAATGTATCAACAAGTGAACACTATGACTCGTTAGAGGTATCGATGCGCAACATACTCACTTTGTTTTTTATTTTCGGGCAATATCAACCGTTGACTGCGGCCAGCGATTCTCCTTGTTTGATGATCAAAGGCAAGTGGGTTACGGCTGGTGACTTGACGACAAGGATTCCCGAGTTCGCCAACATTGAGCCAGGGATCAAGATATTGGCGGCACCCATCCCATCCATCCGCCGGTTCGTCGCCAACGGAAACTTGGAGCTGCTGGCGCAGAAACACAATGTTGGTCCTTTGCAGAAAGTCCAATCTATCTGTCTGGAGCAGGCTACCATCGACATCCCTCGTGATCCAATCTTGCAGGCTTTGGAAGAATCCTTCAAAGGATTGGACGATAGTAAAAGGGGCACATTAGAGCTGTTGAATTATTATCCAAAGCGAGCCCCCGAAGGTACCATTCAGTTCCAGCGCAATGGCTTACATGCTGCCTGCGTTACAGGAGCTTGTGGTACTTTTCGATGGCGTGGAAGTATGCAGCTTTCTAGTGGGGGGAGTTTACCGCTAACGGCTGAAGTGCGGCTGATGATGGATGAAACGGCTCCGGTGGCGTCAAGGAATCTAGCTGTTGGCGCGAAAATTGGGCCTCACGATTTTATCTTGTCCGAGAAACAGATCTTCTGGCGTCCAAAAACAACGCACCCTACTGGCATCCTGATCGGCCAGATTGTGTGCAAACCGGTGAAATCCGGCGAAGTCATTTCGGCCCAAAGTGTTCGCATGGCTCGCGAAGTAGAAATTGGAGAGTCGATTGAACTCCAGGTGCATTCCGGAAACCTTCTGTTAGTCACCCAAGCGATTGCCGAAACGGGTGGACGTACCGGCAGCACGGTGATCGTCTCAAACCCTAATAACAAGAAGAAATTCGCGGCCAAGGTGATCGGCCAGGCTAAAGCTGAGACTACAGCGCAAGGAGACATGAATTGAAACATTGGAAATTGACCCTTGTCTTGGTGGCGATGATTTATACCGCCGAGGGCAAAGATCGAACGCTTGGACCCTTACAGAAACTGCTGCACCCCGATGGAGGTCGATCCGCTCTTGATACTTACCTCGAACAATCTGGAGCGATCCTACATAGGCCAGTCGATCTGACTCCCACTCCCGGGTCGGCTTACCACGCTGGGGGACTCTTGGGAGATCTTACGCGCGATCGTCGAGGAAGTGGTGTCGATGACCTAATCACAATCAACGTCAATGACCAGGCCTCGGCCGTGTCCAAGGGCGCCACGAACACTTCTCGCAAAAGCAGTACCAAGAACGGAATCAATGCTCTGATGGGGACACTGCCTATCACCAATCCCTTGACGAACCTCGCCGGTGTAAGCGGTAGTACTCAGGTGCAGGGGACTGGCGAAACCAGTCGATCCACCTCGATTTCGACAACGGTGACAGCATATGTAACGCATGTCATGGGCAATGGGAACCTGGCCGTTCGCGGGGTGAAAGATATTTGGGTGAACTCAGAACGACAGCTTGTGGAAGTGCGGGGAATTATTCGGCCTGGAGATTTGACCTCTGGCAATCAGATCACTTCCGATAAATTAGCCCTTCTAGAAATCAGAATCAATGGCAAGGGTGTGGTCAATGACGCGGTGAAGCGACCATTCTTCTTGTATCGCATTTTACTGGGATTGTTGCCATTTTAATGACCAAACTCTTGTCCTTTGTAATAACTTTGACAATGATACGAGGATTGGAAGGGGCCTCGCGGCTGAAGGAGCTCGCCACCCTGGAAGGAGTACGGGACAACCAGTTAATCGGCTATGGACTCGTCGTCGGTTTGGCTGGCACGGGAGACAAGAAGCAGACTGTTTTTTCAGCACAAAGTGTCACCAATATGCTCGAACGCATGGGCATCAATGTGAGTCCTACAGCACTACAAGTAAAGAATGTGGCGGCAGTAATTGTCACAGCCACACTACCTCCTTACGCCCAACCAGGAACGCGTATCGATCTTACTGCTTCCACCCTTGGCGATGCGACGAATCTTCAGGGAGGACAATTGCTGATGACCGCACTACGAGCGGCTGACGGGCAGACTTATGCCGTCGCGCAAGGTGCGGTGATCACCGGCGGCTTTGTGGCTGGCCGAAGTGGAAATTCCCAAACAGTCAACCATCCCACTGCTGGACGAGTTCCAAATGGAGCGATTGTGGAGCGGACTGCACCTACGGCTAGCACTACATCCCGTATCCGTTGGCAATTGCGGCAGGCCGATTTCACCACTGCTGCGCGCATCGCTGAGGCTATCAATAAAAAGTTTTCACGGGATGGAACATTAGTTGCCAGGGCCGAAAGTTCCGCCACCGTAGCGGTGGAGACCCCTCCTTTGTTTTTGGCAAAACCAGTTGAGTTTATTGCCGAAATGGAAAGTATACCCATCGAAGCGGATCGAAAGGCCAAGGTCGTAATCAACGAACGGACTGGGACAATCATTCTTGGCAAGGATGTGACCATTTCCCCAACGGCCATCCTTCACGGGAACTTAAGTGTAGAAATTCAGACGCAGTACAACGTCTCCCAACCCAATCCATTGGGAGCCGGACAAACTACGGTTACACCGGAAACGACGCTTGCTGTGAAAGAAGAAAAAGCCAAGAATATTGTTTTACGCCAGGGGGCTACTGTTGAGGAATTGGTGCGTGCCTTGAAGGCAATTGGATCTACTCCACGCGACATCATTGCCATTCTTCAGAATCTAAAAGCTGCCGGGGCGCTGAACGCCGAACTTGAGGCAATTTAATGAAAACTTTATCAATAGGATCGATGCACGTAAGGGACGAAATTAAGCCTGACGGCGCGCGGAAGGCTCATCGGAAAATCGAAGAGGCTGCTGGCCAGTTTGAAGCCTTAATGATTGGGCAACTCCTGGAATCGATGACCAAAACTGGCTTGCCGAATGAAGATTCTTCTGGTTCCTCCGTCCTTGAAATGGGCAAGGACCAACTGGCCCAAGCGATTTCCAATGGCGGAGGCCTTGGTCTCAAGAAGACAATTATGAATTCGTTCGACCGGGAGAAGCGCACCCCTACTTGACCTTTCCCGGCGAGCGTTGCTGTAATCAAAGAGTAGGCTTCCCCATTGATTACCCGCCGCACATTTCTCGCATCCCCGCTGGCGGCTATTGGACCTCCCTTTGAGATTCCTCTACGAGGATATTTTCGCTCGGGCGTGGAACGGAATGGAATTATCGGAGCTAGTCTCGCCATCTCTCACAATGGGGAGACGATATTTGAGGAACAGGTCGGCCAGCAAAATCTGGATCTGCACTTGCCGGTTACACAGCAGACAATATTCCATTGGGCTTCGATTACCAAAACCATGACCGCCATCGCTATCCTACAGTTGCGGGACAAGGGATCTCTAGGACTCGACGATCCTATTCTGCGACATTGCCCGGAGGTCGCCATGGTTCGTGACCTTTACGGTCCCATCCTCAGGATCACGCTTCGCCACCTGCTCAGTCATAGCGCCGGATTTCGGGCAGCTACTTGGCCGTGGGCCGACCGTATTTGGAATCCTACTGCACCCGGGGCATGGGGACAGTTGGTTGCAACCTTTCCTGAAACAGACATTCTTTTCCCACCAGGCAGCCGATTCAGCTATTCGAACCTGGGTATTCTCTTCCTTGGCCGGACAATTGAACGCTTGAGCGGACTCCCGTTTGCCCGCTACATCTCGAAATATATTTTCGACCCGCTCGGTATGAAGAATAGCTATTTTGACAAGACGTCACCCGAAATGCTCCCTTACCGTAGCCACAGCTATTATCGTGACGGCAATCGTTTGACCGCCGGCTCGTTCGATTATGAGACTGGTGCCGCCATCTCGAACAGCGGACTCAACGCACCGTTATCGGATATGCAGCTATATTTGCAATCGCTCGCCGGGCATGGTCCCAGCTTGTTACGACGCTCCTCTCTTGAGGAGATGTGGCGACCGATTCTACCCGCTGACGGCGATTCCATGGGGCTCTCATTCTTCATCACTAAACGAGCCAATCTAAAAATGGTTGGCCACATGGGCGATCAAAATGCGTTTATTTCGCGTATCGGAATCGTCCCTTCCTCGCGCACCACCTATGCAGTGGCATACAATACCAGTGCAGTTGGGCCAAGGCAAAACACTTCGGCCTTTGATAAACAATTGAAGGATCACCTTATTGACACGATTTTTACTCGCATCTCTTAGCTTGGCCGCGACCCTCGCAGCCCAATCGCTTTCCAATCTGAAATTAGAAGAAATATTGAACGGCACGGCCTTTGCCTCCGATCAAGGTAAATTTCTGTTCGCCATCCGTATGGACCGCGAGCCTCGTCTGTTCCTCGACGAAACCCCCGGGCCTAAGCTGGTCAAGTCCGCCGAAGGGATTTGGACGGCTAACGCCAACCTTGAAACCGGAACTGTGCATTCCTTCCACTATGAAGTGGATGGGAAAAAGTTTGGTGGTCGATCCGACATTCCAGCTTTTGGCCCCGATTCCTATGAACGCGCCGGTGTCCCTAAAGGAACTCTGTCCGAGAAAATCGTACAGGCAAGCAAGATCTATCCAGGCTTGCTTAGCGATTACTGGATTTATGTTCCCGCCCAATACGACGCGTCAAAGCCCGCAGCGGTGATGATTTGGCAGGACGGCCAGGGCATGACGCAGCGTGAAGGCCGGTCGCAAATTGTTTTCGACAACTTAACCCAAGACAAAAAGATTCCCGTGATGATTCATATTTTCATTGCACCGGGCAAGGTCGGGGACAAAGCCTGGCGCAGTATTGAGTACGATACGGTCAACGATATTTACGCCCGCTTTCTATTGGAAGAAATCATTCCCGAAGTCGCCAAGAAATATAATCTGCGCAAGGACGGCTATAGCCGGGCGATTGCCGGAAACTCTTCGGGCGGCATTTGTGCATTCAATGCTGCGTGGTTTCGCCCTGATGAATTCACTCGCGTGTTGAGTCGCATTGGTAGCTTCACCAGCATTCAGTGGAAGCCCGGTGTGATTGATGGCGGGAACGTTTTTCCGAACAAGATTCGCAAAGAACCCAAACGCAACATCCGCAGTTGGCTGCAGGATGGATGGAACGACTTGGAGAATAACCACGGATCGTGGCCGTTGCAGAACATCCAAATGGCGAATTCGCTGAAGATGATGGGTTATGATTTCCACCTCAGTTTTGGCCGGGGGACTCATAACGGTGCGCATGGCTTGGCCGAATTGCCTCAGGCAATGCAGTGGTTGTGGCGCGATTACGATCCGTCAAAAACCACCCAGACCTTCGATCAGGAAGCGGAAGAAAAGGCTAAGCCGCTGTTCCGCGTAAACATCGTGAACCGCTAAGTACTGCGTTCAACTACTCTTCAGTGGGTAGCAGACCTGCAAACTTCAAACTGCGCAGCAGTTCGCGCGGAGCATTCCGGGGGAATCCGAAATCCCAATTCGGGTTCCCTGAAGAACTCTCCCACACTCGAACCTCGCGCTGGGTCAGCATCTCTTCCAGGCGAGCGTCTTCTTCGACCACTTCGCCGGACAACCCTACGGTTGCGATCACCCCTCGCAGATCCAAATCACGGCGATAATCGTCAAGGCCATATGGGTAGCCTTGCTCCACTTCCTCAACAAATTTCTTGTACCGCGAAATCAGCCCTTGGCTTCCTCCTCGCACCAAGTGCGCCGGGTAGCCGCTGCCTTCCAAATAATCTGCCAAATCTTCTTCAGTCATAAAGCCTCACACCGGGGACTTCGCCATGAGTGATCGCAACCTCGCGACCATTATTCAGAATACTCAAGCGACCCGCTTCCACCACTAATTCGTTATAACGGCTATTGGCCGGGGTGGCGACTACCCCTGTTGCATCAATTTGTTTTAGCTCCGATTGGCGATCCATCGAAGAGTCCACCCGCTTCGCCGTTCGCACCAGAAATTCCACAGAACGTACGCCATAGCCGACGGGCTCCATACCCGGTCCGCCCAGGTCGTTGTATTGGAAATAGTCAGGACTCGGCTCGGTGTAGAACGTGGCTCCTTCGCCTTTGGGTTTGACGCCGAAGGTATAGCTCAAGCCCCGGTATTGATCGCTGTGATCAATCAATGCGCCCTCGCCAGAACCGGAACAGTACAGCGTCATACCCTGCGTGTTCGGGCCGGGCCCTTCATTGGGATAGCTCAGGCTGGTTTGCAGATTCAATGCCGCACCATTTTCCCAGCGTACGCGCGTGTCGCACCAAAGATATCCTTCCTTGCCATTGGGAAATTTGTCGAGAATGCCATAGGAACCCACGGCCACAGGCAGCAGCCCGGTAATAAAATGCACAAGGTCCACATAGTGACAGCCGATATATGTGAAGGCATCGGAGTTCTCTTTGGTGAACCAGTTTTGGAAATTTGAATTGCGGTAGTACCACTTCTCCATCAGCCGTGCCGTTCCCAATTTGAATTCGCCGAACAACCCCTCGCGATACAGACGACGAGCCTTATGGGCGCGGTCGTCAAATCGCTTATGATATTCAATGCCACAGAAAAGTCCACGCTCGTAAGCGGTGCGCTCAATCACAAGTGATTCCTGTGCGTTCAGCACCAACGGCTTAACGCAGATCACATGCTGATTATGTTTAAGCGCCGTCATCACTGCATCGAAATGAAGTTGGTCTGGCAACGCGACAATTACTACCTGCCGGGCTGGCAGTTGGGCGATGACGGATTCAAACAAGCGCGGCTGAGGAGTTTCTGATTCCACCAGCGGATCGGGAAAGGGTTTGAAGCTCTGCCCTGGAAACGCCCCCACCATGGATGGGGCCACTGCAAGATTCCTCACCGTCCTGCCGTGCTGTGCGCAAACCCAAATATCGCCCACTTCATTTCGACGTTGCATGGCATAAACTGTCGGCAGAATCTGGTCGTGCGTGATCATGCCGCCGCCAACAATAAGAATTGTAGGTGCCGTCATGCGTTAGCTTTGATTCTGTTTTCTACAGCGGCTGCAAACGCTTCTTCAAACGCGTCCAGACTTTCCATCAGCGCTTCTTCGTTGATGGTCAGCGGCGGACATATTTTCACCGTTCCTCCGCCAAAGCCCACTGGAGAAAACATCATAATGCCGCGCTTGATAGATTCCCATACAATCTCCCAAGTCAGATCTGCATCTGGTTCTTTTGTGCCCGGTTTGACAATTGCCACACCAGCCACCAAGCCCTTTCCATCCACGCTTCCAATCATTGGATATCGCGGCTTCATTGCGTGCAGTCGGGCGTGCAGAATCGCGCCCATCGCCGCAGCATTCTCCCACAGACGCTCTTTCACAATCACATCAATTGAGGCCAATGCGGCAGCGCAACAAATTGGGTTGCCGGTATGCGTTGAGGTCATGCTGCCAGCCGGGTGCAGGTCCATCACGTCAGGCCGTCCAATGACAGCAGCCAACGGCAATGAACTGGAAATTCCTTTGCCCCAGGTCGTTAAATCTGGAACAATTCCATAATGTTCAAAACCCCACATAGTTCCTGTCCTACCAAAACCAGCTTGCACTTCGTCGCAAGTCAGCACAGCTCTATGCCGATCACAAAATTCTCGCAATTTCCGAATATATGGAACCGGCGCGAACGCTGCGCTACCGCCCTGGTAGGTCTCCAGAATCACACCGGCAACATTTTCCGGCGTGATTCCTTTCATTCGAAGAGAGTTCAGGAAGAACTCAAATGACGTATCTTCGGTGCGATAGCCATCGGGGAATGGTACTTGCACGAATCCTGCATCCAAGTTGACAATCCATTCCTTCAGCGAAGGAATGCCCCCGGCTTGTTGCGACCCAAGTGTGCGGCCATGAAAAGCCTTTTCAAAGCTGACGATAATGTTCTTCGATTTGCCACCAACTTTCACCCCATGCGTCCGCGAAAGTTTAATGGCACACTCCACTGTTTCTGAACCTACAGTTAATAGGAAAACTTTCTTCAGTGGTTCCGGCATCAGTGCCGCCAACCGTTCCACAATTTGGGCTCGGATCGCCGAAGGGAAGCAGTAGTTGGTCAGCAATTTATGGTTGGCTTGCTTTACAATGGCGTCAATAATTTCCTGACGACCGTGACCTGCATTGGTGATCAGAACGCCGCTAGACCAATCGATCCAAGCGTTGCCGTAAGCATCGAACACCTGAAAGTTTTCAGCGTGATCCCATACGATAGGCGGTTGGCCACCCATCGCGATCGGTTCGAATTTGCGCAGTGCTTCCAACACTGGAAGCGATTCAGGAACAGGAAGCTGAGTCTGAATTCGTCGATATTTTGTCGCGACAGGCGCGACGGTACGCGGGGTCAAGTCAAAGTCACGGGCCATAAGGGAACCCTTATTGTTTCACAGGTGCTGACTGTAATGAGAGTCCTTCACTTCTTCGGCGGAGGTGGGGGTGGCGGAGGGGGTGGCGGCAGCGGCAGCGGCCTGGGCACAGGCGGCCAATCCATTCGCTTATCTAATTGATTTTTTGGATTCATACCGAACGGTTTGAAGTATGGCGCAGTTCCACGTAATCCTGCCACTTCATAAGCTTTCTTTTTCGATTGGGGAAAGTGTTTCCTGCTTTCGATAGCTCCGTCGCCGTAGCCTCAAGGCACACCAAGCGTGCGGCGGCAGATTCACTGTACATATCATCCCAAAGAGCTTCGAATTCCTTGGCTAGTTTATTCCACCGAAAATGAAGATCGGTACAATTTGTAGCTCTATCCTGATTCTGGGCGATGATCGAATAGGCACTTAATCCAGCAGTTAGAAATGCAAGAACTGGACGAAGCCAGGGTAGGTATGGGGTAATCTCTAAACCATCTTTCAGGATGAAGGTGGCTAATGCTCCCGAAGAAAAGACCAGACTAAGCCAATTCGCCAATCTTTGGTGCCAACGATATGTACCAGAAAGTTCAGCAAAGTAGTTGGCCCGAATCTCTGCGGACAACTGACCATCCCAAACTCGTTTTTGTTGTAATTGCGTAAGCGTGATGGTATCGCTCATAAGTTCACCAACCAATGAAAATCTCGTCTGTTCTTATTCTCCCATAGCCTGGGAATCCAGCGAATTTCAATCCCTCAAGCGGTCCTGGATAGATTTCCATTGCTGCCTCACCAAAAAGGGAAAAGGGACATTCATAAGAATGTCCCTTCGCCATGTCGGCAGGATTTGACCCTGGATCTAAAAATAAATAGTCCCCTTCTAATCGGGGTATTCATCATCATAGCATTTTTTCAGCAATCGACTTCGCTTGCAGAAATTGCAATAAGTAATCCGGTCCACCAGCCTTTGAATCCGTGCCTGACATGTTGAAGCCGCCGAAAGGATGCGCGCCCACCATGGCTCCCGTGCACTTTCGATTTAGATATAAATTGCCGACATGGAATTCCTGCGATGCTCGTTTTAACTTCCCAGCATTCAATGAATAGACCGCGCCAGTCAGGCCGAATTGCGTGTCATTGGCCATGGCCAAGGCTTCGTCAAAATCTTTGGCTTTAGTAACGGCAAGCACTGGTCCGAAGATTTCCTCCTGAAAGATGCGGGCTGACGGGGCGATGTCGGCAATCACCGTCGGCAGCAAGTACCAACCATCACCCGGGGCAGTTCCGCCTCCCGTAATCACGCGTCCTTCCTTACGACCAATATCCATGTATTGCAGAATCGTTTTTTGTGCACCTTCGCTAATCACCGGACCCATATAGTTATCTGGATCTTCAGCCGGACCTTGCCGAATGGCTTCCACTTTGGGCTTCAGCTTTTCCAGGAACGCATCGTATAGTTTCTCACTAACAATAGCCCTGGAGCAGGCCGAACACTTTTGCCCCTGGAATCCGAACGCCGATTGCAGAACGCCAGTTACCGCTGCATCCAGATCAGCTTCTTCATCGACGATAATTGCGTCCTTCCCACCCATTTCCGCTACCACACGTCGAATCCAAATTTGACCAGGTTGATGTTTGGCCGCCAGTTCATTGATGCGCAAACCTACTTCACGCGAACCGGTGAAACTAACGAAGCGCGTCTTGGGATGGGTCACCAGCAGGTCGCCCACAACGGATCCGCTGCCAGTGCACAGCGCCACACAGCGGTCTGGGAATCCGGCTTCTAAAAGCAATTCAACAAATTTTGCCGCAATCGTCGGGGTTTCGCTGGATGGCTTAATCACCACAGTATTCCCAGCAACCAGCGCGGCAACGGCCATACCAACCATAATGGCCAGCGGGAAATTCCACGGTGGAATAATGATGCCCACGCCCAAGGGATTGTAAACCAACTTGCCGAATTCACCAGGCATCTGCACCAAAGGTTCAGGGTTATTCCAGCGCAACATCTGTCGCGCATAATACTCGCAGAAGTCGATTGCTTCAGCCGTATCTGCTTCAGCTTCGTTCCAACTCTTGCCCGATTCCAAAATCAACCAGGCATTGAATTCCTGTTTCCGTTGGCGAAGGAGTGCGGCTACCCCAGCCACCAGTTGGACACGCTGATCCACCGGAGTCTTGCTCCAAGTCGGGAAATAATGGAAGCAGTCTTCTACAGCTTGTTTGGCAAGTTCGGTGAAAGCCTTGTGATGCTTGCCGATGATTTCGTTTTTATGGGAGGGGTTTGTGGAAACAAGCATATCCCCCGTTTCAACGGAACGACCGGCGATCCACAATGGATAACCGCGCCCCAATTCGCCGCGAACTTGGGCAAGGGCATCGTCCATTGACTGTCGATTCACAGTCTTTGAGAAGTCGCTGTAGGGCTCGTTTTGAAAGGGCGGCAATGCAAGACCCAAGGGTAGCCTCCGTTTTGATTTCCGCGAAGGATCGACTGGGAAGCCTGTAGACAAGCCTCCCGCCGATGCGCCTATTTAGCTTTGCACCATACGACGACCGCGTTCAAACATCTCTGCCGCTTCATCGGCCATGGTGCGACCCTTATCGTACAAATCACGTCCGCGATCCACCAGATCGCGACCCTGGGCTGTTAATTGATCGCCACCTTCCTCCGCTTTTTTGCGGATCAAACGGCGCGTTTCCTCGCCGCTTTGTGGTGCGTATAGAAGGGCAATGGCTGCGCCGATTGCGGCCCCTGTCAAGAACCATACTGCTTTAGTGGTGTCGTTTTCTCGCATATTTTCATTGTAGGACGATTTCTGCAATCGGCGGGAATATTCCAGACCAAAACTGTGATTCCAAAGTATGCGGACTTTGCTTCCTCACTTTCTAATCACCTCCATGTTGCTTTGCAGTGCAGCACAACCTACTCGTGTCAACCAAATAGCGCCGGAACTACAGGGCATTCAGTGGATCAATAGCCAGCCCATCAATTTAAAGGAGCGCGCCGGAAAGGTAACTATCGTTCATTTTTGGACGTTCGATTGCATTAACTGCCGTCACAACTTACCGTCTTATCAAAGATGGGAAGAAAAGCTGGTGGGCAAAGATGTGGCTATCATCGGTGTACACACTCCAGAACTGCCGCAGGAACGCGTGGCTGCTAACGTTGCAAAGAAAATTGCAGAATACAAGATAACCTGGCCAGTGCTGCTTGATCCGGAAATGAAAAACTGGCGAAGTTGGAAGCAGGAGTTTTGGCCCGCAGTGTATTTGGTGGATAAGCAAGGGAAGATCCGGTATCGCTGGGATGGTGAACTCAACTACGGTGGAATGGATGGCGAAAAGAAAATGTTAGACCTGGTTGAAAAACTTTTGGCGGAGAATAACTAAATCCCTGTGCTGGGACCGAAAACCAATGTCGCTGATTTTGAAGCAGTGGCCCTGCCCCATCTGAACGATATTTTTCGTACAGCTTCTGGACTGCTGTGTAATCGTACTGAGGCGGAAGACTTGTCGCAGGACGTCTACATGCACGCCTGGAAATCGTTTCATCGTTTTGAACCAGGCACCAATTGCCGCGCATGGCTGTTTAAGATTTTGTTCCATCGGTTGCACCATCATCGGCGGAAGTGGTTTCAATTGAAGCTCACTAAAGAAGCGGATTTACTAGAGGACACTTTGCAATGGGAGCCTCCGGTGAAAGAGCAACTTTCCGATGAAGAGATTCTGGGCGCACTGGATAAGCTTCCCGAAGATTATCGCGCTGTAGTTTTGTTGGCGGATGTGGAAGAGTTTTCGTACAAAGAGGTTGCAGCAACTTTGGATATTCCTATGGGAACCGTTATGAGCCGTCTAAGCCGCGCCCGTCGTTTACTGCGAGAGCAGTTGCGCGACACTGCCCAATCCTATGGCATTGGAAAGATTGTTGGAGGGGACGCATCATGAATGTTGTAAAATTCCCCGGAAATCAGCAGTGTGTAAAGGTCTACGGCTATCTGGATTCTTACCTGAGTAATGAATTGCTGGTGGAAACGACGCACGATGTTTTAAGGCATTTGGATAGCTGCACGGAATGCAGGCAGGCACTTGCGGATCGACAGAAAGTTCGGGATGGCTTACGACGCGTAGTGTTAGCAGAAACATTGCCTATTGGGCTTGAAACCAGGATCAGCGCAAAGCTTCGTGAGCAGACTGGCACCAACATTCGTCGAGCATGGTTCTTCACACCTTGGATATTAGCTGCCGCTTGTTTGATGTTGACAGTAGCCGGGTCAAGTATGATCCATCGACAAAAAGCAATGGCTGCCTCGCAAATTCTGGCGCTGGGGCTTGGCGATCACATCATTTGCGCCATGGGTGGACACTATCCGCCGACGCCTCCCGATATGGCGACGGTTGCCGATGAAGACAACATGGGAGCGAAGTATGCGCTGCTTGTTCCTGCAGCCCTGAAACAACTCAGCCAATTCCAATTGGTGGAAGGGCATCGTTGCCACGTGGGGGGGCGCACTTATCCGCACGTGATTCTTCGTCAAGGGGACATGTTGATTTCACTCTCTTTGGTTGAAAGAAAAGGTGGGGAAGCGTTTCCACAAGGCCTTTGGAACGGCGCTACGAAGATTGACGGGCAGAATGTGTTTCAAGGCCACCAGGAAAACTACTCCGTGGCGGGATTTGCCACAGCCAAGCATTTCGTTTTTGTGTCCAGCGCTTTGGATGAACAGACGAACTTTGATTTGGCTCGTAGAATGGTGCCTGCTACAACTGAAATTCTAAGGCCGATTGAAGCTAGTCTGAGGAAACCGGTAACAATGGTGCTCGCGTGGCTTGCCAGTGGAAGCTTTCAACCCGAAGCCGTTTCCCATCGGTAAAGACGGATACAAGGCCAAGCTGATCCGTGCGCAGCATCGCTGTACCCATCTGATGAAAGCGTTCCACAACGTCAGGATGCGGATGGTGAAAGCGGTTCTCAAGCCCTGCTGAAACCAGTGCGATTGTGGGATCCGTTTGTTCCAAAAAATAAGGTGTTGACGACGTTTTGCTGCCATGGTGCGGCACCTTCAGCACATCAATTTGCTGAAGAACACCGTCCACGGCCATACGTGCTTCCACCTGCTTTTCAATGTCTCCTGTCAGCAGAAACTTGCGTTCTCCAAACGTGATCTGGAAAGCCAGCGAGTCATTATTCTTCACGGTTGCTCCGGATTCGTAGTCGGCGGTGGGTGCAAGAAACTGGATTAGCGCATCACCCCAATTCAATTGTTCGCCAGCGTTTTTACGCAAAATAGTAACGCCCAAGGCGTTGGCTTTATCTCGTACGACTTGCCACGCTGGGACGTCGGGCATGGCACCCACCCACAGTTCCTTCGGTCGAAAATTTTGAAGAATCGAAACAATGCCCCCGGAGTGATCTTCATGAGCATGGGTCAGCACCACCACATCCAAATGCCGAATGGACCTGCTCCAGAGATAGGGTGAAACCACATCTTCACCAATATCCAGGCGTGGCTTTGGTCGACCTTTGAACTGCGGAAAACCACCGGCATCCACCAGAATAGTCTTGCCTGCGGGAGTTACCAACAGCACGCTATCGCCTTGGCCAACGTCAATAGTGGTCATCTCCAATTGACGGGCAGCCAGTTGCGGCGGAAATGGATGACTCACCAGTAGGACAAGGAAGACGCCAGCAACAGCACCTGCCAACCACTTGGTCCAATGACTGCGACGAATCATGAAGGCCAGCAATGTTAAGCTGCACACGCAAGCCAAGGCCAGCCACAGCGGAGGCGTCGGAATGCGGAAGCTTGGTTCCCAGCGAATATGCCAAGCGGCCACATTTTGAGAAAAATCAAGCAGCCAACGCACCACTTGAGCCAACCAATGCCAGCCTGTGAACATGGCCGCAAAGCCAATGGGAACGGTCATGGTAAGCGCAGGGACAATCAAAATATTTGCGGTCAAGCCGGTGACAGACAGTCGATGAAAGTACACCACCATGGGCATTGCCAATGCTACTTGAATCACAAATGTTAAAGTGATGGTCTCCCAAATAGTAGCCAACAGCATGCCCACAACCACCAGGAATCGGTGAATATATAGCAATGGGATGGAAGTCCAAATGGCGACGGTTTCGGCGATCAATCGCATCTCTAAACGGAATGCGGCAACGCGTGGCAACAGACGAAGATCAATGTTGGGATCTGAAAAGTTTTTCAAGCCGAACTTGTAGGCATCGGTAGTTGCTTCCAGAGCAGGTACGCCAAACACGCCAATGGCCGCCACGCAAAGAAACGAAAGTTGGAAACTTGCTTCAAACAGTTGACGCGGATCGTAAAGCAAGAAGGGAATCATCACGCCTGCCAAGCAGTTCAACAGACGGGTTTTACGAAACACAAGCCCCGCGATAATGAACAACGTGAATCCACCTGCTCCACGAATTACAGGCGGTGTTGCGCCTGAAACCAGGGCGTAAGTCCATGCCACCACCAGAGTCAAACCCAGTCTCCAATACTGTTTCACCATGGCCGCACGCATCAATTCCAGCAAGACCCAAGTGAGCACCGTCAAGTGCATGCCTGAAATGACAAGAGCATGATACGTCCCTGTGCGACGAAAATAATCTGTCCAGACTTGTTCCACCTTTGCGGTTTCACCAAGTAAGATGGCCTGCATCATGGCCGATGCATAAACATCATTTGGATACAGCGATTCAATCCGATCCAACGCCATTTCCCGAATCCAATACAGCCAACTGTAGTACACGGTTCCACAACCTTTGCCCAGAACTTTTACGGACTCAGCGATTGGCGATGACGCGGTCCAATAAATATTCTGATTGGCCAGGTAACGCTCCAAATCAAAAGCTCCCGGATTTCCAAAGTTGTGCGGCTTGCGGACTCGGGCACCAGTTTCAATTCGCTCCCCATAGTGAAGTCGCGGCGGCTGCTGACCTTCGCGAACATTCAACGTCAGTCGCATTCGGGCACCGGGGGCCATTTCCAAAACCAAACGCTCCCGTCCATCGGAAAAGCTAGGCGGTTCCACAACACAGCCTTCAATGGTGATCACTTCATCGGCGTTGGAATCCATGGCGAACGATGCCTTGGGACGATGCGCCAATTCCGTCCAGATTCCTAAAAAGAAAAATGCTGCGATGCCCGCCATCCGGGAAGCCCTTGGCAACCCACGCCAGAAGGCGAATAAACAGAGAAAGCCTAGCCAGAGGGTGGCTGAAATTGCTTCTTTTGTTGAGAAATCAAACAAGTGTGAAGCAACAATTCCCAATCCCAGCAGGATAGCGGGCAACAGCAACGGTTCGCGCAAACTTTTCGGCACATACTGTTAGTGGCTTTCTGGGGAAACTTCTCTCTATCCTAGTTAGATGCTTTTTCGTTTTGCGCTTTTGGTCACGTTGACAGCGCTAACAATCGTTTGTGGATGGGGGCAATCTGTCGGCGGCTACGTGCTTGATCCCTCGGGCGGGCTGATTCGTGGGGCCAAGATCGAACTGGAAGATCAGGGTCGTGGAGTGAAGCGCACGGTTGACAGCAATGCCAATGGCTACTATTCCATCTCTTCTCTGCCAGCGGCCACCTATGTGTTGCGTGTGAAGGCCACAGGCATGAATCCTCTGGAAATCCACGAGCTGAAACTGGACGTGGGTAATAGCCGGCGTGTTGACTTGAACATGCCGTTAGGCGGTGTCTATAGTGTGATGGTGGTTCAAGCCGATGCCATCGGACTGCGCCTTGAATCAGCCGAGGGTGGTCGAACTATAGAACAATCTCGCATTGAATCGCTGCCGCTGAATCGGCGCGATTTTCTGCAGCTTGCGCTGTTGTCCAGTGGAGTTGCCACGCCCGTCGAAAACTCGGAATTGTCTTCGCGAGGCAGCTTTTCCATGCACGCATCAGGGGCTCGCGAAGAGTTCAACCAGTTTCTGATTGATGGGGTGGATAACAACGACCCATACAATAACCGTTACCTGCTACAGCCCACAGTGGAAACTATTCAGGAATTTCGCATCGCAACAAACAGCTATAGTGCAGATCAAGGTCGTTCCGCCGGAGCGCAAGTAAGCGTAGTGACAAAGAGCGGGACCAATCAATTTAGTGGTGAGTTGAATGAGTATTTCCGCAATCGAGTTCTGGATGCGCGCAATTACTTTGAAGGTCCACAGACGGCGGCGTATGGCCGCAACCAATATGGCGCCTCACTAGGTGGCCCCATCAAATCAGACAAGCTTTTCTTTTACGCGAATTTCGGTGCCTTAAACGAACGAAAGGGTTTCAGCCGCCTGGGTTCCGTTCCATCCCTTGCCGAACGCATCGGTCAGATTGCCACCGCCATAGTTGATCCATTCACTCGCAAACCATTTCCCGGCAATATGATTCCAGCATCACGCATTGACCCGCAGGCGCGTAATATTCTGGCGTTGTTTCCACAACCGAACCAGACGGCATTGGGCGCAAATCTGTTGAGTCAGCCGTTGTTGCGGGATAGCAGCGCGCAAGGCAGTGGGCGGCTTGACTGGCAGGCTTCCAACAAGGACACGTTCACATTGCGATATAGCTATGGTCTGGATGATTTGCTGGAGCCCTATACGGAAGATTCCCGTAGTCTTCCCGGCTTTGGTGATCTGGTTCACAACACTGCTCACAACGCCATGGCACAGCATACGAGAGTGTTCAGTCCGAATCTGATTTCCACGTTGCGACTTGGTTTCACACGCAGCTATCGCAGCGTGCTCACGGAAAGCAATCAAGTGGATGTTGGGAAACTTTGGGGCGTGAATTGGTTGAATGTGAAGCCACGCGATTTTGGATATCCAGCAGTGAATGTGGCCGGATATTCTGCTGCTGGCGACGCCAACGTACTGCCGCTCTACCGTCATACCAACACGTATCAGATCAGTGAAGGGGTGGATTGGCTGCGAAGTAAGCATCATCTTCGAATGGGTTTAGATTTGCGAGAATGGCAAGCCAATGCCATCTTAGATTACTTCTCAAGAGGGTCACTTTCTTTTTCAGGAGCTATTTCAGGAACAGGCATCAGCGATCTATTATTGGGGTTTCCATCCTTCGCCCTTCAGGCTCAATCGGACAATCCGCAAACTCTGCGTACCACATACACAGCACCCTATCTACAAGATGATTGGAGTCTTTCTCGCCGACTTACTTTGAGCCTTGGCCTTCGCTACGAATATGCTTCGCCACCGAAAGATCCCTATGATCGAATGGCCGCACTGAACCCGGCAACCGGGAAGATTGCGCGAGTAGGAACCAATGGGTTGCCACGCACAGTCATGCAGCCAGACCGCAACAACTGGGCACCTCGCATTGGCTTGGCTTGGAATATTGACAACAAAACTGTGATCCGTTCCGGCTATGGCATCTACTACGATTCAGGAATGTTCGTCGTCAATTCATCGCAATATTTCAATCCCCCGTTTTTTCAAGTGCGTGTATTTTTTCCAACAGCCACTAGCTTGATCTCACTTACGAATCCATTTACAGGAGGTATTACGCCGCCACCATCGCCGAATTCTGTCAGCCCTGATGCGCGCACTTCCTACCTGCAACATTGGAGCTTTGCCATAGAGCGCAGCCTTGGTGCACTGACAACGTTCAACGTTTCCTATGTTGGTAGCAAGGGTACGGACCTGGTTCGGTCTCGTGACTTGAATCAGCCCAGGCCCGGTCCGGGTGATGTAGCTTCGCGCAGACCGAACCCTAACTTCAGTGGGATCTTTTGGATTGAGACAGCAGGCAACTCCAACTACAATTCGTTGCAGATGAATTTGGATCGTCGTATGGGTCACGGGCTTTCGGTGCTGGCTGCCTATACCTTCGCCAAATCGATTGATGATGCTTCCGCTTTCTTAGGTACTGGAAGCGATAAGAACTTTCCGCAAGATAGTCAAAACATCCATGCCGAACGTGCGGCATCCAGCTTCGATATTCGCCATCGTATGACGGCGGCTCCGGTGTATCAATTGCCGTGGTTCAAGCGAACTGAATTTCGCGCAATTTTCACGGCGCAGACAGGACAGCCATTCACCCCGATTCTACGATTTGACAATTCCAACAGCGGCAATGCCGGTGGAGTGTTCGGCAGTGATCGACCCAATGTTGTAAAGCTGCAGCGAGTTGATCCGCACACGGCGGCGCAATGGTTTGATACGTCAGCCTTCGCCATCGCCCCGCAGTATCAGTTCGGAAATGCAGGCCGCAACGCACTGCGCGCTCAAGGATTGTTGCAGGTGGATTGTGCGCTGTCGAAGAAGTTCTTGTTAAGCGAGCGGATCAGTTTGGATGCAGCCGTGGAAGCCTTCAATCTTTTCAATCGAACCCAATTTGATGTACCGGAGTTGTTCGCCGATCAGCCAACGACGTTTGGACGAGTGCTGTCATCAAAACCCCCGCGCCAGATTCAATTGGCGCTACGTCTGCGTTGGGGAAGGTAGTGGTGGGGAGGTTTGCAAAATTTGTTTTCAGTACACATCCTCTCGATGTTGATTGAATTCGCGAATTAGATTTGACATAACCGCTCATTATCGGCGTTTTTGGATGAACCACGCTCTATTTGACAACGGTTCCTGCTGTAGTGAATAATCTTAGATGAAAGCTTTAGTAGAAGCTTGTTACCTGTCCTTGACAAAGCCTAACGGCACTACCCTTCAGCTCGCAATCTAAATCTTTTTGTTTCGCTTGGCAGAAACGGTAGACAGGTGACGTAATTCTCCGGCGACATAAAAGGATATTTCGATGAAACTCATCGTCACAGAAAAGCTTCTTAAGCGACAAGCAAAGCAGCTAAAGAAATAATTAGGTTGCCCGCATTATACGGCACTGGACAGAGCAGCTCATTTGAACGGCTTCGCCAATTATCAGCATTTTTTAAACACGAGTAAGGACGTACCCACGAAAAGGGAGGCCGCCAAGCCCAATCCCACTATCGAAGCGGATGTGCAGCCCAGCAAATCCGTACGGATAGTCAACTTGCCATCTTTTACAGAATGGCTTGCGAAGCACCGGAAGAGAGATTCCCCTCTAGGTGATTTAGCGCAGGACTGCGCTGATGACGGTTCTTGGCCAAATGAGTTCACTTTGGACGCCTACCGTAACCACCTTGTCGGCGCAAATGCCAGTTGGGAAGCCCTTGAGACGCTAGATAAAGCTTGGAAGACCTATAAGGCTTACCTTAAACGAAGCGAGTCGAAGACAGCACCTCTCGTAAAAAGGCCCGTTCGTGCCAAAACAATAGCTGATACAAAACGTAAGATTGTTTTTGTAAAAGGCATTAAGCCACTTCACTACGCAAAGCGGGTTCGTGAGGCGTTTGAAGTTGGTGCTGAAGCATGGGTTTCATTCAATGGCCGAAAAGCATTGCCGGTAACCATCACCGAAAGTGACGATAGACATTATTCGGTTAGGATCGTCGCGGGAAAAGACGCTGGCAATATTAATAGTCTCTTTCGCGACGAAGTCCGCAGCACTCCTGAGCTTGCCTGTCTTAATTGCGTGACACTATAACCTGAGCTTTCATTCAGGTTAGGGGCCGGGTACTCACTAAGCAATCATGGAGGAGTGCCCGGCAAAACTTCGTAAGCGCTTTCCGTTACACAAATATCGCTATGTACTCGACAAGAACAGCATAGACCAGCTTTCGAGCCTAGGCACATCAGTCAGACATAAAGGACGTTATGATTGACTAAGTTGCTGGACTGCGCAGAGCAGCGGCGGTAAGGTGAAATTAGCGTGAATGAAACGCGTATTGCCATTACAGTTGATATTAAACCCGAGGTGCAAGTCGAACTTGCCCGTCAAGCCGCCGACTATGTGCGCGCCATAGAGGCGCATGCTGCGAGACTGCTTGAAGCGTCGGTTCATCATGTTCCGGTGGGCGCTTCCCGGATGAACCAGGCCCAGCCCGAAAACACCATCCTGGAAATTGCGCAATTCTCCAACCAGATTCCCGCCTTGCCTGATGAGGCTTTCACGCGACAGAGCCTGTATGAGCAAGAACAACGATCCTCACCACCCAATAATGAACCGAGCGCGTCAGGTGCTTGTGTCCCAAAGCGCGTGCTTTGTTTTACCTCACAGATCTTCGGCGAGTTTTGGAACGCTTCTACTCGTCCGCTCGACAAAAACGGATTGGGATTGACAATCGACGAGACCAATCATATAGCCAGCGTGATCGAACGAAATGTTGAACTCTTGCCGGAGAGCTGCGACGTGTATAACCGCTGGAGGCAGGTTCTCAACATCCATCAGTTCAAAGTGCCCAGGTGCATGGTACAGTGCTCGCTATAGTATGTATGTTCACGGCATTACGCACTTGCTGACCATCAAAATCCGGGATTTTCAAAATTCGCGCAGCTTCGCATCGTACATCCAGTCGAGCTGGCGACCGCGTTTTAACTACCATGCGCCGTGGATAGTTTTGCTCTTCTCCACAATAGTCCAGTATGTTTTCGCTCTATGTTGCCGGACGTAAGAAAGTCACGTTCGAGCAAGTACTTGACTCCTCAGTGCTGCAATGCTGCAGGGCTAGGGTTAATTCATGGAAGTCACTGTCCATATTCCTGATGATATCGCCTGCCACATGACTGAAGCGGGTGGCGACCTTGCACGCCGTGCATTGGAAAGCTTTGCTCTCGAAGAATTCAAGAGAGCCCGGATCACCAAGCCAGAGTTGCGGCGTCTGTTAGGCTTCGGTACCAGATGGAAACTAGACGGATTTCTCAAGGCTCATGATATTTATGAACACTACACTCTAGAAGATTTCCTGCAGGAAAGGGCAGCACTGAAAAGCCTTGGATTCTAAAGTAATGCAGTTGGTCATTGCTGACACCAGCCCTATCAATTACCTCATCCTAATCGGACACGTCGACCTTCTTCCTCGGCTGTTTGAAAGAGTGGCCCTTCCGGACGCAGTCGAAACCGAATTGGCAAACTGAGGTGGACCCCATCGGTTGGACAAAAAAACAGGCGTCCTTAGATGGTGAAGCGGTGTAACTGAAGGGCGGCTGTGAGGCCGCCATCCATTCCGGACTTGCATCGGCGCTCGGGTCGCATCCCTGCGTCGCCCTAT
>JANXSF010000093.1 GCA_025352795.1 Acidobacteriota bacterium
TGTCTCGGGCTCGCTTTAACCAATCCAGCCAGTCCCGTTCTTGTTGACTCATTGCAATTCGTTCCATCCTTCAGCCTTACGGCTGTCAATAGGAACTTTCTACTTTGCCCAAATAGGAACTTTTCACTTTGCCGCGACAAGACAAGACTTCGGGCAGGCAATGTCTCGGAATCAGTGATAAGTTAGAAGGAGTGCGCAAATCCATTGCAATCTGGCTGCTGTTCCTAACGCTCGTCACCGGCGGGGTTACCGTTGTGGCTGCTCGATCCGTGGGATCACAGAATGCATCGTCCATAGTTTGGATTGCCACCAATCGGCGAGCGGCACAAGTGCAGTCTCTTCCGTTGCCTGCCGTCAAGTCAGTTCGTCGAACCATGCTTCGACTACCCTCGCTGTTTGTTCCCGTATTAGCGGAAACACTGCTATGTTTTTCCTTGTTTGAACGCCCTCCGCCTGCTTTCTCCTAACAGCAAATTCACCAAGGATCGCTTGCTTACGCGGGCAGATCTATAGAATCCTTTCATCTTTCAGGAGAAGACTTATGTCTATTTGGGGAAAACTGTTTTCTGGCGGCACCAGCGTGCTCAGCTCGAAAACCTACGAACCGGCTTTGATTCGCATCCGCGCCGGACAACCGAAGAATGCAGTGGAAACCGCTGTTGCTCAAGCTGCCAAAAGCATTGAACAGGTTCTGAACCTGCGCCCATATGACGTTCAGATTTTGGGAGCGCTGGCCATGGCCGATCAAAAGATTGTTGAAATGCAAACTGGCGAAGGGAAAACGTTAACCGCCGTGATGGCCGCCTTCTCCATGGTGCAGGCTTTTGGTCGTGTCCATATTTTAACGGCCAATGATTACCTGGCCACGCGCGATGCCGCCTGGATGGGACCCGTCTACCGGCAATTGGGTTTAACCGTTGCCGCCCTCACGCAGAAAGTTCCCCCAGAAGAGCGCCGCCTGGCTTATAGTGCCGACGTGTTGTACGCAACTGCAAACGAAGTTGGGTTCGATTATCTGCGCGATGGTTTGGTGATGCAACCAGAAGAACGAGTGGGAGGGACATTTCAATCGTGCCTGATTGACGAAGCAGATTCCATTCTTATAGATGAATCTCGCATTCCTCTGGTGATTGCTGGCGGTGCCGCCCCACTTGCCGGAATGGTTCATAAGTTGGCCCTGTTAGCGCCTCACTTACAAATGGGACGGCACTTCACTTTCGATGAGTATCGTCGCAATGTGTTGTTGACCGCCGAAGGAGCCCAGGCTATTGAGCAAGCCATCGGGTGCCGAAATCTATACACTCACGAACATCAGCGGACACTGGAAGCGGCGGTGAATTCCATTCATGCACAAGTTTTACTGCATCGTGATGTGGACTACTTAGTGCGCAATTCAGCGATTGAACTGGTGGATGAATTCAAAGGTCGGGTGGCGTTAAACCGCCGCTGGCCTGCTGCGCTGCAGACGGCGATTGAAGCCAAGGAAGGCGTGCCGCTGCAAAAGCAAGGCCGCATTCTGGGACAGATCACGTTGCAAAGTCTGATCAGCATGTACCCCGTGAAGTGCGGCATGACCGGGACTGCTGCCACGCAGGCTGAAGAATTTTCAAAGGTTTATAAGTTGGATGTGATTACAATTCCGACGAATCAACCAATGATTCGCCAGGACCACCGGGACGTCCGCTTTCGTTTGAAGCGGGAAAAGGAAAATGCGATTACTGAGGAAATAGTCAAGTGCCATGCACTGGGTCGGCCAGTGCTGGTGGGCACCGCGAGCGTGGCTGAAAGTGAACGCCTAAGCATGTTGGTGGCAAGTCGCGGCGTTCCTCATGCAGTGTTGAATGCCCGCCAAGATGAAGCGGAGGCGCAAATTATCGCCAGCGCAGGCAAGCTTGGTGCGGTTACGATTTCGACGAACATGGCCGGACGCGGCACCGATATTGAATTGTGGCCAGGCGTTGCTGAACTAGGTGGGCTTTATGTTATCGGCACCAACCGTCATGAAGCGCGCCGCATTGACAATCAACTGAGAGGTCGTGCGGGACGGCAGGGCGATCCTGGGGAGTCGCGATTTTTTATCAGCTATGAAGATGAGCTAATGCAGCGCTACGGGTTGGGTGCCGATCATGATGTGGATCATATTCAACGCATCATTGAAGGGCAGAATCTGAATGCCCGTACGATTCTTTGGAAGTACGAAGGGCTGACTGAATATCAACGTCAACAGTTTCGCGAATGGCGCGATAGTGTTTTGGAAGGCGTGTCGGAAGAGCCCCAACGACGTCGGCTGACTCTTGAAAAAATCGACGAAGCATGGTCCGATTATCTGGCTCAAGTAACCGGATTGCGCGAAGGAATCCAATGGGTATCCTGGGCTGGGAAGGATCCTTTGAATGAGTATCTGCACCGGGTAACCGATTTTTTTGCAGATATGCCGGAATGGGTGGAAAGCGAAGTGGATCGCCGTTTAGCGGAGCCTGAGGTGCAAGAAGAGCCACTGTTCGACCGTGGTTCCACGTGGGTTTATCTGGTTGAGGATCAGCCCTGGGGCACTCTTGGCTCCAGAGCCTTCCGAGGATTAATGCGGCTGATAGGATTGAAAGCCAGTTAATGCGAAGTAGGCGCGGAGAGTAGGCTTCACCGCGCGTCTTCGCTATAAGTTTTCCTAGCACTCGAAGGTGTGCCAAGCCCCCTAGGCGGGCTTGCGAGCGAAGTTTTCATTCCGATTTCCAAAATACTACATGACTGAGAGGGCCTATCCCACTTACTTCGGAGTTCAGGTTTAGTTGCTTTTAACGACAGCACCCGCCGCCCGAGGCTCCTCACGTTCAATCGTCTCCTTCGATTCCGGAATCGCACCCTTATCGTCCATGGCCTTCAACCAGGCATCTAACTTACTCGAATACTCTCTCACTAACTTTCCATGTTTCGGCGACTTCGCCAGGTTATTCAACTCATGAGGATCAGCGGCTAAGTCGAAAAATTCAACTTCTAGTTTCTTTGCAGCCATGAATTGTTCCTGCACCGCCTTCAATTTCCCTTGCCCATGCAGCTCCTGAAGCACTGTCAATGTTGGATACGACGTCTTGATGTATTCATTGAATTGCGTGTACGGCCGGTCTGGCATGAAGTTGCGGATCAGCTTATAGCGGGTGCTTCGAACGGCGCGAATGCGGTCCACCGTCATGTCGCATCGGTCCCGCGCAGTGAACACTACTTCCCGAGGCTTGCTTCCGAATAAGGGCTGACCGTGATACTGCTTTGGTACAGCGATGCCCGCATACACTAGCGATTGCGCATTGAAATCCAAGGCCACCACCGGGTCGCGACGCACCACTCCCTGCGGCAAAACGCCGGGATAGCGCACGATCAATGGAACATGAGTGCCCGCATCATAGAGCCATTGCTTGCCCCGAAGCAGGCAGCGGCCATTGTCTCCAAAGAAGAAGATTACTGTGTTATCCAGCAGACAGTCCTTCTTCAATTGCTCCAAAGTCACGCCCACTTGATGATCAAGCAACTGCACGGCATCGTAATAATTGGCAACTTCGTCACGCACCACCGGATGATCTGGATAATACGGCGGCAACAGAACCTTCGCCGGATCTATCAGTTCCTTCTGCTTTCGAGCTGCGACAAATGCCGGACCTTTATGCGGCGCTTGAAAATTGATCTGAGCGAAGAACGGTTGCCCTGCTTTCCGCTGATTCCAATGTGTACCATCGAAGGGCTTTCCCACTGTCTTGAAATTGAAATCGGTTTTACCGGTTCCACGAACTCCAGGTGCAATGTCCAACACATTGGCTGTGAAGTAACCTACATCGTGCATGCGATCCATAATCAGCAGCGTGCCCTCTGGCAGCATGTAATCATCCTTGCGATGACTGCGGTGATTCTGTGTCCCGGTGGCAATTTGATACATGCCGGTATTGAAACCCGCTCGACTGGCAGAGCAAACAGGGGCCGTGGTGAAACAATGGGTGAACCGCACGCCTTCAGATGCTAGACGATCAATGTTGGGGGTCTTCACCAATGGATCTCCATAGCAACCCAATTGAGGACCCAGGTCGTCCCCGATGATCCAAAGAATGTTGGGTCGCAACTGTGCCGCCAGCAAGGATGGAAAAGCTGCGGTAGCCTTCAAGAACGTTCGTCGATTGGGAGCCATAGTATCAGTATGACTGGCAATTTCGGATATTAAAGAGGGATGTTGCCAGTGGTTCTGGAAACATCCCCTCCCGTGAATCGAACATATCTTAGAATACAAAGCTAATGGTGTTGCTTTGACTTGGAGTTGAACAGGAGTTTGCGAATCGCATCACCGAGTAGAACTCGTTCAGAGTGCCTGCTGGCCCAGTTAACGCCTGGACAAACAGGGGACTTGCTGAACCGGTGACTGCTGCCGCAAATGCGCCCGCACCGCCCACCCGTTTGAACAAGTCATACACAGGTATTGAACAGAGGGTGCCTGAAATCTTAGTCTGCAACCGGACGGCGTTGCCGCCACGAGAGCCGCTCAGTGACACAACCGTGTTTGGTGCTGGAACCACAATAGAATAGCCGCATGTGGTTTGAAAGCCTCCCTCAGTTGCGGTGAAGTTCATGGAATAAGTTCCCGCCTGGGCGATGGTGGGCGAAAAACTGAACGCCGTGGTCACGCTGGGGTTTCCTGATGTTGGCAGCCCTGGCGTAAATGTGGATGACGCCAGTTGACCAATTACATTCAGCACAACCGTGCCTTCAGGAATGTTGTTGGAACGGACCACCATTGACTATCACATTGGCATCTGGCAATTGAGATGCTGCCAGCAGAAAAACTATACTCGACTTAATTTTCACACTTCCTCCTAAGTTAAATGCCGCGCACTCCTCAAGGAAGCAACGGGGGGTAAGACGCAATTAATTTCTACAACTCACGCTAGTGCGTTTTACTAAGCTAAGTGCTTTACAAGCGTTAACACCCGCATTAATAAATGAACTTTAATTCATTTCCCCTCATTTGCGCCCCGCCCCTTGTTACCCCCAAATGATCTTTGCTATTGGTAGTGGGAAGGTATTAACCTTAGGGAATAAGTAACTCAGAAATGACATCCAAATTGCACGCTGAAACGATCACAGCGCTATTGGGCCAGATGAAAACGTTTCCACCCCGAAAGAACGGAGTGAGGTGGAGAGCCAGTTGGTTGAGCTGGTTTACCCAACGTTGAAGAGGAAAGTAGAAATTGCACTCCGCAAAGAGTACCAACAGCCGCAGAAGTTATCTACAGAAAGTCTTTTGAGCGAACTTTATATAGAGTTATTTCACAAAACCGAAATATCCTGGACAGACAGCAAACATTTCTTTAATCTGGCTTCGAAGAAAATCAATGACATTCTTGTTCAGAATGCTCGCCATAGGCTTAGGGAAAAGCGAGGTGGAGGAGCTTTGCACTTGTCCGTTGCGGTTGGAGAGGAGCTTACCGCAGATTTAAGCCGACGCGAAGGACATTTATCTATCGTGGTGCAAGATATTATGGAGCGGTTACAGAAGGAAAGGAATCCAGACACTGTAATTTTAAGTGTAATTGATCTCCACTATTTTGGAGGATTCACATTGCCCGAAGCGGCCAACATAATTGGTATTTCACTTCGCAGTGCCGAAAATAAGTGGCGCAAATTTAAGGACATGGTCTTTGAATACGACGCGAAAGACAAACTTCCGAGCAGCCTTCCTGAACGGGCGAAAGCAGCCAAAGCCTAAGCGCTTGATTTCCTATCCGGCGAAGTGTTTGGAAATGTCGTTGTACAGCACAAAAGCCACTAACGTCATTAGGAAAACGAAGCCTAGTTTGAACACTGTTTCTTTGATTTGCAAACTCAAATCTCGCCGCATCAGCATTTCAATTAACAGGGTCAGAATCAAACCACCATCCAGAATTGGGATCGGCAACAGGTTGAAGATAGCTAAATTCATACTCACCATGGACATGAATCCAATATAGTAAGCCACACCTTCACGCGATGCGTCGCCTGCTTGTTTTGCAATTCCAATGGGGCCTGTCAATGCTTTTGCTGACAAGCGTCGCTCTACAATTCCCTTGAGGGAACTGTAAATCAAACCGGCATCGTTCCAATTTTCACGCGCTGATTGCACCACTGCTTCCTGAAATGGAAGCTGTACAAACACATAACGTGGGGTCAGGTTCACACCCAGCAAATACTGTTTCGAACCGTCTTCCAACGATGCTAACTTTGGCTGGATTTTTTCGGTCATGGTCTGCCCGTTGCGGGAAAAAGTCAGTTCAACCGGTTTTCCTTCGCCTTCTTTCAAAATCTGATGTAAGCGCTGCACCGCGTAGATCGGTTTGCCATCAACGGCTAGCATCAAATCTTTTGATCGCAAAACGCGAGCCGCATCCATATCGGACTTCACCGATTCCACCAACAATTGATGCTTAGGCAGCCATCCCACCATAGGGGCTGGTTTCTTTTCATCCAATTTAGGGGTGAGGGTTAACACAATCTGCTGACCATTGCGGTCAATCACCACGGGCGCTGGCCGATTGGCTGCACCTGCTTCCAGTGGGAGCATTTCCTTAAACGTAGGGTTCGACACATTGTCGAACTTGACGATTTTATCGCCTTCCTTAATTCCAGCCTGCTCGGCCACAGAGTTGGGTAGCACCCAGCCCACAACAAACGGTAAATCTACGCCTTCCACTTTCGGATATTTGAACATGAACAAGCCAGTGAGCAAACACAAGGAAAGAACCACGTTCATAAAGGGTCCGGCAAAGGCGATAATCATCCTCTGCCAACGGGGCTTGGCCAGGAAGGATCGCGGATCATCCACCAATGTGGTCTCATCGCCCATCTGTTCGCCTGCCATTTTGACGTAACCGCCGAAGGGTATCAGTGAGAAGCGAAAGTCCGTTTCCCCGCGGCGGAACCCGAACAGCCTGGGTCCAAAACCGAAACTGAATGCCTCCACTCTAACTCCACAAAGGAGCGCCGCCCAATAATGACCCAGTTCGTGAAACAGGATCATGGTGCCCAACAACAACAGCACCGATCCTACGTTTTGCAGAAAATCCATAACTAATTCCTTTTACCTGTGGTTGCCGGACCGGCGGCCAGCGCCAGTCTTCGAGCAACTTGCCGCGATTCCCTATCTATCTCCAAAACTTCCTGGACGCTGCCCGCACGACGGTTGGGTACGCGATTCAACGTCTCCTCCACCACCGCAGCAATTCCCTGGAATGGAATTCGCTCATCCAAAAAAGCTTCTACGGCAATTTCATCCGCCGCGTTCAATGTACATGCTGCCGACCCGCCAACTTCCTGCGCCTGGTATGCCAAACGCAGTAAAGGAAATTTATCCCATTCCGGCGGATGGAACTGCCAATTGTGCGATTCCTGCCAATTCATACGGGGCACAGGCGCCGCTGCACGATCAGGGTAAGTGAGCGCATATTGGATGGGCATTCTCATATCTGTTGCGCAGATTTGGGCAATCACACTGCCATCATTATATTCCACCATGGCATGGACTTTCGATTGCGGATGCACCGTCACTTCCACATCCTTCGGCTGGAAATTGAACAACCAACAGGCTTCAATCACCTCAAAGCCCTTGTTCATCAAAGTCGCCGAATCAATGGTGATCCGCCTTCCCATCTTCCAGGTTGGATGATTCAAAGCCTGTGCCGGTGTCACATTTGTCAGATTTTCCTTAGGCGTAAGCCGGAAAGGACCACCGGAAGCGGTCAAAATCAGCTTGGTTACTTCGGCACGGCGTCCAGCGCGCAGACATTGGTGGGCTCCATTGTGTTCACTATCTACAGGCAGCAGTTCCACGCCGTTGGCCCTGGCGGCGGCCATCACCAGCTCCCCACTGGATACTAGAACCTCTTTATTGGCTAGTCCAATGGTCTTTTTATGGCGAATCGCTTCATACGTGGCTTCCAGGCCCGACACGCCGACAATCGCTGACATCACGAAATCAACTTCCGGTGCGGTGGCGATCTCTACCAGCGCTTGAGAGCCGGTGCGCAATTCAGGAATCGGGATTCCGGCGTCTTCCAGGTACGATTTCAGAATCCGCAAAACGGAATCGCTGGAGACGACTACAACTTTGGGGCGGAACTCGCGGATCTGCTCCACCAGGATTGTGGCGTTTTGCCCGGCTGCTAAAGCAAAAATGGAATAGTGGGATGGATTGAGGCGCACCACTTCTAAAGTGGACGTGCCAATGGAGCCGGTTGAGCCTAGAACGGTCAGGTTTTTCATGCCGATGGCCAAATTAGGGCCTTAACGAATGATATCAGAAGTATAGGGTGAAATGTTTTTTGGAAGCATCACTTAGTTGAAGTGAAAACCCTTACGGGCGCCGGGGAGGATGCTTCAGGGGTCTTTATGAGGTTAGTCTCGCTTTGGTGGGAGTTGCCTCCCCGGCTTAATTCCAATATTAGTATATGGCTTTCGGGAATGCAAGTCTTATTTTTGGGATTGTTAATTAATATTTCTCAACCTTGACTCCGGCCATCCCTTCCAGCACCTTGATGGTGGCGCAAATGTCTTCTTCGCCATATCCAGAGGAAATGGCAACCTGAAATAGCTGATGGGTAAGTGCGGTAAGCGGTAAGGGCACATTTTGCTGACGAGCAGAATCGAGCATCAGGCCGATGTCTTTGTGCATCCACTTCACAGAAAAGTTGGTGGAGAAGTCCCTTTTGAACACATAGGGGGCCTTAAACGCGATTAAACCACTCTTAGCCGCTGAATTTTCCAGAACTTCCAGCATCAATTGGGGGTCCATACCAGCTTTGGTAGCCAGCACCATGCCTTCATTAAATGCCTGTAAAATGTTGGAAAGAATCAAATTTTGCGTCAGCTTAGCGTGCATGCCAAGGCTGGCGCCACCGCAATAGTAAAGATTTTTACCCATCGGCTCAAAAAACGGCTTCGTTTTTTCAAAAACAGTTTTGTCTCCGCCGATCATGAAGGTAAGCGCGCCCTTTTCTGCACCAGGCTTTGACCCAGTGCAAGGCGCATCCAGATAATGGACACCTTTTTCGGAGCAAGCTTTGGAAGTGCTCAAACTATAAGAAGGTGCCACGGTGGAGGCGTCTACAATGACCGTACCAGGTTTGGCTCCGGCCAGCAGACCGGCGTCACCAAACATTACCGCTTGGGACATGGCGGTATCGCCAACGATAAAGAAAACAGTATCGCTGGCAGCGGCCAGATCTTTTGGGGAAGCAACTACGGTGGCCTTGTCCGGAAATTCCCCGGCCAGTTGCTGGGCCTTGGCAATGGTGTGAGACCACAAGGCCACATTATGACCAGCCGCTAACAAGTGTCGGGCCATTGGGTAGCCCATAATTCCTAAACCGATAAATCCAAGATTCGCCATGACTTTGAAGATTATACCGCAGTAAGGGAAGGGTTCACAGGTTACTTGGCCACAGCCAGAGCGTATTCGAAATCGTAGGAATGCTTACCATCGGCAATGATGATAAGCAACTTCCCAGTGAGCCCGGCCAGTTCCCCAGTGCCTGAATCTGGTACAACGGTAACGGAAAGTTCCGGCGTAGCCCGGTTCATTGTGCCGGTGTGTTGCAATACGAAAGTGCCTGTGCGGCCGCCCAGTTTGCCGGTAACCAGTTCTATGGCAACATAACCTGCTGAACCCTTTACAGGCGTTCCAGCACTGAGCATTTCGCCTTTGCTGGTACCTTCCAAATCGCCGTGAAACTGCTTGTCGATGGAAAACCGGGCAAGGCTGGCTTCGGCGGCTTTGCTGTCCTCTAATGCGAGTGACTTCAACTTTACATCGAACGTTCCAGTGGCTCGTTTTGTCATGGGCGTCTCCTTCTTGCTCTGTGCCGATAGCAGTTGGCAGCAGATGCTGGCGACAACAAAGAATTTGACTAGTGCATTTCTCACCTATTCATGATGCGCCACAACACAGGGCACGTCAATGAACGATACAATTTCGTTAGTCAGGTAACAGAAGCCGGGAACCAGGTATGACTTTCCTTGTCGCATTGCTTTTCATGTCCGCAGATTGGGATACGCTCCTTAAAGATGCTCGGGCCAATTACAACAAAGGGGAATACGTTGCGGCGCGGCAACCGCTGGAAGAAGCTCGGGCTCTGCTGGCTGAACTTGCTCCCAAAGATCCCAAACGTTACGACCTGTATCGTCTATCCGCCGATGTTCTTACTGCGCTTAGCGAAACGGATGCGGCGGAAAATGCGTATCTGGAAGCCATTAACTGGCGGGAAAACTCATTGGGGATGAATCACCCGCTGGTGGCGGATGATTTGACGGCATTGACAATGCTGATTCGGACTAAGCCCGATGTTACTCGGGCATTGATCATTTTGCAGCGGGTGCAACAAATTCATATTACTGAAGGCGGCATTGCAGCGCCTGCCCTGGCTGATGATTACAGCCGCATGGCATTGCTTTATGTGGATCAGGGACAGATGGAGAGGGCAGCGATGATGCTGCAATTGGCGTTGCGCATCCGAGCCAACACGTTGGGCGATTCCCATCCGGCATTGCTCCCGGAAATGGATCGTTTAGCGATTGCTTATGTGACCAGTCGCAATTATGAACAGGCGGAAGATGTCTACCGCCGGGCGTTGATCTTGCGCGAACGATTTTTTGGAAAATCATCGGCGGAGTTGCTGCAAAATATTGAAGGACTGGCCTACGCTCAGTTTGGTCAAAAGAAATATGAGGTGGCTGAGTTGAACTACAAACGATTGCTGTTGTTGTGGCAAAGCACCGCCAGCCAGGAGCATCCAATGGCGGCCATCACACTGGATAAGCTGGCCATGTTGTATCGTGAGCAGAAAAAATGGGTTGAGGGTCAACAGTCCGCTGATACGGCCAACGCCTATCGAGCACATTTTTTGGCTTCGGGATGGATTCGTGAAGCAGGTACGCAGATTGGTCGAGCCAACAAGCAGGAAGCGCTGCAGTTGTATAAGCGAGCCCTCAGCGTGCTGGATCCGAAGCGACCAGAACACGAACTACTGATGAAGCAGGTGAACCAACAATTGCTTCAGATGAATTCAAAAACACCAGCGCCAAAGAAATAGTTTCTTGCAATGGTTAGGCGGCCTGGGCTTGTGGCAGCTAAACCGGGGGGCGGAAGAGGCGATCGGCTGGGGGTAGCGACGGCATATGAAAGTTCCAAGCCATAAAGAGATCCCGAATTTGTTCGCGGACAATAGGTGACTGATCTCGTCACTTTCTAACTAAGAGTTTCTAACTAAGAATTGGTACTAAGTTGTAAGTTCACTATGCGGTACTTTGAGTCCACTTACAATCCCGTACTTTGCTAAAAAGTACCTGTGAGGAGCTGCTCTATTCCAGTACTTTGACGGTGGAAAGGAGTCGGTTCAGATGGATCGCTATACTGAAAGGAATGTTGGCCGGAAAAGTACACTTAGAGAAGGTATATTTTGAACTGCAATCGATACCAGAACTAAACACCAAACTGGACGAACCTTTGTGCAATCACACCCGCTTTGTATTAGGCGGGGGGGCCTTAGTATTTGCTGAAACCGCCAATGAAACAGTGTTCATCAAAGCATTACAAGTGGTTAGAGCAAGTGGCACAAGGCACGTTGTGTTGGGTGGTGGAACGAACTTGATTGTAGCGGACCAGGGCTATGGCGGAGTGGTGTTGCGCTATATCGCCGATGGAATTCGACACCAGGGCAATCACGTCCAAGTGGACGCAGGGACTGAGCTGAACCACCTGGTAGATTCATTGAATACAGCGGGATTGAAAGGGTTAGAAACGTTGGCTGGAATTCCTGGCTGGGCAGGCGCCGCCGTTTATGGCAATGCCGGGGCTTATGGACACTCTATTTCTGAGCGCGTGGAAAGTGTTCGTTTCTTTGATGGTTCGGCGATCCGCGAATTGAACAGCACGCAGTGCGAGTTCCGCTATCGGGAAAGTATCTTTAAGCGACAGAAGGAGTGGGTCATTTTTTCGATTGACTTACTCCTTACCTCGGCAAATTCGGATGAGTTACAGGCGACATCTGCTGGAATCCGCAAGATTCGCGATGAAAAGTTTCCACCAACCATGATGTGTGCAGGAAGCATATTCAAAAACATCTTACTGCGCGATTTGCCAGAAAGTGTGGCGGTGCAAGTGCCTTCCAACGTCGTGCGCGAAGGTAAAATTCCGGCAGCCTGGTTCCTGGAACAAGTAGGGGCCAAAGGGACGATACACGGTGGGATTCGGGTGGCCGACTATCATGCCAATTTGATTTACAACACGGGCAGGGGCACGGCCACTGAGCTTTGTGAAGTGATTGCAGATCTTAAGGCTCGTGTCTATGCGCGCTTTGCTTTGCACTTGCAGGAAGAGGTGCAATACGTGGGTTTTGATGATGACTAAAAGAGTTGCGGAACTGGCTGGCCTTGTTCATGGCGTAGTTGAAGGTGCGGGGGAACTGCCCCTGGATGGCGTCCAGAGCTTGGAAATGGCAGGGCCAAGCCAACTGAGTTTTGTTGCCAATCGCAAAGCAGCGGAGGCGTCAGCTACTTCCAATGCCGGGTGTTTACTGGTGCCGCTGCAGTGGCCATTGCCAGCAACACGCACTGTGATTCGTGTGGAAGATCCACGGGCATGCTTTGCCAAATTGATCCGTATATTACAGCCGGAAGGTCCAATGCAGACAGGAATCCATGCGAGCGCGGTGGTCGATGCGTCGGCAGTGATTGGCGCGGGGACCAGTATCGGAGCGGGTTGTGTGATTGGGCGTGGGGTGAACATTGGTCCGGGTGGAAGGCTGCATCCTAATGTTGTGGTTTACGCTGAGGTTCAAATTGGCGCACGTGCGGTGATTCATTCTGGAGCTGTGATTGGTGCGGATGGGTTCGGCTTTGCCCTGACTGGTGGCCGCTGGGAAAAGTTTCCGCAGGTAGGCACGGTGTCCATTGGCGATGACGTGGAGATAGGTGCCAACAGTACCATTGACCGTGCAGCGCTAGGGGAAACGGTAATCGGCGATGGCACCAAGTTAGACAATATGGTGCACATTGGGCATAACTGCCGCATTGGGAAACATGTGGTAATTGCTGCCCAAACAGGCCTTTCCGGAGGAGTGATTGTGGGCGATTACGCGGTGATCGGCGGGCAGGTGGGCGTGGGCGATAAGGCCAGGATCGAAAGCAAGGCGGTGGTTGGTTCGGGGGCGGGAATTCTGACGTCGAAAATTGTTCGTGCGGGAGAACCAGTTTGGGGCACTCCGGCGCGTGAATTGAAACAATATTTGGAAGTGCTGGCGGCCATGAATCGTCTACCGGAAATGCGTAAGCAGTTCAAAGAGGTTTTGGAAAGATTGCGTGAATTGGAGAAAGGCGGATGTTAGTTGTAGTGGGCGGACATAGCCGCAACATTGGAAAGACGTCAGTGATGGCTTCGATCATTCGCATGACGCACGATCGCATGACGGGCGATCCACAATGGGCGGCGATCAAGATTACCCAGTATGGACATGGTAAATGCGCTGCTGGCGGGGATTGCGACTGTGCCGGATCGGACCATGTATTTAGCATTACTGAAGAACACGCCGCGTCACCAAAAGATAGTGGACGATATCTGGAAGCAGGCGCGGCGAAGTCCTATTGGCTAAGAACGCGCCAAGGCGATTTGGGCCACGCACTTCCACTGTTGAAAAAGATTTTTGCGGAAAACAAGAACGTGATTTGCGAATCGAACAGTTTGCTGCAATATTTCCAGCCCGACCTGTACATCATGGTGCTGGACGGTCGTGTAGACGATATGAAAGATTCCGCCAGACGCCACTTTGATCGTGCGCATGCCTACGTGGTGGTTGCTGGTGGGGAATGCGACTGGCCGTGGGAAGGCATCCCCGAACGATGGATGAAGGCGAAGCCAAGATTTGTGGTCAGCACTCCGTTGTATGAGAGTGCGGAGTTGGGGGATTGGGTAAGCGGAAAGTTTTAGATAGCGGAGAGGATATCTGTTTTCTTGAAATCCTCTCCTTTATACAGGAGCGGTTGGCCCGTGAACTTAGCGAACGAGTAAGAGAAGCAATCTCCGAAATTTAAGCCTGCTGGATGGCGGCCTTTGCCATAATCTAAAAACGCTTGACGAGCAATGTGTGCCTGTTCGGCAGTGAAAGGTTCAATTATAATTCCAGCACCGCGAAAAAATACATCGCATTGGCGGCTACCTGTTGGCCCAATCTGTGCTTCCACAACAATGGATGGTTCAACAAAACTTGCAGCCCTAATCATGCACTGATCGGCAGCATGAATAAGTCGAATATAGTCTGTGACTTCGGGTTCGCCGAAAAGGATGGCGACTAAGACCGAAGTATCTACAATCATTTGGGAAGACCATGTTCGTTGTATAGGAACGCGGCATGATCAACATAGGGTCGTTTGACTTGAGCTGAAGAGCGTTCAGCAATGGCAATCAATTCTTCAACCGACACCTTCTCCTTACGGCTTTGAATAAGCTCGTAGCGTTTTCGCAACGCCTGGGTGATAACGGAAGTCGTCGTTTCGCCTGTGGATTTTGCAATGGCCTGAGCCAGTTTTCGAGCTTCGGGGTTTAACATGATCCGCCTCTTTTTATTCTGACCCTATGGCACTACAGTTTCAACTCCCAGCCTTTGCGAAACAATGGCTTAACCCACTTATTCGCTTCTGCACTATTGGTGAAACGCAGGTTCTTCGCGTCCCAATCCAGCTTGCCTGGAACATGCAGTGCGATAGCCGTCAGCGCCAGCCATTCGGCAAATGGGGCGGTGATGGCGAAGTCGGAACAAGACGATTCGCCGCCCTTGCAGGCACGTACCCAATCCAACATATGGCCTGGGGAACGAGTTAGTAACTGGGGTGGCAGCTTGTAATCTTTCCAGCGCGATTCAGGTAGCAAGTGCACCCCTTCACCACGAGAAGACGTTGATAAAATGCCTTTCGTACCAATGAATACGGAGCCATTGCCGCTTAAGATTCCCGGCTGCGCTGCCGGACCACGAGATCCGAATACCTTGACTCCCGGACCGCCCGCACCTTGCGGAACACCACTTGGGGGACCACCTTTGCGAGCGTTGCCAGCGGGTGGTCCTTGAAAGTTTCCGCCTGTCGATGCTGAACCGCGTCCCCTGGCAACCAGGTTATTGACGGGAGGCAAAATTGTTTCATTTTCCATACCGGGGACGCGGTATGCCTTTGGATCGTCAGAACGTGGCCCATCGTGATAGAACACCTTTACTGCGGGCATTTTGCCACGAGCAGGAAAGTCTAAACGAACCACCGCTTGGGTGGGAAACGTGACACTGCTGAGCCCTTCCACACTGATACATTCCACATTGGTAGGCGCGCCCAGTTGCAGTGCGACGTGAATTGGACCTGCGGTATGGGTGGCCCAGTTGCCGATTTGGCCAGTGCCGAAATCCAGAAATCCACGCCAATTATAGGGGATGTAGTAACTGCTGAAGGGCCTGGGGGAAGCTCCGCCCAACCACAAATTCCAATCTATGGTGCTGGGTATATCTTCCCTGGAAGGCAGATCGGGCATGCCTGTGGGATGGGTTCCTGGGGTGACGGAAATGTGCGCTTCGGTGACGTCGCCAATTTCGCCAGACCAGACAATTTCAGCAGCCACACGATTGGCTTCGTGCGAAAATCCCTGATTGCCCATCTGCGTGGCCACTTTATATTTGGCTGCGGCATCCATTAAGAGGCGAGCTTCCCACGGAGTGCGGGTCAAGGGTTTTTCGCAATAGACGTGTTTGCCGCGCTGCATACAGGCAAGGGCCACCGTGGCGTGCATGAAATCGGGAATACCGATGGTGCAAGCGTCAATGTTCTTGCCTTCTTTATCAAGCATTGTGCGGAAATCTTTATACTTTGGAACTTTGGGATATTTCTGAAAGTTGGCACCGGCACGGGCTTCATCCACATCGCACATGGCCACAATATTTTCGGTACGCGCGGCGTCGTTTAAGTCCACCCCACCCTGCCCGCCACAACCAATGGCGGCGACGTTCAACTTATCGTAGAAGGGCTTGTAGCCCAGGGCGCGGAGCGATGGAACGGAACCGAATCCGGCAGCAGGGATAGGGCCAGCCAGGAGTGCGCCATAAAAGAAGTGGCGGCGGGAGACGTTGTTGTCAGACATGGAGAAAGTCCTCAATCATATTAGGGTATGGAGGAAGAGGCTGTGTCAAGCGCATGCGAAAATGAAATTGTTAACGCTGGGTCAATTTGGTGCTTGTGATTTTTGGTAACTAGTGTTATAACTAGTTTTAGGAGATGATAATATGCCATCCTGGGCTGTGCAACTAGCAAAAGCGAAATTTAGCGAATTTCTGAAAGCAACTGTTGAAGAAGGCCCGCAAACGGTTACTTATCATGGTGAAGAGACCGCTGTTCTGGTTACTGTGGAAGAGTATCGGAAGCTGAAAGCGGCTTCGCGGCCCACCTTGAAGCAGTGGCTCCTGGCCCCCACACCAAAATTCGACATTCCTCTAAGACCAAGAAACGAATACTCTTTACGACCCCCTGTGGAATTCGATTAAATGTTTTTGCTGGATACGAACGTAATTTCTGAGACACGGAAGAACCGTCCACATGGGGGCGTCCTTGAATTTCTTGCTTCCCGCAATGAGGATGAACTAGTGCTTTCCGCTGTCAGTATCGGGGAAATTCAGGCAGGAGTGGAGCATACCAGAGCTCAAAATCCTGAAAAGGCAGCGGAAATTGAAGCTTGGCTGGCAAAAATGGTGGAATATTACCCAATACTCCCCATGGATGCCGCCACGTTCCGCCAATGGGAAGTACTAATGCAGGGCAAATCAGGTACTTTGGCCATGGACGCGATGATTGCCGCCACGGCCAAGGTGCACCGGCTGATTGTGGTGACTCGCAATATAGCCGATTTTGAGCAATTTTCCGTCATCACGCTAAATCCATTCACTCCGCAAATATAGCGTCCCTCCAGCAAAATGAGCCATTCGGGCCGCAACCCTCCATATTCTGCTAGTTTGGAGGTGGATGATATCTTTCTCAAACATCAACAAGCAGTATGGCAAGCAGCTCATCTTCGTTGATGCCTCCTTTCAATTGAACCCCGGTGAAAAAGTGGGTCTGGTGGGCCCTAACGGTGCTGGCAAGACGACGCTTTTCCGTATGGTGACCGGTGAGGAATCGCCGGATGACGGTGATGTTTCTGTCCCCAAGAAATTGACGGTCGGCTACTTTCGCCAGGATGTGGAGGAAATGTCGGGTCGATCTGTGATTGACGAAGCGATTGCAGGCAGTGGTCGGGCAGGCGATCTTCACCATGAGTTAGAGCATTTACAACAAGCCTTGGAAGACCCGGCACGAGCCAATGAGATGGACAAAATCCTGACACGGTTCGGCGAAGTGCAGGAAGAGTACGAGCATTTGGGTGGTTACACGCTAGAGGCGAATGCCCGCGAAGTTCTGCATGGGCTGGGCTTTCAGGACGATCAGATTGACGGCGATGTAGGAGCACTTTCCGGCGGCTGGAAAATGCGTGTGGCGCTGGCCCGGGTCCTACTTGGTCGGCCGGACGCGCTGCTGATGGACGAACCTACCAATCACTTGGATTTGGAATCTATTATTTGGCTGGAAGGATTTCTGAAATCTTACCCTGGCGCGTTGTTGATGACTTCGCATGATCGCGAATTTATGAACCGCATTGTTACGAAGATCGCCGACATTGATGCTGGGGAAATTGTCACATACTCGGGTAATTACGATTTCTATGAACGGGAACGGGCCATTCGTGAGTCTAATCAGCAAGCAGCCTTCGCCCGTCAACAGACCATGCTTGCCAAAGAGCAGCGCTTTATTGAACGCTTTAAAACGCACGCCGCCAAAGCTGCGCAGGTGCAGAGCCGCATTAAGGCGCTAGATAAAATCGACAAAATCGAGTTGCCGAAAAAACGACAAATCGTACGGTTCGATTTTCGAGTGCCGCCGCGCTCTGGCGATCAAGTGGCCATTATGGAAGATCTGCACAAAAGCTATGGGCATCGGGTAATTTATCAGGGTTTCAATCTGATTATCCGCAGGGGGGAACGTTGGGCGGTGATGGGTCGTAACGGTGCGGGCAAGAGCACGCTGCTCAAGATGATTGCCGGAGCAAGCGAGCCCGATTCAGGCAGTGTGCGTTTGGGTGCCAGCTTGAATATGGGCTACTTTGCGCAGCAATCGTTGGATGTTTTGGACCCTGAGCTAACGGTGGACGAGCAACTGCAGCGGGATTTTCCGCAGGATACCGTTGGTTCTTTGCGATCTCTAGCCGGAGCCTTTCAGTTTTCAGGAGAGGATGTGGAGAAAAAGATTCGGTCCTTGTCTGGCGGTGAGAAGTCACGGCTAGCGATGGCCCGAATGCTATTTAATCCGCCAAATTTTTTGGTTCTCGATGAGCCCACTAATCACTTGGATCTGGCTACAAAAGAAATGCTGGTGGAGAAGTTGAAGAACTTTGAAGGGACCATGATTTTTGTCTCGCACGACCGCATGTTTCTGCGCGGCCTGGGGTCGCGTGTATTGGAACTGGGTGGTGAAAGCGGAACGGATAGAAATCCGCGAATTTATCCTGGATCCTATGTGGAATATGTGCAGGCGATGGGTCATGAGGCTCCGGGGATTTACGTTTAATGGCTGGTTTGCGGTTGCTGATCACGAATGACGATGGTTGGGATGCGCCCGGATTGGATGCATTGAAATCGCTGGCCGTGCATGTGGGCGACGTTTTCGTGGTGGCACCACGCGATCCACATTCCTATGCAGGGCACCGTGTGACCACCGATGTGGCTTTGCACTTAGTGGAGACTGGTGCGCAACAGTTCCATCTTTCCGGTACACCGGCGGATTGCGTTCGCGTGGCATTGACCTCACTATTGCCCGATGTGGATTGGGTGCTATCGGGCATTAATCGTGGTGGCAATCTGGGGGCGGACATTTTCACATCGGGCACCGTGGCGGCTGCCCGCGAGGCAGCGCTTTTGGGAAAACCGGCCATCGCAATTTCACAATATATGCGTCGTGGTTTGCCTTTTGATTGGAAAGAGGGAGCGGAAATGGCGCTGCCTGTGATTGAACAACTGATGGCGGAAAAATGCCCGATCAAGGGATACTACAACGTGAATCTGCCACACCTTGATGCAGGCGAGTCATCGTCCTTAGTGTTTTGCGATCCTGACAATCAGCCGCTGGATGTTCGCTTTGATCGGGATGGGCAGGAGTTCCGCTTCTGCGGGGCTTATTCGACGCGCGCACGGACCCCTGGTCGCGATGTGGATCATTGCTTTCAGGGTGCGATCACCGTCAGTCGATTGAGCTTGTAATTTTCCACACCAAGCCGCCTGCTGCTTTATCATGAATGCTGGACCTTATGCCCAACATTCTGATGGTAGCTTCCGAGGCTGCTCCTTACGTTAAGACTGGCGGCTTGGCCGATGTGCTTGGCTCATTGCCAGCGGCTCTAGCGCGTTGCGGGGAAAAGGTATCCGTTGTGATTCCTAAATTCCGCAGTGTGCGGCCAGTAGGTGCGGAAAGGGTGTGGGATCATTTACCGGTAAATGTTGGACCCAATTCCTTCAGTGCGGCAATTGACCGGCATCGGCACAATGGGGTGGATTTCTACTTCGTCGACATCCCCTACCTGTTTGATCGCGATGGCATTTATGGGCATCTGGGTAGCGATTACCCGGACAACCATATCCGGTTCGGCGCACTGAGCATGGCGGCCATCGGGATTGCTCGCAACATTGTCCGTCCCGACATAATTCATTGTCATGATTGGCAAGCGGCGCTGGTTCCTGTTTATCTACACAGTTACTATCAAGCTGATCCGCGCGTTTCCAACGTAAAGACGATTTTCACCATCCATAACCTTGGCTACCAGGGTCGATTTTCCGGCGACGCTCCGCGCATCCTAAGGGAGTTGGGGTTGGGGGCGGGTGTCTTTCATGTGGACGGCTTGGAGTTTTACGGAGACGTGAATCTGCTGAAAGGGGCAATCAACTATAGTGACTGGCTGACCACGGTCAGCAAAGGTTATGCACGGGAAATTAAGACGATGGAATATGGCTTTGGTCTGGAAGGGCTGCTGCAAAAACGCAGTTCGCGGTTGACGGGAATTGTAAATGGGGTGGATTACAGCGATTGGAATCCGCAAACTGACCCGCTGATTGCGGCGAATTACAGTGAGGCGAACCTTACTGGGAAACAGGTATGTCGTCTAGATTTATTACGAGAATTTGGGCTTCCGGAAAAGCTGGCTGACCGACCGATTGTGGGGATTGTGTCGCGCTTTGCCAGCCAGAAGGGGTTCGATTTGCTGGCTGAGATCGCACCGGAGCTTCTGCAAAGCGACATATCTCTGATTGCACTGGGAACTGGCGAGCCAGAATATGAAGCCATATTCCGGCAACTAGCCGCAGATCTGCCGTGGCAGGTGCGAGTAAAAGTGATTTATGACAACGTGCTGGCTCATAAAATTGAGTCGGGGTCGGATATTTTTCTAATGCCCAGCCGCTATGAACCGTGCGGCTTGAACCAGATTTACAGTTTGCGTTATGGAACACCGCCGGTTGTGCGCGCCACCGGGGGCCTTGATGATACTATCGAGGAAGCTACTGGATTTAAGTTTCAGGACTATTCCGGGGCCGCTTTGCTGGAAGCGATTCATCGGGCTCTTAAAGCTTGGGAAGATCAACCAAAATGGCAGGAAAGAATGCGCCGGGGGATGAAAAAAGACTTCTCCTGGAACGTCTCTGCCACTGAGTATGCAACGCTTTACCGCCAATTGCTACGAGGCTGAATCGTTTGATCGTCTTCTGGCATCTATTTTAGTAAGAGCAAACGGAGATTTTTATGGCAGGTCAAAACACACAAACCTTCACTGAAGCAGCATTCGACGCCGATGTCCTTAACGCCGAAACACCGGTGTTGGTGGATTTCTGGGCGGAATGGTGCGGCCCATGTCGCATGCTTGGTCCAACGATTGACGCAGTTGCGGATGACTTCGCAGGAAAAGCAAAGGTCGGGAAGCTGAACGTTGATCAGGAAATGGGCATTGCCCAGCGCTACAACATTCGTGGCATTCCCGCGCTGCTCCTATTTAAGGGTGGCAAAGTGGCGGGCCAGCTTGTAGGCGCTGTGCCGAAAGCAGAGATTGAAAAGCTCTTGAATAGTCATTTGTAATCTCCTAAATCAAAGAGTGAAATGAGAGACCCGCCGGTTCCCCCGGCGGGCTTTTTTATTCGGAAAGCAGTACTTACTTTTGTGTTTGGGCGTCGTGCTTTTCCTTAGCGATGTCTTTGCTAATGGAGTTTTGTCGACGGGCAGCCTGGCGCTTTTGTGCGGCAGTCAAGAGAAAACCTCTTGAGGCCGAATTCGTCAGAGGGCTTGAGGGCATGACCAAGTCGCCTGTGTGCGTTGAAGAACTGGAAGCCACACGGGAGGATTTGATTGCCGCCATGGTGGATGCCATGCCGGAATCGCATCGCCGGTTCCTGCTTTCGTTCAAACGTGGCAAACCCGACCGGGCGCTTCTCGGAATTCTTGCCGCAAGCAACTTGCCCGCTGTTCAATGGCGGCGACAGAACCTTGACCGACTCTCGTCGGAGAATCGCCAGAAGCTCATCGGAAACCTGGAGACGGTACTTTTCCCGACGCGTGTGTAAGGAGTTCTGGGTCCTGAAGCTGGGCATCGATTGTTTCGTCCAAAGGACGATAGTTGACCTTATTGCCAGCGATCAGAAAGGCGGCCCCAGAGGTTCCACTAAGCAGGATGTCCGGAGAGCTAAAGACGAATCTGAGGGATGATTTGCATCCCTTGTTTAGGGGATCCCCTAGAATTGAAATAGACGGGCAGCGTTTTGGCCGCGAACTTTGGCGCGGTCGCTTTCACTGGCAAAGGCCCAATGTTTGTAGAACAATTGCAGCGCTTCCTGATGCTCTTTGGCATTCATCCCCAAACCACCCCACAGAATACGATCCGCACCAAACTCCTGATGAGCCCGTTTCACTACCGGTTCCACTGCCATATTCTTGAAGTAAGTCCAGCCGGAATATTTAAAATACACTTTCGGAAACTTGGCCAAAGCCATCACGCTGGAAAGGTCCGCTGGGGTGCCCATACCCACCCGACCCATGTGGTCCAGCACCACAGTTACATCTGGAAAGCGTTTGCAAAGTAGCGCGATTTCAGCAGCATGATGCGGCAGGAAATGCATTTGAATGGCAATGCCCAGATCAGCAGCTTTTTTCCAAACCTGTTGGATCTGCGGATTGGACAGATCGCGATTCTTGATGGCACCGGACTTCGACGGTGCGTCGCCTGGGGCGTTGGTGGCGTGAATGCGCATTGCGACAATGCGGCCGGGATGAGCCTTGGTCATCTGCTCCATACGGTCGGGTGTTTTGGGATCAATCGGATCTAAAAGAATAGTTCCCTTAAAAAAGTGTTTCGGCGATTCCTGTTCAAAACAATGCCAGAGGTAACGATGGTCATCCTGGTAAGGTTCGGGATGAATGATTAGAGCATGCGCGATGCCCGCCTGTTTGGTGAAGGCCAAATAGGGCACCAACGGCTCTGCCGGAGGTTGGTAGGTGCTATTGGGATGGTACGGGAATGTGGCGGGTTCGAACAGATGAATATGAGTGTCGATCATGGGCCTGGCAGGGGCAGAAAGAACTGTAGGGGCGGCGGCAAGAGCCAAAAGTTGGCGGCGAGTCATGCCTTCTACTCTAACTCCTTAGGGAATTGAACTCATTGCTTTCCAACCTTCTGCATCCTGACCAACGCTCAGCAGATTACCAGAACGAACCAGCGGTAAACGCAACAGTCCTTGGTTTTCCTCAATTTTGCGCAGCATTTCAGCGTCGGATAATTTCATGTACTTGAGGCCAGCGTCAAGGTATGGCTTGCCTTCGGTATCCAGGATGCGGGCCAAGCCAAAGCGATCCAGAAACCGTTTGATCTCGCCTGGCGACATAGGCTTTTGTTTCAAGTGAACCAGATGAATGGTGGCTCGTCGTTCCTTGAAGAATCGTTCAGCAGCCCTGGTACTTTGTGAATTTTTGACTCCAAAGATTTGAACATTCGCCATAGCTTTGATTTTGACATGACGGGTGGAGGAGATTGGTTCGCCAATAGAAAAGGGCCACTCGGCAGGCAGCCCTTTTTGCTTATCTGAAACTGAAGCTGCTATTTGCCTTTCGACAGTCCGGAAAGGAGGATTTGGTTTGCCTGGGCTGCGACTACGAGCACATTGGTCTCGTATGCAGATGGGTCGGCTGTCAGCACTGCTCCCCGCTTTTTAGTTTGTCCACCAGAACCGGTGAGCGCTCCCAAACCATTGGCGAAATGATCACCTTTCTTCATAGTGCTATGAGTTTCCAGGGCACCGATCGACGTGTTTGAGTGTAGTTGACCGATGAGGGCTACTTGTCCCATGCATGCTGCACAAACATAAGTCTTGCTATCCCAACCGACAATCGACGTGGCTGGAGTTAAGCCGTTTGATCCATCAATGGTGGCACCCGCTAAAATGGTCGCTTTGGCGGTGGTTCCATACCGGGAAACTCCACCCTTGAAGTTGGCAAAATTAACGACGATGGTAACACCTAATACCGGCACACCTGCTTCTTTGGAAGCCTCAGGAAATGCTTTGTTGGCTTCTGCTTTGGCGTTCATCACACCAATATTGTGAATGCCAGCCATCATGTTGGCAGCGCCGCGTTGGGCCTTGGCACTGTTATCGGCGGCGAGCGTTACGGAACGCTGACCTGTGGGGATAACGACAGTTCCCAACCGACCTTCAGCGAAGTTTTCAGCAGCTTCCATGGCGCTGTAGACGGGTGACATTTGGGCGAGCTTTACCGAATCGACAATGGTCAATCCCTTGCCCGTTGCCTGCTTGAGGAAATCGGCGTAGATTTCATCGGAAATCTTCTGCATTAGAGCGTGATCCACACCGACCAGTTGACCGGTCATAATAGAGGACGCACCGCCTGTATTCCCACCTCTAGCTACCGAAGTGACTTTATCTTCTGTAATGAAGGCTACTCGAAAAGCGCCTAATGCGAAGCTGGTTTTGCCCTTGAACGGCTCAGCACGCGTCACTCTTGCGACAGCTTCTTTACTTTTTGCACCGAAGGCGGTGGTGAGAGTGGCGCAAAAACAACATGCCACTGCAAGACGGGAAAAATTATAATTCATAAAATGGCTCCTAAGGTTCTATCGGCAGTCAAATGACTCTGCGTTAGAGGTTGCAAGCATCTACCGTTAGGCGCTGGCAAGTTGCGTGGAGGGTCGCAAAAGAGGACATGCAAACTCGTGTCCCCAATGAACTCATATTACCGCGAAGCGTTGCGAATGCAGCCAGCATTGGGCAGAGCCTATTTGAGCCTGGGATCGGCTCTAACAACTGGAGGAAATGTTGCTGAAGCACTTCCGCATTTGCGAAAAGCAGCAACGGACGCGGGCTCTTCTGTGCGCGAGTCAGCAATTCAAACATTTCGCCAGTTGAATCCAACCGGCCCCCGATGAAAATCGGTGTTTCATGGAACTACAACCAGGGGTGGCAACTTTAATTGTGACCAACAACGGAAAAACGTTCTCGAAAACAGTTGCGGCTGTTGCTGCTTCGCCAGGATTTTACACAACGGACTACTATGCAAACGGCCGGTGAAGTACATTGTTACGTTTGATGCTTGCGGGGCGGGGTTGGCCGCATTGTACAACGCGCCAGTTACGCTGTTTTGCAGGGTGAAAGATAAATCAACGGGCAGAGAACCCCATTAACCCGTATTTCTCATGAAGAATTATTAACCATCGAAATGTCATCCTCCGCCCTTGACGAAAGCTGGCATTGATAGAGAAACGAGTAGAACCATTGGTTGTCGGCGCGAGTAAGCACAACAATCCGCACCGGCCTGTTACAAGAATTAGAATGTCAAAGATCAGCGGCCAACAAAATCATTCCGTGCGAAGCTGTTGAACGACTCGAGCAAATAGCGATTGATATGGATAACTGCTGGCCATACTGACCCACATCTTGCGAACTGTGACTCGAACCAAGGCCCCAATCTTGAGCAGCTTCAAGCGGATGGTGCCTACCTGCGCCGTCGCCAATTCCGT
>JANXSF010000005.1 GCA_025352795.1 Acidobacteriota bacterium
CGGCCCCCCAGGCTGTGAGTAGTTGCTGTGAGCGTGCGGCGGAGCCGGCTAATTCCCAGGCAACAATTGCATGTGGCGTTATCTTTTCGAGCCACGCGCCATAGACCATCATTCCAATGGCTGAAGCCGCGGTGAGGAAGATGGACCATGGCCAGAGTGGGGAATTCCAGAGCGGTTGCCGCATTCTATGGAGTATTACATTGTCCGGTGCAGTTTCGCTCACTTACCTTCTGCATAGGACCCAGCGCACCTGCCCCGTCCAAGGTCGGTCGGCGGATGCTGTATGTTTCCGAAAGCGATTTGTTGGGACCAGGAATCTTTTCAATAATCTGCTGCTCACGAAATTCAGGGGGATCGGCAGCAGCGCGGCCAGCAGGGTTTGGACCAAAAACATCCACCTTAGTGACGCTGGAACCATCCTTGCGAGTTTGCGTTTCACTCACAGTCTGATTCGTCAAACGCAATTGTCCGCCGTCTTGATAGAACATTGCCTTCGATTCTTTAACCACGCCATCTTTCTCTTCTTTTGCAATCGTCAGTCTTCCCGCAGGTTGCAGATTACCATTTACGTCGCGACGTTCAATGGACACATCTTCCTGGGAGGAAGTCTTGCTGGCTACAACCCTTCCCTGCTGTCGCTCCACCACCACATCACCATTGGGAGTGCCGCGCACCAGAGTGGTTTCGTAAGTGCTCGAATTCTCACCCGCTGGCCTGCTCACTTTAGATTCTTTTTCCCCAAGAGTAAAATTCCCATTGATATCGGAATAGTAAACGGCGCGATCCGTGCTGGTTGATCCATCGGAATTCTTCCGTTCACTGGTAACCATACGTTGCGGCTGACCGGGATTCCCGTTGTCATCGTAAGGAGTCACCACACGTTCCACCACTTTCGAGGTTTCCGTTTTGCTAATCAGTTTCTCTTCCACTTTTTCCCGTGGCGCGCTGTTTCCATTCATCGTGACACCCATTTGTGTAAACGTGGTGTCGCCGTTTTTTGAAACAGATTGATGAGATTCACCGGCGGAGACGCGGTTGCCGTTGACGTCGAAGGTATAGCTTCCAGAGCTACTTTGGGATTGCGCCATTACGACGAAAGGGAGAAGAAAAAGTACACAGCACTTCATACTCCACAATCTAAGGCGAAACAGGGTTATGGGGCAATCGGGAAAACACCTGAGGACTCCACTAAGGCCTTTGGCAGCACTTCATTCATAGATCCTTGCCTGTATCCTTCCAAATCGATGGTCACGTAGTGGAAGCCTAATGGCTTGAAGATCGCCGTCATTCGGGCAAATATTTCCCGATCCAGAGCCTTATCTAACTCTTCGGGAGCAATCTCAATGCGCACCAGCTTATCGTGGAATCGCACGCGAAATTGTCGGAATCCCAGAGCCTTCAATTCTTCTTCACCAATTTCCACTGTCTTGATGGTTTCGCGCGTCACAGCCGTTCCATAAGGCACCCTGGAGCTTAAGCAAGCCGAAGCCGGACGGTCCCACGTTGGCAGACCAGCCAGTCGGGAGAGTTCACGGATTTCCGCTTTACTCAAATTGGCATCTACCAAAGGCGACTGCACTTTATGATTCTTAGCGGCACGTTGACCGGGTCGAAAATCGCCCAGGTCGTCCGTATTCACGCCGTAAATCACGTTGATGATGCCACGTTCCAGGCACACCTGATCCAGGCGGGTAAACAGTTCGTCTTTGCAATGAAAGCAACGATTGGAATCGTTCTTCACATAATCTGGATTCTCAAATTCGTACGTTTCAATGTACTCATGACGAAATCCAAACTGCTGGGCGAATTTTTCTGCGTCGCGTTTGTGAGATTCCGGGATTGATGCGGAATCGGCAGTAATGGCAACAGCCTGATCGCCCAATACTTGATGAGCAGCCCAGGCCAGGTACGCCGAATCTGTACCACCGGAGTAGGCGATAATCACCCGTTCCATATCGCCAAGCAGGCGGAATAACTTTTCCTGTTTGGCAGTAAGAAGATCTGGATTTAACACAACGGGAATATTTAAGTTGACCAACGTGGCCATAGATTCAATTATAGATCTTAAGATTTGATGGGACCAAATGTTAGAATTCGAAGATGGACGTACAGATCGGGGATCACGAACGTGAGGGGATAGTAATTGTAGACCTCAAGGGTCGCTTAGTTGCTGGTGAAAACGTTGCTGCACTGCGCGAAAAAGTGGCATTGTTGATATCCAATGGCAAAGTAAACGCGGTATTGAACTTGGCCCATGTCGATTATATTGACTCCTCGGGACTGGGAGCGCTGGTGATGTGCTTCACTTCTCTGCGCCGGGCGGAAGGTAAATTGAAGTTGCTCAATTTGACACGTCGCAATGTGGAGCTACTGGTATTGACCAAACTGGAAACTGTCTTTGAGGTATTCGACGATGAACAGCAGGCCGTCAATAGTTTCTTCCCAAATCGGGAAATCCGCAGGTTCGATATTTTGAGTTTCATCCAGCAGCAGAAGGCAGACGGCAAGTTATGAGAGCGATGCTGGCCGAAGGAAGTCAGGCACCGGAATTCACGCTGCAGCGGTTTGACGGCAGCGCCATTTCATCAATTGAAATAGCTCAAAAAGGTCCGGCATTGTTAGTCTTCTTCAAAATTTCCTGCCCCACTTGCCAATTCACGTTTCCATTTTTGGAAAGATTGTCAAAGAACTCGAAATTGCAGGTGATCGGCGTCAGCCAGGACGATGCTGAAGGCACCACGGAATTCAACCAAGCCTTCGGAATAAGCTTCCCTGTTTTATTGGATTCGGAAGAGACGGGATTTAAGGCTAGCAACGGATTCGGCATTTCCCACGTACCCTCAATGTTTGTAGTGGAACCAGATGGTAAAATTTCGGCAGCCGAGCAAGGCTTCACCAAGCTTCTGCTGGAAGAGTTAGGGGAAAGGGCTGGAGTTGCCGTCTTTTCACCTGCTGAAAAAATTCCTCTTTATAAACCTGGTTGAACATCCAAAAACTAGCCTTCCCGTGAGGAGGGTCGCTACGCTAAACTAAAAGGAATCAATGGCACTGATCGGTGAAATTTACGGTTCGGCGGCAGCAATCGCCAAAGGCATGAGCGTCACTTTCAAAGAGATGATGCAGCCAACAGTTACGGAAGACTATCCGGACGCCCCGGTTAATTTTCAGGAACGCTACCGCGGGTCACATATATTGCAGCGCGATGCCCATGGCATGGAAAAGTGTGTCGCATGTTTTCTGTGCGCGGCGGCTTGCCCGGTGAATTGCATTTATATTGAAGCTGCCGAAAACACCGAACAGAAACGAATTTCCGGAGGTGAACGATACGCCGAAGTCTATAACATCGATTATTCCCGTTGCATTTTTTGCGGATTCTGCGTGGAGGCCTGCCCCACGGACGCGATCACCCACGGCCATGGTTTTGAACTGGCTAGTTACAATACTTCCACGCTGGTAATGCGCAAAGAAAATATGCTGGTACAAATCCCAGTTGGCGTGCATGCCCCCGTAGTACATGAAGAAGCCGCTGGCAGTCATTAGGCCCGGTGGTTATTCCCAGAGCACTTCCCATTTAACGTCATCCATTGGCTGTGTCAAATCACCAATTGGAGAGAGAAGTGTTTCTTTCATCGCTCAAGATGCTGTAAGCGGCTGGTCATTTTTCAAAATTTCATTTGGTTCGCCTGTTGGGTGGTCGTTGCCTTTGTTCATGTCTGATTATAAGGCGGCTTTTAAATTTTCCACCAATAAACTGGCATGCTGAATGCTCAATGCCATTAGTTTTCCTGCAGAGAAGCGTATCAGGTCTTCGGAAAACCGCTCCCTGGCGGTCACGGCTCCTTATAATCAGTGCGTTACCGAGCCGTGACCGCAAGGGAGCGGTCTTTTAACCAGGGGTTATTCCAACAAAGAGCCCAATCTGCCAACAAAATAGGAGAAACTAACAACATGACACGTCGTGACTTGTTAGCCGCACTTTCCGCCGCCCCTTTCGCCCATTCCGCCACTGAGAAATCACCCCCAGCCCCACCTGTAGCTCTAGCCAAATGTGCATCCTACGATGATGGGCTCACCGAAACACTGTCCACTATGTTCGATCAACTCGGTGGCCTTGGGCGTGTGGTGAAAAACAAAACAGTCACTGTAAAACTGAACCTTACCGGCTCCCCAGCCCTCAAATTTCAAGGCCGACCCTTAGGTGTCACTCATTATTCCCATCCCAAAATGGTGGGTACCGTCGCCTACCTATTGACCAAGGCCGGTGCCAAACGAGTGCGATTTGTGGAAAGTGCCTGGGCTAGCTCCGGTCCGTTAGAAGAATACATGCTCGATTCCGGCTGGAACGTGCGTCAGTTGAAATCCATCTCTCCAAACGTGATTTTTGAGAATACCAATGCACTTGGCTCCAGCAAGAAGTACCACCGCGTTACTGTTCCCGGCGGTGGATCTATTTTCCCCGCCTACGACCTGAACACCGCCTACGACGAAACCGACGTGATGATGAGCATGGCCAAGCTGAAAGATCACGCTACTTGCGGAATTACCCTTTCCATGAAGAACATGTTCGGAATCACTCCGGCATCCATTTATGGCGACGATGCAGGCAGGAACGATCCGAATGAAAGCCCCACCAAGGGTCGTGTGGATACCTGCCATGTGGGGAAACGGCAACCCGCAGCTTGCTCTCCGGCAGAAAAGAACTCGGCATCCAGTCGCGATCCGGGCTATCGGATGCCGCGCATTGTTGTTGATTTGAACGCCGCCAGACCCATTGATATTGCCTTAATTGACGGCATTGAAACTGTGGCTGGTGGTGAAGGTCCATGGATTCGCGGCATTCGTCGGGTCACCCCCGGTTTACTTGTCGCAGGGTTCAATGCCGTCACGACTGATACGGTGGGCACCGCAGTGATGGGGTATGATCCTCGGGCTACCAAAGGAGTAGCCCCGTTCCAAAAGTGCGACAACACGTTGCTGCTGGCAGAGAGCTTGGGGCTGGGTAGCGCCGACCTCAAAAAGATCGAAGTCCGGGGCATCTCCATTTCAGGTGCAAAATATTCATTCAGCGGGTAAGGGATAACAGGTAAACTATAGGGTAAGTTGCTGGATTGCAACCAGTTGCATGACCTTTTTGAACTTTCTTCTTTCCTCGCTACCCAAATTCAGTTGGACGGCAGCGGTTGACATTGCCGTTGTCGCGCTGATCATTTACAACTTCATTTTGATTGTCCGGGGACGTCGTGCAGCCAATATCTTGACGGGCATTGGCGCCTTGGTCATGATCTATGGATTGGCCACCTATTTCAAGCTGGAACTGCTGCGTACAAGTTTGGCGAACTTGGCCCCCTATACGGTTTTAGCTCTCATCGTGATGTTCCAATCGGAAATCCGCAGATTACTGGCGCGGCTGGGACGGCGTCGTATGGTGGGTTTTGGTACGCGAGCCCAACGGCGCGAAACGATTGATGAAATCCTCCTGGCCGTGCAGCAACTGGCCCAGACTCGCACCGGTGCGCTGATCATCATGGAGCGTGATATTGGTTTGCGCACTTTTGTGGAAAGTGGCGTTCCCATGGATGCAGTGATTTCCAGAGATTTATTGCTCTCCATTTTTCAACATGGAGGGGCCATGCACGATGGAGCAGTGGTGGTGCAAGGTGGCCGAGTTTCCGCAGCAGCCTGCTTCCTGCCACTCACCATGAAGCCAGGGTTGGCCCGTTCCTTAGGCACAAGACACAGGGCGGCAATTGGCGTTACTGAGGAAACGGATTGCATTTCCATCATTGTCAGTGAAGAAAGCGGTCATATTTCCATTGCTACCTTTGGCGATATTGAACAGGACCTAACCATTGATCGGTTGGAACATCGCTTGATGAACCATTTTGGCCGACGATTCCAGGAAGCAAAAAGCTTTCGGCGTCATGCCGAGTCTCCCGAACCAGAGGAGGCCCTGGAACCTTGAAACTTCGCTGGCTCACAGAGAATTTTGGATGGAAACTGTTGAGCATCGCCGTGGCCTTTTTGCTTTGGCTTGCCATTGTTGGTGAACCTGAGCAATCCATTGCCATCAGCATTCCCATTGAATATAAAAACATTCCGCCAGACCTTGAAATCAGTTCCGAAGTGCCTGATAAATTGCGCGTAGAGGTGCGTGGCCCATCGCGAAGGTTGAGCCCCGCAGGCCTTGCCGCATCAGCCGTGATTATCAACCTGGCGTCGGCCAATCAACCCGGCGAACGCACGTTTACCATTGAGGAATCAAACCTGGAATTGCCCGCCGGGGTGACCATGAGCCGCGCCGTGCCTTCGCAAATCCGTGTGAAATTCGAACGTCGCACGGCCAAAGATATTCCCGTAAAAATCACCCTGGAAGGGGAAACAGCAGCGAATTACCGAATCAAGCGGGGCGAGATCAATCCTCAGGTATTGCGCATCATCGGACCAGAGAGCCGGGTCAACCGGGTAATGTTTGCTGAAACAGATCCGATAGATATAAGTACCCTTATTGGCGCAGGTGTGTTCCGAGTGCAAACTTTTATTGGAGATCCGCAAGTGCGCATTGATGGAACTGGTGCTGTGACGGTTGAAATAGAAATGGAAAGGATTCCAACAACAAAATGATAAAAACAAGACAGTTATTTGGAACAGATGGAATTCGGAGCGTGGCTGGAAAGTACCCGCTGGATCAGCCCACAGTTTACGCCATCGGTTGCGCTTTGGGGAAATGGGCGAAGAAGACGGCAGCTGGCGGACATGCGGAAATCGTCATTGGCATGGATACTCGCGAATCGGGCCCTTGGATTGCCGAAATGGTGGCCGGTGGGGCAGCTCAGTATGGTGTAAATGTACGATTTGCCGGTCTGGTAACTACTCCTGGCATCGCGTATTTGACCAGAACTCGCGATTTCGTGGCCGGCGTAATGATTTCCGCCTCACACAATCCATTCGAGGACAACGGGATCAAAGTTTTTGGCCACGATGGCTATAAACTTTCCGATGACCGGGAATTGGAAATGGAAACAGTGATCTTTCAGGTTCTAGCCAACGCAGAAGTCCCCAAACCCGCAGTTTTGACTGTCGATGAAGGGCTGGACGCCGCCTATGTCGATTTCCTGGCATCCAGTTTTGAGGGAACACTCACAGGGAAAAAGTTTGTCCTGGATTGTGCCAACGGCGCCTGCTCCCATTTAGCACCAGAACTGTTCCATCGGCTGGGTGCGGAAGTTGTGGCACTATCCATGGAGCCGGACGGTCGGAACATCAACCTGGGATGCGGTGCATTGCATCCAGAACGTCTGCAGAAGGCTGTTGTAGACGCCGGTGCTGATGCTGGGGTGGCTTTTGATGGCGACGCCGATCGAGCCATTCTGGTGAGCGCTTCGGGAAAGATCGTTGACGGTGACCAGATGCTTTTGATCGCCGCCAGAGCCTTGAAAGCTGCCGGAAAGCTGCCCGGAAACGTGGTGGTGGCTACGGTCATGTCGAATATGGGGCTGGAAGTGGCCTTGGAGGCCGAAGGGATTCGCTTGGATCGCACTCCAGTGGGCGATAAATACGTCCTTGAAGAAATGATCCGAACCGGTGCCGCAATTGGTGGGGAACAGTCAGGTCACGTAATTTTTCACGAATACGCCACCACTGGCGACGGCATGCTTACGGCTATGCGAATCGTTGAGCAGATGGCGAAAACTGGCAAGACTCTGGATGAATTGGCGGCCGGGCTGGAAATTTACCCGCAGCGATTGGTGAATGTCCGCGTGCGGGAAAAGAAGCCGATGAGCGATATTCCTCCGGTAATGGAAGCCATCCGCGAATGTGAGGATTACTTTCACGGCAAGGGTCGCGTTTTGGTTCGTTATTCCGGTACCGAATCGCTGGCAAGGGTCATGGTAGAGGGCCCGGAACTGTTGCACGTGGAACGTTTCGCTGAATCAGTTGCCGCCGTGCTTCGCCATGAACTAGGCGCGTGACATATCATATTCTTCATGAGTCGAACATTACTGTTTCTTTTTTGCGCCGTCGGCTTGATGGCGCAAGGACCAAGAGTCCATACCAAGACTTTGCCCGGTGAAGATTGGACTGCGCTTTTTAATGGCAAAGATCTCAACGGTTGGGTGGAAGTGGGTAAGGAAAAGTGGCTGGTAGAAAGTGGAACCCTTCACGGCATGGCCGTTTCCAAAGACTACGGCTACTTGAAAACTGCCAAAAACTACAAGGATTTCCATCTTTCTTTACGATTCAAGTGCGAAGGCGATGGCAATAGCGGCGTCTTCTTTCATTCCGAATTCAAACCGGGAACTGCCGAAGTCACCCAGGGTCTGCAATTCGAAATCGACTGCACCATTGGCGAACATACCGGGGGAATTTATGGCGATGGTCGGGGCTGGGTGGTTTGGCCGTCACCGGAAAACGAAACAGTTGTGCGCCAGGATGATTGGAACGAATACTTATTGAAAGTAGAAGGCAACCACTACGTTTCCCGCCTGAACGGTGTCGTCATGGTTGATTTTACCGATCCCAAGCCAAAGTCGTTTGATGGTGGCATTTCTTTGCAACTGCATTCCGGCGGTTCCGGAAACATGCGTTTCAAAGACATTATGATTCGCGATTTGACCAAGAAGTAAACCCGCAGAACAGTAGTGAGCATAGCAGGCATCCCCAGGCGAACCAATCGCCATTGCGCGTATAGAACGTCGTTTGTTGAATCCAGGAAAATGGTAGCCGAGCGGATGTTTCCACAAACTCTGGAATCCGCTTTGCTATTTTTCCAGAAGGATCAATGGCAACTGTATGCCCGTTATTTGTGGCCCGCAGCAACCAGCGATTATTTTCCACCGAACGCATCCGGGCCAGTTCTAAATGCTGTTCCCGTGCCGCTGTCTTGAAAAAATACCCATCGTTGGTGAGCATCACCAACACTTCATCGCCTTGAGCCGCAAATTGACGCACATGATTGGGCAGCGCCGATTCGTAACAGATGAACACTCCCACCCTGTGACCATCCACCGAAAAATCGGCAGTGGATTTTCCCGCAGCAAACGTTCCCGTTTCACCACTCACTTTGTTCACCCAGGAAAATAGTGCCGGAACATATTCACCAAACGGGACCAGGTGCATCTTATCGTACCGACCCAGGGTCTTGCCTTCCCTGCTGATGAACTCAGCGGAATTGAGGGGATCACCTTTGGGGGTATGAACTACAGTTCCCAGCACAACAGCCACACCGGCCTTCTTCGCTACATCTAAGACGTGACCACGCAGAATGGCATCGTCCTCATAATAAATTGGTGCTGGAAGTTCCGGCCAAAGCACCATCGCTGGCTTGCCTTCGCCTGCTTTCAATGCGCTTTCCAAACTCAATCTGGCAAGATGCTGCTCTAAAGTTTGTACCGATTCCCAAGTCCAGCGGACAGTTTCCGGATCAATATTGGGCTGCACCGCCACCGCGCTTTCCGTTGGCATAGCAACTTCAGGAATTGCAGGCAATAACAGCAAAACCAGCAATGCCAGCAATGGCGCAGCCAAGTTTCTAGGACGTCGCAACACCAGTAGCGCGGCAGCGGTGCCGGTCATCGCGAATAGAAAAGAGAGGCCATACACGCCCACCCAAGGTGCCAATCGAAGGGCCAAGGCCATGTCCACGCCAGCGTTTCCCAGCAGCAGCCAGGCAAAGTCTGTGGTCGGCTGTTGCGACCATTCCATGCCCGTCCACAAAGCTGGGATCAGCACAATGGCCCATCGCGATGGGATCACAATCACAGCCAGCAACGAGAAGATTCCGTAATGCAGGGCTCGGATAAAGCAGTACACCAGCAGGGTTCCAAAGCCGCCCCACTCGCCCATGTCACCATGCACGGCAAGCACTGGTGCGAACCAGTAATAGACTCCTAAGGAATGCAGGAATCCTGCACTGTAACCCAACAGGAAGCGATGTTTCCAGGGGACGGTTGCCGCTAAGCTAACGACCAGCGGAGCCAGTGTCAGCGGTGCCAGCCAATACCAGTTCCATTCAGGGTAAATCACCACCAGGCACAGTCCCGTTAGCAGGGCCAGCAGGTAGTTTCTGGCATTGAGATTCACGCCGGAGTCAGCTTTCCGGTAGCCTCTTCTTCCACCAAATCGGCCATGTACGAAGATCGGACAAAGGGACCACTAAAGACCATCTCAAAGCCGATGGACATACCATAATCGCGCAGTTCATCAAATTCCGCAGGCGTCACATAACGGGCTACTGGCAGATTACGACGCGTAGGTTGCAAATACTGGCCGATAGTGGCCACGTGAACCCCAGCGTCGCGAACGTCGCGCAGAAGCTCCTTCACTTGATCTTGCGTCTCACCCAGCCCAACCATCAACCCGGATTTGATCAGAGCCTCCGGGCGATGCTTACGGGCGAAAGAGAGCACATCCAGCGATTGCTGATAGCGGGCTTGCGGACGAACGGAACGATACAGCCGCTTCACCGTCTCCATATTGTGATTGTAAACATGCGGCCCGGCGTCAAGCACTCGGGCTACAGCAGTCATGTCGCCATTGAAATCGGGTGTAAGCACTTCCACCCTGGCGCTGGGCAATGCCTGCTTCACTTCACGAACAGTTTCCGCCCAATGCTGCGATCCACCATCGGGCAGTTCATCGCGATTGACGCTCGTGATCACCACATAGCGCAGCTTCATTTGTGCCGCCATGCTGGCCACGTTGGCTGGTTCCAAAACGTCCAGCCCGAAATCCTGCTTCCTGGGATTGCCTTTTGGGACCGAACAAAATCCGCAACCACGGGTACAAATATTCCCCAGAATCATGAACGTAGCTGTCCCACGATGGAAGCATTCATGAATGTTAGGACATCGCGCCGATTCGCAAACGGTATGCAAATGCAAATCGCGCAATTCGCGCTTCAGCAGATGCACAGATTCGTTGTGCGTCTCTGGTTTACGCAACCATTCTGGCAGGCGCATCCGGGGAGCACCAGCTATTTGAACTAGAGGTTGAGAAATATCACTCACTTCTAATATTTTTTCACGATAGAGCCCTTTACGCCAACCTTTTCCAAATCAATTTTGGTTTGGGCCAGGGCTTCCTTATCTTTCATAGGACCAACCAAAACGCGGAAGAGCGTTGGATTCGGACCGGGCGCAACTACCGCGTTGAACGATTTATGGCGTAGTGATCCAGCCATTACATCGGCCCCTTCTTTATCCACAGCAACTACCTGCAGATAAGTTCCTGGGGACGGTTCCCGGGCGCTACCCGCACTGACCACAGGTTTGGGGTCAGGCTTCGGGTCAGTCTTCGATTCGGAGGGCTTCTTTTCGACAACCTTCGGTTCCACAGGCTTGGGTGGATCCTTCTTCGGTTCGATTTTCTTCTCTACTTCTTTGATCTTTTCCTCACCCTTGGGCAATACAGGAACCGCAGGAAGTTTCTTTGCCTCGGTGGCTTTTTCATAAAGATCACTGGCAGAGCGCGATGGCCGTTCGTTTACGGTCTTGCCCGGATCTACAATAATGGGATTGGCTGAAGGGCTGGAACCGGAGCCCGCATCAATTGGTACTTGCTTCCGATTGGCAGCGGAAATGGCGTCACGGCTGGGGTTATTCTTCCCAATCAGGTAGCCCATGGTGAATAGTACACCCATCAGCACCAACAAGACACCAAACACCAGCAACAGTTGCCTGTTGCCGATCACCAATTCAAATTCACCCTCTTCGTTTTGAGCCATGCTTCATCCTTGCAAACCTTTTGTAATAAACAATGTCACAAACAACAACCATTGTCGAGAATATCTATCTCACCCATGAAAAAGCAACTTCTTTGTTTCTACGGGCAATCCATGCAAAGCGAAAAAGGAACAGGGTCAAAGCAAATAATGGGGCAATGATCACCACAGCCCAGGCTGGTCGCATGCCTGCACACAGAATGCTGGCACCCCAACAACTGAGGATCATGCCGCCAATTCCGGCTAGTCCGTACAGCGGGAATCGGGCCTCTATCAGTAACAGCAAAGCTCCGCAAAGCAGTAGGGCAAGGGCTTTCCCGCTGATCTGTTTATCCCAAAGACCAAACATACCAAACGACACGAGGACTCCTCCCAGGCTCCCAGGGATTACCGATCCCGGCAGAAGGCACTCCACGTAGACCAGCGCGATTCCAATACTGATGATCAGCAATGAGACATTAGGATCGTCCACTGCGCGGCGCGATTTTTCTTTGAGAGTATCGCCAAATAGGAGCATTGTGGCCAGCAGAGTTAGGGTCAACAAGACTTTCCACCACATAGACGCCTCCATCCAACAGGAGAGAAGAGGACAGGCAGGATTCCCAATGTCACTTAGTTCCCAAAATCCCTGCGGTTAGAAGACCGCTCCCTTGCGGTCACGGCTCGGTAGTTTACCAAGTCTACAGAGCCGTGACCGCAAGGGAGTGGTTTTTCAAAGGCCTGATACACTTCGCTCCAACTAAGTGACAATAGGCAGGGATGCCTGTCCCACAACTTACCAATCAAACATTACTTGCCGTGATACAGCTCTTCAGCGTAGGCCCAATTCACGACATTCCACCAGTTATCCACATAGCTTGGGCGCAAATTCTGATACTTCAAATAATAGGCATGCTCCCAAACATCAATACCCAGCACCGGATGCTTGCCTTCCATCACCGGAGTATCCTGATTCGGTGTGCTGCTGATTTCAACTGAACCATCGGTGTTCTTCAGGAGCCAGGCCCAACCGGAACCGAAGCGTCCAATTGCGGCGGCTTTGAAAGCGTCCCGAAAGGCATCAAAACTACCGAACTTAGCGTCAATCGCCTTGGCCAGTGCCCCCACCGGATGCGGCATCGCCCCAGTTTTGTTAGGCGCCATCAACAACCAAAACATAGAATGATTCGCATGGCCGCCGCCGTTATTGCGCACCGGTCCTTTAATCGCATCGGGCACAATGGCCAGGTTGTTGGCCAATAATTCATGCAGAGTCTTGCTTTGCAGATCTGCATGGCCGTTCAGGGCATTATTCAAATTCGTCACGTAAGCATTGTGATGCTTGCCATGATGGATCTGCATGGTTGCGGTGTCAATAAATGGTTCCAAAGCATCGTGCGCATACGGCAGCGGAGGAAGTTCAAAAGGCATGGATTATTCTCCTTAATTCATCAGCCGGCAAAACCACCGGCAGTTTCAAACGCATAGGCGAGGCGGAACATCGTTTCCTCACCAAAATGTTTCGTCAGCAATTGCATTCCCACAGGCAGACCTTCCACTGTGTTTCCACAGGGAACGCTCATGCAGGGGATTCCGGCCAAAGAACCGGTAATCGTGTAGATGTCAGAAAGATACATTTGCACCGGATCGTTCACTTTCTCACCGATCTTAAATGCCGGAAAGGGCGACACCGGAGTGATCAGCGCATCCACTTTTTCAAATGCTTTGGCAAAGTCCTGGGTAATCAAATTTCGAACTCGTTGAGCCTTTAGATAATACGCATCGTAATATCCCTGGCTCAGTACGTAAGTCCCCAGCATGATCCGACGCTTGGCCTCTGCCCCAAAATTCTCTCCGCGGGAATTGCGGTACATGTCCGAAAGTGTGTCGGACTTTTCAGACCTTGCCGTATAGCGCACGCCGTCGAACCGGGCCAGGTTTGAGCTGACTTCCGCAGTGCAGATTATGTAATAAGTGGCAATCGCGTATTCAGTGTGCGGAAGGCTAACTTCTTCCACCGTGCATCCTAGCGATTCCAACACTTCAATCCCTTTATTAATCTTTGAAGCAGTTTCACTAGCCAAGCCAGCGAAATACTCTTTGGGCAGCCCCAGGCGCATCCCTTTCACCGACTGCGCCAAGGTAGCGTTGTAATCCGGGACAGGTGCAAATGCCGAGGTTGCATCCATCGAATCGCGGCCTGCAATTACTTTTAAAAGTGTTGCTGCATCGGCGACGTTGCGACTAAACGGGCCTATGTGATCCAGTGAACTGGCAAAGGCAACCAAGCCGTATCGCGAGACCCGTCCATACGTTGGAGTCACCCCAACCACACCGCAGAAACTCGCCGGTTGACGAATGGACCCACCCGTATCGGATCCCAGCGAAACCACTGCCGTGCCTTGAGCCACCACTGCAGCCGACCCACCAGAAGATCCACCCGGTACTCGATCCAGCGCCACAGGGTTGCGTACTGGCCCGAAGGCCGAATTCTCGTTGGATGATCCCATGGCGAACTCGTCACAATTCGCCTTACCCAAAATCACCCCACCAGCCGCTTCCAGCCGATCCACTGCCGTAGCGTTATACGGCGGAATATATTTTTCAAGAATTTTCGATCCACATGTAGTTCGCACCCCTTTGGTGACAATCACATCTTTCACGCCAATGGGAACGCCAGCGAGCGGAGGCAGCATTTCGCCATTGGAAATCAGTTCGTCTACTTTTGCGGCTGCCGCCAGCGCCCGTTCTGGACAGAAAAGCAGATAGGCATTCGTTTTAGGATTCTCCGCTTGAGCAAAGGCTAGAGCCGATGTGGTCAGCTCCATTGCGGAAAAAGTTTTGTTGCGCAGTCCGGTTTGGACTTGGTCGATGGTTAGGGAACGGACGTCCATAATTAGCGTTCAATCACCTTAGGAACTTTGAAAAAACCGCCTCCTGAAATAGCGGCATTGGCCACAGCATCGGCGTTAGAAAGCGATGGACGCTCCACGTCTGGCCGTAACGTTGCGGTTTCCTCATTCTCAAAAATAACTTGGGACATGGGCTCTACCCCATCTGTATTCAGTTCGTTCAGTTTGTCCATGTGGGTAAGAATGCCGCTTAAGTCAGCGGCCATGCGCGGTATCTCTTCATCAGTCAAAGTCAGATTGGCCAACGCAGCCACTTCACGTACATTCACTTCAGTAATGATCAAGCAATGGACCTCTTCCGGGATTGGATATAAATGCGTCTCAGAATGAGATCAGCAATGGAATCGGCTTCATCGTAGGCGCGGACAATCTCTTCACGCTGCGGTTCAATTTTCGGGGCGGCCAGGGCGAATCGCAAATTCCTGACTTTCCCCGTCCCCAGAATCTCGTTCAGTTTGCCCAGAATTTGAGATCGCAGCAGGTGTAGGTTTCGTTCCCAAAGAACATCTTCCACATTCACAACCAGCGTTCCATCAAATAAACCAACGGCCCGGGTACGCTTGGCAATGGTCTTTCCCACGGCTTGAGACCATGCAGCCACAGCAATATGATCCCCCGAAACACCAGCTTTCGAGAGCTTCATTTTGCTTAAGACTTTGGCTGCCCGCTGCATTTATATAGAAATTCAAGTTTATCATGCACAGCTAGCCTGTTATACTCCATTGGCAGAGAAACCATGATCACTTCCAGACGGACTTTCCTTGCATTGACTGCGGCAATGCCTGCCGTGGCCACCACAGTGCGCAGCCGTTCAGCCAAAGTGGAAACCGTATTTCGGTCTCCCGGTCAGAAGCCCAACGGCTTGCAGGCCGTTAAAGAAGGCCTGTGGATACTGGACCAGGGGGACAATAAAGCTTACCTTGTAGAGTACAAATTCGGACGCGTCTTACGAAAATTAGATACCGAATCAAAGGCAGGCAGCGGCATCACATTCGATGGTCAAGCTTTGTGGCTGGCCTCCACCTATTCCTCAGAGATCATTCAAGCAGACGCCCACACCGGAAAAACGTTAGCCAAATATCCTTGCCCCGGCGCAGGTCCGGTGAACTGGCCGAATCCTAGAAAGAGCCCGCTCGCCCCTGCTGAAAAACCCAAGCCATCGGGAAGTCCACCAGCCAACCGAACGGCCACCGGAGCCCATGGTTTAGAATGGCGTAATGATCGATTGTGGATCGCTGTGCCTCCGGCCAAAATGATTTATCGAATTAACCCCGATGGCTTCAAAATTGAAAAGCAGTTTGCCACTGCCGGAGATCGTCCTCATGGTTTGGGGTGGCAGGGAAAATGGTTGTGGTGCGCCGATTCCAACGACAACGCCTTCTACCGTTACGACCCCGAAACCGGAGAATATTCCGATAAAATTCAGCTAAGTGATAGCGACCCGTTGCCCCACGGGATGACCATCTGGAATGGCTGGATGTGGTACTGCGATGACGTGGGTGTAGTTTGCCGGTTAAAATTATAATTTCACATGAACACTTTTTGTCCGCCGACTGCTGCCAAGCGCCCTCATCAGATTTCAATTCACGGAGACACCTGGAGTGACGATTACTTCTGGTTGAGGGAAAAGAAAAATCCGGAAGTGATTCATTACCTGCACGAGGAGAATAACTACACCGATCACGTGATGAAGCCTTATGAACGGCTGGCTGAAAAGCTGGACAAGGAAATGGTCGGCAGAATATTTGAAGACGATCAATCGGCGCCGGTTAAAAGTGGAGACTACTATTACTACTGCAAACAGAAGAAGGGGTTGCAGTATGAAATTTACTGCCGCAAATCGCTCAGTCCGCGCAGTGTCGAACATGTGATTTTGGACCTCAATGAACAGGCTCGGGGAAAGAAGTATATGCGACTGGCAGATTTTGAAATCTCGCCAGATCACGCTTTTCTGGCCTTTTCTACGGACACCAAAGGCGATGAGCTGTTCACCATTCGCATCAAAGATCTGACCACCGGAAAACTGCTTCCCGATAAGATTGAAGGTGCATATTATTCCATGGCCTGGTCCGGCGATAATCGCTGCATATTCTATACAAAAGTGGACGCCGCACTGCGTCCCTACCGTGTTTGGAAGCACGTCATTGGAACTCAGGAAAGCGACGATGAATTGGTTTGGGAAGAAAAAGATGAACGCTTTACTTTAGGTGTCAGCGCAACCAAAGATCATCAGTATATTCTGGTTGAAATCCAGAGTATGGTCACAGGCGAAGTACGCTTTCTTAATGGCAATGGTGAAGGCAAACTCCACGTAGTGGAACCCCGTCGTCAAGACGTGGAATACGACGTGGTTCATCGGGCAGGCATGTTTTATATCCGGGTGAACGATAAGGGTAGAAACTTCCGCGTCGTGCAAGTACCCGTAGATCATTTGGGCCGACGGAATTGGCAGGAACTGATTCCCCATAGCACCGAAGTTTGCATTGAAGCGGTGGAAGAGTTTCAGGATCATTTGGCACTGCAAACCAGGGAAAACGGACTGGAACAGATCCTGATTCATAATTGCAAAAGTGGCACCAATCATAAGGTTCGCTTTCCAGAACCCACCTATGGCGTGAAGATTGAATCCAATCCTGAATTTGCATCGAATATTCTGCGCTTTGTTTATAGTTCCCTGATCACGCCCGCCTCGGTGTTTGATTACAACATGAACACCAAACGTCGCGAATTGAAAAAGCAAGAACGAGTTCGTGGTGGCTACAACGGTGAGGATTATAAGACGGAACGAATTTTTGCCACTGCACCGGATGGGGCAAAAGTGCCCATTTCCTTGGTCTATAAAAAAGGCATCAAACGGGATGCTCAATCGCCTGCCCTGTTGTACGCTTATGGATCCTATGGCTACAGCAGACCGGCCGAGTTCAGTTCTGCACGCTTAAGTTTATTGGATCGTGGATTTATTTATGCGCTTGCTCACATTCGCGGTGGTGCTGATATGGGTGAGCCCTGGCACGATGAAGGGAAGCTGTTAAAAAAGAAAAATACCTTCAACGATTTCATTGCATGTGGTGAGTATCTTATAAAACATAAATACACTTCTGCGTCAAAGTTAGCTATTCAAGGCGGCAGCGCCGGAGGGCTTCTGATGGGTGCCGTGGTGAATATGCGGCCCGATCTTTTTAACTCCGTGGTGGCCATGGTCCCTTTTGTAGACGTCATCAGCACCATGCTCGATGCATCACTTCCATTGACTGTTGGTGAGTACGAAGAGTGGGGTGATCCGAACGTGAAAAAATTCTTCAAGTACATGAGGTCCTATTCACCGTACGACAATGTGAGTGCCAAACCTTATCCAAATATGCTGATTACAGCAGGTTTAAACGACCCCCGAGTTCAGTATTGGGAACCAGCAAAGTGGGTAGCAAAGCTGCGCGCATTGAACACCAGCGACAACTTACTACTACTCAAAACCAATATGGGCGGTGGCCATTTCGGCAAATCAGGGCGCTATGAAAAGTACAAGGAAGTCGCTTTCGAATACGCTTTCATGATGCGCACGGTGGGGCTGTCTCGCTGAGATTCAGTTCCAGATAAGTAGCCCCAGGAAGAGGATTGTTGTAGTACGGAGCAATCAACTTGAAGCCCAGATTTGTATACAACCCCTGGGCGGCTTGCATGGTGGGCAATGTGTCCAGCCGCATCGCCGAGTAGCCCTTTAATTTAGCCTTAACGATCAACGCTTCCACTAACAATCGCCCTATTTGATGGCCTCTGCAAGTAGGACGAACGTACAGCCGCTTCATTTCGCAAATGCCTTCCCCTAAGGAACGCAGTGCCACGCACCCCACCCAGTCTTCTTGAAAAAAGGCCAGCAGTAGACAGCCTTCAGGCTCGGCATATTTCCCAGGCAAGGTCACTAATTCCTGCTCAAAACCCTGGAAGCAGATATCGGCATCAATTGAATCCGCATAGGCGCGAAACAAATTTACGACCACGTCGCGATGGATGGGCCATTGCGCTTCTATCAGCTTTGTCATTTTTTGAAAGACCGCTCCCTCGCGGTCACGGCTCGGTAAAATCAATACGTTGCCGAGCCGTGACCGCAAGGGAGCGGTGTTTTTAAACCATACGAACTACGCAACCATCGCGAACCGCTCCGCCAAACCGGGAAGCATTTCCGCCAACACTTCCTCCACCCGATCCACAAGTATAAAAGTCATCTCTTTGCGAATATGCTCCGTAATTTCTCTTGTGTCGCTTTCATTGGCTCTTGGGCAAATTATCCTTTTGATACCCATTCTTCTGGCGGCCAAAACTTTTTCTTTCAATCCACCAATGGGCAACACCAACCCTGAAAGCGTGATCTCACCAGTCATCGCTGTATCGTTACGCGCAGCTTGCATTGTATAGGCGCTGGCCAGTGCCGTAGCCATGGTCACACCAGCAGACGGTCCGTCTTTGGGAACTGCTCCCGCTGGCACGTGCACGTGAAGTCCACAATTCTTGAACATGGAAGGGTTAATCCCCAAGCTCTCTGAATGCGCCCAAATATAGCTTTGCGCAGCACTCACAGATTCTTTCATCACATCACCCAACTGGCCGGTAAGCGTCAACCCCTTCCCATCGGGCAGTAACAAGGCTTCCACATACAGCACCTCACCGCCAGTCTCTGTCCAGGCCAAACCCGTGGCCACACCGGGAGGAAGATTCTTGCGCATCTTTTCCTGTGACACCTGTTCGGGCCCCAAAAGGTCGTAAAGATCTTCTGGCTTCACAAGGAATGGTTCCGTGCGACCCTCAACAAACTTCAGGGTCACCTTGCGCGCTACTTTGCCGATAGCCCGCTCAAACCTGCGCAGGCCAGCTTCGCAAGTATAGCCGGAGATGATCCGCTTCATCGCTTCCTCTGTAAACTGAAGCTGCTCCACAGTAAGTCCAGTCTCGCCCAGTTGACGGGGAATCAGATAACGCTTGGCAATTTCCACCTTCTCTTCTTCGCTGTAACCGGACAGGCGCAAGATCTCCATGCGGTCCAGCAGTGGACGAGGAATGGTATCCAATCCATTCGCCGTTGTAATGAACATCACCTTCGATAAATCGAAAGCCAGGTCCAAGTAATTATCGCGGAACGTCTTGTTCTGTTCCGGATCCAATACTTCCAGCAGGGCATGCGAAGGATCACCACGATAGTCGCGGCCCACCTTATCCACTTCGTCCAGCAAAATCACCGGATTGTTAGACCCAGCGCGTCGGATTGCCTGCAATAAACGGCCAGCCATGGCCCCGATATAGGTACGACGATGACCGCGGAGTTCCGCTTCATCATGGAGTCCGCCCAAGCTCATGCGCTCGAATTTACGTCCCAATGTTCTGGCAATGGATTGTCCCAGCGAAGTTTTGCCCACCCCAGGGGGGCCCACGAAACATAGGATAGGAGCCTTGGCATTCGGATTCGTTTTCAGCACACTGAGCTGCTCCAAAATCCGCTCTTTCACTTCACGAATTTCGTAGTGATCTTCGTCCAGAATTTTCCGCGCTTCCCCAATGTCCAATTTATCTGGCGTGGCAGTGTTCCAAGGCAGATCCAACACAAACTCTACCCAGGTTCGCGTCACATGATGATCAGGTGACGACGTGGGCAGTCTCTCCAACCGAGCCAGTTCGCGTTCCGCCTCTTTCTTTGCTTCCTCCGGCAGTTCCAATTTCTGCAACCGCTCACGGAGAAGTTCTACTTCCGCTTTTTCAGGATCTTTTTCGCCGAGTTCGTTTTGGATAGCCCGCAACTGCTGGCGCAGCATGTAATCTTTCTGCTCTTTCGACATCTCCGAACGGGCTTCATTCTGAATCTTGCTACGCAGTTCCAGCACTTCCACTTCATGCGATAAATAACCGTGCAGCAGGCGCATGGCATCGGCACGAGTCATCGCTTCCAACAATGCCTGTTCCTTGGGTAACGGCAAGTTCATCATCGAAGCCATCAGATAGGTCATCCGCAGAGGATCTTCAGAACTGGCCATCATCCGGTTTAAATCTGGAGCAAAATCTGGTTGCGACAACGAGATTGCTTTTTGCCCGAGTTCCAACAACGCACGCTCCAGGGCCTCTACTTCCGTGCCCATTTCTTGCGGCACAGAAAACAGCCTTACTCTGGCTTCTAAAAAGCCACCAGCGTTTTCTTCCAACTTCACCATGGCTACGCGCTCCACGCCCATAACCAATACTTCCATGGACCCATCAGCATTCATCGACATGCGACGAACCACTGCACGCGTACCAATGCCAAACAATGTGTCTTGTGAAGGAGCATCTTCAGAGGCATCCTTTTGGGAGAACACCAGAACTTCTTTACCTTCCACTGCCAACGCTGCCTCAATCGCAGCGACAGTTTGCTTGCGACCAATGGAGAGCGGCATTGCCAGGCCAGGAAATAGCACGGCGTTCTTCAACGGAAGTACCGGCAATGTTATCAGCTTTTCGATTACGTTCACTTGTTTCTCCTCTTGTCTCGCTACCTGACGTGCTGCTATTTAATGAGATGCTCTACAACCGTCACGGGTTGCAAACTGCTTAAGCCGTCACTGCTTCAGACCGAAAAGTTAACTCGCCTTTAGCTTCATCCAAATCGATGAAGATTTTTTCTCCATCGCGCACTTTGCCGCCAATGATAAACTTCGCCAGTGGAGTCTCAATTTCCCGCTGAATGGCCCGCTTCAACGGCCTTGCGCCATACGATGGATCGTAACCGGTATGCACCAGATGGGCAAGCGACGCGTCAGTGATCTCCACGGTGATCTTGCGTTCTTCCAAACGCTTGCGCAAACCGCCCAATTGAACCAGTACGATCTGCTTCAAATGTTCCTCATTCAAAGCATGGAACACAATGATTTCGTCAATGCGGTTGAGAAATTCCGGACGGAACCCGGCACGCATTTCTTCCATCACGGCCTTTTTCATGCGCTCATATCCGTCACCATCAAAAGCGCCGGTGTAATCCAAAATTCGCTGACTGCCCACGTTCGATGTCATTACGATAATGGTGTTCTTGAAATCCACCGTGCGGCCCTGACCATCGGTCAACCGGCCATCGTCCAACACTTGCAACAGAATATTGAAAACGTCGTGATGCGCTTTTTCAATTTCATCGAATAGAATTACCGAATACGGTTTGCGTCGCACCGCTTCCGTTAACTGACCGCCTTCGTCATAACCAACGTAACCAGGGGGGGCACCAACCAGGCGGGACACGGAATGCTTTTCCTGATATTCCGACATATCAATGCGGATCATCGAACGTTCATCGTCAAACAGATACTCCGCCAAAGCCCTTGCCAGTTCGGTTTTGCCCACACCGGTGGGTCCCAGAAAGATAAAACTTCCAATGGGTCGGTTCGGATCTTTCAAGCCGGAACGAGCCCGCAACACTGCCTCAGCCACCGCATCCACTGCTTCCGATTGGCCGATTACACGCTTATGAAGTTCTGTATCCAAATGCAGCAGCTTGGACATTTCGCCTTCCAGCATTTTGGACAAAGGTACACCCGTCCAACGGCTGACAACTTTGGCAATGTCCTCTTCATCTACTTCTTCTTTAATCATGCGGGAACCACCTGAGGCAGTGATGGCAGCCTCTTCAGTAGCCAATTTCCGCTCTAGTTCCACCAGCACCCCATATTTCAATTCACTGGCTCTACTCAGTTCGCCGTTGCGCTCTGCTTGGGCAAACAGGGCTCGTGTCTGTTCAATTTTTTCACGCAATTTCCGCAGACTGTCCACAGCTTCTTTTTCTGTCTTCCACTGTGCCTGCATACCGGTGGCAGAACTTGTCAAATCGGCCAGCTCTTTTTCCAGCTTCAACAACCGATCTCGCGATGCCGAATCAGATTCCTTCTTCAATGCCTCACGTTCAATTTCCAACTGCATTTTCCGGCGAAGAGTTTCATCCAATTCTGAGGGAAGCGAATCAATTTCCGTACGCAGCTTGGCCGCCGATTCATCGACAAGATCAATGGCCTTGTCCGGCAGGAACCGATCAGAAATATAGCGATTGGAAAGGACCGCTGCGGCAACCAAGGCGGAATCTTTAATTCTTACCCCATGATGCACTTCATATCGTTCGCGCAATCCGCGCAAGATGGAAATGGTATCTTCCACACTAGGCTGATCCACCATCACCGGCTGAAAGCGACGTTCCAACGCCGGATCTTTTTCAATGTACTTGCGATATTCGTCCAGGGTTGTGGCACCAATGCAATGCAGTTCCCCACGTGCCAGCATCGGTTTAAGCAGATTACCGGCATCCATAGCACCTTCGGCCTTCCCTGCCCCAACAACGGTGTGCAGTTCGTCGATAAAAAGAATAATTTCGCCTTCAGACGATTGCACTTCTTTCAAGACGGCCTTCAAACGTTCTTCAAACTCACCACGAAATTTGGCACCCGCGATGAGAGCTCCCATATCCAGGGAAACCACCCGCTTGTTTTTCAAACCTTCGGGCACGTCGCCACGCACAATGCGCTGGGCCAAGCCTTCGGCGATTGCCGTCTTACCCACTCCGGGCTCACCGATTAATACAGGATTGTTTTTGGTACGGCGGCTAAGAACTTGAATCACGCGACGAATTTCTTCATCGCGACCAATCACCGGGTCCAGCTTACTATCGGCAGCCATGGTGGTCAGATCGCGACCGTATTTCTCCAGAGCCTCATAGGTGGTTTCAGGATTTTGAGATGTGACCCGCTGCGCACCCCGTACTTCTTTAATGGCCTTGTCCAAAGATTTTTTGGTGATCCCCGATTCTTTGAGCAGACGGCCAGCCGCACCGGAATCAGAAGCTATCGCACCCAGTAAATGTTCGACGCTAACAAATTCATCTTTCATCCGTTTGGCGTCTGCTTCAGCATCGGCCAAAACTTTGGTCAACCGGCTGGTCACATACACCTGGTCCATTCCGGTTGGAGAAGAGGTGGAAACCTTCGGCAACTTGTCGATTTCAAGCCGCAATTTCGCGCTTAAAACGTCCAAATTAGCACCAGAACGACGGATTAGGGACGTTGTCACACCCCCTTCCTGACCGATTAGAGCCAGTAAAAGGTGTTCAACATCCACTTGTTGGTGGGAATGTTGCAGAGCCAGGGATTGTGCGGAACGGAGTCCATCTTGAACTTTTTCGGTCAGCTTGCTGAAATCCATAACATATGAGCCTCCAACGCTCAGATGTTATTAGCATAACACGATCAAGCAAGCGTGGCCACATTATTCCTCAACCGGGGCTGGAGGTCAAAAATAGTGAGGTTTAACAAAACGAACGAAAGGGATAGCTATTCAGGCAGTAATTTGTGGATCATCCGAACCAGCGTAGCTTCTTCAAAGGGCTTGCCCAAATAGTCATTGGCGCCAGCCATTTTTGCCCGCAATTTATCCAGCAGCTTGCCTGATAGCATGATGATGGGAGCATTGTTCTTCAACCGTTCTTTACGAATTTGACGACAGGTTTCCAGGCCGTCCATGCCCGGCATTTGAAAATCGAGGACAACCAGGTCCGGCAGATTACGGCGAAAGCTGTTTAACCCGTCCTCGCCATCGACGGCTTCTAAGAAACGCATTCCGTTGCGGACAATCATCGGGCGCAGGGTATTTAATACGGTTCGGCTATCGTCCACTGCCAGAATCAGTTTTTGACCACGCAGAGTTTGGATCGCCCGTTCCACAGCAGGAAAATTGTTGCCCAACCGCGAAGCTTCTTCAAAATGATACAGTGCTTCGGAATTGCGCAGAGTGTTCATACCAAGAATGCCCAGCCGGTAATGGATTTCCGCCGTGCCACCTTTCCTTAGCTTGTCCTCCCAAATGCGACGCACTTCCAAGACCAGGGATTCGTCTTTCAAATTGTTGTCGACAATTTCCTTGAGATTGGTCAGTGAATCAATGCAGCCGCAGCGTGGACACTTCCCTTGTGCGGCAAGAATTTCCGCGTCACAAACTTCGCAGTTCCGCTTCCACACTTTTTCCGATACGGCCTCAACAGGGGGACGTTTCTTCGCAATCCGAGCCCGAAGTGCATTCAATGATTCTTTCGCCTGCTGATTGTTGGGATCAAGCCGCAGTAAAGTTTGCAGAAACTGAACCGATTCTTCAGCATTGGCCGCCACCCCTGCGCGCCAAAGCAGAGCCTGTTGATTGGCCGGTTCGTACTGCAAAATAACATCCAGAATGGCCCGCGAAGTTTCCCGCTGGCCTGCACGGACGGCCAACACTGCGTCGCCCAGAGTGTATGCTTTGATCGTCGGCATTAAGCTTCTTTTCAGATTCCTATGTCGAGATTCTATCAATGGGCTACACCAAAACACCTAGGCTTGAAACCTTAGTTCGTGCTACAACTATGCCGTACACGTTCCATTTGGGCATAGAATGCCATTTGGGCATAGAATAAAAGTGAAATGAAGTTTTGGATCATTCTCATCGCAACTGTCGTCTGCCTTTCTGCTGCCACCATCCAGTTGTACCTGAAAGACGGGTCATTTCAAAAAGTCAAAGAGTACCAGGTTGTGGGAGATCGGGTAAAGTATCTTTCTGCGGAACGGGGCGAATGGGAAGAAATCCCTAAAGAGTTAATCGACCTGGAAAAGACCGAAGGAATTGTGAAAGCAACCCAGCAAGCGGATGCCGAAAATACCAAGGCGGATTTGGATGAGAAAAAGGCCGAGTCCGATGCCCGTCGTGAAATTCGTAGTCTTCCCGCAGAGCCTGGAGTTTACTATGTTGACCCCACTGGTAAAATTGTTCCATTGAAACTTGCCGAATCTAAAATGGTGACCAATAAGCGGCGGTCATTGCTTGCGGCACTTTCCCCAATTCCTGTGTTCGCTGGCAAAGCGACAGTGGAAATTGATGGGACCAGCAGCAAATTTACAATTTCTGAAGATCGCCCCAACTTTTATTTTCGGCTGGCCAAGGAAGAACGAATGGAACTGGTAAGGCTAAAACCGAACACCAAAAAAGTGGGCCGGGTGGTACAAAGTCTGGACATTGTTCCAGTGGTGAAAGAGATTTTAACTACTATGGAAATTGTAGAAACGTTCCGCAGGCAAGTGGGAGAAGGGTTATATAAAGTTTGGCCTACTGAGTCCGCAGAAGCAGGGGAATATGCTTTGGTGGAGTTCACCGAAGGTAAGACAAGCCCCTTAATTTACGATTTCTCACGTAAGTAGCCATTGGTTGCGAATGCAACAAATTTGGAAATTTTATCCTTCCTTCAACGAACGCTCCACATTTCGGGATATTATAAGATGTACCGTTCTTTCCGGCTGGAGAAGTTTCAAGCGAACGCCTGTTTCCTCTACCTGTCTGATCCGAGTGGCAAGTTAGTTAGTAGTTTTAGGAGATATTTTGAAAAACATTTTTGTAGGTAACCTCGATTTCGGCGCCACCGAAGACTCTTTGCGTTCCCTTTTTGAAGCCCACGGAGCTGTTGAGCGCGTGAGCATTATGACTGATCGCGACACCGGCCGGTCTCGTGGTTTTGCGTTTGTTGAAATGACCAATGCTGACGAAGCCGAACGGGCTATCGCCGCATTGAACGGTGCCAACCTCGGCGGTCGTGCTTTGAACGTTAACGAAGCGCGTCCCAAGACTGCAGGCGGCGGTGGTGGTGGTGGTCGCGGATTTGGCGGCGGCGGCGGCGGTGGCCGTGGTGGAGCTGGCGGCGGCGGTGGCGGTGGTGGTTTTGGCAACCGTTCACGACGCGAACCCCGTTGGTAGTTTTTTACCTACTTTATTTGTAGCTATACACGTGCAACAAGCCCCCTAGCCGGTGGGCCCGTTGCACGTGTATCCCTATATCCATTCCGTTGGGAGGCACTATGGCGGGACGATCCGGCACCTCGCTTAAAAAGCGACAAAAAGAACTGGCCCGGCAAGATAAGCAGAAAGATAAAGAATCAATGCGAGCACAACGCAAGAATGAAAAACCGGAAAGAGCCCCAGGCTCGGGACCGGAAGTTAGCGAAGTATCCGCCTTGGAATTATTTGAAGACCTGACCAGTTCATAGCACATTATTAATTTCCAATATGGGTAGCCAACGGCATAGAATGTAATTTCTTCGCCATGGCTACCCTTCTTGTTTCGAATCATAATCGCCTTACCGCCCTTGACGCTTTTCGTGGTGCCACCATGGCTTTTATGGTGCTGGTGAACAACCCCGGTAACGGCGACTTTTCCTACGCACCACTCAAGCACGCCGATTGGGATGGCTGGACCCCCACCGACGTGGTATTCCCATCCTTTGTCTGGATCGTCGGCGTGGCGCTTACTTTGGCACTGGGCAAGAAATTGGAAGCAGGCAAGTCCCTTGGCCAACTGCTGGTCCAGGCGGCAAAGCGCGCGGCCATTATTTTCTTTCTGGGATTGCTCGTGTATGCCGTCCCCCACTTTGATCCAGCAACTTTTCGAATCCTCGGCGTGCTGCAGCGGATTGCAATCTGTTATCTGATCACTGTCGCAATCTACCTATATTCCACATGGCGTGGGCAAGTTGCCGCCATCGTCGCGCTATTCGGCATTTACACCGCCTTGATGTTCTTCGGTCGGGTGCCTGGTTACGCATCAGGACATTTGGATATGGAAAGGAATTTTGCCCACTACGTGGACAAGATCATTTTGGGCGCACACAATTATGCCAACACAAAAACCTGGGATCCGGAAGGGATCGTCAGCACGCTCCCCGCGATTGCCAGTATGTTGCTGGGGATAATGGCCGGTCATATTTTGGCGTGCAAAAGCAGCTTAACGGAGAAGATAAAGTACCTTGTACTTTGTGGCTGCGCACTTTTCGCACTGGGATACTTGGCCGATTTTGGAATGCCCATCAACAAGAAGCTTTGGAGCTGTTCCTTTGTAATGGTCATGGCTGGGATAGATTTCCTGCTGTTCGCAGGTTTTCTGTGGATCGCGGATCTAAGAGGGAATCGTAAGATTTTCGCGCCTTTTGTGATCATCGGGATGAACGCAATTACCGTCTACCTGGCTTCTGAATTTCTGGATACAGCGGCAAGTATATTCGGATGGAGAGATGCCATCTACACATTCTTCAGCCGATTCCTGGCACCAATTGACGCCTCACTGCTCTATGCATTGCTTTATGTTTCGCTGATGTACGGCATTGCCTGGGTGCTTTACCAACGACGCATCTTCCTGCGGGCGTAAAAGTTCACTCAGCCCAATAGCCGGGGCGGGCACGAACCACGGCATCACTTGCCTTCACCTTCAAGCTGATTTCGTGATACACCGGTCCGCTATTTTCCGCAGGAGAAAAGCTCAGCAAATATTGGGTATGCAGGTCGTCCCCTACTTTGGTTATCACCTTTTCCAGACCAGCCAATTTGGTGAACGAAAGCCGCTCCCCACCGGTATACTTTGCAAAAGCCTCAGCAGAATTCTTATCGCCCATGCGGCCAATTTCAGAAAATATTGCCAGCAGATTCAAACCTGAACCACTGTCATACACGCGACGGCCAGATTCAAACCGTTCATCGCCCTTCGATGTAAAAGGGGTGGCGTAGGCGGAATAGGTTACCGGATAAATGGTCACATTAGCGGCTTGCGCTTTGGTAACGGCTTGTTCCAGCTTTGCCGAACTGCCACGATCTTTACTCTCCCCAATAACAACCACCACTCGACGATACTTTTGCCTGTCTTCCAACAGCTTGACTGCTTCCAAAACTGCATCGTTCAGCTTGGCCCCGCCGCCGTCAGGTTCCAGGCGACGCATGGTTGCGGAAAACAATTTCCCGTCGGAGGTGAACTCCTGCATCAAGGTCACTTTGTCGGAATAGGTCAGCAGAGCCACAACGCCACGGTCCCCCACAACCAGCGGCTCAAACATGGCACCGATTTTTTGTACCTTTGCTAAAGCAGGACCAGCAATGGAACTGGTCTGAACCGCCACAACCAGCGCAATGGGCAATTGAGAAATTTCCAGGCTATGCTTCACCAGTTTGCCGTTGTCGAAAACTTCAAAGTCCTTTTCAGTGAGCCCGTCAATCACCTTACCGTGCCGATCCGTCACGCTAGTGGGAACCAGAATCAACGGAACAGAAGTTTTTATGGTGAGTTCCTGCGCGGAAAGCCCAAAAATACAGAAAAAGGCCAATATTCGCATGTCTTTATTCAGACGCACCCGTCAGTCGTTCGGTTTCTCGCCTGCATTGCAATCGGGAAGAGTACGGTTTGCGTAATAGTTCAAACCATAGCGAATACTTCGCGGCACATCGCCAATGCATTGCGATTCCGGTTGCGCTTTCATCTTCTCCCATCGTGGCCTAGCTGAACCGAGTGCATTCACCTCTGCCAGCTTGGTTGCTTGAAACCAGGCGAAGCAGAGGAAACTGGCCGCAGCAACGGCTCGCAAGCTTGGTCTAAAGCAAAGGATTGCCAGCGGAATTACGCCCCAAGGAAGCGTTAGCGAAGCAAGTGCCTGTCTTTTGATGCCGGAATTCACAGCAACTGGAACCAACTGCGCCGCCAGCAGAACCACCATCAGGCACATTAAAGATAGACAGAGCAACAACGCTTTTATTTGCGATTTCTGATAGCGGACTGCGGCAACCACACACAGTGATGGCACGCCAGGAAGGATATAACCAGGCAGTTTATTCATGAAACAACTGAAGAAGAAAACGCACCAAACAGCGGTCCAGAGGAAGACTTTGGTAGAACTTTCCTGAAGAATGCGACGACCCAGAATCATCGGCGTCCAGGGAACCATCGCTGCCAAGACGATGGGCAAATAGAACCAGAATGGTTGGACATGCTGCAGGGCAGGGTTGGCGAATCGGCCCAGGTGATGTTCCACAAAGAACACTTGCCAGAAGGTCCAGCCGAACTTCAAGGTCATCGGGACATACCAGACTGAGGCCACGGCGATGGCTCCCACACCGGGCATAATCCAAAGCCGCCATTCGTGCCGCTTCAACCAAACCAGTGGAAGCAGTAAGGCCGCAGCCACTGCTCCTTTGGCCAACAAGGCCAGTCCGAAGAACACAGCAGCAGCGCGTCGCCAACCTGCTAATACGGCCAACAGCGTCCCAGTGAAGGTAGCGGCTAGAGGCAGATCGGTCACCGCCACTTGGCTGAATGCGAACCAGTATACGGTGGTGGAAAGCATGGTGACGGCGGTCAGAGCAGTTTCACGTGAATCTAAAATCTTGCTCAGGGCTCTGTAATAAAACACCAGAAACAAAACGCTGCATATCGCTATGGGGAGCCTGGGTGCAAATTCACCGGGCAGGCCCAACTTGAATCCTACGGCGGACAGCCAGTACAGCAACGCAGGCTTTTCAAACCAAGGCTCGCCCCATAGAATGGGGGAGATGAAATCGCCGGAATCGGCCATATGCTTGGCGATGGCGGCATAACGGGGCTCATCGGGGGTGATGATTCCCGTGCTATTAAGACTCCACGTGTATAGAAAAGTGATGGCCAGGAAGGCAAAAGCCAAAACCGGCAAGCGAACTGGCACAATGACAAGTATAAAATGACTTCGATGCGCCAACCATGTCTTCTCTATTTTTTTCTGCTTCCAATGTTTTGTTATGCACAGCCTGCTGGCACTTGTCCTTGCGAACTGACGGTTGGCCAGCCCATGACTGCGCGGCAATGTGGCTTGACGATTGAAGCAGAAAAGCAACCAGCCACGGTCCCCTATTTTTTCCTGAAGGACACAAATCCGCGCAAGCTCAACCGGACACTATTGCTGCCTCGAGTCTATACGGGCGGCATGATGGAATTGAAGAATATTCCTGCGGCCCAACGCACAGCCCTATGGACCGCAGCCATTGCAAAATCGAAGGAGCTTTGGGGCAATGATTGGGGCGTCGCAGTGAATGGTGCCAAAGTTCGTACGCAATGTCATCTGCATATCCACATCGGAAAAATGATTAAGGGATTGGAAAAGAATGGCAAGTACGTGGTGGTCAATTCTATTTCGCAAATTCCAGTGCCGTTGGATGGAACCGGACTGTGGATTCATCCGTTAGGCAGGAAGTTTGTAGTGCATGTGAATGAGCAGGCGGCTGAGACCGTGCTGCTTCGATAGGTATCTCTAATTTTGGCCACTATGCTTAAATCAGAATTCGTGATCTTAAATTTTGTCGCCTATTTTCCGTTCGCCGTTTTTGCCCAGCCCGGCGAAACGGCCAACCTGAGTGAGGTAGACGTCCACCCAAGCGCCCCCAACTCGATTATGGAAATGAGAGTCCGCTCTGGTCATGGGCGCTATGAATTGCGCAACGCCACGTTGGTGGATCTAATCCGAACGGCGTGGAAGGTAGACGCTGATAATGTGACCGGCGGCCCGGATTGGCTGGATACAGATCGCTTCGACGTGATCGCAACGGTGCCAGAGAACTCCACTCCGGAGAATCTGCAGAGCATGTTGAAGGGATTGCTGAAGGATCATTTTCGACTCTTGGTCCACGGCGATACGAAGAACCGGTCGGCATACGCGATCACTGTGGGGAAGAAGTCGGCAATGGAGCCAGCTAGTGGTTCCGAAGAATCCGGATGTGTCGCTCAGGCAGCTAAGCCGGTTACTTTTGTCTGCCGCAGCATGACCATGGCGGCCTTTGCAAAAACACTCCCCAGGATCCGCGAGACGTCCGGATATCTGTTCAACTATCCGGTTCTGGACCGGACAGGGCTTCAAGGTGCCTGGAATTTCAGCTTCCATTGGTCTCCGCGACGTGCCTTACTTCCGACCCCGTTGAGGGCGGAGACCATCACAATATTCGATGCGTTCGAAAAGCAACTCGGGCTGAAATTGAACATGATTCAGGTGCCCATCCCGGTGGTTGTGGTGGACAGCGCAAATAAGAAGCCGACCGCCAATCTGCCTGGCGTGACGGAAAAGTTGTCTCCGCAACTGGAATTCGAAGTAGCTGTAATCAAGCCAGATGCCCAGTTGCTGGAGGGAGCTAGTGTAAGGATCGAACTCGGCGGTACGGTGCGAATCAATATGTCGCTACAGGGACTGATTGAGGAAGCCTGGGGTGAGTTGAAGCCTCATCGGATCGTGGACGGACCCAAGCTGATGGACACGACGCGCTGGGCAATTGTAGCCAAGGCTCCTGTTGAGCAAGATGCCATCGCGGGATGGAACGGTCCCGTGTGGAATGGGGTGGATGTCGATTCCATGCGGATGATGCTGCGCGCATTGCTAGTGGATCGCTTCAAACTTGCCGCGCATTATGAAGATCGCATGGTATCGGGCTATGCGCTGGTAGCGTCAAGGCCAAAGCTGGGGAAGGCGGACCCCGCAAATCGCGCGGGATGCAAGGAAGGGCCAGGAGCAGATGGAAATGATCCGAGGCTGGCAAATCCATTGGCATCCAGACTGGTAACATGCCGCAATATGACCATCACACAGTTTGCCGGGAAGCTGAGTATCTTGCTGTTTGGCGACGCACCGGTGATCGATTCGACGGGGATCAGCGGCAGGTACGACATGACAATCAACTTCACTCCGCCCTCGGCGTTCGCGAAAGCTGTCGGTACAAATGCAGGCGGCGATGCGGTAGCGTCTGAACCGAATGGCGCGATTTCCATTTTTGAAGCGCTGAGCAAACTTGGATTAAAGCTGCAATCACGCAAGGTGATGGCGTCGGTGCTGGTAATCGACCATGTGAATGAAGTGCCAACAGAGAACTAGTTATTGGCGTTTGAGAGTGCGGCCGACGTCACGCGTTTGATCTGGATTTGGAAGTGTTATACATTATGTATAGCGATGCGGTTTGAGTGGGATGGCGATTAGAACAGGAAAAACCAGCGAAAACACGACGGCCTAGCGTTTGAGAGTGCGGCACTTGTGTTCAACGACCAGGACGCTATTTTCCGAAGGATCGCGTAATAGTTGGCGAACAGCGGTGGCACGTGATCGAAAGTGCAGGTGGCGCGGTCCTATTGGTTGTCCTGTGTACAGAATGGAGAGTGAAAATGACAAAGAAGAAATCATCCGCATCATCTCAGCGCGCGAAGCCAATAAGCCTGAGCGCCGAATCTATTTTCAGCAAGGTGCCGAGTAAGAAGCAGAAAGCCGTTCTATCTCGTATTACCAAGCGGCAGGCTGCCGGAAATGATTCCGGCATTGACTATTCAGATATCCCTTCTTTGAACGACCAGCAATTGTTGCAATTCCGACGTTCTAGAAAAGTGTTGGTAGCTGCGCGCATCGATCAGGAAGTTTACGACTGGCTGATGAAGTATGGGAAGGGTTACTCGACACGAATCAACGGTATCTTGCGAACCGTTATGGAGAATGCCGGGTAGTTGGTTTGTGGGCGTGCATCCACAATGAATTCTTCGCCGCCAACATGCACAACAAGAATACGCAAACCGATTATGGTCAAACTGACGGCAATTTTCGACAACAATGTGAAACTAGTTTGGTATTCGTTTTCGTCGGCACATTGATGTGCTAGTAACTGTCGTGGCAATATGAGAATGTCCTATTTGAGCAAAGTAGAAATGTCCTATTGACTGGATTGATCCTGGAGATTGGAAATCCAAGGAACGCTACTGATGACGCAAACCGATCGAGACCGATTGGTGGCCCTGAAAAAGG
>JANXSF010000056.1 GCA_025352795.1 Acidobacteriota bacterium
GATAGGGCGACGCAGGGATGCGACCCGAGCGCCGATGCAAGTCCGGAATGGATGGCGGCCTCACAGCCGCCCTTCAGTTACACCGCTTCACCATCTAAGGACGCCTGTTTTTTTGTCCAACCGATGGGGTCCACCTCAACCAGACAACTACTGTGGTGGACGGCAGGGTCTGCGATGGCTTTGTGGCGGACAAACCCTGCACTCTCTTCCCGATGGAACTACCAGCCCTGGAGGCAACCCTGGGCCTGCAACGGATGCCCTGGGAGAGCCTGCGCCAGAGACCGGTCTGATTGTGAAATTCAATAACAACAGCGGCCATTGGGAAGATGAACTGCACCGTATTTGGGACAATTCTGTTCGCTTCAATCTGCCTGACACCGATGTGTTTTCGATAGATGCCAATGCTCTTACCGAGACCTCATCCTACGCGCACGCTGGCACAACGCTGTTCAACATGGCCACGAATCCGGTGAATGGGCATCTTTATATTTCCAATACGGAAGCGTTCAACAACGTTCGATTTGAAGGTCCGGGTACGTTTGCCGGGCACACTGTGCAGGGCCATCTGGCCGAAACCAGAATCACGGTGATCTCTGGTTCCACGGTTACGCCGCGTCACCTGAATTCCCACCTGGACTATAACAAGCTTGCTGGCACGCCTGGTTTCGACCTGAGTGCGCGAGATCATAGCCTGTCAACCCCGCCGGATATGGCGGTGACCAGCGATGGACAAACGCTGTACCTGGCCGCTTATGGTTCCAGTAAGATTGGTGTGATCGGCACTGGTGCGCTGGAAGATGGAACGTTTCATGCCGTGGCTGCCAGTGCGAATTATATAGCCGTGAGCGGTGGCGGTCCTAGTGGACTTGCTCTGGATGAAGCGCGCGGAATGATGTATGTGATGACCCGCTTCGATAATTCGTTGAAGGTGATTGACCTGGCTTCCAGGCAGGAAATTTCAGCTATTACGCTGCCCAATCCTGAACCGGTTTCGGTGGTGAAGGGACGTCCCATGCTTTACGATGCCACACGTTTTTCAGGAAACGGGGAAGCCATTTGCGCCAGTTGTCACCAATTTGGCGACATGGATGATTTGGCTTGGGACTTGGGAAATCCGGATGGTGCTGTATCGAAAAGCCCCATCCCTATTAACTTTGGCGCGTTTTTTAGCAACAGTCTGATCAGACAACTGGCAGGGATTACGGGTCTGATCAATGGCAGTGGGAATCCAGAAGACTTCCATCCAATGAAGGGACCCTTTACCACGCAGACCCTGCGCGGCTTGCGGAATTCCGGAGCCATGTACTGGCGTGGAGATCGTGCGACGGGTCCGGCTGGAACAAGTGCTGCCGATGCCAACATTTCATTCAAGAATTTTGCCCCTGCCTTTCAAGGCCTGATTGGAAGTCCTGACATGCCATCGGAAGCTGAGATGCAAGCCTTCGCCGATTTTCAATTGCAGGTTATGCCCCCACCGAATCCGGTTCGCAATCTGGATAATTCATTAACGGCATCGCAGAAGCGTGCTGCGGATTTCTATTCTGGCTCCCGTCCGTCCGATGGCATCAACTCTACGATTGTGGATGCATTGATTGGCAAGGCATCGTTTTCCTGCAACGGTTGTCATTCGCTGGATGCTGCTCAAGGCTTCTATGGAACTGGCGGAAATCAAAGCTTTGAGAATCTTCCTCAGATTGTGAAAATACCGCATTTACGGAACATTTACGCGAAAGTGGGCATGTTCGGAACACCGGCTGTAAGTTTTTACGATGCAGCGGACAGCGGTAAAATGGGCGATCAAATCCGTGGGTTTGGATTCACTGGCGATGGTTCAACCGATACGATGTTTCGCTTCTTTACGGCGACGGTTTTCAGACCAACTTCCAATTCCGGTTTTCCCCAGAAAGATCCCGATATAATGCGACGTGATATGGAACAGTTCATGCTGGCGTTCGATACCGATCTGGCTCCGATTACCGGCCAGCAAGTAACGTTAAGCAGTGAGAATGGGGTGGCGGTGAGTGCCCGCATTGACCTGCTGATTCGACGCGCGGCGGCGCCGTTCACATCGAAGTCGCTCAATGGTGCCGGTTCGGTAATGGAATGCGACTTGATTGCGCAAGTGGTTCAAAACGGTCGTCTGACGAGTTATCTGTACGATCCGGCAGCCAAGAATTTTATTCCCAATGATGGCAGCGCAGCCATTTCCGATGCTGTATTGCGAGCCTTTGCGACCAAGCCTGGACAGGAAATTACATACACTGCGGCCACACCAGGTTCCGGGCAGCGCCTTCTCGCGGCACGGTAAGTCAGAAGCCAGAGCCTAAAATGCGATATCTTAGTGAGTTACCTTTTAGTCTCTGGAGGTCCGATACGAATGGCAGGCGCCGACGTCACATGGAAGAATGGCAAGTTTGGGACAACGTCCCGCCGCGATAATTGGTTGTTGGAATCTGGTCTGGTTTTCCTGGGTTTTACAGCCTTTGTGATTTACGCAACCTGGGCCGCGTTTCAAGGAAAGTACTACCATTTTGGACCGTACATTTCTCCGTTTTATTCCCCTGAAATATTTGGTGATTCGCCCCATGCCCTATTCGGACCCAAGCCTGGTTGGATTCCACCCTGGGCTCCATTCTCACCAGCGCTATTGATTTTGTGGGCTCCTGGGCTGTTTCGGTTCACTTGTTATTACTACCGGGGCGCGTACTACAAGTCGCATTGGCAGGATCCGCCAGCATGTTCGGTGGGTGAACCGCGCGATAGCTATCGTGGTGAAAATTCGTTCCCGCTAATTTTGCAGAACGTTCATCGCTACCTGATGTACATTGCGATTCTGTTCATTTTTCTGCTGGCTTATGACGTCTACAAAGCTATGTGGTTTGCCGATGCAACGGGCGTTGCGCATTTCGGAATCGGTTTGGGCACTGTGATCCTGGCGGTGAATGTCTGTCTGCTGTCTGCTTACGCGTTTGGATGTCATTCATTGCGGCACATTGTCGGCGGATATTTGGATTCCATCTCACAACATCCAACGCGAGCCAAGGCGTATGACTGCGTTAGTTGCCTGAACGCAAAACATAAGCAATGGGCGTGGTGCAGTTTATTTTCCGTGGCGTTTTCGGATATCTATGTCCGCCTTTGCTCCATGGGAATCTGGTCTGACTGGAGAATTTTTTAAATGCCCGAGTATCGCGAATATACGTACGATGTTCTGATTGTGGGTGCTGGTGGAGCTGGGTTACGTGCAGCCATTGAAGCGGCTGCCAGTGGCGTAACGGTGGGCGTAGTGACCAAGTCGCTGTTGGGCAAAGCACACACGGTTATGGCAGAAGGTGGCGTGGCTGCGGCAATGGCCAATGTGGATGACAGGGACAACTGGAAGGTCCATTTTTCAGACACCATGCGCGGTGGCCAATACTTGAACAATTGCCGCATGGCCGAACTGCATGCCAGAGAAGCACCGGATCGTGTAAGGGAATTGGAATCCTGGGGCGCGTTGTTTGATCGCACCAAAGATGGAAAAATTCTACAGCGCAATTTCGGCGGACATCGGTATCCGAGGCTGGCGCACGTGGGGGATCGTACCGGTTTGGAAATGATTCGCACGTTGCAGGATCATGGCATTCATCAGGGCATGGAAGTGCACATGGAATGCACCATCCTTACGCTGCTAACCAGTGGTGGTCGCATTACCGGGGCATTTGGTTATGATCGCGAACGCGGTCACTTTATGCTGTGGAAGGCCAAGGCTGTGGTGCTTTGCACGGGTGGCATTGGACGTGCGTTTAAGATCAGTTCTAACAGTTGGGAATACACCGGCGACGGCCATTCGTTGGCCTATCATGCTGGCGCTGAGTTGATGGATATGGAGTTTGTGCAGTTCCATCCAACAGGCATGGTTTGGCCGCCAAGCGTGGCCGGAATTCTGGTGACAGAAGGTGTACGTGGGGAAGGCGGCGTGTTGCGCAATAGCGAGGGCAGGCGCTTCATGTTCGACGATATTCCAGACCTGTATAAAAATCAGACAGCCGATAGTGAAGAAGAAGGTTGGCGCTACACGCAGGGTGATAAGAATGCACGGCGTCCGCCGGAATTGCTGACCAGGGATCATGTGGCGCGTTGCATTAATCGTGAAGTGAAGGCAGGGCGGGGAAGTCCACATGGCGGCGTGTTTTTGGACATTGCCTGGATCAAGCAACACATTCCAACGGCGGAAGAACACATCAAGAAAAAGCTGCCGAGCATGTATCACCAGTTCAAACAACTGGCCGATATCGACATTACGAAAGTGCCGATGGAGGTGGGTCCAACCACGCATTACATGATGGGTGGCGTGCGGGTGGACGGCGATACGCAGATGTCCACTCTGCCTGGTTTGTTTGCAGCAGGGGAGTGCGCTGCGGGCTTGCATGGCGCGAATCGGTTGGGTGGAAATTCACTTTCGGATTTGTTGGTTTTCGGCAAGCGGGCCGGGCAATATGCGGCTGAGTTTGCGCGGGCTCACTCTGCGGAATCCATTGATGCAGCGCAAATTGACGCGGCCGCTGCGCGATCCATGGAGGCTTTTAACCGTGGGGCCAAAGGCGAACGACCTTATCAGATTCAGTATGATTTGCAGGAAAAAATGCAGGAACTGGTGGGCATTGTGCGCATGGAAAGTGAAATGAAACAGGCACTGGAAGTGATCGAAAAATTGCATGTTAGAGAAGCGAATGTTGGCATTGATGGCAACCGTCAATACAACAACGGCTGGCATACCGCAATGGATTTACGGCACCTATTGACGGTGTCTGAAGCGATTACACGGGCAGCGATACTTCGTCAGGAAAGTCGTGGAGCGCAGTTCCGGGAAGACTTTCAGAGTAAGGATCCGGAGTGGGGCAAGTACAACCTGGTGATTAAGAAAACAGATAGCGGCATGGCTGTTGAAAAGCGCCCGGTTCCTGAGTTGCCTGTCGAGTTGAAGCAGATTGTTGAGGAGATGAAGTAATGTCGCAAGCTACGTTTCGAATATGGCGGAGCAACGGCGAAGGCGGCGCATTTCAGGATTACAAGACCGAAGTTTCTGAAGGCATGGTGGTGCTGGATGCGGTTCATAAGATCCAGGCTGAACAGGCTGGCGACATGGCGGTCCGTTGGAATTGCAAGGCGGGCAAGTGCGGTTCCTGCTCAGCGGAAATTAATGGCAATCCACGCTTGATGTGCATGACGCGGTTGAACGAGTTGCCCATGGAAGAGCCTGTAACAGTGGAGCCGATGCACGCTTTCCCACTGATCAAGGATCTGGTAACAGACGTTTCCTGGAACTACGAAGTAAAGAAAAAGATCAAGAAATTCAAACCGCGCGCGCCCGATGCACCGGACGGAACGTGGCGCATGCAGCAAGTGGATGTGGACCGGGTGCAGGAGTTTCGCAAGTGCATTGAATGCTATTTATGTCAGGACGTTTGCCATGTGTTGCGAGAGCATGACAAGCACGATGTATTTATTGGTCCTAGATTTTTGGTCTATACCGCGGCGCTGGAAATGCATCCGTTGGATACGGAAAATCGCTTGCAGGAATTAAAAGATGATCATGGTGTGGGTTATTGCAACATCACAACGTGCTGTCGTCAGGTTTGTCCGGAAGGGATTACGATTACTGAAAACGCCATTATTCCCCTAAAAGAGCGTGTTTGCGATGAGTATTATGATCCGTTGAAAAAACTGTTTCGCATGTTCACTGGCAAGTAGGAGAGTCAAAGTGTTGGAGCTGAAACCCCTATCGATGCAAGCTGTCCCTTCGGCTTTATCAAAGGCGGAACGGTATCGCCTGTTGAATGAACCGGCACAGGCTGAAAGTATTTGCCTGGATATTTTGGGGGCTGTGCCTCGTCACCAGCAAGCAACCGTGATGCTGTTGCTGACGCAAGCGGATCAATTTGAAAAAGACCCGCGCCGGTTTCAAGATGCCATGGAGACTGTAGCTGGTTTAGAGAACGCCTACGAGCGTACATACTATACAGGCATGCTGTGGGAACGTCGTGCCCGAGCGCGGTTCGACCAAGGTGGCTATGGGTCCAATGCGATTGTGCATGAGTGGTATTTAGAAGCGATGCGCTGGTTTGAAAAAGCCGAAGCGATTCGACCAGCGGGCAATGATGATTCGTTGTTGCGGTGGAATACCGTGGCAAGATTTTTGAATCGGCATCCAGATTCCAGGCAGGCTGCTTCAGCCGATGGCTACGAACCTCAGTTGTTGGAATAGCAGAATTTCAAAGCTTCCAAACAAACTGGCCAGCAACGATGGTGGCAATTGGTCCGCCCTTAAATGCATGTCCATCGAATGGTGAATTCTTACTTTTTGATTGCGTCCGGTTCACGTCGTAAGTCCACTGGTGATCCGTTGAAAAAATTGTGACGTCAGCGATTGCGCCTTTGGCAAGTGTACCCTTGGGAAGATTCATAATGCGCGCGGGGTTGGTTGTATACAGTTCCACCATTCGCTTCACGCTGATCTTGCCGGGATGCACGAGGTGTTCCAACGTCAAGCCCAGGGCCGTTTCAAGGCCTGTGATGCCAAAGGGACAGCGTTCAAATTCTTGCATTTTTTCTGAGCCCGCGTGTGGGGCATGGTCCGTTGCCAGCACTTCCACTGTGCCGTTCATCACGCCTTCAATCACAGAATGCAGATCGCCATGGCCGCGCAGGGGTGGCTTCATTTTGTAATTGGAATCATAGGTGCGAATGTCGGAATCGCACAAAGCGAAGTGGTGCGGGGTGGCTTCACAACTTACAATTAAACCTTTCATTTTGGCGTAAGCAACCATCTTCACAGAGCGTTCTGTGGAAATATGGGCGACGTGAAAGCGTGCGCCGGTCAGCTCCGCAAGTAACAAATCGCGGGCAACCATCACGTCTTCCGAACAGGATGGAATGCCGCGGAGGCCCAGGTTTGTGGACACCAATCCTTCATGCATGTCGCCGCCTGAACTCAAATTAAGATCTTCACAGTGATCAATCACCGGGAGGTTAAAAGACTTTGCAGTTTCCATGGCGCGTCGCATGATGCGGGAATTCATTACGGGCTTGCCGTCGTCAGAAATAGCGACAACTCCAGCCTGAGCCATTGATCCGATATTGGCCAACTCTTCGCCCATGCTGCCTTTAGTGATGGCCCCGATTGGATACACGTTCACCACGGCATTGCGCTTGGCACGCTCCACAATGTAACTGGTAACGGTGGCGTTGTCGTTCACTGGGGACGTGTTGGGCATGCAGCACACGGACGTGAATCCACCAGCCGCAGCAGCCCGTGCGCCGGATTCAATTGTTTCGGCATGTTCAAAGCCGGGTTCGCGCAGGTGGACGTGAATATCCAGGAAGCCCGGAGCAACAATCATGCCGGTGGCGTCAAACAGATCGGCACCGGCGACGATTAAATCCCGACCGATGCCCGAGAACAAGCCATCTTCAATGAGCAGGTCTCCCACTTGGTCAAAGCCCGAGGCAGGGTCAATCACACGGCCATTCTTAATCAGCAGTTTCGCCATTAGATTTTTAAGTTAGAAGCCTTTCCAGCACAGCCATGCGCACGGCAACACCATTTTCCACCTGATTCAAAATTACGGAACTTTGCGAATCGGCCACGTCACTGGAAATTTCGCGACCCCTGTTAATGGGGCCTGGGTGCATTACCAGCACGTTCGGTTTGGCCAAGCTTAAGTGTTCCAGACGCAGACCGTAAAACTTGAAATAGTCGCCTGCTGGAAAGGTGGATTCATGCTGACGTTCCAGTTGGACTCGCAGCATCATAATGACGTCGGCATCGCGAATGGCGTGGCGGATATCGTTGGTGAGGGTCAAGCCAGGGGCCATTTCGCCCAACTGCTTGGGTAACAACGGGGCCGGTCCGCATAAGACAATTTCAACGCCAAACTTCGATAGCAAATGAATGTTGGACCGGGCTACGCGGCTATGAGCAATATCGCCGATGATGGCTACTTTCAAGTTCTCTAATCGATCCCGGATGTCCAAAATAGTTCGAGCATCCAGCAGCGCTTGGGTGGGATGTTCATGGGTTCCATCGCCAGCATTGACGATTGGTGTTGTTAAATATCGCGATAGAAAATGCGGAGCACCGGAAGCGGAGTGGCGCATCACAATAGCATCGGGCCGCATGGCAACAAGGGTGTTCAGAGTGTCCACCAACGATTCGCCTTTGGAGACGGAGGAGCCTGAGGCGGTGATGGACAGAGTATCGGCACCCAGACGTTTGGCGGCGATTTCAAAGCTAGTGCGGGTGCGGGTGGAGTTCTCAAAAAACAGATTCACGATGGTGCGCCCACGCAAGCGGTCCAGACGCGGGAAAGACTCCCCTGCCGCCGGTTGAAAGCTTTTGGCGCGATCCAGAATTGTTTCAATTTCGGTGCGGCTTAAATCTTCAATGCCCAGTAATCCCTTAGCCATCCTTCTCCACTAGAAGCACTTTTTCCATCCCATCAATTTCCTGAAACTTCACTTCAATGATTTCATTGGCGCTGGTTTGAACCATGCGCCCCACGTAGCGCGCTTCAATGGGAAGTTCACGCCAGCCGCGATCAATCAACGCGAGCAACTGCACGCGGGAAGGACGGCCTTTATCGAACAGGGCATCGAGCGCAGCGCGAATTGTGCGGCCAGTATAGAGCACGTCGTCCATCAGCACGATATCAAGACCGGTGATGGGGAACGAAATATCGGTTGAATTGAGAATCGGGGAATTGCCTACGGTGGTTAAATCGTCGCGGTAAAGATTGATGTCAAGAGTGCCGACGGGAATCTTGCGACCCTCAAGAGCCTCAATCTTAGCGGCCAGACGTTCAGCCAGCGGCACTCCGCGACGGCGAATGCCGATGAATGCAAGCTTGTCTAGTTCCTGACTTTTTTCCAGGATTTCATGCGCCAGCCGCACCAGGGTGCGGTCGATTTCCGAGGCGCTCATCAATTGAGATTTCAGCCGGGTGGTCATAGTTTGAAAGCGGGTAACTTTCACTTTACTGCAAAGGGACGGCTGGCGTCAGATCCGCTTCATGCGGTTGCGAATTCGCTTCACCAATTTTTCCATTTCATCCAGCTTCTTCAAGGTTTGCATGGAAACCACGTGACGATTATTCTTTTCCAAATCGACAGCCAGTTCATCGGAAAGTTGCTTCAACCGCGCAGAATCTTTGAGCGATGCGGCATGCTCTGCCTTGAGGATTTCCTCGCTTTGCAGTGAGCCATTGGGCATGCGCGGCGGTGGCGTTCTGTCTTTGGTGTCGGCAGGTTCTTGGCAAAACAGCGTGCCAGCGCAGAGGATAAAAATTAAATATCGCGTACGCATCGGAATGAAATGTTTGTTGTTGCCGAATCTGGCGTGTTGGAAGTCCGGGCACCCACGCGGTAGCGATTGCAGTAGGACTTGTGGCAAAGATAGCTGCCGCCCTTCATGACGCGACGGGCGCCAGAGGGCGGACCAACGGGATTTATTTTGGTGGCATTGATATGCCAAGCAGGATGAAACCAATCGTTACACCACTCCCAGGCGTTGCCGGTGATGTTGTGAAGGCCGTAACCATTGGGTGCAAACGAATCGACAGGGCCGGGGGCGGTGAATCCATCATCACCTGTGTCCACCTTGGGAAATTCGCCTTGCCAAATATTACAGAGGTGCTTTCCGTCTGGAGTCAGCTCATCTCCCCAGGGATAAAGTTTTTGCTCAAGGCCACCGCGCGATGCGTATTCCCACTCCGCTTCGGAAGGCAGCCGCTTGCCTGCCCACTTGGCATAGGCATTGCAATCGGCCCACGATACATGAGTCACAGGATAGTGCTGACGTTGTTGAACGCCGGAATGCGGACCTTCTGGATGCATCCAATCGGCACCTGGAACCTTGCACCACCATTCAATCCCCTTCGCGGTGTCCTCTACTAAATTAGGGTAAAGGTCTTGCGGAATGTGGCCATGAAACACGAAGGACCAGCCAAAGCGTTCGGAGTCGGTGGTGTATCCGGTGGCCTTGGTAAATTCGGCGAAGCTCTTATTGGAAACGGCGCAGCTATCCATGTAGAACCCGTCGATGGTGACCCGTCGCACAGGACCTTCCCCATCAGCAGGAAAGCCTTCAGGATTTTCTGTGCCCATCCAAAACGGACCACCCTCCAGCTTGATCATTTCGACGGTTGAACCGCTGCGGACTTGCACGCGGCTGACGGCAGCTTGTTTGGAAATATCGAATTGCTGTTGCCTGCCTTTGCTGGGAACGCAGCAGGGGTGCGGCGGAATCAGTGGAAGGTCACTGCTCATGCTGCTCCGTCTACCACTTTTGCTGTGGCCAGCAGTTTATCCAGATAATGTTCCATGGCGCGTTCCTGTTTTTCGCGCAGTAGCGTTACTTCAATCTCATTGCGTACTTCGTTCAACGGCACAGGACCAGCTTCGCGCTTTTCCAAAACTTTGGCGATGTGAAGTCCGAACACAGACTTGAAGATTCCACTGCGTCCGCCCACCGGGAGCGAGAAGGCGATTCGTTCAAACTCATCCACCATTTCACCGCGAGGGAAAAACCCCAGGTCGCCGCCATTGCCCGCGCAATCGGAATATTTATTGGCTACTTCATGAAATTCTGCACCGGCTTCAATTTCCGCAAGCGCTGCTTCCATCACTTTTTGCGCGTCGGCGACATCGGAACCTTCGCTCAAATTTTTCACCACATGAGCGGCGCGAACCATATCTTCCAGCCAGAAGAGATCTTTATTTTTCTTATAATATTCGGTGATGTCTTTACTTTTCGGGGCTGCTACTTTACTGGTGATTCGACGCACCAGACGCTCAACTCGTAGACGAGTTTCAATCTCTTTGCTGGCTGCAGCTTCGTCAAAGACCACCGCTTCACCAGGTTCAGGACGAATGCGTTCCAACTCTTCCGCAATTACTTCGCGGGGAATTTGTTCCGACTCTTTCCACGCCTCCTGTCTCAGCAAAACGCGTTCAATCACGTTTTCGCGAGACCATTCCTTTAGCTGGATTTCCCGAGCTACCGGATCCGTAGCCTGCATTGCCTCTTCGTAGCGAGGCCGCAACATGGCTTCTTCCTGCTGGATCAGTTGGTCGTCTACAAGTTCGCCGTTTACTAAAATTGCCATCGTGTTCGCCCCTATTCTACCCAAACACAGAGACCGTGTTAAAACGGAAGAATGAAGAATCGTTGTTTCTCATGCGCCCTAACCCTGGCCGCTGCTGCTACCACGCTGGCATTTGCGCAGACCACTCCAAAAATTGCAGTGGATATTCCGTTCCAGAAATTTGTGCTTCCGAATGGACTAACACTCATTGTTCATGAAGATCACAAGGCACCCATTGTTGCCGTGAACGTCTGGTATCACGTTGGGTCAAAGAACGAAAAGGTTGGCAAAACGGGCTTTGCGCATCTGTATGAACATCTTATGTTCAATGGCAGCGAGCACTACAATACCGACATTTTCCAGGCGTTTGAACGCTTGGGTGCAACTGATACGAACGGCACCACTAACAACGACCGCACCAACTATTTCACCAATGTGCCTACATCGGGACTGGATCAAATTCTGTGGTTGGAATCAGATCGTATGGGATTTATGCTGGCCGCCATTGACAAAGCTCGGCTTGACGAACAACGCGGTGTGGTTCAGAACGAAAAGCGTCAAGGGGAAAATCAGCCTTACGGAATTACTGAGGAACTGATTGTGAAAAATGTCTGGCCGGCGGCCCATCCTTATTCCTGGACCGTCATTGGATCCATGGAAGATTTGAGCGCGGCATCCCTGGACGATGTGAAAGAGTGGTTCAAAACATACTATGGCGCAGCCAATGCAACGCTGGTGATTGCTGGTGACATTGATGCGAAGACGGCGAAGGCTAAGGTTGAGAAATATTTTGGAGCGATACCTTCCGGGCCTCCAGTGGCTCATCAAAAAGCTTGGATCGCCAAGCGCACGGGCAAGCAGCGGCAGGTGGCGCAGGATCGTGTCCCTGCACCGCGCATCTACAAGGTGTGGAATGTACCGGAATTTGGTTCGCAGGAAAACGAACATCTTGATTTGGCTGCGTCTATTCTTGGAGCCGGACGTACTTCGCGTCTTTATAAACGGCTGGTGTTTCAGGATCAAATTGCTACCGATGTCCAGGTGAATAACGAGACCAGTCAAATTGCCGGGACGTTCAACATTGTCGGCAGTGCGCGCAATGGAATTGCTTTGGCAAAAGTGGAGAAGGCGATTGATGAGGAACTGGCTCGATTCCTGAAAGACGGGCCTACTGCCGATGAATTGCAAATCGCCAAAACGCGCGCGTTTGCGGGATTTCTTCGCGGTGCTGAACGAATCGGCGGGTTTGGGGGCAAGAGTGATTTACTGGCGATTGGACAGGTTTACGGCGGTGACCCTGGCTTCTACAAAAAGCAATTAAATTGGACGCAGGCCGCTACTACCGATGAGGTTCGCGCGACTGCTCAAAAGTGGCTCTCCGACGGCGTGTTCAATCTTGAGGTTCAACCGTTCCCCGAATTCACAACGTCGTTGAAAGACGCCGATCGCAGCAAGTTACCGGAAGCAGGCGTCACTCCAGCGTTTAAGATGCCGAAGCTGGAACGATCCAAATTGTCGAATGGGATCCAGGTGGTTTTAGCGGAGCGTCATGATCTGCCGTTAGTGAATGTGAAGCTGATGGTGGATGCTGGATATGCTGCGGATCAATTTGCGACGCCGGGCACTTCCAACCTGTCTGTGAAGATGATGCTCGACGGCACTGCCAAGCGCACGGCGTTGCAAATCAGCGAAGAATCAGCCCGACTGGGTGCGACGTTGGGAACCAATTCCAATTTAGATTTCTCAGCTGTCAACGTGTCGGCATTGAAGTCAAACTTGGATGCAACGCTGGAACTATTTTCTGATGTTGTACTGAACCCTGCTTACCCTGCGGCCGATGTGGAACGTCAAAAACAGCAGCAAATTGCCGCAATTCAACGCGAACGTATGTCGCCTATGGGTGCTGCTCTGCGTGTGATGCCGGTGAAGATTTATGGGGCCGGTCATGCCTACGGTCAGCCGTTGAGTGGTTCGGGCACCGAAGAAAGCGTAGGGAAAATGGATCGTGGGATGCTGGCAAAATTCCATGCCACGTGGTTCAAGCCGAACAACGCCACCATTCTGATTGTTGGCGATACAACGCTTGCGGAAATCACGCTTAAGTTGGAAAAGCTATTCGCCGGTTGGAAGGGCGGGGAAGTGCCTAAGAAAAACTTGGCGGCGGTGAAGCAAAAAGAAAAGCCTGTGGTGTATTTGATTGATCGGCCAGGTGCGCAACAGACCAACGTGTTGGCTGGCAACATTGCACCGCCAAAATCGCATCCGGCGGACTTAAGCTTATACACTTTTGATCAGATTCTGGGTGGAACGTTCACCTCGCGTATGAACATGAACTTGCGTGAAGATAAACACTGGTCGTACGGATCGCAGACGTATTATCCCTCTACGCGTGGTCAGCGTCCGTTCATGGTGATTGCACCAGTGCAGACGGACAAGACCAAGGAAGCGATTGTAGAAATCCAAAAAGAGTTGCGCGGCATTGCTAAAGAAAAACCGGCCACTGCGGACGAGCTCTTGAAAATTCAACAGAGTGAAGTCCGCAGTCAAGCAGGTAGCCGTGAAACATCGAATGCGCTGTTGGGTGCCATGGAAGAACTGGTTCGCTTTCAACTGCCACAAGACTACTTCGATACGTATGCTCCGCGCATTGAGGCGCTTACTTTAAAAGACATGTCGGCGGCCTCGGAAACATTGCTGCGTCCGGAACAGATGACCTGGGTGATTGTTGGCGATCTAGCGAAGATTGAAGCCGGAGTACGGTCTTTGAATCTGGGTGAAATTCAGAAAGTGGATGGTGATGGGAATCCGGTAAAATGAGGTTTGCCCACCGAAACCAAAAGCACATTTCTTGAAGAGCTCCGCTGGCGTGGATTTCTGGAAGCAGTCACTAGTGACGATCTTGACGCCTACCTTTTAGAAGCGAAACGCACGATGTATGTAGGGTTCGACCCTACTGCTGACAGCCTGCATCTAGGCAGCCTGATTCCGGTGATGGCGCTGGCCCATGCGCAACGTCATGGGCATCGTCCATTGGTGCTGGTGGGCGGTGGTACGGGTTTAATTGGCGATCCTAGCGGGAAATCAGCTGAGCGTATTTTGCTGACTCGTGAAAAGACGGAAGAAAATGCTGAGGCAATTCGATTGCAGTTGGGCAAGTTTTTCGACCTGTCATCGGACGATAAAGCGCTACTGCTGAACAACGCGGATTGGCTTGTCCCGCTGAACCTGCTGGATTTTTTGCGCGATTACGGCAAGCACTTTTCTGTGAATGAAATGATTAAGCGTGATTCTGTACGAACGCGGCTGGAAGAACGGGATCACGGAATTTCCTTTACTGAATTCAGTTACATGCTGCTGCAGGCTTACGATTTTCTGCATTTGTGCCAGCATCATGATTGCGCAATTCAGATGGGTGGAAGTGATCAATGGGGCAACATTCTTTCCGGCAAGGAATTGATCCGTCGCGTGCTAGGCAAGCGTGGGGATGGGATTACTTTTCCGTTGCTGACAACATCCACTGGGAAGAAATTTGGGAAGACGGAAGAAGGTGCCGTTTGGTTAGACGCCAAGCGGACCAGCCCATACCAGATGTATCAGTATTGGTTGCAGACTGCGGATGCCGATGTTATTCGCTACTTGAAATTGTTTACGTTTCTGGAGCAGGGCCGCATTGAGGCATTGGCCGAGGCGGTTACCACGTCGCCAGAGAAGCGAGAGGGTCAGCGGGTATTAGCGGCGGAATGCACTGGCGTGGTTCATGGCGCGGAAACAGTGCGGGCGGTTGAGGCGGCAACGCGGATTTTATTTACAGCGTCGTATGAAGTTCCTACGGCTGAGACAGTTTCCATGTTGGCGGGGGAAGTTCCGGTGACAGAGATGTCGGCGGCTGAACTGCAAGTTGGAATTTCACTGGTTGATTTACTGGTGCGCACGAAGCTGGCTGAAAGCAAGGGCGCGGCGCGAAAGCTCATTGAAGGCGGTGGCGTGAATCTGAACAACGAGCGCCAGAATCAGGCTCAAAAGTCTATCAATTCGGAAGATTTGAAATGGCCTGGGGCCATGTTGCTTCGGTCAGGGAAGAAGAATTTTCATTTGGTGGTGGTAAGAAACTTCTGAATCTCGCTGATGAGGATTTTTTGTTGCTCTTTATCGAACACGAAGCCGCCGTGAGTTGTATTGTGTAACTCCACCACATGGGCGAACTTCATGTCTCGCTGGAATATTTCAATTTGCTCTCGACGGTAGGCCTTGCCGTGATCGAACCACCATTGCAATAATTTTGCACTTGTTGCCGCATTTTGCATTGGAGATTTTGGAGTTTCGTCGTACGTGACGAAGATGCCCAACGCGGGCGCCTTGATTCGGGTATAGTCCGGCCTGTACTCATTGGAACGGGCGATGAGTGCGAGAGTTGGTTTGTCCGCCCAAGAGGGCGAAGGTAGATCTAAGCTTTGGCCAAGCTCGAAATTTCTTACAAGATCGTAGGCTGCGTCCAGGTATACTAGCTTTTTCACATGTCGGGGATATAGTGCCGCAAATTCGGTCATCTCGTTACCGGCAAGCGAATAACCGATCAGGGTGACTCGTCCAATTTTCATTTTGTCGAGGAAGGCTCTAATGTCTTCAACTAACGTGGACGTATCGTAACCAGATTCGGGTTTATCCGATTTTCCCTGTCCTCGGCGCGTCAAACCTAGCATGTGGAACTTGTCTGTGAATGGAATCGCAATGGTCTCGAAATCCTCCGCAGTTCCTCCGAGACAAGTTAGGAAAAGCAGCGCTTCACCCTTGCCGCCCCAGTCCAAATAGTGCAGCTTCACATTGTTCACGGTCTCAAAACGAGGCGCTGGTTGTGCTAGTGCATCTATTGATAGACAAGCAAAAAGAATCAGTCTTTGCACTTCACACCAACATCTTCCGAACCACTTCACCACTCAAATCCGTTAGCCGATAGTCCCGACCCATATGACGGAACGTCAGCTTAGTATGATCGAAGCCCAGCTGATTCAAAATCGTCGCCTGTAAATCGTGGACATGCACCTTGTCCTCAGTGATGTTGAAGCCCATCTCATCCGTCGCGCCAATGGTGGTTCCGCCCTTAACGCCGCCACCGGCCAGCCACATGGAATAGCCGTTGGGATGATGATCGCGACCCGCGTTATCAGGGTCGCTCAGGTTCCTAATTTCCGCCATTGCAGTGCGACCAAATTCTCCTCCCCAGACGATGAGCGTATCGTCCAACAAGCCTCGCTGTTTCAAGTCTTTGATCAGTGCGGCAGTGGGCTGATCGCTGGCATCACACTTTTCTTTCAGCTTCTTGTTCAGGTTGGTGTGCGTATCCCAACTGGCATCCATCATCAGAATGTAGCGGACTCCACGTTCCACCATACGGCGTGCCAGTAAGCAGTTGGATGCGAATTCGTGCGTCGGTTTCTTGCCTACGCCGTACATCTCCAGTGTCTTGGGATCTTCCTTCGAAAAGTCCAACAATTCCGGGGCCGCCATCTGCATGCGGTAGGCAAGCTCATAGGATTGAATGCGCGAGGCAATCTCCATATCGCCGGTGTCGGTGTAGTGCTTTTCGTTCAGTTCCTTGATGGTGTCCAGCCCAGCGCGCTGTGCTTCACGAGACACGCCATCAGGATTCGATAAGTATAAAATTGGTTCGCCGGAATTGCGAAACTGGGCGCCCTGATAAGTGGAAGGCATGAAGCCGCTCAAGAAATTGGTGGCACCGCCGCTGGTTCCAACGCCGCTGGAAAGCACCACGAATCCGGGAAGATTTTGTGATTCGCTACCCAGCCCATACGTCACCCAAGCGCCCATGGTTGGCCGACCGAATTGTATGGAGCCAGTGAACAGCAGCAACTGCCCTGGATGATGATTGAAGGCATCGGTCTGCATGGAACGCACCATGCAAATATCGTCAACGCAGGTGGCCAAATTGGGCAGATAATCACTCAACACCATTCCCGATTTCCCGTGCTGTGTAAACTGGCGTGGACTTCCCAAAACTGCTGCCGTCGGCTTGATGAACGCCAGTTTTAGATCTTTGGTCATTTCTGCAGGTAAGGATTGACCATGCCATTTTTGCAGCGCAGGCTTAGGATCAAACAGATCCATCTGGCTGGGGCCGCCTTCCATGAACATGAAAATCACGTGTTTTGCCTTGGGGGCGAAATGTGGTTTGCGAGGCGCAAGCGGGTCGGCCACGGCTCCCAGCAAACCGTCCGACGCCATCATCCCGCCCAGTGCCAAGGACCCAAAACCACAGGCCGCATTTTTCAAAAACTGGCGACGCGCTTGCAGTTGCCGATATTCATCAAAGTGCATGAAGTTCATATTTTTATTCTCGTGTAATGAATTCGTCCGTGTTCAACAGCACGCGCGCAAGGCCAGCCCAGGCGCCCTTTTGCGACTCTGCAGTGCTCTTTCCTTCCTTGACTAGAAGGGCAGTCTGGCGATCCAGATACCCTGCTAGCGACGCTCGTTCTGATTCCACAGGCTTACGTCCCAGGCACTGGAGGAACAAGCCTTCCAACTTGTCGGTCAGTCCCGTGGCCTGCGTCGAAACTTGTTCGCCCAAAGCTGCGGCTGCTTCAAAGAAGACTGGATCATTCATCAGATTCAAGGCTTGCAGCGGAGTGTTGGAAGTGCGACGCCTGCTGCAAGCGACGTTGGAATCGGGCTCATCGAAATTCATCAATTGCGGATAAGGTGCCGTGCGTTGGAAGTGAATGTATAAACCACGACGGTAACGCTCTGGCCCTTCTGACTCTTTCCATTTCACTGAATTTCCATAACCCAATTCCGCTACGCCTTTCGGAAGTGCAGGCTTAATACTTTTGCCGCCAATGGATGGGTTCAGAATTCCGCCAACAGACAGTGCCGCGTCGCGAATCAGCTCTGCCGGAAGCCGCATTCTGATTTGTCGAGCCAGCAGCATGTTGTCCGCATCGCGATCCGTGAGGTCCTGACGCGAGTTCGACGATTGACGATAGGTGGCGCTCATCACAATGGTCTTATGCAGTTGTTTTACGTTCCAACCGTTGTCTAAAAGCTGCGTGGCTAACCAATCGAGTAGCTCAGGATGCGATGGCTTTTCGCCGGATACGCCCATGTCTTCCGATGTCCGCACCAAGCCACGACTGAAGAATTCCTGCCAGTTTCTGTTGGCAATCACGCGCGGTGTCAACGGGTTTTCTTTAGACACCAGCCAGCGCGCCAAGTCCAAGCGGGTGGCCCTTGCGCCATCTGCTTTCATTGGTGGGAGAACCGACAAAGTGCCTGGCACCACTTCCACCCCAGGACTTTTCCAATCTCCACGGACAGCAATATTGGTTACTGATTTATCCTGATTTCGACGCACCGTTTGAGCCTGTGTCAGAAATGGAATCTTGGCGTTGGCTTCGTTCAATTTCTCCCGCGCTTCTTTGATATGAGCAAGAATTTCTTTGTCACCCTTAAATGCGGTACCGGGGTTGTTGACGAAATAGTTGGTAAGCCTTTCTGATTCGCGTTCAGTCCTGCCCTGGGGACCTTTGCGGATCATACGGTCAGCAAAATCCAACATGGCTTTCATTGAGGTGACGTTGAAATCCACTTCCACATCTTTGCCAGGATCGTCAATGGCGGTGAGCATGGCTTTTTCCCAACGGGCTTGCAATTCTGGGATTTTGTACTTGCTCAGAATTTCGTTTTTCTGATTCCGATATTCCGGCAGGGCACGCAGATATGGCCCCATTTCACCGGCCAACGGAGCGTCTACATCTTCATCCTCAGCATCGTTGAAAAATGCGAACAGTTGATAATATTCTTTCTGACTGAAGGGATCGTACTTATGATCGTGGCATTGGGTGCAGCCAATGGTGACGCCCATGAAGGTGGTTCCGGTGGTGTTCACGCGATTAATCACTTGTTCAAAACGATCTTCGCGACGGTCCACTCCGGCTTCGCGATTGGTCAACGTGTTGCGCAGAAATCCGGTGGCTACTTTCTGTTCCAAGGTGGAGTTTGGCAGCAGATCCCCGGCCAGTTGTTCCACTGCAAAACGGTCAAAAGGCATGCCTTCATTCAATGCGTTGATCACCCAATGACGATAGCGCCAGGCACCGTTGCGGACATTATCTTTTTCGTAACCATCGGAATCGGCATAATGGGCCAGGTCCAACCAGGGGCGCGCCCAACGCTCGCCGTAGTGAGGCGATTGCAGAAACCGATCCACCCAAAGCTCATACGCATTTGCACGCTTGTCGGACTGCCATTCGACGACTTCTTCGGGTGTGGGCGGCAGTCCAAGCAGATCCAGCTTCAAGCGGCGCAGCAGGACGGTCTTTGAAGCTTCGGGCGAAGGTTGGATGTTCTCTTTTTCTAGCCGGGCCAGCACAAACGCATCAATCGGATTTCGAACCCAGGAAGACTGTTTCACTTCCGGTAAAGTTGGCCGCAGAATCGGTTGATAGGACCAATGCGTTGACTTGGGGCTGGCTTGTTTCTTGGCAGTGACGGGCCACTTGGCACCGGAATCGATCCAGGATTTCAGCGTGGCTATCTGGTCAGCCGATAGCGGATCACCAGCAGGAGGCATGCGTTTGGCTTTCTCTGTGGCCGTCACGCGGGCGATCAGAGGACTGGTAGCGCTGGTGCCTGGCACAATGGCAACGCCGGAATAGCCGCCCTTCAGCGCTGCTTCGCCATCGTCCAGGCGCAGACCATTCATCTGGTTGGATGCACCGTGACAGGCCATGCACTTCTTTTGAAAAATGGGCTGCACATCACGTTGGAAATCGGGAGGCTGAGCGAAAGCTGCGACCAGGGTCAAGGCTGAAAAAAAGAACCGCATACGTCTCTATTCTATAGCTGATTCTATAACTGTTGTGGCCCTAGTTCCGTTACTTTCTTCCGCGTAGTTGTGGGCTGCTCGTCGAAGTCGTACCACCGTGGAGGGTGAAGCCGTTAAAGAATCTTCGAAATAGCAATAGAATGTAACTGCAACAGGGTGTGATTAAACAAAGTTGCATGGTAAGATTTACCATTCTGGCATCAGTGCTGGATCGTCCGTTCCTAGTATCAGCAATGATAAATCGTCGCAGCTTCGTTGCAACCACCGCCCTCAGCTATTCGGCCATTACGGGCGCGAATGAGAGAGTGCGCGCAGGAATCATTGGGGCAGGCGGACGGGGAAAGTTGCTCACCGGCGAGTTTAAGGAAATCGGAGTTGAGATGGCTGCCGTGTGCGATGTCTATGAGCCAAACCTCTCTGGTGGCTTAAAGGTGGCATCCACTGGAGCCAAGGGTTACGGCGATTATAAGCGTCTGTTGGAAGATAAAACTTTGGATGTTGTGGTTGTTGCCACGCCCGACCACTGGCATGCCCAAATGACCATTGATTCGGTGTCTGTGGGCAAAGATGTGTACGTGGAAAAGCCGATGGCCCACACCATTGAAGACGGCTTTCGGATGATTGAGGCAACACGCCGCACTAAGCGAGTGGTGCAGGTGGGAATGCAACGCCGTAGTTTTGATATGTTCCAGGAAGGCAACCGCGTATTGCGGGAATCAAACATCGGCGATGTTCGTTTAGTGAATGCCTGGTGGTACAACCATCAAGCTGGCTTGCGCGAGAACAAAGTGGAAGGCAAGCTGGATTGGAATCAATGGTTAGGCAACGCTCCTAAACGGGAACTGGATGCAGCGCGATTTTTCAACTGGTATTACTATTGGGATTACTCGGGCGGTCTGATGATTGGTCAAGCAGCACATGCCGTGGATGCAATCCAATGGTTTATGGATTCAAAGGTGCCCATTGCGGTAACCACATCTGCGGGTCGGGCAAACTTGCAACCGGCGGAAGTACCAGAGACCACTTGCATGTGCATTGAGTATCCTGAAAATTACATGGCTGTTTTCACGGTTGGATACAAAGCGATGCGCTACGCCGGGTTGAACGATCAGCTTACGCAGTATCATGGCTCAAAGGCAAGGTTCGATATGGGGCGCGAATCGTATGCTCTATACCTTGAAGATCCAAAGGCTTTGGAAATGAAGCCGTCTCTTGAAAAGAAGCAGCCTGGGGCTTTTAATGGAGCAGTAAGGGCGCACATCCGAAATTTCCTGGAGTGCGTGAAAACCAGGAAAGATCCGAATGGTCCGGTGGAACTTGGCCAACAAACGAATATTACTCTTTGCATGGCAATGGAATCACTGAAGAAGCAGCGTCGTATCCGATGGAACGCGACGGCAAAAAAGATGGAAGCATAGCGTTCGTGCCTTATCAAATAGCCTTCACGAAAAAGCTTCACATCGCTGAGACGTCCCAATACATGGGTCCGGCTTGCTTTGGTGGGGACCTGGTGGCCAAGCATCTGTTGCCATTTGTCAGGGCCAATTACCCTGGCGTTTTGCTGTCACAAGAAAAGTGGGGATGGCATATTTTCTTCAGCGACGACGGTGCTGTAATCAGCGTGCAAATCTACTGCGACGATGCTTACAGTGGTGCGTTTCGAGTGGTAGTTTTATCACGCGTAAAGAAGATGATGTTTCTGAAAAAAGTGGTCGATGTGCCGGAACTAAAATATCTAATGGGTCTGCTGGTTCCCTTGCTGGAAGAGTGGGCGGCTGAACCATGCATCATCACGGAACTGACTTCGGTTGAGCTGTAACCGCCACAATTCTTCCGCGGTACATTCCCATTCCGCACGTGAAACGAAGTTCGCCAACTTCAGTTGCAGGTAGCATCACAAGAGCTACTCCACCCAATGGCGTAACTTGTTTTAAACCGAGTTGTGGAAATACAACTTGATTTCCGCAGTTCGGTTGGCTGGAACGGATGAACGCTAGCGTGACTGGTTTTCCCGCCGGGATCGTGATTCTGGTGGGGTCGAAGCCATCTGATGTGATCTTGATTTGAATCGCATCCTTGGGAATTCTAATTTTCTTCGCAGCGTTCAAAGACTGGCCAACGGTCACCACAATCGGCAAGGTTTCCACCTTTCCTGACACTTGCATTTGCACCCAGATCTTGTATAGTCCAGGCGTCGGGAAATTGGCTGGAATGCGAATCAGCGTCGGCGGCGGGCCTTGCGTTTCGGTTAAATGATTGTGAGCCTCTCCGCGTTGAATCGCAGTGGCTGCATCATGCAGGGGGTGCGCATGGCTGAAGCTGGAAAGCCCCTTACCTGCGATCATTACGTGGGCCCAGGCTCCAAGATAAGGTTGAAGACCAACAGTTGGAGGCTTGAATCGCAATTCCAAATCAGTTCCTGCGGTAAGTGGACCTTCACTTGAAAGTGATTTTTGCGGGGTTGGCTTCAGCAATTCGATGGGACGTGATTTCCCTGGAATTACGACATCGAAATGCTCCATGCGCTGATTGGAACCAGGCGATGTAAACTGCGCATAGAGGCGATAATTGCCACTTGAAGGAAAAACGTACTTTACGCGCCAGATTCCGTACTCATCCACTTCAGGATGTATGTGCGCGAATTCCGATAAGTCTCGCGAGACCACCATCAGATGCATTGGCCGTTCATGTACGAATTCCAGATGCCGGATGGTGTTTCCCCGATTATCAAAGACCTGAAATTCCATTGTGTCATTGTGTCTCTTAAAAGAGATTACTTTCTGCGAAAAAGACGATTCAGAGTTGCCGAGCTTGCCGTAAAACCGGTGAGCAAGTAAATAGGGAAACGCCAGCCCGCTGTCTTGCGACGTACTCAAAAAGTACGCGTAAGTTCCTTGCGGATAGCCCGGCGTAACTGAAAATCGTCCATTGTATTGGTCCAAATCTCCAGACCCTTCAACGTACTCGTAATCTTCAACAAACGTTCCAAGCGGATATTCGCTGCTGACAATCGGACCTTCTTGGCCAGGGGCAAGACGTGTTTCATCAGGCCAAATATCACGAGTGGCGATCTTGCGCAACTGATAGCTGGAGCGCATGTCGCGGCAAAGTGAAAAGTTCCTATTTGGGCAAAGTAGAAAGTTCCTATTGACAGCCGTAAGGCTGAAGGATGGAACGAATTGCAATGAGTCAACAAGAACGGGACTGGCTGGATTGGTTAAAGCGAGCCCGAGACAA
>JANXSF010000076.1 GCA_025352795.1 Acidobacteriota bacterium
AGGTGACATTATCTTTGGCGACGTAGATGGAGTTTGCGTTGTCCCGCGTGAAGCGGAAGCAGAAGTCTTCAATGCGGCAATAGAAAAGGCTCGTGGGGAAAAGACTGTAAGAAAGGCACTGGAAGACGGCATGACTGCACGGGACGCCTTCGAAAAATTCGGCATTTTATAACGCCGTATTGGCTCGAAGAAAAGCGTCATAGGAAGAGTCTTCCAGCGTTCCTGCCGCCAGACCAAGAACCGCTTGGACTGCATCTTCCTCTGTGGCAGAAAAGCGGTAACCATTTAGCTCTAAGAAGAGGATTCCAATCACGAACCCTGTGCGCTTGTTGCCATCCACAAATGGGTGGTTCTGAATTATTCCCGCCGTGTAGATGGCAGCCATCCGAATGATATCGACGTTCTCAGAATACCCAAAATGTTGCTGTGGTCGGTCTAAAGCAAATTTCAGCAACGTCTCATCACGCAGACCAGAAGCCCCGCCGTGCAGCGCCAGCAGTCGTTCGTGCAATGTGAGCACTAACTGCTTTTCAACCCAAGTCGGTTCGGTCATTTGGCTAAAATGTGAAGGGCGTTCCGATAGCGGCTGATGATATCTTCAGCCCTCGCCATTTTCTGTTCAAACGTAGGGTCGTAGGGGGTAAGGCGGTACGTCCCATCGGCTGCTTCAATCAGGAATAATGGCGCTCCCTCTGCCGAATGCAGACGGTTGATGACTTCCTTTGGCAGCACCACTCCAAGGGAATTGCCTACTTTGCGCACTTTGAGTTCTATCATGGCAATGTTATTACTATCTGTAATAACATTTTAGAGAAAGCACAAGGTCCCATCAATTATGCTCTGCCGGAGTTCCTGGCTTCCGCTTGAATTCATCGGGAAACTCTGCCGCCTTGCCTCGTTCAGGACTGCGCAACCCCTGTTGCCCGCCACGGTCCCGTTGCAATGGAATATTCATTCCGTTGGTCTCTTCCAAAATATCAAACAGGCGTTTCCGCAATTGAACCACAATCGGCTTATGCTTTTCGCTGAAAATCAGGTTGCGCGATTCCAGTGGATCTTCTTCTAAATCGTATAACTCGTCAATGTCCCAAATCCCCTGATAGCGAATGAACTTATACTTGTCACCGCGCAAGGCATGCATGGTCGGAGTCTGCGGAAAGTTACGCTCCCAGTAATATTCATACAATAGTTCATTGCGCCACTGGGTCTTTTCGCCTTTCACCAATGGTAGCCAGCTTTTGCCGTCTAACCCGCTCGGGATCTCAGCGCCTGCCGCTTCCAAAACTGTTGGCATAATATCCAGCCCGGCAACCACTTCCTTCACTTTGCGGCCACCTTGAAACAATGCTGGGCAGCGAGCCAGGAGTGGAACCCGCATGGATTCCTCATAGGCCGTGCGCTTGTCAATCAAGCCGTGTTCACCAAAGGCGAAGCCATTGTCGCCCATATAAATTACCAGAGTGGAATCCAATTCGCCGCGCTTACGAAGTTCCTCTAAAACTCGACCCACACTTTCATCTACGGCCATCAATGTTTCTGCATAGCGTTTATAGTAATCGGCAATGTCCAAAGTAGCGTGATACGGATAATCCACTCCGTGATGCGAGTTACGCTGATTCTTCACCCACATGGGTCGATTGCGCGCCATTTCCCCATCTATCGCCATGGTTGGTGGATAAGTGAACTTGGCGTCTTTATAGCGACCTTTGTGTCGTGCTGCAGGTTCAAACTCGGCGTGCACTGCTTTGTGCGAAAGGTAGATAAAGTAGGGTTGATCCTTGGGCAGAGTGCGCATCCAGTCCAGTGCATAATCCGTCAGTTCGTCGGTGATGTAACCCTTCTGTGGAACCTTCTTGCCGTTGACATTCAAACCATTCGGATTCGGCAAATAGGTTCCTTGTCCCAAAAAACTAACCCATTGATCAAAGCCCGGTTTCGGCGCATCGGTCTCTGCGCCCATATGCCATTTACCAAAGAATCCGGTCTTGTAACCGGCCTTTTGTAAGTAAGAAGGGAAGAATACTGTGCCTGGGGGGATGGGCGTTCCGTTGTCCACAATGCGATGCTTGTGGGCATAAACACCAGTCAAAATCGACGCACGGCTGGGGCTACACAGTGCCGTCGTGACAAATGCATTTTGAAAGTGAGCACCCTCGCGCGCCAGGCGATCCAACTGTGGCGTCTCCAACCAAGGTTGAGACTTCAGAAATCCCAATGCATCGTAACGATGATCATCACTCAGAATGTAAATCACATTCCGAGGCTTGCTGGGCTGTGCCGTAAGATGCGCAGTGGCAAGGCCTATGGTGGCCAGCATTTGTCGTCGGTTCATGGCTTCCACCTTAGCAGATTACTTTCAATTATCCTCGAAGCAGTTGCGGGAGTTTGTCGAAATGTTCGTCGCGGGAAAGCAGAGTCAGTTCATATTGAACAGAGAGGCTGGCAATCCATAAGTCATTGGTGGGAATAGGAGTTCCCGCCTTGCGAAGTTGAAAGAATAGTCTGGCGTAGTAGTCTGAGGTATCTCTATCTGCAAAAAGAACGCCAATTCCAGGCTGATGCAGAAACTGATGCAGTAACCGGTAATTGTTCTCTGAACGATTTCCGGCCAGGAACCCAGCCTTAATTTCACCCATTGTTACAAAAGGAACCCAAACTTCAACAGCTTGCTCCGCCTGTTCGACTATTTTCGGGTCCCCACGGAGCAAATCCGTCAGCCGGTTGGTATCCAGTAAAACTTTCATTGCCAAAGGCTTACGTCGATCTTACGCTGTTCTTCCAACACCTTGTCGAACTCGGCATCCTCTTCCCATTGCCCAGCAATTCCAGCAAGGGAGCGATAGGTGCGGCCAGAGACCCCAGAAATACTGGTTAACTCTTCTACTATCAATTGGTTGAAACTAATATTTCTACGCATTGCTTCCTGCCTTAACGCTTCATCCACATTGGGCGGAATTCCACGAATGGTGTATTGAATTTTTTCAAGCGCTCTTACAACAGCCTGTGTACTCATAATATGCCTACACTATAACACACTCCAGAATCTACTTCAAACACATTCTCCCCACCCCCGCTCAACTTTATCAAAACTCCACTCAATAGACATACTCACTAACCAACTTTGAAATGGCGCAAAGGTGAGCGGGAACCAGTTACACTAACCTCATGACGCCCCAATTCACTGGCTTCCCCAAAGTCGGCCTGGATTTCCTGTGCAAACTAAAGCGCATCAATAATCGCGAATGGTTTCTGGCCCATAAAGAAGTATTTGACTTGCAGGTGAAGGCACCAATGATCACTCTAGTTGACTCTTACAACGCTCAATTGGCCAAACTGGCACCGCTGCATATCAACCCATCGAACAAAGCGTTGTACCGTATTTATCGCGACACCCGTTTCAGCAAAGACAAAACCCCCTACAAGACCCATATCGCCGCTGTGTTTCCGCACCAAGGGATGGCCAAGCATTCATCTGCTGGTTTCTTTTTCAGCATTGGAGCAGACGTCATTGAATTCGCCGCAGGAATTTATATGCCTGAGCCAGATCAACTTGTCGCGCTGCGTTCGCACATTGCGGAAAATTACAAACAACTGAAGCGGATCATCGACAACAAGACATTGATAGGGCTCATGGGCGAAATGAAAGGGGAACAGTTGACGCGACCGCCAAAGGGGTTTGCGGCTGATCATCCAGCTATTGAACTGCTGCGCTGCAAGCGCTGGGTATTCTACGATTCGCAGCTCATGGACCTGAGCATAGCTTCTACACCTGAGCTTTTAGTAGCCCTGTTGGCAAGGACCAAGGCACTAGTGCCATTTACCGACTTCTTGAACCAGCCCTTGGTGCCCATGCATCGCCGGAAAGAGACCATGCGTGAGTTGCTGGAGTTTTAAGAGTGGTCACCATGCCATCCAAACTATATTTCGACCAATATCAATCTCTTACAAAAAACCATGGGTAGCCCAATCCTTTTTATCTGCTCCAATCATGAACAAGAAGAGAAAACCGCTGCGCAGCGTTCTTCCTACAATAAAGCCTAACGAACCGTAAGGTTTGCCAAGGCCTCGAATCGATTCGAGTTTCACAATCAATAGGTAAGCCGGTCAAAGACATGGAAAACCTGGATCGCTTTCTCGGTTGCGGGACCGGAAAAGTGAGTTGGTAACACCAGTAAAGCTGCTTGTGGTGGGCAGCCTGAAGGGCGAAGTGTCTTTGATCGGTCGGGCCTTATGAAACAGCCGATTCGCATTCTTCGCATCGAAGGAGGAATCTATGCAGGAACGGATGCCGTTGTACAATAAACAATCTTAAATCGCCCATGGTCCAGCCAACCTCTCCATTAAAAATCATCGTGCTTATGCCTCTCCGCGACGATTGGGCATCCGCAGCAGAACTCATCCGTCGGTTGGATCAGACCCTTGCTGCTTATCCATGTATCCTTGACGTTTTAATTGTTGACGATGGCTCTCAGCAAGCTTGCAACCCAGCGGACTTTCATTCCCAGTTCAACGTTGTGCGCACCATTCGCATTCTTCGGTTACGCCGTAATCTGGGCCACCAACGGGCCATCGCCATTGGTCTGGTCCACGTGGAACAGTCGCTTGCCTGCGATGCAGTCCTTGTGATGGATGCCGATGGGGAAGACACTGCCGATGGCGCTTTACAACTGATTCATGCCTACTCCGAAACTCAACCTGGAACCCAAGCCATCTTCGCCGAACGGAGCCGTCGCACAGAGAGTCTAATTTTTCGATTCTGCTATCTGCTCTACAAAGGCCTGCATCGACTCCTTACCGGCATCGGAGTGCGCGTGGGAAACTTCAGTATTTTACCTTCATCCCAACTCAGCACTTTAGTAGTCATGTCTGAACTGTGGAATCACTATGCAGCAGCGGTTTTCCGCTCAAGCCTTCCCTTCACCATGATTCCCATTCCGCGCGGACACCGGATCACCGGAACTTCCAAAATGAATTTCATCTCACTTGCAGCGCACGGCATGAGTGCCATTTCAGTATTCGGAGATGTGGTTGGTGTGCGACTTCTAGCCGGATCCATTGCCGCATTGCTGGTGCCCATTGTCAGTATTGTTGGCGTGGCTCTCTTCCGTTTATTCACCGGCCATCCAGTCCCTGGGTGGACCTTTTACATCATCGGAGCAATCGCCATAGTTCTGATTCCGTTCATCACCATTGCCACTAGTTTCACGTTTACATTGCTTTCCACTAGAATGCATTTCAGCTTTGTGCCTCTGCGCGATTGCGCATTGTTCGTGGCTGGAACTCAGGACATCTACCCCAATGAGTGACTTCAAATATGAAGGTTCCGAATTGGATTTGTTTGCCGAAGTCCACAACTGGAAGTCGTATTGGTCGCAGCAAATTCGGAATTTTATAACGGGCGACGTTGTTGAAGTAGGAGCTGGAATCGGATCAAATACCCCTTTCCTTGATTCCGGCGGAAAGGGCAGATGGATCTGCCTGGAACCAGATTCCAGATTGTTTCTTCAGCTAACCGGGAACTTAGCCAACGTAACTAACCGACATGGATATGAAACAGTGTGTGGGACGTTACTAAGCCTGCCTCTCAGTCGAAAATTTGACACCATCATCTACATTGATGTTCTTGAACATATCCAGGACGATCAGAAAGAGTTGGCCATTGCGGCATCCTACCTGAATGCAGGTGGCAGAATCATAATTCTCTCTCCTGCACATAACTGGTTGTTCACCCCTTTCGATTCGGCCATTGGACACTTCCGTCGATACAACCGTTCCATGCTGCAAACCATTTCTCCAGAAAATCTTAAGCTTGAGCAAATTTTCTATCTGGATTCTGTTGGCCTCTTGCTGTCAACGGCTAACAAGCTATTCCTGAAGCAATCTATGCCCACCAAAGCTCAGCTTCGTTTTTGGGATGGCTGCGTAATTCCAATCTCGCGCTTTCTTGACAGATGTTTCTTTAACAAATTCGGGAAATCCATTGTGGCCATCTGGCGGCGCGAGATTGAATGTCCATAAGAATAACCGCTGGAATCGGCATCACATTGCTAGGCTGCATACTGCTATTTGTCGGCTTTTGTTCAGTGCTTGGCGCCATTGCCAGGCCATTCTGGTACGACGAAATCTGCACTGTAATTGTATGCCGCTTGCCCGATGCAAAAGCAGTTTGGGACGCTCTACAGAATGCCGCCGATACCAACCCTCCGGTCTTTTACTTCATCGCTCGACTGAGTCGCAGTATTATGCTGGACGACCACCTGGGTTATCGTCTGCCTTCCATCATTGGGTTATTAGTCACCATTGCTGCTACTTATCTGATCCTTTTAAAAAGAGTCAACCGTTTGTCAGCGCTGGTCGGTGCCACTTTTATCCTTTGCAGTCCGCTGGCCACTTATGCATTTGAAGCGCGGCCCTATGCGCTAATGGTCGCTTTTGTTTCATTGGCAATCCTCGCCTGGCACCGGATTGACGAGTCAAAGCTATCTGCATTTGCATTAGCCATCACGCTGGCTTCTGCCGTATCCCTGCACTACTACGCGATTCTTGTTTGGCCGACATTCCTGGCCGCAGAAGCGGTAATATTGCTGTACCACCGTCGCTTCCGCACCGGCGTATGGGCTGCACTCATAGTGGGCGCAGTTCCATTGCTATTCTTCGCCAACCTTTTACTCAATTTACGGCAGTACTATGGACAAAGCTTCTGGGCTCGTCCCAGCTTCCGACAACTGTTTGCCGATTATAGTTGGCTGTTCAATTTTAACGGCTATTGGGCCTGGATTCTGGCAGTTTTCGTTATAGGGATGGCTGCCTATTGGAGCCTTCGCCAGACTGAATTGCTGAGTTCAGACTTGTCCATTGAAGAAAGTATTTTGACCCTCCTTCTGTTGTGTTTACCCATCATCGCCGTCACCGTAGCCAAAGTTAGCCACGGCGGAATGACCAGACGTTACATGGTGCCAACCATTGTAGGAGGTGCCTTGGCTTTAGGCTATTTGGCAAGCAAAGTACCCGCGATTGTAAATGCAATTGTACTGAGTTTGATGTTACTGAATTACGGTTCCAACTCAGTAAGTGATTGGAAGCGATTGTCCGGCGGATCTCTCTATGAAGCAAGGCAAGGTGCAACGAATGATGTGAAAATGATCTTGGATCAGCACGCCGCGTCCGGTATTCCCATTGTCATTTCCTCCGGTCTTCGTTACTTGCCCATGACTTACTACGCGCCAGCCGGTTCAACTCGAAAATTGTACGCAGTTACTGATCCGCCGATGGCTGTCAAGCTTGTGGGTACCGATTCTGTGGACATCGCCCTGCTTGCTTTGCGCCGATACTTTCCGCTTCGTGTTGAAGATTACGAAAGTTTTGTATCCATGCACCGCGAGTTCTTGGTTGTTTTTGGAAATGAAGATGCTTTCGATTGGTGGCCTGCGCGCATTTCGCAGGGGGGGCACAACATCCAGTTACTAACCGAAAGCGGCAGTTACAAAGTGTATAAAGTAGTTTTGAAGCCCTAAATCTGCACTCAACTGGGCCAATCTCCAGGCTCACTTGTCTCCATTTCAAGCCACCCTTGTTGCGGAACCGCTGCCACAGGCAGATGATCCTTCCACACCGATAACTGAAAGCGTAATACCTCGCCCGGCTGCACCCCTAACTCCCGCAGCGGAAAGGCGGCTTCCAATATCCGCTCCAAACAGAAGCGGTTCGCAGTTACTTTCAATTCCGCTGTGTCCGATTTCAAATGTAACTCCAAGCTTGCTGCAACCGGCAATTCGTGGAAGTCCAAACGTAAATAAAGATTCTGTCCGTCCGTCCCGTAAGATAGACTCTGCACCATGCCTCTTTGGCTGTGCATGGCTCCAGAACGATCTTCCAAACGGTAATTCCCAGCACCCAACCATTCAAAGTAGGAACTGACTACGCCGTCAATTGTCGGCTTAATATGACCTGTGGGCTTATCATGCAGGTCAGTCACACTCATGTGCAGAATGGGACGCGACAGTTCTTCTGGCGGTGAGATTTCAAGGCATTTATAGACATTGGCCAAGTGACCGCGAAACAGTTGATCGAATTCCAGACGGTTCGCTGAATCGTGCTCCGGGCCATACCACCAGCACCAATCACTACCTTGGGCAATCAGCAGTTCTTCAAACGCCATCGCTTTTGCTTCCGGGGAAACTTTGTCCTTACCCGTCTCGTAAGATTCGCGAGCGCGCAACAGCATAGTCCAGGCTTGATTGTCTTCATCTGCGCCAATCCAGACATCGAAGTTCGCACCAATCCATGAGCCAGGAAAAATATGGCCAATGTCGTGCGCCTGATTTTGATTCAGTGCCTCACTTACAGTAAGAGCCTGCATATCGGGTGCATCGCTTACGCGCTGGTAGAGTTGGCGCAAAAATTCGCGACCACCTTCCTCGTAATACTCCCAGGCATTCTCGCCGTCCAATATTATGGGGACCACTGCATCGCGGCCGCCGCAATTTTCGCGAATACGATCCAGAAAATGTTGTGCCGCTTCCGCCGCGCCCATTTGCGAATACACGAAGCCAATCAAATCACTCAAGTAATGGTCGCGAAAGATACAATGCATTTCGCGCCCATCTTTTTTCCACTTATAGGGACGATACGTTTCGTAAGTTCCAGCAACCGTTCCCAACGTGCGACCGAGCACGCCGTTATCTGTCGCAAACCATTTGAACCCAACTTCGGCAGCAATGCGCATGGATTCGTCGGAGACTGACCCTTCCGATGGCCAAAGCCCCGCTGGCGCAACTCCGAACGTAGCTTCCATATATTCACGGGCTTTTACTAGCTGGTAGCGCGCATCTTCTGGATAGCGGAAACGGGGAGGCAGCGGAACACCGGGGTGCGACACGCTGGCAATATCGGAATCGCACAACAGCGGCAGAATGGGATGGTAATAGGGCGTCGCCGAAATTTCGATTTGCCCGTGTGCAGCAAATTCTTTATAGACCGGCAGCACTTTCGACATGATTTCGCGCTGCTTGCGTCCCATTAAACGCTGCTCTTCAATGGTGAAGTTGCGTCCCTTACGAACCAGATCGCGGACGTCGCGATCATCTTTCAGGAACTCTTCATCGAACCAGGCTACCTGACTCAATACTTGTAAATCACGAAATTCTTGAGCAGAAAAAGTGCGCCGTAACTGCTGGCTGGCCTCGTATAATTGACCGTAACGCGGGTAGCGGTAGATCATGCGTGCCACATTTGCCTGAAAGAAATACTGCAAAATAAAATTCTGTTCGGGGAGTGTCAGTTCCTCAGCAGGCTTCAACGCGCAGCGCAGAAACGGATCAACCGCCGTACCCGATGCATACTCTTCCAACTGCACCATCATCGACGGAACCAGATTGAAAGTCTGGTGCACTTGCGGAAAATCTTCCAGCACTTTCACCATGCCGTAATAATCTTTCAAGGCATGCATGCGCGTCCAAGGCAGTTTGTATTCGCCAGTCACCAGGTCTTTGTAAAAGGGCTGGTGCATATGCCACACAAAACAGATGTTGATCTTTGCCATTTTAATT
>JANXSF010000083.1 GCA_025352795.1 Acidobacteriota bacterium
TATGTCCAAACTGTTTATTGAACTGTTCCATCTTTTCGCGACCGTTGGCGGAGGCGGCAATGGCAATGGCCCAATCGGGATGCAGATGGTCTACGTGCGGGAAGGGAAGGAAGGCGTGAAGGGGAGTATCAATCGAAGCGGCCACACGATTATCGCCGAACGCGGCCAGTGGATAGTAACCCACCATTTCGTCTTCCAGCGCTTCGCCTTTGTACACCGATTGAAGCTGCACCAGACGATCCATATAGACCAGCGCGAACCCTTCGCGCTTAATGCTACCAATATCGCCGCCACTGCCTTTTACGGCCAAAACTTGCGTTTTGTTTCCATTGAACGGGTCGGACAAATTGATTTTGGAACTGGTGTTGCCACCGCCAAAATTGGTGATGCGCAGATCGGCACCTAAAAGATTGGAGCGGTAACGAAGCAGCTCCAGGTCGTCAGGCAGCTTGGCAGCTATTGATTCGTCCCACAGATCACGCAGGTATTTCATTCTGGTAAAAGTCTCCTAGTCGATTGGAACCTCTATTCTAACAACCACGCCGGGTTTGACAAAGTTTGCAGAACTAAATAGTTCAACCCGTCGTATTAAAATAAAGTGAGGTCCTATCATGCGTTTGTTTTTAAGCGCGCTCTGCGCTGTTAGCTTGTTCGCCGCGTCGAAAGACGTGCCTACCCCAACCTATGCCAAAGAAGTTTCCCGCATTGTTCAAACGAACTGCGAAGGCTGCCATAGACCGGGACAAATCGGCCCGTTTTCATTGACTAATTTCAAAGAAGTGAGTGCCTTCAAGAATGAAATTAAGCGAGTGACTGCGGCTCATATTATGCCGCCTTGGTCGGCAGTGGCAGGGCATGGTGAATTCAAGAATGAACGCCGCATGAGTGAAGTTGAAATTTCCACGCTGGCCCGTTGGGTAGATGCTGGAGCTCCGATGGGCGATGCAAAGGACCTGCCGGCAAAGGCTGTTTACAACGATGGTTGGGCGTTTGGCGAACCCGATTTGATTTATAAAATGCCGGAAGCCTTCTCACTTTCCGGTAATGGGGTGGATGAATACCGTTGCTTTGTTATGCCTTCCGGTTTGACGGAAGACAAATTTATTCGCGGGATGGAAGTGCGCCCAGGAAATCGTAAGATTGTGCATCACGTGCGGACGTTTGCTGATATGACCGGCGAAGCTCGCAAGTTGGACGCGGCTGATCCTAAGCCCGGGTTTGATTGCTCACGGGGTATGGTGGTGGCGTACAAGCGCATCGGCATTGGGGGATGGGCTCCGGGTCTGGTTCCTGAACTTCGCGCTGAAGATACCGGGGCACTGTTTCCCAAAGGTTCGGACGTTGTGATGGAGGTTCATTACCACAAGAACGGCAAAGTGGAATCGGATTTGAGCACAATTGGCGTTTATCTGAACAAGAGTCCGATTGCTCATATTGCGAAAAGCGTGCCGATTGCCAATCCGTTTATCAAGATTCCAGCCGGCGAAGAGCGTCATGCAGAACGCGCTTCCTACACGTTTCGGAAAGATGTGATCGCTACCAGTGTGCTTCCACACATGCACTTGTTGGGTAATGAAATGGAGATGACGGCGGTGTTTCCTGATGGGAGTCGAAAACCGCTAGTGTGGGCGAAGCCATACGACTTTAACTGGCAGACCAACTACGTGTTCAAGGAACCCGTGTTTCTGCCTGCCGGGACAAAAGTGGAAGTGGTGGGCTACTACAACAATTCAGAATCGAACGCGAAGAATCCGAACAAGCCGTTGAAGGAAATTAAATGGGGTGAGGGTACAACGGAGGAAATGCTGGTTGGATTTATCAGCTACTACGATGCACCGGTGAAGGCGCCGGCCAGTAACGAATGAAGGATGAAGGGCAGGAATGCGGGTTCCTGCCCTAATCCTTACTGCTAGCCTTTCAACTTTTTCCGCCATGGTTTGGCGGACTTGATTGCGTCGTTGACGCAGTTGATATTTTTGACACCTTCCGTTGACAACCAATCTTCCAGTGCTTTTACACCTTTGGTTGCATAAACCGGAATGCCATCTTTCCATGTGGCACGGCCACAAAGCACACCACTGTAATCGGTACCTGCTTCAGAGGCCATGTTGAGAGATTCCACAAACTGGGCGTTGGCTACTCCAGCACTCAGATAGATGAACGGTTTCTTTGCGACGTCAGACGCTTTGCGGTAATATTCCAATGCTTGCTTACGCGTGTAAGCGGCTTCGCCTTTGAATACGCTGGAACCTTTTACGAATTCAGCGTTGACCGGCACTTCCACTTTCAGCATGTCCACTTTGTACTGTGGCTTGGAAAATTCCTTCATGCTGGCGATCACAATTTTGGGCTTTGCCTTGGCGTATTCCAGACCCTTTTCATCGCCGCCCTTGGGGTCGTAACCGATGAATTCAAGGAAGAACGGAATATCGTTGTCTTCGCATTCTGAACCGATTCGTTCGCAGAAAGCGTGCTTAATATCGTTGACCTGAGGGTCGTCAAAAGGCGAGTAGTAGATAAGGATCTTGACCGCATCGGCACCCATGTCTTTAATGCGCTTTGCCGATACGTGAGGCAACAAATCGGGCAGGCGTCCGGGCTGCGTATTATCGTAACCGGAGGCTTCGTAAGCCATTAAAAGTCCGGCGTTCTTAGATCGGGCTTTGGCGGCGGGAAGGCCATATTCGGGATCGAGTAGAATAGCGCTGGCATGAGGGGTCAGCACTTTGACCACAGCAACTTTGAACTCTTCCATCTGTTGCTGGGTGACATTCTTAGGGTCTATCCCTTTGGCACTGGCAATGGATTTTTGTAAGCTGCCGCGCTGATCCATGGCGGCTGCGGCAATTACGCCCGCCTTGTTGGATAGAGCCTTAAGGTGGTTCAGTTTTCCTTTAGATATTGACATTCTTTTGGGTTGATTCTCCTGAGTGGGTTTCCCCATTATAGCGTGTCCCACTTGGGCAACCTTCGCCAATATGCGTTGGCACGTCCCACATCTTTCATGATTTGCGTGCGCAATGCTTCCGGGGAAGGGAACTGCTGTTCTTCACGCACGTGCCGATGAAAGAACAATGTGATGGCGGTGGGCTGTTCGTTGAACGGCCCCAACAGAAATGTTTCAATGGTCAGCTTATCGCCGCCAAACGTCGGACGTATTCCGATATTTGTAATGGACGGCACGGGCTTGTGATGACCGGGCAGCAGCGTGCTGGTGATGTAGACACCATTAGCCGGAAGCACTTCAGCAGTGGTTTCCAGATTCAAAGTGGGAACAGTTTGTTTGGCCCCAATGCCATGACCGCTGACGATGGTCCCTTCAATGGAAAAAGGGCGATTCAACAATCGGCATGCTTTAGAAACTTCCCCTGCGGCTAGCAAATGGCGGATAGTACTGGAACTAGCTATGCAACCGCGAACCACTACGGCACCGATGGCTTGGGTTAAAAAACCATATTTATGGCCTAATTCGTCAAGCACCTGAACGTCGCCAGCCTGTTTGTGGCCGAAGCGGAAGTTGTCGCCAACAACCACGGCCTTGGCATTCAATTTGTCTCTTAGTATTTGTTGGGCGAACTGATCGGGAGAAAGACAGGCCATGGCATGGTTGAAGGGCAAGCAGATCACTTCATCCAGACCATAACATTTCATTTGGGCGATTCTGGTTTCGAGCGGCATCAACAATTTTGGTGCCCTATGCGGAGCGAGCAGTTTTGTGGGGTGAGGATCAAAGGTGACGGCTGCGGAAGTCCAACCATGCTGTTCTGCTATCTTTCGAACGCAGGCAATCAGAACCTGATGTCCGCGATGCACGCCGTCGAAATTTCCAATGGTCAAAGCCCTGCCTGTGGTCATGCCAGGCAATCCTCAACCAATATTTCCAGACCATCATAAGCGAGGCGAACATGCACTGGCAGCATACTTTCGGCACGCTGATGTTCCAGGTCGTGACAAATGTGGGTGAAAAAGGCTCGTTTCGGTTTCAGTTGCTCCACAATTTCCAGTGACTGCTGCACGGTGGAATGCGTTGGATGGGGCTTATAACGAAGTGCATCCAGGAACAATACGTCGAGTCCATGCAACTTTTCCATGGATTCTTCGGGGATCTCGCTGTGATCGGTAAGGTAAGCCAGTTTGCCGATGCGATAGCCAAAGACTCGTCCTGTTCCGTGATGCAGCAGGATGGGTGTGACTTGCGTTTCCAGAACTTGGAACGGGCTGCCATCCAACACATGAGTGGAAAGTTTTGGACGGGTGGATTCTTGCGGCGCTTCCGTGAACACATAAGGAAAGCATCGGCGGATAGCGGCAATGCTTTCTTCCGAACCGAACACGGGGATCACTGTACCTTGCCGGAAATTGAAGGGGCGCACATCGTCCAAACCCATCACGTGGTCAGCGTGGGGATGGGTTAGCAGAATAGCATCCAGCCGGGGCATGCGAAAACGGAGTGCTTGGGTGCGGAAATCAGGCGTTGTGTCGATCACAATTCCTTTACCGTCGAATTCCAAAAACACTGACGGACGCATGCGATTATCACGCGGATCGGTGGAGGTGCAAACGCTACAATGGCAGCCAATGCTGGGGACACCCACACTGGTTCCAGAGCCGAGAACTGTCAGTTTCAACGCTGCCATTATTCCTTCGTGGGAATTTCGACAATCGGAGAGGATCCCAGGTTGACGATTCGAAAGCGAAGTTCGGTGAGGGAATTATCAATCAGCCGCTTTTCTTCCAAGTTCAGATTGTTCGCGGTTTTTTCCTGAATCATTGCCAGCAAATCGATGCTGTGTCTGGCAGCGGTAAGATTGACGGGTTGCTTGTCCGTTTCGCCACCGAAACGGAGCAATCCGAGTTGCATTTCGGTCTGCATTTTTAAGCTCACGACAAGAAATTCAAATGTGGCAGGAGGCAAAGGAAATTCTGAATCACTCATTTCTCTATTGTAACGTCCGCAGACCGCTTTTGTGAAAGGTGGTGTTGACAGTGCCCAGAGGTGGTCAAAGCTTCGTTATGGATGTATTAGCAAATAAACTAGATTGTCATATTGTAGGCGTATTTAACACCACGTATAGGTGGTTAGCTATTTTCAGAACACTCCTGTAAAAAAGGCTTGCAATTGTTCCAGCCAACGATGTAGAATTCAATTTCATGCTTCTCTTCAACACAAATCTGGCCAACAAAATTTACTGGCCCCGATTTTGGTATCAAACCTAAATCGTGAGTGGTGTTGGCAAAGCGTCAAGCAAAGTTTCTAACCAACCCACTCGCAAGAGTGGGTTTTCTATTTTCGCTCAGTAAGAGCACGGGAAATTCAACGCAGGAAAGTTAATCGAAAATGATCATCTCTATGAAGTTACATGCCAACAAAGCGGAAATTGAAGAAGTTTGTGAAAGGGTTCGCGAACTTGGTTACAAGATCCATGCCATTGAAGGGGAAGAACGCTGCGTCATTGGCGTAGTTGGCGTAGGCGACGTGACCAACTGTCTGGAATCCCTGGAAGCAATGCCTCAAGTGGAAAAAGCGGTTCGAATTTCTGCGCCCTATAAATTTGTCAGTCGCGAATTCAGGGAAACAAAAACTGTGATCCGCATTGACACTCCACGGGGTCCGCTGGAAATTGGCGGCGATGAGTTTGTGATGATGGCTGGCCCGTGTTCCGTGGAATCTGAAAAGCAGATTTTGGACACAGCGGAAGCCGTTGCCAAAGGTGGCGCCAGAGTGCTTCGCGGCGGTGCCTACAAGCCTCGTACATCCCCTTACGATTTTCAGGGAATGGAAGAAGAAGGGTTGAAGCTTCTGGCCAAAGCTAGGGAATTGACCGGCTTGGCAATTATCACCGAAGTGATGTCGGATCGTGATGTGGAACTGGTCGGTGATTATGCCGACATTCTTCAAATTGGTGCACGCAACATGCAGAACTTTGCTTTGCTGAAGACTTTGGGGAAGTCTAAACGACCCATTTTGTTGAAGCGTGGTTTGTCTTCCACCATCAAAGAACTACTCATGTCAGCAGAATATATTGTGGCCCACGGCAATCCTAACGTGATGCTTTGCGAACGGGGCATTCGTACTTTTGAAACCGTCACCCGCAACACTTGCGATATTGTGGCCATCCCGGTATTGCACGAAATGACCCACCTGCCGGTGATTCTTGACCCCAGCCATGCTACCGGTAAACGCAGCCTTGTTCCCGCCCTGACTCGTGCCGGTGTGGCGATTGGAGCAGACGGTGTTATTTTAGAAGTCCACCCTTGCCCGAACAAAGCGGTCAGCGATGGAGCACAATCGTTGGACATCGCCCAATACAACGCCATGATGAAAGACCTGCAACCTTACCTGCAACTATGGAAAGCATCCAGAGTTGAAAACGCTGTGATGGCTTAAAAGTCTCTACACTATAGTCATGGCAGTGCGCCAGGGTTGGATAACTCGTCTGTTTCTAGTAGCGCTCCTTGTGGGTGCGGCGATTGGCTTGGGTGCCATATATTACTGGCGGTTTCGACTGCCAGAATCAATGGCCACCATGCTGCGCCGATTCCCGCAGAAAGATTCCGTACTCATTCAAATTGATCTGCGTGCTCTGCGCCTGGCAAAAGTGTTGGAAATAGTGGCTGGTTCTCCAGTTGTGGAAGAGGAAGAATATCGGCGCTTTGTTCATGAAACGGCCTTCGATTACCACACAGATCTGGACATGGTCATCCTCTCTATATCGGGGGACGACAGGCTGGCATTGGCCACCGGGCGTTTCGATCTTCCAGCTCTGAAAAAATATGTGATGGTTCATGGAGGTCGCTGCCAAAATGGACTTTGCAGCTTGAAGAGTTCACGCGGGGATCGTTACGTTTCCTTTGTTCCTCTGCGAAGCAATCTAGTAGCTTGGGCCAGCAGCAAGAGTGACTCCGCTGCAAATCAGTTGATGAGCCCAGGGAAAGTCGCCGACCCAATCGCGCCCCCAAACGCACCTTTCTGGATCAAGGTGCCGCGATCTTATTGGAAGTCTTCCGTTGAGCTCCCTTCTGGTACAAAACTGTTCGCAAAGGCGCTGGAAGATGCCGAAATGTCCTATTTTTCTGTCTCTCTAGACAATCTGTCACCTACGGCAACTTTGGAAGCTTATTGTGCAAGTGACAGCACTGCAGATTCCCTGCAGACGCAATTACAGGGGATGACCGATGTTTTTCGCAAGTATCTGGAAAGGGCCAACGAGAAACCAAATCCTGGCGATCTTGGTAGTGTGCTGACTCACGGCATCTTTGTTAAACAATCGAATAAAGTTGTTGGAAAGTGGCTACTGGAAAAGCAGTTTCTGGAGGCAATGATCGGCGGTCGATTGTAGTATGCCGGTGGATCTTTCAGGCGGTGTGCTGTGTTCTGGAAACATTGTTTACGATATTGTGGTGAGCCCGGTTGAAGAGATCCGTTGGGATGCGACAACATGGGTTGACAACATTGAGCCTCATGTCGGCGGCAATGGGGCGAACACCTCAATCACTCTGGCCAAGCTGAAAGTTCCAGTGCGATTGCTAGGCGCAGTTGGCCCCGATGATTTCGGCCGCTTCACTATGGACGCTCTTCGCCATGCCGGCTGTGACACCAGCCGCATTACCAAAGCATCGTTACCGACGGCCACCAGCGTGGTGCTTGTCAATCAAGCAGGGGTGCGTAGTTTCCAACATCGTCCAGGTGCCAGCCGTGAAGTATTTCTGGCACCAATCCCTTTTCATGCAGATCTGGTGGGCAAACATAAGCACTATCATCTGGCAAATATTTTCGGGCTTCCTGGTTTGCGACCGCATGGCGGAGAAACTTTACGACGCGCCAGGAGTGCGGGTCTGAGCACGTCTCTGGATACAGGTTGGGATGCAAAAGGGGAATGGCTTACGGTGTTGGGTCCGTGTCTTCCACATTTGGATTTGTTGTTTGTGAATGAATCTGAAGCCAGAATTTTAAGTGGCCAGCCCGTGCCTGCCGCTGCTGCTGCTTTTTTTCAGGATCATGGCGTGGAAACGGTTGTAGTAAAACTTGGGAGTAAAGGCTGTGCTGTTTTTAACGGACCAACTCACTTTAGAATTCCTACTTTTAAGGTGAACGTGCTTGACACCACTGGTGCCGGGGACTGCTTTGCTGGAGGCTTTCTGGCTGGGCTGCATGCTGGCCTGGATTGGATGGATGCAGCCCGATGGGGTAATGCCGCAGGAGCCTTGAGTGCGTCGCAACTTGGTTCGACCACGGGTTTGTTGGCGCAGAATGAGTTTCTGCAATTTCTGCTGACGGCTGAGTTACTCTGAATTCATTGAGTTAAAATAGAGAAAGTGACTGGCCATCAGATTCGTAATACTTTTTTGGATTATTTTTCCAAACGTGGACATCGTGTTGTCCGCAGTTCTTCCCTGGTTCCATTGAACGATCCCACATTGTTATTTACCAATGCTGGGATGAACCAGTTCAAAGATGTTTTTTTAGGAATGGAGCAGCGCGATTATAAACGCGCCACCTCTTCCCAAAAATGCGTCCGGGCAGGGGGTAAGCACAACGATTTAGAAAATGTCGGTTACACCCGCCGTCACCATACTTTCTTTGAAATGTTGGGGAACTTCTCCTTCGGCGATTATTTTAAAGCGGAAGCCATTGAATTTGCCTGGGAACTGATCACCAAAGATCTTGGACTGGATAAAAACCGTCTTTACGTGACTGTTTTTCGCGAAGATGACGAGGCGGAAGAATTGTGGTTGAAGGTCACCGATATATCGAAAGACCGTATCTTTCGGTTAGATGAAAAAGACAACTTCTGGCAAATGGGCGATACCGGACCTTGTGGACCTTGTTCGGAAATCCATTACGATTTGGGCGAAGGCACTGCGTCCCCTGGGCATGAACACGAGCAATTCCCGCTGGATGGCGGCGGTCGCTTTGTGGAAATTTGGAACCTGGTATTCATGCAGTTCGACCGCGGCGCGAATGGCATTATGAGCAGACTTCCGCGTCCTTCCATTGATACAGGGATGGGTTTGGAACGTGTTGCGGCAATTCTGCAAGGCAAGCTCTCCAATTTTGAATGCGATTTATTGCGCCCTATTATTGATCAGGCGGCTGCGCGATTTCGGGTGGACTATGGTGCCGATCCACGAACCGACACCGTGCTACGCATTATTTCTGACCATGCCCGCGCTTCGGCATTTTTGATTCATGACGGAGTGATTCCGTCGAATGAAGGCCGCGGCTACGTGTTGCGGAAAATTATGCGAAGGGCCATGCGCAACGCCCGCATGATTGGAATTCAAGATCAGTTTCTATATCAGATGACTGGCTTTGTCGCCCAACTGATGGAACCCGCCTATCCCGAATTATTGGAAAGTGTGGGACGTGTGGCCAGGGTTGTGAAGGAAGAAGAAAATCGCTACGCCACCACCTTCCAAGTTGCCGAAAAAGTATTTGCTGATGAAGCAAAGAAGGCTGTTGGCGGAGTGTTGCCCGGTCCTGCCGCATTCAAACTCTACGATACCTACGGACTGGCGTTGGACGAACAGGAAGAGATGGCTCGCGAACATGGGCTGAGCATCAATCGGGAAGGCTTTGACCGGGAAATGGAGAAGCAGCGCGAACGGGCGCGTGCCAGTTGGAAGGGTGCCGAAAAATCGCAGATTCTGCCGGTGTATCAAAAATTGCAGCAGAGTTTGGGGCGCACGAAGTTTTTAGGCTATGAGCAGTTGGAAGCGGAAGGAAAAATCATTGCGCTGGTGGTGAATCAAAAGTCTGTCGATTCCCTTGAAAAAGGAGTTGGGGCAGAACTAGTGCTTGACCAGACGGCTTTCTATGCCGAGGCAGGTGGCCAAGTTGGCGATAAGGGTCGGCTAGTGAACGAGGATGGAGAGGTGCTGGCCGACGTCCACAATACTTTCGCTGCAGTTCCCGGATTGTCGGTTCACAAGATCACCACGCAAGGTCCCCTTAAGGTCGGAAGTACTGTGAAATGTCGCGTGGCTGGTGGGTTACGCGATTCCACTCGTCGCAATCATACAGCGACTCATCTACTGCACGCTGCTCTACGGCAGGTTCTGGGAACTCATGTGAAACAGGCTGGCAGCGTGGTGGACCCAGGTAGACTGCGCTTCGATTTTACACACTACACGGCCATGAGCCAGGAAGAACTTTTGGAAGTGGAGCGATTGGTGAATGAACAGATTCTGCGCAACGCCGGAGTCACGACGGACATTATGGAACTGGATGATGCTATTGCCACAGGTGCTATGGCTTTGTTTGGTGAAAAGTATGCCGATAAAGTTCGGGTTGTGCAGGTTCCTGAATTCAGTCGCGAACTGTGCGGTGGCATTCACGTATCCCGCACTGGCGATATCGGTTTGTGCAAAGTTGTGGCAGAGGGCAGCATTTCCGCAGGTGTGCGACGCATTGAAGCGCTGACTGGCGCGGGTGCATTGGAACGCTTTCAGGGTGCCTCAGCTTCGCTTGCACGCGTATCCCAATTGACGCATTCCACCGAACCTGAGTTGGTTGAGCAAGTGGAAAAGTTGATGAATCAGCAGCGGACCATGGAAAAGCAGTTGGAAACATTGAAGGAAAAAGTGGCCCAATCGCAGATGGGGAGTATTGAGCTGCAGGCTCGTAAGATTAAGGACATCCCGGTGCTTTCGGCTGAAGTGGATGGGTTGGATCGCAATCAGATGCGCAGTTTGGCTGATTCGTTACGCAATAAATGGAAGAGCGGCGTGATTGTATTGGCATCGGTGGAAGAGGGCAACATCGCCATTATTTCGGCGGTGACCAAGGACTTGAGCGCCAAAGTTCATGCCGGAAAATTGGCTGGGGCAGTGGGCCAGGCGGTGGGTGGCAAAGGCGGTGGCAGGCCCGATATGGCAGAAGCCGGGGGCAAGGATACGGCGGCTTTGAGTGCTGCGCTGGAACAGGTTTACGCCTCAGTTGAGGCCATGTTGTGAGTGAGCCCGGCTTTGAGCAAACCGATTGCATTATTGTTGGAGCCGGACCCACTGGACTTGCCTGCGGCATTGAGTTGGGGAAACTTGGGATCAAAGCGATATTGATCGAAAAGGGCTGTGTGGTGAACTCCTTGTACCACTACCCCACGAACATGGTGTTTTTCACGACGCCGGAATTATTGGAAATCGGTGGCATTCCCATGACTTCGCTGAATGAAAAGCCTGGTCGTACAGAAGCCTTGAAATATTACCGACGGGTGGCGGATCACTTTCATTTGGACATTCGCCAGTATCAGACGGTGGAAGGAATTTCTGGTGAAGACGGTCGGTTTGTGGCCACTACCTTGTCGCAAAATGGAACCACATTTCACTACTCCGCGAAAAAAGTGATTCTTGCCACGGGATATTACGACATCCCGAATCTGTTGAATGTTCCCGGTGAACATTTGCCCAAGGTGATTCACTACTACAAAGAGGCGCACCCTTACTATGGGCACGATGTACTGGTGGTGGGCGGCAAGAACTCCGCTGCAATATCGGCATTGGAATTATTCTGGACCGGGGCTCGAGTGACGCTGGTGCATCGCGGCGCGGAGATGCACAAGAACATAAAATATTGGATCAAACCCAATATTGAGAATCGTATAAAAAGTGGCGAGATCACCGGGTATCTACAATCGAGTGTGGTGGAAATTGCTGAAGATTCGGTTCTTCTTCAAACTCCCGAGGGTGAAAAACAGATCAAGAACCAATTCGTATTCGCGATGACTGGCTATCGTCCTGACTTTGAGTTTATGCGGCGGCACGGGATTGAATTGGACGCGGAAACCCAGCGTCCTAAGATGAATAAAGACACCTTGGAAACGGAACGGAAAGGAATGTTTCTGGCAGGCGTAGTGGTTGCGGGCATTCATACGAATGAGATTTTTATAGAGAACGGTCGGTTCCACGGTATCCAAATCGCAAGCGAGATCGCCAGACAAATCAATCGCAGTTGACGCGGATCACTTTCCGATTGCTACAACTTCTTTCAGGCTTCGATGGTACAAAATTCCATCGATATAGGAAATGGAATTCAAGCTCCAAGTTTCTCCACTGGGGCCCAAATCGTTGATCGCGATTAGCGCTTTTTGATCAAACACTTTGGCTGTGGCATCCACCACGTATGTAACTCCTAACTGGGTATTAAAGAATACTTTGCCATTCACAGCGGTTGGGGTTCCCCAAAATGCAGGAGTCTCCCATCCGTCCATACGGGAACGTTCTTCGGTTGCTACATCCACTCCTTTGCTATTGATGGTCTGCGTTTTTACAGCCACCCCATATACAAATTCGTCAGCAGACCCAAGCTTGCGGATCACGGTCACAGGCACTTCCAGATATTCCACTTTGCCTGTTTTGACATTGATTCGGGCCAGGCAATGCGAAGGGCCAGCCTTTCCTTTTGGGGCCACTCGATTGCGCCGATGAGCGGTGCTGGCCATGAAGTAATGGTAGTCACCCACCACAATATTTGCGTGCCAGGCGGGCATTACGCGAATCACTTCATCGTCAGCCATTTTGTTTCGTGGGGATAGGTCACGCACCTCGCGCAGGTTCACTCCCTGGTGAATAATATATTTGCTGGTTGAAGGATCCCATTGGCGATAGTCTACATTGCGAATCAACGATTGCTCCCGCAGCAACTGGCCGTTGGTTGCGTCAATCACAAGATGGGTTTCCTCAGGATTCATGCGGAACCAATATGCTTCGTTCTTGTTCCAGTGCAATACGTAAAGGGCCTGCCAGGTAGGGGCACCTTCATTGCCATTGCCGGCCACAAAGCGCCACAAGGATTTCCCGGCGTCTTCTTTGGCAAGGCTAATTAAGCTGAGCCCAATGGGCCGCTCCGGAACATCGTGCCAGCCTCCGCGACCAGTCATCACAGCGGGCTTACCAGCGGCGGTCAGTCCAAACATAGAGGTAGCGTAGGTGGTGGTACCGTCTTCAGCGATCCAGGCAGTTTTGCCGGTCAACTTATCAATGGCGTGCAAATAGTTCCAGCCCTTTTTGTCTGGTGGATTCCCTTGCAGCGGTTCCACATTCAGTATCCAGTTGCCATAAAGAATGGGCTCATGTTGTTTATTGAAAGGGTAGGGTTCACCCCAGGGTGTCCAATTGCGACGCCAGATTTCTTTCCCATCCACAGTCCAGCAGCCCATTTCGCCGCTGCCATTGGTGAACCAAACATGCTGGCCATCAGTGATTGGGGAAGGCGTGGTGGAATCACTATAGCTATACATCATGGGGCTTTTGGTCACCCCTTCTAAATTCACGGTCCACAGAAGTTTGCCTGTCTTGCGATCCAAGGCATGGCCACTGATTTTGGTGCTGAAGCCTTTTTCACCGTCGGTAAAAGTTGTCAGGAATAAACGATCTTTGGAAACAGCAATGCCGCTTTGTCCACCGTTTGGCAAAACAGTTTTCCATAGGATATTTTGATTACGGGCCACGCTCCAATTGGAGACGGCAGGTTTTCCGGTGGTCTGCCAGTTGCCTTGCGGGCCTCCTGCTTGCGGCCATTGGGCCAGGCAAGGGGAAAGAATCAGAAGTGTAAATAGAATCCGGGAGTGCACCTCGCTATGTTACCTCGCTATAGTTAAAAGGTAAGTGGGGATTCAGTCACGACCAGTTGCGGCGATCATTTTGTTTGATATTGATGGCACATTGTTACGCCGTTGTGGACCGCATCACAGGCAAGCGTTGGTGTCGGCCATTCGATTGGTTACTGGAATAGAAACCAGCAACGATCATATAGCGACGCAGGGAATGCTGGATGGGGATATTTTACGTCTCATGATGGTGGACGCTGGAATGAAGTCAAAGCAAATTGCCGCAGCGATGCCCGCCATTCATGCAGCGGCTCAAAAAGAGTACCATACAACTTGCCCTGATCTGCGTCGCAAAGTTTGCCCAGGAGTTCGTCAATTTTTAGGGAAGTTGAAGCGAGGGAAGGTGGCCGCCGGGCTGGTTACAGGAAATCTTACGGACATTGGCTGGCGCAAGATGGAACAAGCCGGCCTGCGGCATCATTTCGCGTTTGGAGCGTTTGCTGACCAGGGTCGCGACCGTGCAACATTGGTTCGGGTGGCGCTTCGGCAAGCTATGAAAGATGGTTTTTACACTCGGCAGACTCCAGTGGCTTTGATTGGCGATCATCCGAACGATGTGAACGCGGCCAAAGCAAATGGAGTGAGGGCGATTGCGGTTTCTACAGGCATGAGTAGCCGGGAAGAATTGGCATCCCACAATCCGCATCTTATTACTGGACAATTTAAGTAGTCTCAATTGGGAAGAATTATTTTCGAAATGAAAACGATGAAGCTGGTAACTGTTTTTTTGATGGCAGGTATGTTTGCCTGCATCACCAAGCCGGATGGTTTAGCGCTGGTGGGTGGCGGGCTGTTAGACACCACACAACTGCTGCTGATTGATGATTCCATTATCTTGTTGAGAGGGGAATTTGTTCGCGTATCGGGACACCGGTCGGTGACTCCATTGCCTGCTGCGGCTGAAAAAGTGGATATGAAGGGCCGTGTGGTGTGCCCTATGCCCGCGACCATCGACGAATCGCAAATGGACACCCCGGCGCTAACCATGGAAAAGTTTCTGGAACAAGTATCCATTCGCCGTCCGTTGATCGTTGGCGTACCACTGGATTCAACTGCCTGGGAACGTCATATTCTGGCTTTGATGAGGGCGCAAAGAGTTGTCATTGCTCCGCAACTTTGGAAGCTAAAACCAGGTCCAGATCTGGAACGGGCCAAGAAAAATACTAAGATCCTTCTCGATGAGGAAATCAGAATTATTGTAGCTCCGGGAGCTAGTGCGGAACAGGAACTGGCGCTGCTTGCCGCCGCAGGCCTAGACAACAAACAGTTGGTACGGGCCTACCTGCAAAACTCCAGTCTTGCTGCTGGATCGAATGCCAGTTTATTGGTCTTACTTGGAAGTCCACTGGCTAGTTGGCGGAATATGTTTAAGGTGGAGCGCAAAATGATATTGGGAAAATGGCAGGCGGGCGGGTAATTGGAAGCACAATCGTTTTCAGTCAAACGGGCCCAAGTGGAGTTCCACAACTTTGCATCCCTGGGCGAACCGGAACGGGCAAAACAAGTCTACGCAGAGGAAAACCATCGTCGTGGGGCGTTGATTCGTAACCATCTGCAGTTTACTGGCGGACTTGGCCCATTTCTTGAAATCGGGGCCAATGCCGGACATACCAGCTACATGCTTTGCAATGAATTTAATGTGGACGGATACGCGCTGGATATTTCTGCGGACTCGCTACGCCACGGCATTGCATTGCAACAGGAATGGGGTATGGAGAGGGCTCCCGTGCGGCTGGCTGGTGACGCACTGCACTTGCCTTTCAAAGATGGTTCCCTGGGCTGTGTGTTTGCATTTCAGATGCTCAGCCAGTTCATGGATATTGATGCCGTTTTTCAGGAAGTGAAGCGTGTGCTGGCCCCTGGTGGGGTCTTTATTTTTGCTGAAGAGCCATTGAAGCGGCAATTGACTTTGAGCCTTTATCGTGCACCCTATTGGGACACCATGAAGCCCTGGGAGCGGAAGCTGTATGAGTGGGGGTTGTTAGGCTATTTTGTTCGGGATGTGATTGGAGCCCACCAGGAAGAAAGCTTTGGGATTCGTCAAAATCACCAGATGACATTGCGCCACTGGCATGCTTTGACCATAAAATATTTTGTCGCCCACGAGTACGAAATGTTTGTGCCGGAACGTGGGTGGGGGGAACGGATCGTCAAGCAGGCGCTGGTCAAGACTGACCGTTACGGTTCTGTCTGGCGCGCGGCAAAGCTATTGGGTGGGACGCTGGCAGCCTTTTTGAAAAAAGAAGGAGAACGTCCGCTGGGGTTGGAACCAGGGGATCACTTTGAAACTTGCTTGCGATGTCCTGATTGCCATGCATCCTTGAGCCGATTGGCTGATGAATCGTTGCTCTGTCAAAAGTGCAGCTATGCCGCGCCTAATGAAGGCGGAGTGTATAACTTGCTGCCTTCGGAAGATAGAAAGGAACTCTATCCAGGGGATCGGCAGGATGTGATTGATTTTTCAATCCCTGGACATGAATCGAAATTATTGGCAGGGTTTTACGATGTTGAGGGTGTTTACGGAAACAAATATCGTTGGATCGCTGGTACGGCGGAGGCTTTACTGAAGCCGGTTCATGCGGGCAGGCAGAGGCTGCGACTTCGAGGTCATGCTCATGAAAAGTTATTCGCCCACGGCCAACAACCACAAGTGGATGTGGAAGCCAATGGTGTGACCATCGGCCAATGGCCTTTGGATCGCAAAGGCTTGTTTGTATTGGAAGCCAATATGCCGGAAGCTAGCGAATATCGCATTAAAATAACCGCCCGTCCGGTATGGGAGCCGGTGGGGGATGAACGACCACTGACGGTGACCATTGCCCTGCTACGACTTGTCCCAGGGGAGTAATCCCGCCTCCTCAGTCCAGCAGGTCGCCGTACGGAGAAGATCATCATGGCGCACTTGGCGATCCTATATCCAATTAAACACTCACAGTTGTGCGACCTGTGTGCTTCCTTGGCGATTCCTTGAAATGCATACGAGACTTTCCCGACGACGCTCGACATGATGTGGGCTATCAACTCGATAAAGTCCAGCGCGGGGATTAGCCTGAGGATTTCAAACCTATGCCCAGCATTGGGAAAGGCGTGGAAGAGATTCGCTTTTTAGAACTAAGTGGTGCCTACCGCATAATCTATCTTGCTAGGAGCGCCGAGGCAGTCTACGTTTTGCACGCATTTCAGAAGAAGACACAGGCAACGCCGAAGAAGGATCTGGAAATTGCGAGGCACCGATTGGGAAATCTGCGGGGAGGCAGGGTATGAAAAAACCAGAAATGTACGCGAGTGTTTGGGACGCGATTGCAGATACCCAAGAGCAGGCGGCAAACCTGAGATCTCGCGCGGAACTGATGCAGAAGATTGCCGCGCGAGTGAAACAGCACGGCTGGACCCAAGCCGAGGCTGCCAGCCGATACGGTGTCACCCAACCGAGGATCAACGACCTGCTCCGCGGTCGTGTATCCCGGTTCTCGCTCGACGCTCTTGTGAACATTGCGACGGCGCTGGGGTGTCGCGTGCGGTTCGATCTAGAAGTCGCCTAAGTCGTTTTTAGTGGCGGTCCCAGGGCAGTTTAACTGACACAGCCACGGCGTATGCATCCGAAAAATGGGTACCTGCTTCCGAAGAATTTGGGAAAACAGGGCATCGCGAATGTGATTGCGTATTTGCAGGTAGGGTTGTAAGCTTGCCGGAAATCGAAACTGATCGTGTTCTCGATGCACATTCCTGTTTCATGGATTCTCCAGATATGTCCGCGCTCGTGTTCACCTAAAGAATTAAAGCCCGGTAGCCGATATGATGAGAATGCCGGAGAGCTATCTAGGGCGTCGTCTGCGCCTACTGAAAGAAACCCAAAATCCCGACGGGGGTTGGGGATATTTTGCCGGGAAACGTTCCTGGCTTGAGCCTACCTCTTACGCCTTACTGGCACTCCATCAGGATACTGGTTCGGAGCATTGGGAACGGGGTTGGAATCTGCTGCGGGAGTGGCAGCGGGACGACGGTGCCTGGCGTCCTACGGCTCAAGTAGAAGATGCCCATTGGTCTACTGCGCTGGCGGTCACTCTGCATTGCGTTCGCAACGTGTACGATTCCAGATTTCGCAATGGTGTGGATTGGATGTTGGATTCGGCTGGTGTGGAAGGCAGATTGCTACAACGCGTAGTAGCCTATTTCACCAATGTATCCCCTACTGGTCACGACTTGAAATATCGGGGCTGGCCGTGGCGTCCTGACTCGGTAAGTTGGATTGAACCCACTGCTCATTCGCTAGTCGCACTGAAAATGGCCGCCCCGCATATTGGCGGAGCCTTGTTGAAACGGCGCATTGTGATGGGAGAGGGGATGATTCTGCGCCGCCGTTGTAGCGATGGGGGGTGGAATTACGGGAGTACGGCAGCATTGGGGATTGACCTGCCATCTTATCCTGAGACTACTGCGCTTGCTTTGCTGGGATTACAAGGAAATCGGGATGCAGATCTTGGTCCCGCTTTAGCCCGGGCCAGGCAACTGTACGAGCAAGGACAGTCTCCCTTAGCCAGCGCGCTTTTGAAGCTAAGTTTGCGCTCTTACGGCATGAAAGTACCAGTTGAAGCGGCTAAAGAAACTGGTCGCGATCTTTTGGTGACGGCTGTCGAGTCAATCGGGTCAGCGGAGGGAGCTTTTGGTCTACTACGACCTCCGGTGAACTCATGATGGCTTCGACTTCTTCTCGCAGAGAATTTTGGGGTCTGGGTGCGGCTGGAATGGCAACAACGGGGTGCAATCGGGTGGGTCAGGCGGATCTAGCAGTGAAAGGCGGCAAATCGGTGGTAGCGGTGGTGAAAGCTGCTTCCTACTCCGACGATTTGGTAAGTCGCATCCTGGAAGGGATCCGGGAATGTGGCCTGGACGTGAAGGGTAAGAATGTCCTTTTGAAGCCAAATCTGGTTGAATTCGACCGGAATACGGCCATCAACACAGATGTAGCGGTGGTGGCGGCTGCCTGGGACGCGTTCCGAAGTCTTGGGGCACACGTTCAAATCGGCGAGGGTCCAGGACATCGGCGGGACGCTCTGGGGATTGCCGAAGAGGCGGGCTATCGCAGTGGACTATCTCAGTTTGAATCCAACTTTGTCGACCTGAATCGCGACGATGTGACGCGGGTTGCAAAGTTTGCCCATCACAAAGAAATCTATCTTCCAAATTCGGCATTGAGTGCCGATTTGGTGGTTTCTCTGGCGAAAATGAAGACCCATCATTGGGCCGGGGCAACTTTATCGATGAAGAACTTTTTCGGGCTGGTTCCTGGATCGGTTTATGGCTGGCCAAAGAATTTTCTGCACATGACGCAGATTCCGACGTCGATTATTGAGCTGAATCGCATCTTTCGTAAAACTTTTGCCATTGTGGATGGCATTGTTGGCATGGAAGGCAATGGGCCGATTCAAGGGACGCCGAAGAAGGCTGGGGTTTTAGTGATGGGAAGCGATAACGTGGCTGTGGATGCCACCTGCTGCCGGATTATGGGAATAAATCCAATGAAGGTAGAGTATATTGTTGGTGCTCAACACTTGGGAATTGCAGATGAATCCCGGATTGAGCAGCGTGGTGAGACCATCCCCAGCGTCCAAACGAATTTTGAACTGATCAAGGAATTCGCGCACCTACGCGTTTGAACTTCGCCTTTTTAGAGCTGTCTGGTGGAAAGAATATACTTGCGCACGGTAAGGTAGGAATCCCCAGCCAAAGCCTTCATTGCCTTTTTGGCTTCCCACAATCCGGTCTGCTGCAAGCTTGGCCATAAGGCCCCGGAGGCAATTGCTCCAGTGGTTGACGTCGGCGTTCCTGCCTTAATCGAATAGCGTCCCAGGATCATGCAACCATCCACCGTGGAAATGGATTTCACTGGTTCGGAGTTAAACAACACCTGAATTCCAGCGGCGGCAGCGGATTGTCCAACCTTACGCGAATAATATCCGTCGGCGACGGAGGCTACGCGCATCGGTTCGCCTAGAATATCGCTCAATATTTGGCAACTCACGGACCATTCGCGGATCAAATCATCCCAGGAAAGATTCGACATGCGGGCCGGGTGGGAATGAGTATGACTGCCGATGACGTGACCGCGATGGTGAAGTTCACGGATTTGGGCAGGGCTCATGAAATCGGGCTTGTTGATCCAATCGGTGGTGACAAAAAAGTGGCCGCGCCATCCTCTTGATTCCAGTTCTTCGGCAACACAGGTGTAGGAACCGATGGCCCCATCATCGAAGGTGAGGAAAATGGGAACTTGGTCTACCCATTGTCGCGGCTTGCCAATGCTGCTGACAACCGCTTTGGGTGCTTGGGTAAGGATGGCATCCAAGTGAGTTTGAAAGCTGGGGCGGTCCAAGGTGTAGTGCGCAGGACAGCGTCGTAGAGGGTCGTCAGAAGGGGTAATTGCTTCTACAACGTCGTGATAACCGATGGAGATTGCTTTCATTGCTGCCCTATGCTGCAAAGACTGGGTTTGTTGGCTAAATTTCTTTCCCACTCTAAGCGAAGGAAATCGCCCATGGTCGTAAATTTAACAGGGGTTAAGCAGTAGGCCGGGGCGTTCTGACAGCGACCATCTTTCAGGTCAAATTCCCACCCGTGGCCGTCGCAGGAAAGCACTCCGTTTTCGACAAGCCCACCGGATAGGGGCCATGCCGCATGCGGACAGACGTCTACAAAGGCGCTGATTCCGCTGGTTGTGCGAGTGACCACAATGGCCATCTGTTCGTGCTCAACGCGAACTGCAGTGTCTAAGGGAAGGTCGGAAATGGGGAAATCAATGTGTGGCATACCAGTCGTGAAGTTTCTTAGGATCGGGATCGTATAAAAAGTGATACAGCGGTTCGTTATATTCGTCGGGACGTCGAGAGGCTTTGAAGCGCAGAGATAGAAGCAAGTCTTCAAAGAACGGCTCTTCCCCACTGACAAAAGGATAAATCAACTTATCTTCCACTTCAATGCGATAGTTCCAATCTGCGGCAATTCCGGCGCGCACGTAAGTTGGACCTGGCGATGTGAAATCCACAGTCCACTCCCCACCTTGAGGACCGCTGATGACAAAAGCAAGTTTGGCGTTGATGCGTTTGCGGACAGCTTCAGTTTGCATGGCGGCCAACTGGTCAAAATGTTTAGTGAGTAAGTTGTCCAAATCACTGCCTGCGGGCGGTTCGGCTGCACGGTCGGCCAAAATGGCAGGCGCCAATCTTGCTGAAACTTCGCGAAGATATTCCGCGCGCGGTACCCGAAACGATGCCGGGGCATGGGATTCAAATCCTTTGACGCTATCCCAAACGTCGGTCGATGCCATGTACAGACCTTCGCTGGACAATTTCGCATCAGTCATAGCCTGCACGGCCAGAACGGGATCGATGAAGATTCCTGTTTCTTCGGAGTTCAAGTAAAACAGATCAGAATGTAGCACAGTGCACGGTCCGGCGGCAGGAACAGCGTATCGTGGTTTGGTAAGCTTTACCCGTTGTACCAGACTTCGCAGCAGGGCTTTGCGGCGGCGCTGAATCAAATCCAGTTTGATATCTTCAGCATAATCGTAGAGCATGGGATACCAATTGGCACCGGAAAACATGTAAAAACCAATGTCGATTCCCATTTCACCAATGCGTTTCAGATCACCGTATGCCAGTTTGCAATCGGTCTCATTGAACACGCGGACGCCTTCGTGTTCCACGAGGATTGCGGAATCGTTGGTGTATTCAGCGGTACCAAAAATGGTGGCGGAAACTCCGTTGCCCAAATCCAGTTTTTCCCCGGAGACGTTTTCCTGTATGTTGGTGAATCCCAAGCCTTGGAAATACTGGCGAAACTTCGGGGTCACAAATTTGCAGATCAGCAGCGGCATGTCGTGTGGAAAATGACGCAGAGTGGCGGCGTCCATATGGTCTAAATGTTCATGAGAAATGAACAGGTAATCAATATCTTTGGGCACCGATTTTGGCGTGACACCAGCATCAGCAAGAATGTGCGTATGGAACCAAGTGCCGCAATAAGCACCCTCAGTTAACCATGGGTCGGTCAGGATCTTTTTGCCACCCGCTTCAATCAGGGTGCAGGCCTGGCCATAATAAGTCACTCGCATGAAAACTCCAACTGGAAAGTAGATAACATCACAATGGGTGTGACCGGACCATTGATAAAGCTGGCTCCCCTAAAGCCCGTAGCAACATATAATCGTTGGCAAGATTAAAGGGGTAATAGGCAACGGCCTTCATATACAATGCTAACGCTTGTTTCAGGTCGCCGGTATTGAACACGGCGTCACCTCGTTCACGGTAAAAATTCCCAAGAGCCTGATTCATTAACAATCTTCCACAGGCACCGCTACGATGGTGTTTTTCAATGAAGTGCAGCGCCGATTTTCGCATGCGTTCCCAATCCTTACTCATCGATGTGGGAGAAATCCGGTAGTAGGCCAAAACTTCGTCCAGATATGTAATGGAATAGTTTCGGGCAATGCGGAACCAAAGATCACGATCTTCGGTGGCCTTCATATTTTCGTCGAACCAGCCAGCTTCTTCAAGACAGCTTTTGCGGAACATCACTGTAGGAGAAAGAATATGCGCGCGTCGGGTGTAGATGAAATCGGCAATATTGCCTGATAGAAAGTTTGCGGGTGGAGCGGGCGGTTCGCCTAGATTCTCGCCTTGCATGCCGATTCGCGCAACTCTGGAATGGACCAAACCAGCCTTCGGATTACGATTCATAGCGGCCACACTGTTTTCCAGTCGTCGTGGAGCGTAGACGTCGTCAGCGTCAAGGATTGAGATGAATTCCCCATGGGCATGACGGATGGCCGTATTTCTGGCCGCAGGCAAACCACGATTATTCTGGAACACATAAACCAGCTTGTCGCCAAACGCATCCACATTTGCTGCGGCAATGGCTGCCGTATTGTCGGTGCTTCCATCGTCAACCAAAATTACTTCCCAATCGCAATAAGTCTGGCTAAGCACGCTATCTAAAGCTTGCTGCAAGTAGGCACCGGTATTGTAGGAAGGGACAATGACACTGACTCTGGGCACTGGATGTTCCTAAATAATGGCGATGGTCACACCGGGCTGGCTGCGTTGATCCCCTGCGGCGAGTACCATAGGCACGGCATCACCGGGGTCGGCTTGTTGTGGAATTTGAACTGCCATTTGGAATAATCCAGGAAAAGTGGTTCTGGTGGTGGTCACATCCAATTGTGTATCCAAGGCTCCGATGTGCAGCCACAGCGCATCGGCTAGGCCCAATCCCGAAGCGTAGAAAATAACGCGTGACCCTCTTGGAGCTGGACGGGCAGGGGAGTTCAACGTTCCATCCTGATTCACAATGAGTGCTTGCCCAAGCCCGGAAGCATTGGCGGTAAAGATCCCCGGCGTTGCAGACAACACTGGAACCGACATTGGATTGGATCGTTGCCCTTGAAACTCGACTTGAAGTAACACGTTGCTTGCTCCGGCGAGACTATTGGGAAGTGTAGCGGTGATCTGGTCGGCTTGCACGTAAACCAATGCTGCTGGATTTCCATCCATCAGCAGGCGAGTGTTGGCAACCAGGGGACCGGGCGGCGTGCCATCGACGAGTGGGCCTGATGGACTTTTGGGTCCAAGGTTCCAACCGAAAATTGTGATGATAGCGCCGGGGCTAACTCCATCGGATATGAAGCTGGCGGCGTTGGCTACGGACAGCATTAGTGGCGCAGTGTCGCCTGGGGGCAACAGCCACACAGGAGAAGTGCTGCTGATGTCGTTCAAACTGGCTGTGACATTGGTTAGCATTCGGCTTGAGACCGATGTTGCACGCAATTCAACTGGCATACGCGAGCCACCTTCGGGGAAGATGATGTTGGCCTGGGGCACAATGCTGTTACTTTCACTGGCCAGGGCCACTTCCAGCCCTCCAGCGGGTGCTTCGGCGTCTAACACCACATCACACGAAGTCTTTCCTGGTGTCAGGATGACGGCAGGGGAGCAGTTGAGCAAGGCCACGGTGGCTTCAGCAAATTGATGTGCTCCAATATCAAACCCGGCAGCACCACCCCGTGGATTGCCAAAGCGATCGACGGTAAGCCCTGTATCAACGCCAGCCTTATGGGCGGGACTCTTTCCTTGCAGACGGAAATCACCTTGCAGCAGGTTCACCAAGAGCGGATCTTTGTTGATGGAATTGGTGATGTTGGGATTGCCAGGCGCCGCGCCAGTACCGTAAAAAAGGTTGTTGGAGCCGAAAACAAAACCGCAGTTTTCCGTGTTGGAACAAATTCCACCGGTAGGTTTATTGATTGCGATGTAGGGAATGTTGGAAGACTGATAAAAGATATTGTTGCGTAGACGAACCTTCACATTTCCATTGGGACCGGAATAGCTGATGGCGTTGTTCGAGTCCTTATACGGTGGACTGGCAAAGGTTCCGCAATTGAACATAGTGTTGTTGTAAATGTCTACAATGCCACTTCCAATGGGTCCGGTGTTAGTGTAACTCTGGGCATTGATGCAAGACCAGTTGCCAGCATTTTCAGGATTTTTAGGACCTTTGCCAGCGTTGTAGATGATGTTGTTAAACACTTCAATTTTGCCTTTGGAAGGGTCAATGGTGGCGAAAATGATGCCGTCACATTGGGTATCGTGAATCAGGTTGTCGTGAATGCTGATGCCGTATTGATTGTGCCCGGTGGGGTCGTTCGGTCCACCGCCTTGCAGCGGGGAAGAGTGGATTTGGATGCCGCGGCAACCATGCACATTGGAAATTTGATTCCAGCCCATTTCAATATTGTTGGTGTCCGTAGAAAAGTAAACCCCGTGATAGAGTGACGATGCAGTAGCCTTGCCTGTATCGTGCACGTTATTGCCGAATAGTTTGACATTGTTGGTTACGGAGGTTTCAAAGCAGGCTGAAGCGAAGTCGCCATTTGGGCAGGACATGTCATTGTTGACGAATCGCCAATTGGTACCGGCGTATAGGGCGACAGCCTCAAACTCGCCTCGTAAAATGAGGCCCGCAAACACCCAGTATCCCGAACTGTTTTCATTGGAACGAATGGCACTATTCGGACCATTCACTGTCCCTAGAGTCACCTTCGCACCTGGGTAGGCGACCAGGGCCATGGGGTTGCCCGCCGTACCACCAGTGCGCAATAACATGGTTGTTTTCCAGCCTTGGCCATCATCAACTAAATGGTTGAGCCCGTTCATGGCGTATACCGTATCGCCCGCTTTCATTGTGTCGCGAGCTTTCAGCACCGTTTGCCAGGGCGAGCCGAAGCTGCCGTTGTTGCCGTCCTTACCGTTGGGTGAAACAAAATAGATGTTCCCCGCTCGAACGGTAAAGGGCATGGGGTTGGAATTGCCTGCAGGAGTATTGACCAGGATAGTGCCAGTGTTTGCAGCAGAACCAATTTGAACGGCAATTTGCGTATCGGTCCAAATAGGATAAGCAGCTGCTTTGCCCCCGCCAATGGATACTGAGGAAGACCCTTTAACAGCTCCGAAACCCTTGCCGTAAATATTCACATAGACACCAGCATTGTTTTCGCCTTTGGAGTTCGGTCCACTCTCCAGGTCGGTGTAAAAGATGCGCGGTTGCATAGCATACGCACCGCTAGCGAACAGCAGCAGCGAGAGGCTTGCAATCCAGCGATTGCTATGGAGGGAAATATTCAATGAGTTACCTTTAGATACCTTTGGATTCAAGCAATTCATCATAGAGTGCAGTAAGATCATGCACCATGGCTTTTGCGGTGAGATTTGTTTCAATGATTTTTCTACCTCGCTCTCCCATTATCCTTGCACCTTGGGGGTCAGCGAGCAGTTGCAACAAACGGTTGGCGGCCAGCTCATAATCGCCAGGAGGAACAACAAATCCGCTGCGACCTTCTTCCACTACTTCCGGATTCCCACCAACCCTGGTGATGACGCACGGTAATTGAGCCATCATGGCTTCCAGCAGGGCATTGGAAAGTCCGTCCGTTGCGGAAAGATGACAGAAAATATTGCTGATTTGTAACAGTGGAAAAGAATCGTCAACCCGTCCCATGAAGCGGAAGTTTTTGGACAAGCCGAGATTGTCGATCAAGGTTTGCAATTGGCGCAGATACTCCAGTTCAGGAACTGCACCGGCTACAACGAACATAGCGTTTGGATAACGCTTACAAACGATTTCAGCCGTTTTGGCTAGAGTTTCGTAACCTTTGACGGCCTTTACTGAACCTACATCTACAATCAGCGGAGCCGATTCATCCAAACCGAAACGCGTCCGCCACGACGCCACATCCATCGCGGAGGGCGTTTGCCGCAATTCTACGCCGTTACGGATGGTAATTACTTTGTTCGCGGCAGCGTGATCTTGCTGAATAGTGAAATCGCGAACAGCATCTGAAACAGTGTGAATGCGGTCATACATGGGAGCCAGCAGGCGGTAGGCAATGCGGTGCTTCAGAGTACGTAAGAACCCCATATCGCGACGGCTGGAGATGATCACCGGGCAACCACTGAGCTTGGCAATCGTGGCACCCCATAAATCGGAAGTAGCAAAGAATGTTTGCACTATGGTTACGTTTTGAGATCGAATGAAAGCTCGTAACTTTCTGGCGGCAACAATACTCCCCCAATTGTAAGTTTTGGTAAGTGGAAGCACATACACCGGGCAACCGAATCTGGCAAAGAAGCTTGTATCGGCTGGTTGATCGAACGTGATGATTGACGCGTGATATCTTTCTGTGGGCAGCAGTTGTGTGATTTTTAGCAAAGATCGTTCCGCGCCGCCGTCCAGGTTGCGCAGTTGATCAAACACAAAAAGCACGTGGTGCGATTGGGCGGCAATGGGCTTGAAGCTTGGAGCTACTGCAACAATGGTAGGCATAATTTGTTTAAAAGGTTACTGCACCGGGGACTGCCCTTTGTCCACGTAAATGTGACCAGGTTTGTACTGCGAATTCACGGATGCGGCTATCCAGCGCATAGAGGATGGCAGCGTAGATTGTGAGGCTAAGGACAGACTTACCTGTGAAATTGATGAAGGTGCTTCCGAAGTCAATATTGGAACCCACGGCCCAAGTCACAGTTCCTGCAACCAGGTACCCGCCAATAGGTTTTAGAGCAAGAGTCATCGGTAAAACTTTGAAGGCTAATCGAGCCAGTAAAAAAGTACAAAAGGCATAACTACTGAAAGTGGCAATGGCCGCAGCCTGAAGGCCGATTCTGGGTAGTAGCAGGGCATTCAGTGCGAGGTTAAGAATACAGGAAGCAGTGAGGGCTCCGGCCATGGCGTAGGTTCGTTTGTGAATCATCAGGCCTGCGTTCAGGAAAATTTGGGCGGCATAAATCAGCAACCCTGCCACAATCACCGGAATTAATTTATCGGTACCAGAGTATTTGGCGGAGGCCAGTAGAGTGACCGCATCGTGAGAGACAACCAGCACAATGGCCAGCGTGCCCACGGCAGCCATGATGAACATATCGAGTCCGCGGCTGAGGAATTCTGACGTTTTAGCTGAGCCTTCGGTATTCCATAGGCGCATGTAGATTGGGATGATTGCCAATCCCAACGGGGCCATCAGGATGGTGTTGATGTATCCCGATAATCCATATGCTACGGAATAAAAACCTAGAGCGTCGGCACCCATGTAGCGATCAACCATGAATCGGTCACCGGCATCCAATACAATGCCCGATGCTTCTTGAAGGACTAAAGGCAGTCCAAAAGAAATTGCTGCGCGAAACAGAATGGGATCAAAACTAGTGGGGTGCAACAATCCTCGACGGACTAAAAGGGCAATTAAGACGAGTACAACCGCGAGTTCCACGGCCATCACTGCTATGAAATACGTTTTCACAGAAGCCCCCAATCCGGGCAGCAGAAGGATGACACCAAGAATCGTAAACGCCTTCAGCAGGAAGGTCACAACGTTGGAAGCCTTAGTGCGTTCCTCAATTCGTAGAAAAGACCAGAGGATAGATTGAATGGCCCTCAAAAATACAAGGGAGGATGCAAAACAGAGAATGGAAGCAAGTGGACCTCCGCTCAATGAGGCAGGTAAAAATCCTAAACCAATCAGCGGGATGGTGACCAACGCGGCAACTGCGGAAACGCCGAAGAATGCAGTGGAGTAATAGCGCTTGGCTGCTGCCGGATCATTGGCGAAGTCTTTATGGTTGAAGAAGCGCAGTACTGAATTCTGCATCCCAGCTTTGGATAGGGCCGTGAGCAGGAGCAGGATCTTTGAAGCGTAATCGATCATGCCGTAATCGGCGATGGAAAACATGCGGGTGAAAATTGGGAACGATATAAATCCCAACGCCATGGTTCCACCAATGCCCAAAAGGTAATGCGAAGACTGCTGGAAAAGCTTTTTGAATTCCCCAGTTACTGGATTGGATGCGGTCATTGGCATCCTGCGCCCGGTTGTAGTGCAGCCTGGTAGCATTGTAGCGTTTGACCAGCAATATCGCTCCATTGCGATCCATTGGAATAACTTTCCTTAGCCCGATTCCCCAAGCGCTGGCGCAAGGGTTCATCACGGATGAGGCGCAGAAGAGTGGACGCCAGTTCATCAACATTTCCGTAGGAAACTAACAAGGCGTTCTGTTCGTTATGCAGCAACTGTTCAAATGCTGGAAGCCGCGTGGCAATGATGGCTTTGCCGTAGCCGATTCCGGTCATCAATGCACCGCTAGTGGTCACTTCGCTGTAAGGGTATACCAACACATCGGCGTCAAGATAAAGGTCGGTCATTTCGTCTACAGAGATGAAGCGCAAATTCAGTTTCACGGTGGGTGCGATGCCTAAGGAGGCAACTTCCTCTTGGATTGAGGCGATCAATTCTTCCTCGCCGTTACCCACAATCGCCAAGCAGGCCTGCTCTTCGCCCAGTTCGCTCATCACCCGACGCCACGCTTGAAGCAGGAAGGAAACGCCTTTGTATGGTCGTAAAATTCCCTGCCACAGAATCAAAGTCTGTTGCTTCGTAAGGGCCAGTGATTTTCGTCCATTCCCAACTGTGCGCTTGGTGGGTTGATCAAACAGTGGACCATGGGCAATCACAGAAATCTTTTCGAAAGGCACTTGAAACTCTTCGATAAGCCGCTGTTTGGCGCAAATATCATGGCAGATTAATCGATCCGCAAGGCTGTAGATGACTTTGTACTTGGCTCGCTGTTCTGTTCCAGAATCGTGGGGAAGAACATTATGAACAGTGTAGATAACCTTGATGCCCCGCTTGCGAGCCAACCTTAAGAACCACAGTTCTAAGGGCACGCCGAGTTTAAGCATAGGGAGAAATTGTACATGGATCAGGTCTGGCTTTGAGAACGCGAATCGAAGCAGCAGGGCGACCATGTTAACCAACCACTCAATGGTTTTCAGAACCCTGCGTAAGGGAGGAGAATCAATGCGAACCTTTGAAATAATGTCCAGCGCACCTGGGTTCGTCTGCAGTTTTTTGCGTTGAAAAAACTCAGGATCCAGATGGTAAGTGATAGTCCCAACTTCGACTTGAAGTTCGCTCACATTTTCCAAAGCGGCGCATAAATGGCCGGTATAGTAAGGAACAATGGACAATAAATCCATCATGAAAACACGGATGGGACGTTGCACTTGCTGGTCCGCAACCACTGCACCGGTAACCGCCATTCGATTCGGTAGTGTCTCCTGCATTCTTTAACCGGCTGCCGCCTTGAATGCCCGGACCAACTTGCCAGCAACTGGAGCAGTGTTCTGGTCTGGCGTGGGCTGCGCTGGTTCAAATGAAGATTGATACTCTGGGACAAGAAGTTTCAATTGTTCAATAATAGCTGCTTCATCCCGCCGCCATAGCAGGTTCTGTAGCGTTGAAACCCAAGGGCCAAGCTGGTCAAACGTTATCTGTTTTCCTTGAAACACACAAATTTTTGTATGCGCAGTGGGCATAATGTTTTCACCGGCCAGACTGATTTCTTCAAACAATTTTTCGCCAGGGCGCAGACCAGTAAAACGGATTTCGATATCTTCGCCAGGGACGAAGCCAGCCAGGGTGATCATGTCTTTTGCAAGATCAACAATCTTCACTGGCTTGCCCATATCCAGAACAAATATTTCCGATTTTTTGCCCATGGTGGAAGCTTGTAAAACCAGTTGCACGGCTTCCTGCACGGTCATGAAATAACGTCGCATTTCCGGATCGGTTACCGTTACGGGGCCGCCTGCGGCGATTTGCTTTTGGAAAATTGGAACCACACTGCCGTTGCTTACTAAAACATTTCCGAAGCGAACGCAGACGAATTTGGTCTGATGGCCAGTAGCTAATTTGGAACGATGAGCACAAACAATCAGCTCCGCAACCCGTTTGGTTAGTCCCATGATGCTGGTGGGGTTAACGGCCTTGTCCGTGGAAATCATCAAGAAGCTGGAAACATTCAATCGCCAAGCAGCTTGCGCCAGGTTCCATGTTCCCAGAATATTATTTCGAACTGCTTCGCAAACCTGCCTTTGCATGATAGGGACATGCTTATAGGCGGCAGCGTGGAAAATGGAGTTCACTGCGTAGCGTTCAATCACCATTTCTACATGGCGAGGGTCGCGGATGTCGCCAACTTCAACTACCAGATTCAGGTCGGGATGATGTCTGCGCAGATCTGCTTCCAGTCGAAATAATTCGCTTTCAGCTTGATCTAAAGCGACCAGTTGCCGCGGACCATATTTAGCCAATTGGTTGCAGAGTTCACTGCCGATTGAGCCTGCTGCACCAGTGACCAGGATGGAACGTCCTTCGGTAGCCCGATGGACAGTTTCCATATCCAATTCCACAGACTCCCGTCCCAGTAAATCGCTGACTGAAATTTCTCGCATACGGCGAATCGCCAGTTTGCCGCTGATCAATTCACCCAAACCCGGCACAATGCGACAAGGAATGCCTGCCTGCTTGCCTCTTGCTACCGCAGCACGAATCGCTTTCCCACTGGCCGAAGGCATAGCTACCACGATTTCAGCAATGGGATTTCCTAATCGTTCTTGTTCCTCACGAATTTTAAGAGCGTCTTCGCCAGTCCCTAAGACTCGAAGTCCGGCCAGGCGTGCACCTTCTTTGAGCGGATCGTCATCCAGGAATCCGGCGACTTTATAGCGAAGTTTAGGGTTGTCGCGAATTTCGCGAGCCAGAGAAATTCCGGCCACACCGGCCCCATAAATGAGCAGTCCGCGCTGATCCCGATGGGTGAAGGAACGCGTACGCAATTCACGTTTCAGTCTTACTGCGAACGTCGCAGCGCCACCCAGTAGCAAGCAGACAATGAAATCCAGAGCATAAACAGATCTGGGAAATTCTCCGCCCAGGGCGAAGAAAATAACAAGGCCGGATGCCAGGGATGTGAGGATATTGTATTCAAATAGACGGACCAGTTCTGGAAATCCCTGATATTCCCAGAAGCGCATCATTTGCAATCCCATGGATATGCAGATCACCATTTTCACAACCAGGACAATGGCTAAGCCCTGGTATAAATTGGGCATTTCTGAACGAGGAATAATGAAATCAAACCGCAGCAGCCAGGCGATTAGGAAGGCAGCAGTGACGATGCCCATTTGGCCAAGCGCGGCGTAGATTTTCCAACGCAAAAAGACGGTTGGTTTGCCCATCAGCGACTCCCGCCTGCTGCGGCGAAGGCACGGACTTTGCGCACTGCATGGGCCAGATCTTTCACTTGATTTGCGGCATGAACCACTTGCTCTTCGGACATGGCCGGATAGAGCGGAAGTGAAATAATACGGGGATAGAGGGCCATTGCTTCCGGGCAATGGTTCTGCGGCAGGTTGGCGTACGATACAAAGAATGGGTGCAGTGGAATCGGAATAAAGTGGACGCTAGTTCCAATACCGCGTTCTTGCAGCAACGTGATGAACTCGTCACGATTGACCGATAGTTTGTCCAGATTTAGGCGGATGGTATACAGATGCCAGGCATGTTCACAATCGCTCTTATCTGGAGGGGTTTCTACTTCTTCAACATCAGCCAGAATCTCGTTATAAATCATGGCGTACCGTTTACGGGTTTCAAGGAAAGAGGGAAGCTTGCGAAGCTGGTGGATCCCCATGGAAGATTGCACGTCGCTAAGGTTGTACTTGAACCCAGCCTCAAGCACTTCGTAGTACCATTTGCCAGCGGCAGAATAGCGTTGCCATGCATCTTTGCTGATGCCATGGAGGCAAAGCACTTTCATTTTCTCCGCCAGTGCCTCATCATGTGAGGTAACCATTCCGCCTTCACCAGTGGTGATATTTTTGGTTGCGTAAAAACTATAAGCCGATGCGTCACTGTGCGTTCCTGTTTCAGGATTCCCGCCGCCAACAGGCCAGCCGCGGTAGGTAGCACCAATCGCATGAGCGCAATCTTCGACAACGTGCAGGCGGTGACGGCGCGCTAAAGCCCAAATGGAATCCATGTCGGCAGGAAGTCCCGCAAGGTGAACGGGGAGAATGGCGCGAGTCTTTTCGGTGATGCGAGATGCAATGGAAGCCGGGTCAATATTTCCATCGGGTCCAATATCGGCGAGAACGGGTGTGGCCCCCACATGGAGAATGACATTCACAGTGGCACAAAACGTCAGCGGCGTTGTGATGACTTCAGCACCTTTCCCCAGGTTTAATGCAGCAAGAGCTAAATGCAATCCGGCAGTGCAGGAGTTCACTCCCATGGCATGGGGAACGTTGACGTATTCGCGAAACTCCTTTTCAAATTGAGCCGTGCGCGCTCCAGTTGTGAGCCAACCGGATTGAAGTGTAGCGACAACTTCATCGATTTCTTCCTGGCCAATGCTGGGTTTGTGATAGGGAATGCTAAGTGAATTTGACATTAAAATATCTCCGTTATATTTTTTATTGATTGCTTATTTACGGACAAAAGATCGAAGAACGAAAGTTGCTGTAGCGAACAGAATTCGCATATCGGAAGTGAAATTGCGAGCACTCAAATAATTCAGGTCAGAGAGCAGTTTGCCTTCCATCATGTGCTGAATATAGTAGTCACCCGCCTGGGCTCCAACAGGAAACTTGAGCGATTCATCCCCAGTATCCAGTTGCACTTTTCCGGTCATCCCTGGCTTTACTGAAAGAATGCGCCGCTGCTCTTGGGTATAGTGAGCCACAATTTCTGGAGCTTCTGGTCGTGGTCCAACCAGGCTCATCTGTCCCAGAACTACGTTCACAAATTGCGGAAGCTCATCTAACTTTGTGCGTCGAAGAAAGTGGCCAATGCGCAGCACTCTTGGATCTCTGTTGCCAGTGATGGGCGGTCCTAAAGATGCTGCGTTTTTAATCATTGTGCGAAACTTCCACATGCCGAACAGTCGACCCTCCAGACCTGCTCGCGAGGCTCTATAGAAGGGGTTTCCAGGGGAATCTATGAAAATTGCAACGGCAATGAGCAGGAACAAAGGGCTCAGGACAACTAGAGCGATCAGAGCTAAGCTGCTATCGAAGAGAGTGCGCATAGGGCTAACGAGTGATCCTGGCGAATACGGATTCATTGGTGAACGAGCTTGCACTGGAGGATCGGAATCGAAACAGGCCAGCCAGGAATCCAGATCCATAAGAAAGGTGATAGGCGAAAAATACGAATGGCAAATAGGGTAAAAGTTTCCATCCAGACTGATAAGCGGCGGCGAACGAGGCGATGAGGTTGGCACTTGCGTAAAGCGAAATCATAACCAGCCAAAGGATGGAAGCAAGAAGCAGCAGTTTGCTTGCACTAAACATTGCGGCAATGGCAATGGAGACTAGCAACAAGCCATTTGCCAAGGCAAACCCTGCGGGCACAAGATGCCGCCAAGACCCGGGTGTACCGTGCTTTTTGATCACTGCCACTTTCCAAAAACCATATTGAAAGTACTGATGGAACAATCCTGAAAGGGTTGCCCGGGGCGAGTACCAGGACATGATTCGAGGGTTCTGCCAGATGGACCCACCTGACCGCAGCAAGCGAAGATTGAGTTCGTCATCCTGATTACGAACCAAGGTTTCATCGAATCCGCCAATTCGTTCCAGGGTTGTTCTGCGCCAGCAACCATAAGTCACCGTATCCACTGGACCCTCATAGGTCGGGTCGTGGAACTTTGCCCCGCCCGTCGAAAATGGGGAATGGTAAGCTGCGGCAATCGCTTGCGGCAACACACCTTCCGCCGAAGTACGAGCTGGCCCGCCGACATTATCCGCTCCGGTTTGATCAAGAGTTTCCACGCATCGCAGACAATAATCGGTGGCGTAGCGGGTGTGTGCATCCATACGCAGGATGATTTCCCCAGTAGATGCTCGAATCGCTTCGTTAAGCCCGGTGGATACGATTCGGCCAGGATTGTCAATGAATCGAAGGTTTGAGTGCTTGCGACTGTAGCTTTCAAGAATGGCGCGAGTGTCGTCAGTACTCATGCCATCGGCCACCACCGCCTCCCATTGCATGTCGGCTATGTCTTGAGAGAGCAGGGAATCCAAGAACGATCGGATATGAGCACTTTCGTTGCGGCAAGCGGAAATGATGGATATTTTATTCATCTAGTTGTTCTCCGCTTTCTGCCCACGAACAACTTCTTTGAAGCCAATTCGCGCTTTTCCATACACATTCGAATATTGTCGGGCCATGACATTTGCAGAAAAATGTTCTGTCACGCGGATGTTGCCATTCTTCCCCAGTTGTTGCGCCATGGTCGGATCGCGAAGCAGAGCGAGCAGTCCTTCAGCCAGCGCTTCGACGTTCCGAGGGGGCACCAGATAGCCTGTTTTGTTGTGCTGAATTAGTTCCGGGATGGCACCAACAGAAGTTGCAATCACTGATTTGGTTGCTGCCATTGCTTCCAGGAGAGTCATGGGCATTGCTTCATTGAATGAAGGCATTGCAATTATGTTGCAGGAAGCCAGCACGCCGGGGATGTCATCACGACTACCAGTGAACACAACGCTGGCGGCGATCCCAAGATGTTGAGAAAACGCTTGCCAATCCTGCCGGGCTTCGCCTTCACCAATAAACATGAAGAGAACATCAGAGAATTCGTTGAGCACTTTTTTAGCAGCTTCCAGTAGGACCGTTCCGCCCTTTTCATTTACCAATCGGCCAATGATCCCTACGATCTGTTTGCTATCTGGATTGAAGTCTTTCTGCAGAGTTGGAGTGGCATCTTCAAACCGACTTATGTCCACACCATTGGCGATGAGGGCCACGTTCGACGATGAAATTCCAGACTGTGTCAAAATTTGCATAACCTTAGCGGAAGGAGTGGTCACTTGTTGAAAGCGTCGCAACACCAGGCGATTGGCGACGGCGTAAAATTGCATTGTTGCTGCCGGATTGGGCCAGTTATGACAAGTGGATACCAATGCAATCTCTCTGGATCGACTCGCAAAGTACCCGTAGATGTCGGCCTTGTACCCGTGCGTGTGCAAGATGTCTACAGCGTGGATTTCGAGCAGCGACCTCAGTTTCCGCACTGCACTCCAATCCAGCCGGCCTTGGCAGGTCAACAGTTCAACGATGAGACCTCGTCGCTTTGCTTCCTCAGCAACTTCGGTATGAGGATTCCGTTGGTCCTCGAAGACTCCCACAATGAGTTCATCTCCAAGTTGTTCCAATTCCCTTGAAAGCGTGACCAGCATGCTTTCCGCACCATAAAAACCTTCGCTACTAATTAATTGGAGAATGGTCATTCGGTCTCAAGCGCTACATACTTCCACTACATCTTCTGCATTTTCCTCGATTGCTTCCATAGCCGGTACGTTGGATTCCTGCTCAATAAGTACCAATGCACTTGCCAGTACTCCGGCCAGTACCCATAGGTAACCGTTGACTTGTAGATAGTTCCAGCGATCCCCAAAAACATTTGCGGTGGCTGAAGTTAAGACCCATGTGGCAAGGCCTAAGCCGAGAGTGCAATAAAAAGGATCATTGACCACTAGAAATAGTCGGAAGCCAGACCAGATTAACCGCACCAGTAGCGTTAAGAAAATGAGTAAACCTACTATGCCCGTTTCCACCAGAATCTTGATGTAGATATTGTGCGTATCGGTGTAGTTTCCTACTCTGCCCATGTAGGCGTAAGTGACGTAGCCGGTTCCAGTGATGGGATTCGATTCGATTAACTCAAGGGCATCTTCCCACAAGGTCATTCGAGTTTCTGAGGAATGATCCAGTTCCCCCTCGTTCGTTTGCGTCATCGTAACTCGCGACTTTACCGCCTCAGGGACAAGTGAGGTCCAAAGAGTGCCCAGTGCGATTGTTAGAAACAGAAGTTTGCGTTGTGCGGCCAGACAAACAAAGACGAACCCAACAGCGAAGGCAACGTATCCTCCGCGGGAAAGACTATACATCAGTACGATGACAGAGAACAGAGTTAAGGCATAGTAAGCTACCTTCCAACGCCATCGGGATTCAAGGCTAGCAACCACCAGAACAAATGCGGCAGCTTGAGCAAGGAAAGCTCCCAGGCCATTAGAGCCGGCATAGCCCATGGGACCAGAATCACGAAGCTCGTCAGAATACGAAGAGTAGTCCCTACCAGACACTGCCCCCCAAGCTCCTCTGTCGAGAAGGAAAATTCCGGCACAGATCAATAATAAGACCAGCTTCAACTCTTTGACACTGGTGATGGAACCAGCCACCAGAAATAGAAGAATGGGCATGAGGATGTATGATTTCCATTCCCCAACTCGCGGGTCAGTCAACGTGAATGGCATTGCTCTTCCCAAATACAGGGAGCCGAGACAAAGCGATATGGAAAGATAACCCATGTGAAGGAACAATAACCCGCGCCAAGGAACTTTCGGAAACAGCGGCATTCCACGCAACATCAATCCAACTGCAACTGCCAGCATGGTGATCAAAATAATATTCGAGCCAAGCGGATATTGGTCTAACCGGTACCGCATGGTTTGAAGGGGGATGATCGGGATAAGAAAACAAATTCCAGCGATGGGCCTCCAAAAAATACTGAGGATTACCGCCGCGAGGAACGCGACGTAAAGTACCGAGATGGATATTGTTTCCAGACCGAAATGCATTTACTATTCCTGGCAGGCGTTTACTGTCGCTGGCTGCTTTGCTGACGATGCGGTGGCATTGGTTTCATTTTCAGGAACGGAAATTCGAGCCTTTCGTGTAGCTCGCCAAACTTTCCAAAACGTTGTGTATTCAAACATGGCCGGCGAAAATCGACCATTTGGCCAGACCACGTTGCCTTCGTAGACATTAGCGCGAGGGATTGCCAGAGGATCACATTCAGGGGTCCAGGCACCGCGCTGCGTTGTGAAGGCAAGCTTGAATCCCTCTTGTGCAACGATGTCGCGAATTTCTGGACTCCAGTTGCCATTGGGGTAAGCAAAGGTTTCGCAAGGTAAATTCAGAGTGCGTTCCAGTTCGATCTTAGACAGGTTGATTTCGCTTCGAACTTGATCCAGCGGCACAGTGGTAAGAATCTGATGTGTCTGGGTGTGTGATCCAAAACTGATATTGCGTTTATTCATCTCCAGAATTTCGTCCCAGGACAATGTGCTGGTTTCCGGGGCTGGTTGTTCGGCAAGCGTGTTCGAACAATTCCCATTGAGCAGTTCCTGATGGACCAGTTGATCAATAGCCCGCTCTCTATCTTCGGGGGAACATTTCTTCAACTGTTCAATCATTTCTTCAATCTCAGATCGCTTGATTGATCGGCCCGATGCAGCAAACAAGCTGGTCATCCGTTCTGGCCAAAACGGTTGGGAAGTGCCAATCAAACCAGGACAAACAAAAATTGTCATCGGAATATTGTGTTCAATGGCAATGGGTAGAGCTACCGCATAATTGTCAGTCCAGCCGTCGTCAAACGTAAATGCGACGCGAAGTTTATCACCGACTTCGCCAGGAACAGCACGATGAATTGGGATCGCATCGTAGTGTTTGGACACGTGCTGGGCCAATTCGCTAAACGTTCGTTGGCGCACAACGACTCCCGGTAGAACTTGCGGACGCTTGAATTCTTCATCTTTTAATACGCGATGGAACATCAGCACAACAATGGAGCCACTCTGCCGAAGCTGACGTTTGGCCCACCAAAATGAGCCTGTCGCGTAAAGGAAATAGACCCACAGCTTCTGAAGGAGAAGGTGAACATGGTGCGTGAGATAAGAGTTTTTCCCTAATAGGGGAAGCAATGCCAACATAAATAGAGATGTGGTTTTTGTCACTGGGGGATGTCCATGGGCAGTTTTATCTGGGGGCAAAAATAAGCGTCGTTACAACGACCTGGTCATTTGGAAGTACCGTCAAGGCCCGCTGTCACTGGCGGTGCTTCAGACTGGTTGTGTTCCTCAGATTTAGATGGAAATTCCCGGGTGCTATCCTGGCGTTCGAATAACCACATTGGATCGCATTGCAACAGAGACGCGATTTTGAGTTTTAATTCAGGCGCGGGCTCGCGAAAGCCATTCAGGATCTTGCTGAGTATGGTCTCATCCATTTGCAACATTTGTGCAACTCGATTCTGACGAAGACCCGTTCTCCAGATCTGGAGTTTTAAATTTGGAAACATCGATTCCTTTTATCTAAGCGCAGAGGCTCGGCATTGGGCGGTAGTTATAAGTAAGTTCTTCAATGTCGCTCAAGTCCACTTCTGTGGCTACAGAGTTGGAAATAAGGTCAACTGAAAGCACAAGGCGAGTTTGGTGTTTAATTCTTATGAGAGTGCCTACCAAATCTTTCAACGGTCCACGGCGCACTCGGACTTTTGCACCTTCACAGAGAAAGGGATGCGAAAAACATACCTCACCGCTGGACAGCATCCGCTGTATGGATTCAACTTGAACATCAGGGATTGCTTCAATTAAATTGCCGGTTCCAAGAATTCTGACTACCCCGCGGCTCTGTCGAACTCGGAGACGAATAGAGGGATCGGCGATGAAGTTACTGAGAACATACCCTGGAAAAACTGGACGTTCAATTATTTTTTTGCGGTCAGCCCACTGGTGCAGTTCTGAAAAACAAGGGCAGAAATTAGCAATACCTTTCGCGTTCAATTCTCCAACAACGATTTGTTCCAGATTGGATCGAGTCTGCACCGCATACCAGCGGCTTACATCGGACATAGCTTTGCCCCTTCACTTACAGTGAATTTTCTAAATCATTGATAAAACACAACTAAAAGTTACCTGCGGTCGAAGTCTAAAGAGTTCAAGTTGGCCGACGGCGCCAACGGAAAAAGGGTTGCGGCTTTGGTTTACGAATTTCGCCGGAATAGTAATAATTGGCGTCCAACTTGTTCCATAAGAACCAATCCTCAAAAGCGTTAACCACAACTCCCAACAAACGTTTTTCAGGCACAATCTCAAACGCTCTATGAAAGGAATCCCGGTCCGTATGGTCTGGCCGCACAACCATTAACACGCCGTCACTTACTTGCATAACAAGTTTGAAATCGGCAACGGAGGCTACTGGTGTTGTATCAAACACAATAAAGGTGAACCGCTTGCGAACTTCCAGTACAAAACTACGGAACACATCAGAATCCAATAATTCAGCGGGATTCGCGGCAACATTGCCGCCTGGCAGCACGTGAAAATTGGGAAGCTGTTCAGCTCGCACAATGGCTTCATCAAGCGTGGCTTGTCCGCGAAGAACTTCTGCCAATCCCGGAGACGATTGAATACCCAGCAGTGGAGCAATGGAGCATTTTCGAAGGTCGCCTTCTACAATCAGGACCTTGGTGTCGCTTTTCATTGCCATAATTCCAGCGAAATTCACGGCAGTCAAAGTTTTGCCATCGCCGGAACTGCCGCTTGAGATGGCAACTACCTTGGGATTAGCTGCGTGGAGCAATATGCTGGTACGCAGAATCCGGTATTGTTCGGCAACCCTCGGCTCACTTCCATCAAAGGGAAACACGGGAATCCCTTTGGGGATTTCGAGCCAGACAGAACGATACGGTGAAGGTTGCTGCCCCTCCAAATGATCTGTCTCCACAGATGGTTCCAACGGGTAGACTTTGCGCTCCTCATTGGGCACCTTAATTTCATCTTCTAAGCCTGTGGGCGCGGCGTTCCATGGCTGCCTGTCTCCCTTTAAGCAAATATCTGCGACGTTTGCCGGATCGATCAGTTTGGGAAGTTCATTCTCTTTTTTTACTGTCTTCGCAACAAGCTGCAAATGTCCATTGGAAGCAGGTGTATATGCTAGTTTGGAAGTCGGCGCGAAAGTTCCGTTGGTAGCAGCAATGCGTGGTTTAAGGCCCTTGACAATAGGATCTCCGCCCAAAGGGAACAGATCATCGGAGTCTTCAAGCGAAGAAAATGCAATTGGCTGCTTGCGCCCAATGGAAGAAATAGTGCGCGGTATCCGGCTTCCACCGTTTTTGCCATTCGCTCCCGCTGCTACATTCTCGCTCAACATTTCGTCTACTTCTTGATGTGCATCTTTGTGCCTCATATTCATCCAATCACCTTCGCCCAATAACCAGCTAAATATCCGATTGCTGAAAGGCTCAGCACTAGAAGGGAAATGCCTGCGCCTACTCCGATTCCCAACGACGGGGCTCTTTCTCCAGAATCCGGTGGCGTTGTGATTTTCGGAATCCTGCCCAAAATCGCAACATGAGCTGGAATTTCCCATTCCCCTAAAAACGTATGCTTTTTCAATTCCGCACTCAGAAATAGGGCCAAGCTGCATACCAGGGAACACAGACAGGCCACCAATCCGTACAGCAAGCGATTCGGTGCAACTGGTTTTGACGGCACGTGCGCTGGTTCAGCTATGGTGAATCTTTCCGATTGTTCGCTACGCTCCATCTCCGCAGAAATCGTCGCAGATATTTTCTTGTCGTGAAGATTACGATAATTCAGTTTTGAAATTTCGTAGTCTCTTGTAAGCGATGCCATTTGTTGTTCACGAATTGGCAATTTCCCGACTCGCGACTGATGCTCCGCGATCATTCCTAGAATGCGCCGATTGTCCGAAGTCCGCACCGCCAACTCCCTTTTTACGACTTCTAATTGAGTTTTAAGATTGAAGACCCGCTCTTTTTCCCGAGTTACATCGGCTAGTAATTGTGGCGACACAGCAGCTACTGGCTTACTCACTGGGAGGCTAGCCGATTTTGTTTCGATTGGCTTGGCCGGACGAGGCATTTTTGATTCAGCAACGCGCATCTGCTCCAGTTCCGTCGTCAGCCGCTTTACTTCTGGATGATCATCGAAATAGCGTCGACGAGCAGCCTCTAGTTGACCCTCAAGAATTTCCGATTGCAAAGGTGCTTCTACACGGCTCACCGTGGCAACTGTTTGCGGAGTACCTACTTCATTTACAGGAATTGGGGCCATGGCTCGAGTAGCAGTTTGCAGAGAGGACTCAGCAAAGGAAAGCGTATTTTCGAGCATTTGACGATTCTGTTCGGCCCGGTTGGATGCGTCCTGATTGCCTTGTAGTTCCGCATGAAGCATGGAAAGAGTCTGCATCAGTGCCCCTTCCTGCTGCGGCAACTCGCCAGCCCATTGCAACTTATACTTGCTCAAATTCGATTCCTGCTCTTCCAAAGTTTTCTTGGCCTGGTTGAGCTGATTTTCAATAAATTCAGAAGTGCCCTGCGCTCTTTGTCCGCGTGTTCTTACATTCTCTCTGACGAACAGATCAGTGACTCGATTGACAACTCCAGCAGCCACTTCCGGGTCTGGCCCTTGAAAGGAAATCCGGAATGCGCCGGAACGATTCCCACTTAGACTTCTTTCCAGCTTTACGTCCAAGTCACGGGTGCGCATCCGGTCAACAAGTTCTTCCACGGTTTTCTTGTTTCTATCGGTTGGATACAATTTGAAATCGTCAATGATCTTGAATAAATGATCGGCCCTCAGCACCTGCTTGCTGATTGCGCTCAGACTATCTTGCAGTGACACCTGAACGGTAGAGGCCACAAAGTTTTCAGGGATTTTTTGTGAATCAACCAGGATTACCGCCTCAGCCCGATAAACATCAGTCATGCGTAACACAAGTAAACTCGATATCAGAGTAAGTAATAACCAAACGGAAAGGGCCTTCCACTTACTCTTCCAAAGCATGCGGGCCACGGAGAGTGGTAAGAATTGTTGTCCACCTGGGATCACGGATTTTCGCTGTACATTCATTGTTAGGATTTCACTGTTGTCAACATTTTGTTGCTAATCTCTATAACGGGCTTCAATGCAAGTGTCATACCAAATCACAATCCTTCCGAAGTCATTGATTTCAGGTCTGTAGGTTGAAAATTGAATAACGAATATTTGGGGTTTTGACCAATACTTTCGTACGACGCACTGAGATCTTGCTTATTCAATAGTTCCATTTGGCGCTGTCTAGGAATCCAAAAAATGGTTAGACGAACGGAGTGGGCCACGCCATTACTGAATGTAAGTACCGGGGCCACTGCATCGCTCATGTAACCATAAGCCAGACTAACTGACGTCTGGCGATTCAGTGATCGGGAAACTGCGGCGCTTCCATGCCAGATTGTGATGGCACCCATGGAACTGCCAAGAAGTCGCTGTTGCCCACCAAATGCTTGCAGGGCCCACTTTTTACCAGGCTTTTTCCAATTCCACGAACCAAAAACAGAACTTGAGGAAGAAGAGGCCAGGCCATAGACATCGCCTACCATGCGGTTGTAAGTGACTGCCCAGGCGTTTTCTCTATCCTTATATGCGAGAGTTCCACTAGTTACAATGGAAGCTCCCGACGGGAGTGCCGTCTTGTTTCCTAAGTACTGATAAGTTCCTAATCCTGCTTGCACCGACGCGAACCAATGAGTTCCCAACTTTCTTCCATAAGAACCGGTGTAACTGAAGCTGCGGTAATCAACGAGTGCGTTGTGCGATTGAGTGGCTTCAGTAATCACACCAATTTCAGTTCTTGGATTCAGTGAATACGATAGAGCGATTCCGGCATGTTCCACATTAGTGCGTGGAGTTAAGAATTGGCCTGATCCGTTGTCATGGTTTCTGGCAATGGATTGATAGCCTCCGCCGTTGATGTTGACACTGAAACGAGTTGTTGGCTTGTAAGTAAAACCGCCATTGACGCCGTAGGACAAAATCCTGGTTCCAAAGACTAGCGTCTGCGGAGAAGATGCAAGTGACGTGGAAGAGCCGCTGAGCACAGCGCTGGCAAATTCATCCACCGTCGCAGAACCTGCTACCAGTTGCGACAGTCCGTTTTGTTTGAATAGAAATTGATCAATGGTAACGTCGTCACCCGATGCCGCCAATGAGAAGGCCCACTTGGCGCTGAGTTTTGCAACCATTTCTAAACTCAGACTTTGGTTAAAGGAGTTCAGACTGGAAGAATAAAATGCTCCGGCATAGGATGGCGAATATTTGAATGCGAACTTCAGATTCGGACCGCCATGTGAATAACCTAAAGTGACTCCTGCCAAAGTGGAATAACCGCACTGGACCTTACCTCCATTGCTGGTGGAAGAACCGAAAGTACCAGGGTAGGAGGAGTATGCCGTTGCCGCCGACGCGCTGTAAATGTCAAACCCGTCGCGATGCGTGTCCGATGAAACTCCTAGTACTGGTTGCGCTTCCACATACGGAATGGTGGCAGTGAAAAGCAGTCCTACGATGATGATTGACAACAATTCCGATCTCACGATGGCATCCTTCTCTGGCTTAACATTCACAACTTTTTGGATTGATTCCAAAACTTTTGCACTTTGTATCATCTATTGGGCACTTATTGGGGAACAACAATCGTGTCGCCTGGACGCAATAGAATGTTCTGTTCCATGTGTTCGCCGCGAAGCACGGCTGGATAATCGAATGGAAAGCGTAGCTGCTTGGATTTTTCCTGACGCAGCACATAAATCTTGCTGCGCTTGGCATAATCGGTCAGCCCACCTGCTTCAGCAATTGCCTGCAACACGGTAAGCGGTGATTTTAGAATTAGTTGCGCCTCCTTCTTCAGCGCCCCAATGAGGTAAATCTTTTCACTGTGAATCTCTTTCACCAAAACGGTCACATCGGCGTTGCGGATTTGCTTGGACAGTTTTTCTGTGATAAGTTTTTCAAGCTCAGCCGGGGAAAATCCCGCTGCTGAAATTTCTTTAATAAGTGGTAACGAAATCAACCCGTCAGTTCGAACAACCGTGGAGGCAACCGACGCTTCCGGTTCATGCCATACGTTGATCTGAAGAACATCTCCTGCACCGATGACATAGCTATTCGGCTGGGCGCTGATTGCCGCCTCAGTCCGCGTGTCCGACGGTTGGATAATGGCGGTTGCTTTTTTTGATCCTGCTAATGCGGGGTGTGGCATCACCAGTATAAGGAGGAAGGCTGGAAGGGGAAACGTTAGATACAATTTGGAGCGGCTCATAACTTCTTCATACATTGCACGTAGGCTGCCAACAAATTGCCAAACCAAGAGTTGGCACTTATATGTGAGCAAGTTTGTTTGCTTAGTTTAGCCTCTAATTGTACTAAGTGAAGGTTTGTAAGTAGAGACAAGGTAATATGAGTTCCAGTACCACAATGTGGAGATGTTCCCACTTTTTGGGAACTTACAAAACTTTGGGTTGAGTACCGAGTGTTCTTGACTTTCCATGGAAATGCGTTATTCTAATGGTGCAGTTGAGGGTAGTGACGATGGTACTAGCAGTACCTAGTGTGGAAAATAAGTGGGATTCCTGATAGGGTGGAAACTTACAGCAAAGAGAATTGAGATAGTTGATTGTTACTCAAGCTTGCTTAGGATTTATTAATTGTAATGTTGCCGACATAGAGACCCAACTTCCCCTATTGGATCTCAAAGACAAACTCACTTGGGCATATCATGAACGAAACTATACTTATCGGAGAAAACAAGCAAGACATCCGCACCGGTTTGGAAACGACATTGAGTTGTTTGGGTTATCAGGTAGAAGCGGCCCGTGACGGCAATGGAGTTATGAATTGTCTGGCCAACGCCAATGGCCGGATATCTGCCGTTCTGCTGAATATCTTCATGCAAAATAGTGACGGCGTGGATACCTTGCGTGAAATCAGGAACCACCGCCATGACCTTCCCGTGATCATCGTCTCGGACGTCTCCTGTACTTCAAAAGTAGTTGAAGCAATGAAGCGCGGTGCCACTGACTTTTTGACGAATCCCATAGTGCCAGAAGATCTTCGATCCGCTTTGGATCGGGCAATGATGAAGGCTCCATCAATGCCCGCAATTGACCCGCCATCCATTTCTAAGCCCTCGTTGTTTTTTGGACAGTCTGAGTGTATGCAGTCCATCCGACGCCTTGCCCGGGATGTGGGCAAGTCTGAAGTGCCGGTGCTTATTCAAGGGGAAACAGGTTCTGGAAAAGAAGTACTTGCCCGCGAATTGCACGCCGAATCACCGCGTGCCGATAAAGTTTTCTTGAAGCTGAACTGTGCTGCGTTGCCATCTGAACTTTTAGAAAGCGAACTTTTTGGATATGAACGCGGGGCCTTCACTGGCGCGTTTCAGAAAAAGGTCGGCATGTTTGAGCTGGCTAGCGGCGGCACGCTCATGTTAGATGAAATCGGCGATCTGGATTTCAAACTGCAAGCCAAGTTACTGCATGTCCTGCAAGATCGTGAGTTCCAGCGCATCGGCGGCAGGGAAACAATTCGCGTGGATGTCCGGGTGATCGCGGCAACTCATCAGAATCTGGAAAAAGCAATTATCGACCGCACTTTCCGTGAGGATTTGTACTATCGACTGAATGTTGTAAATCTTCATTTACCACCGTTAAGAGATCGCAAAGAAGATATCCTTCCGTTGGCTGAAGTGCTCATGCGCCGACACTCCTTGGAACGTCGATTGACCCTTCCTTCCATTTTGCGACCAGTGCTGGTTAACTATCACTGGCCGGGCAACGTGCGGGAATTGGAAAATATTATTCGTCGCTTTATTGTCCTTGGTGATGCCGAAGCCATTGCTCGGGAAATTCAAATCAAGACCATCAATCGAGCTGCTGCGCCTGCTTATTCGCATGTAAGTAAATTGGAAGAATCGCCGATTCTGGAACAGGTTACCAAAGCCAAACATCAGGCTGAAGTGGAAGCGATTCTTTCCGCGTTGAACGCAACGCAATGGAACCGCAAGCAAGCCGCATCCGCACTGCGCATTGACTACAAGGCTCTTCTTTACAAGATCAAGAAATTGGGGATCTGTCTGAAGCCTGTTCGTCAGTAGCAACCTTTAACGCTACCCGTCTGAACTGTGATGCAATGCCTTCAGGTGGTGCTTAAGCATGAACGTCATCCGGTTTAATCAGGAAACTTGTGGAAGTCTTGACTACGCGTTGCAACACGAGTGGCTTGAGACCAATGGTTTGGGTGGTTTTTCTTCGTCCACTATTTGCGGATTAAACACTCGACGCTATCATGGCTTGTTGGTAGCTGCCACCAAGCCGCCTGTGGGCAAGTTGCTCCTTCTATCGAAATTAGAAGAAACATTACTGATTGATGGCCGCAGATATGAACTTTCATCCAACCAATATCCAGGTGTAGTTCACCCCCAGGGCTATCAATTTCAAGTTGAGTTTCGTTTAGATCCTTTTCCTGTATTTACATTTCGGGTGGAAGGTTTTGAATTGGAAAAGCGCTTGTTTATGGTGCACGGAGAAAATACAACCGTCATCCAGTATGAGTTGCGCCGCAACGATCAAAACTCAACTTCTGAAATCCTGCTGGAAGTTCGACCGCTAGTTGCCTTTCGCGATTTCCATAGCACCACGCATGAAAATGACTCCCTTAATCGTTTCCTCCTGGTTGAGCCAGGCATGGCAACTCTTACTCCATACATGGGGCTTCCCGAGCTGCATTTGGCCCATGATGCGGATGAGATGGAAGAGACTGGCGTCTGGTATCGAAATTTCGAATACTCGGTGGAACGGGACCGTGGTCTTGATTATCAGGAAGACCTATTCAATCCACTAATTCTAAAATTTCAAATGAACGGCCGAGGCAGTGCTGCGATCATCGCGTCGACAGAACGGCACGAAGCTCAACAAGCAACTTCCTTTTGTAATCAGGAAACTCAACGACGCGCAGACTTGAAGCGCGGTGCCCCAAATACAAATCTCATGATGCAGTCCCTAGCCGCAACCGCTGATCAATTCATTGTCCAGCGAGGAGAACTGAAAACCATCATCGCCGGCTATCATTGGTTTTCCGATTGGGGCAGGGACACCATGATTTCACTCCCTGGCCTGACTTTGGTGACAGGTCGTACTGAAATCGCCAGGGATATTTTGCTGGCCTCTGCCAATAGCCTGGATCGGGGATTACTGCCAAATCGTTTCCCCGACGCCGGTGAGCCCGCCGAATACAATACTGCGGATGCGACCCTCTGGTTCTTTGAGGCAATTCGATCCTACTGTAAATACTCTGGGGACACTGCCCTTGTTCGCGATCATCTTTACCTAAAGTTAAAGAGCATTGTTGATTGGCATATCCGTGGAACAAACTTCGGCATCGGCGTTGATACCGATGGGCTTCTAAATTGCGGCGAGCCTGGCGTTCAACTTACCTGGATGGATGCGAAGGTCGGTGATTGGGTGGTCACGCCTCGCTATGGAAAGCCAGTTGAGATTCAAGCTCTTTGGTACAACACACTGCGCATTATGGAGTCTTTTGCTGCCGATTTCGACCCCACCTGTGAAAGTATGTATGCAGTGCTTGCCGATAAAGCCAAGGCAAGTTTCTACAAGACTTTTTGGAATGAAGCTAGCGGTTGTCTGTTCGATGTTGTTCAAGCTGGACAGGGCGATGGCAGCATCCGGCCTAACCAAATTTTTGCCGTCAGCCTTCCCCACACAATGCTCACCAACGATCAAGCGCTGCAAGTGGTAGCGGTAGTGCAGCGAGAACTTCTGACTCCGGTAGGACTGCGAACATTGAATCGGGATGATCCAAAATACCGACCTCGATACGAGGGTGGAGTTAGCGAACGGGATTCCGCTTACCATCAAGGAACCGTTTGGCTATGGCTGCTGGGTCCCTTTCTCACAGCCTATTTGAAGGTCCATCAAAGATCAGTGAGTTCCCAGGATCAGGCTAAGGAATGGTTGTTGGGTCTTCAAGTACAGATGATGGAATCCGGGCTTGGTCGCCTTCCAGAAATCGCCGATGGTGACTTTCCTCACAAATGGGCAGGGTGCATTTCGCAAGCATGGAGTGTTGCTGAACTTTTACGAGCAGGTATAGAAGACGTGTTTAGGAACGATTGAGATTCTGCCCTTCAATAGGAAGGAACGGCAGCCGTTGGGGAAGCATCGCAAGTAAAGGTTTGAGGGCATAGAAGGCGCATCCAATGGCTACCGATAGCGCTGCATTTAGAAATAAAATGCCCACTGCTGTCGATAAAAAGGCTGCACAATCCAATCGGCGCATTTTTGGTAAGCGAGCCCAGGCGCTCCAATCCAACAGACAAAATCCAATGTACGCAGTAACTCCAGCTAAGGCAGCTAGTGGGATGCGAGCTAATACTTGAGTTCCCAACCCCAGGAACAGAAGCAGGAAAAGTGCATGAACAATGTTCGATACACGAGTTGTTCCGCCACATCGAACATTGGCCAAGCTACGAGCAGGAATGCCCACGCTCACTGGCGCACCAAATATTCCGGCACAAATATTGGCAATGCCATAGGCCCCCAGTTCTGCATCGGGATCAGCATTCCTGATGCGACTGCGCCCTCTAAAATGATCCACAACTCTTGAAGTAATCAAAATATTTACCGTAGCCACAACTGCTAATCCAAGTGCCGAAGGAATCACTGTATATATGTCTGTCACGGCCCACGAAAATCCGACGAGTGGCGGAATGCTAAGACTCAATACACCGACCTCTTTTTCATGAAGATGTAATAGATTACTCAATAAAAGAGCCACTCCAGCTCCAATCAGTGGGCCCGGGGATCGTGGATAAATACGGGCGAAAATTGCCGTGGAGGCTATCGCGGCGAAGCCTAGCATCAGCGATGCCGATCTGGTTTCACCAAGGTTTTCCACGAACTGCATAAGTTGGGAAACCGGGTTGCCCGCTGACGATGTTATGTTCAACCCAAAGATCGTATTCAATTGCCCGATGATCATCATCGCGCCAATTCCACAGGAAAAGCCCGTTACAACAGGCAAGGGAACCAGTGCAACATAGCGACCCCATCGCAATACTGAGAACGCCATCATGAAAATTGCTGCGACAATGGAGATCTTCGAAGCACCTCCAATGCCCTGACTTTTTACTGCTGCTGCAATGAAGGGAACGGTAGCACTGGCCGTCCCCCCAATCAATACCGGATTTCTTCCCAGTAGTGCTGTTATCGGCGCCGACAAGAATGAGGTGAATAGTCCCATCACCGGTGGAAGTCCCATGGCGTTGGCGAGTGCCAAGCCATAGGGCAGCGCGATAAGTGCCGCTACCGCGCCGCCACAGATGTCCCCGCCAAATGCTTGCCAACTGTACTGCCAGTTAAAGAGACGCTTTGGTGTTGTCCCCTAACGTGAGACAAAAGTTTAGAGACAGTAGGCTGAACAGCAAAAAAAGCACTGGACAGCGGGCCAAAGGTTTAGCAGAATCGCAATAGTCGGAGAGACAGAAGCGAGCTCTGCTGGAGAGCAACTCGCCGAGGGATCTCCACTCGAAGACTCGTCAAGACGAGATTCATCGGAATGCAACCTCTCGGCTAACCGAATTAGCTGGGCGACTGGGCGAAAACGAGAGGCGTCCAGAACCCCGGCTTTTCGATCTCGGATTGATAGATATTCGCAGTTCCTTAAAAAACTCACGCTGGAACCTTTTCGATTAATGCTATCTTATCGAACTCTGCCGACGGTAAGTAACCTAATGCCGAGTGTAACCGTTTTCGGTTGTAAGTAAGTTCAAGGAACTTACGGATTCCACGACGCGCATCGGCCAGGTCGTCGTACTCCACGCGATGGACTTCCTCGTGCTTGAGCGTCTTCATGAAGCTTTCCGCCTTGGCATTGTCATAAGGGTTCCCCTTGCGGCTCATGCTGATTTGAACTCGGTGATCTTTCAGCAGTTGCGTGTATTCGCCGCAAGCGTATTGAACTCCGCGATCGGAATGATGGATCAGCCCGGCGGGTGCTCCCCGTTTGTCGAACGCCATCCGTAATGCATCTATGGCGACCTTGGCTTCGAGCGTTCGTTCCAGAGCCCATCCAATCACCAGTCGTGAGTGAGCGTCCAGCACCACGGCCAGATACACAAACTCCTCGGCCAGCCGGATGTAAGTGATGTCGGCCACCCACAGTTGATTGGGCCTGGTTGGAACAAACTCCCGCGTCAGGTTCTTGTAGATTCGATGATTATGCGTGGAATCAGTTGTCGTTTGAAATTTACGCTTGCGGATACATAGCAAGTTATCCTCGCGCAGAATGCGGCCCACTCGTTTGTGGTTCACCTGCCAGCCCCTGCGCTTGAGTTCGGCGGTGATGCGTGGGCGTCCATAGGCCGGGTATTTCAGCGCAACACGCTGCACGGCGTCTCGCAGTTCAACGTCTTTTACGGCAGCCACAGCTTCGGGATCGAAGCGGTAGTAAGTGGCGCGGCTTATGCCGGTCAGTTCGATCATTCGTTCGGTGGTCAACGGGCTGCCCCTTTTCCGTTCTTCACGGATTTTTCGGCAGAGCGCGGATTGGCTGTCTCCGCTTGCGATTTCCGCAGATCTTCGATCTGTCGCAAGCAGCCCATTAAAAAATCAATCTCCATGGCTTGCTGGCCAATCTTTCGTTCCAGCTCCGCTACCTCGGTCTCTTCGCCTCGACGGCGGCCTTGGCCGGAGAAAGCCGAGTTTGGTTTCTCCGTAAACTGCTTCTTCCACAGATGCAACTGGTTCGTGTTTACTTCCAGTTCCCGGGCTACCCGGCCTATTGGAAATCCTGATTGCAGCCTCTTGACGGCCGCCAGCTTGAACTCCCGGGTGAATGTACGACGTGATGTAGACATCTCTCAAATTCTCCTTCAAAGAATTTTGTGAGTCTAATCTCGAGTCTCAAATTTGGGGAGAACTCCACTTCATCCCTATCCTTGTTACTTCTTATCAATCATTTCTAAACAGACATGACTTTTGCAAAAGCTGTCTTGAACTTTGCCATTTCTTCCTTGGTACCTACTGAGACTCGGACATGCGTGGGCCAAGAGGGCCATACTCGACCAATGAATATTTTCTCTGCCGCCATTGCCTTAATCACTTCCGCTCCAGGCCGCTTCACATCCACCATGAACTTGTTACTTTCTGACGGGACGTAGGAAATGCCCTTCTTATCGAGTGAGGTGGACCCCATCGGTTGGACAAAAAAACAGGCGTCCTTAGATGGTGAAGCGGTGTAACTGAAGGGCGGCTG
>JANXSF010000094.1 GCA_025352795.1 Acidobacteriota bacterium
TGGTTCGAGTCACAGTTCGCAAGATGTGGGTCAGTATGGCCAGCAGTTATCCATATCAATCGCTATTTGCTCGAGTCGTACAACAGCTTCGCACGGAATGATTTTGTTGGCCGCTGATCTTTGACATTCTAATTCTTGTAACAGGCCGGTGCGGATTGTTGTGATTACTCGCGCCTACAACCAATGGTTCTACTCGTTTCTCTATCAAAGCCAGCTTTCGTCAAGGGCGGAGGATGACATTTCGATGGTTAATAATTCTTCATGAGAAATACGGGCTAGCTAGTTGATAACCGACCCGAATGAATGAAAGTAACTAATTGGTGCGTTGATGCTATGATGTGATTGTGCGGACGACTCTTGATCTTACTCCCGAGGCCTATCACTTAGCAAAGGCGGTTTCCCGTGAGCGCAAACAGTCTTTAGGTACCGTTGTCAGCGAATATATAGTTGGCCCCACTAAATCAAAACGAACAACTGGCTTGGATTTAGGCGTATCTGCGGCTGGCTTTCCAACCTTTGACGGAGGAGTGCGGCGAACCCACGAGGACGTTAAGGCACTGCTTGACGAGTTGGAAGAAGCCGACGAGCGCTGATGAAATTCACCTATCTGCTGGATTCGAGTGTGCTGATTGCGCTCAGCGATGAAACGCACACCGCTCATCGCGTGGCCACCGCCTGGTTTGCAAATATGGGTGGTCGGTTTGCAACTTGTCCCATAACCCAAATGGCGCTGCTTCGTTATACTCTTCGCATCAACCCTGGATCATTGTTTCAAGATGTCAAGCAGCTTTTACGATTGATCACTTCCATGCCTGGTCACGAGTTTTGGGCTGACACCACCAACTGTCTTTCCTTGCCAGACAAAGGGATTCTAGGTCATGGGCACGTCACTGATTCTTATCTGGTCGACCTGGCTAAATCAAATGGAGGGCGGATTGCGACGTTGGACCGGCGCATGGCTGACGTGTTTTCGGCAACTGCTCAGTTAGTGAGTTAGACACTTCCTGCTCGGAATGGTAGTGTGACAAGTATGAATCGTCGTCATTTTCTGAGCCTTGTTGGGGCAACTGCTGTTACTGGATTCGCCAAAACTTCCCGCACGCTGGAAGGTATCTTTCCCATTGTCCATACGCCGTTCACCACAGCCAATGAGATTGACATGGAAACGCTTGCTGCTGAGGTTCGCTTCTTTGACAAGTGCCAGGTGCAAGGAATCGTCTGGCCGCAACTGGCTAGTGAATACTTTACCTTGGGTGACGAAGAACGCATTGCCGGCGTTGAGATGATCCTCAAAGCCAACAAGGGCCTGAAGCCTGCCGTTGTTATCGGCGTGCAGTCGCAGCAAATCGAAACTGCGAAACGGTTCGCCGTACATGCCGAAAAACAGGGTGCCGATGCCATTATCGCCATCCCGCCCAAAGATGCTTCCATCGCGAAATTCATCGATTATTACAAGCAGATCGGCAGTGCCTGTAGCCTGCCGTTAATCGTTCAGGCCATCGGAAAGGTGAGTGTTGACGACATCATCGGAATGGCCAAACAAGTGCCAACGCTTGCCTATGTAAAAGATGAAGCCGGGTTCACGCCGCACCGCATCACCGAATTCGCCAAACGTGCCCCGCACATCAAAATCTTCACTGGAAATCACGGCCAAATGTTTCCCGATGAGTTGAACCGTGGTGCAGTAGGAACCATACCTGCCGGTGGTTTTGCTGACCTCTATGTCACCGTTTGGGAGCTTTGGCGCACTGGAAATCATGCCCAAGCCATGGACGAATTCGCCCGCGCCAACTTGTTCATCAGCGAAGTAAAGGAGTATGGTGTTGATTCAGTGAAATACATTCTGGAACTGCGCGGCATATTCAAGAATCACCTGATGCGGCAACGTCCTGCCGGGGGCGGCGAGGGTAAAGGTACGCTTGACCCTGAAACCAAGCTAGACGAACCCGCAAAACAATATTTAGCGGAAGTGTTTCGGCACGTCAGTCCGTACTTACGGGCCGGTAAAAACTAAGCACGTTATCGCCTTGACGCACTTCCCGATAGCGGGCGAGCTTGCTGGTTGCTTCAGGAAGCTTCATGCGAACTGAGTGCTGCGCAATCACCACCCGGGCCTGGGCATTGGCCAGTGATTCAATGTATTCCTTTTCCAGTTCATAGGGTGGATCAAGAAAGACAATGTCAGCCTCCCAATCCTTCAGGTTCTCCGCAGCTTTCCCAGGGGCGATTTCGTAGGAACTGCGGGCAATACCCAGCGTCGCCAAGTTCTCTTTCAACACGACAATGGCACGCTTATCTTTTTCCAGAAAAATCGCTTTGCGCGCCCCTCGACTGATGGCTTCAATACCCACCGAACCCGAACCTGCATAGGCATCGACGAACACCGCATCGCCAAGAACAGGAGCCAGGATGCTGAACAGAGATTCCCGCAGACGATCTGGCGTAGGGCGCACGTTCATCCCCGGAACGCTTGCGATCACTCGACTCTTATATTCCCCTGCTATGATTCTCATACTTTGATTTTTATCCTACCTGCACTAAGCCGTAGCGGCGTTGCCAATTTTCCTGCAAATATTTGATGCCTGTACGCAATGCTTCTTCACTGGGCGGATGCTGAATGAACGAGAGTGCCTCTAAACGGGCCTCTTCCAGCAACTCTGGATCACGCAAAATGTTTCCGAACTTCAGCGCCGGTAATCCACTTTGCTTGGTTCCAAAGAATTCACCCGGCCCGCGCAATCGCAAATCCATTTCAGCAATGTAGAACCCGTCGCTGGAATCCACCATGGTTCTAATGCGTTCCCGCCCGGTTTCGGAAAGCTTTTCAGTCACAAGAATGCAGTAGCTCTGCGCACTTCCCCGCCCTACGCGACCACGTAGTTGGTGCAACTGGGCCAAGCCAAAACGTTCCGCTTGTTCAATCACCATTACTGAGGCATTGGGCACATCTACACCTACTTCAACCACCGTTGTGGAAACCAGAATATTCACAAGTCCCGCTTTAAAATCGGCCATGGCCGCCTCTTTTTGCGATGGAGGTAACTTGCCATGCATCAAGCCCACCTTGAAATCTGGAAACACCACTTCCGAAAGATGCTGATACATTTTCGTGGCAGCCTTCACTGCCTGCGTCTCACTTTCATCCACCAGCGGATACACCACATAGGCTTGATGCCCCAACTCAATTTCCTGCCGTAGAAAACTATAGACCTGATCCACACGGTCGTTATTCACATGTTTCGTAGTGATGGGGATGCGCCCTGGGGGCATTTCGTCGATTACAGAAACATCCAGATCACCATAAATGGTCATCGCCAAAGTACGCGGAATGGGCGTGGCGGTCATGGTCAAAACGTGCGGCTGTAATCCTTTTTCCATCAGTCTAAGCCGCTGCATCACGCCGAAGCGATGCTGTTCGTCAACAATGGCTAAGCCCAATCGCTGAAATTGAACATCCTGTTCCAGAATGGCGTGCGTGCCAATAATCACCTTAACCAGACCCGCGCCGACGATCTTGCGTACCTGACTTTTTTCGCGTTCCGACATGGACCCCGTCAACGACACCACCGGATATCCAATGCGCTGAAACAAATGCTTGAAATAAAAATAATGCTGCTGCGCCAGAATTTCTGTGGGTGCAAGTACCGCCACCTGATAGCCATTTTCAATGGCGATCACCGCAGCTTCCGCCGCCACCAAAGTTTTCCCACTGCCTACATCACCCTGCAAAAGCCGGTTCATGGGACGGCCCGAAGAAAGATCAGCAGCAATTTCCAACAACACTTTTTTCTGCGCGCCAGTGGGCTTGAACGGCAGCATAGCCTTGATCTTCTCGCGCACTTTATCGTTCAGTTCAAACCGCAGACCCTTTATCTGTTGCGCTTTGGCACGCTTCAAGGCCAGGCCACATTCCAGCCAAAAGAACTCCTCGAAAATCATCCGCACTTGCGCCGGGCTGCGGAACAGGTTGAGCAATCGAAGATCTTCTGTTTGCGAGGGAAAGTGAATGGTCTTGATGGATTCCCACAACGAAGGCAGTTTCAGGCGGCTACGAATATTTTCCGGAAGCGGATCATCCAATGGACCCAGAGCGTCCAACACTCGCCGCATCAGTGAGCGGAACTGCTTCGCTGTGATTTTTCCGGCAGCTTCGTAGATAGGAACTACTCGGCCAGTGTGCAAAGAACTATCGCCATCTTCATCGTCTTCGCTGAGCACTTCATATTCCGGATGCATCATCAACAGATCGCGAGAATAGGAATCGCTTTCTACCTTGCCGAAAAGGGCCACCCGCAACCCTGGTACTAAAACATTTTGAAGGTATGAACCATGGAACCACTTACCGCGTAACTTGCCGCTGGTGCTATCGCGAAACTCAACTTCCAGCAGCCCCATACGCGGCAATCCCTTCATCCGCACGCTGGAGACTTCCACAATCACAGTGGCCATTTCACCGGGCGTAAGTTGCCCCAAAGGTTTCAAGTTGCTGCGATCTTCATAACGAAAAGGCGCATAGGCAAGCAGGTCCGCCACGGTTTCCAAACCCTTACCTTGCAGCATGGCTGCCCGTTGGGGGCCCACGCCTTTTACATACATCAATGTTGTTGAAAGATCCACGCTTCGTTCGATCACGATACAATGCCCTTAATGCGAGCAAACGTACTTCTTCTATTCTGCTTCACTGCAGCACTCCGTGGTGCAGACCTTCGACTGGGAATTATCGGCACAGACACTTCCCACGTCAGTGTATTCAGCAAAGCCTTCAACGATGCCACGTCTAAGGACCATGTGCCGGGCGCGAAAGTGGTTGCAGCGTTCAAAGGGGGCAGTCCCGACATTGAATCCAGCATCAGCCGTGTGGAAGGCTATGCGAAAGAAATCTCTGAAAAATATCACGTAGAAATTGTCGATAGGATCAGTCAACTCTGCGGCAAAGTGGATGGAATCCTACTTGAAAGCGTGGATGGTCGCAAGCATTTGGCGCAGTTCCAAGAAGCCGTAAAATGTGGCAAACCGGTGTTCATCGACAAACCATTAGCCGCCACGCTTGCTGATGCTCGTGAGATTCAACGCATCGCCAAAGCTGCCAAAGTGCCATGGTTTTCCGCGTCCAGCTTGCGATGGGCCGATATTCTTCCGGTTCTTAAATCACCGGGCAATCAGACTGTAGTAGTGTGGGGTCCAGGTCCGCTGGAAACCACTCATCCTTTGGATTTGTCATGGTACGCTATCCATCCCATTGAAATGCTGTTCACAGTGATGGGTCCTGGCTGCGTGGAGGTGACTCGCACGGTTTCCACCAACGATGTGATCACCTGTAAATGGAAAGATGGCAAATTAGGAACGGTCAATGTGTTGCGTCCTTATGGGGAATACGGCGGCATGGCCTTTCGTGAAAAAGATATGGTGACTACGCCCAAATATAAGCACGGTTATGGACCGATGCTGCACCAACTGGTAGGCTTTTTCGCAACCGGCGTGCCTCCCGTTCCGAACGAAGAGACCATGGAGATTTTCGCCTTCATGGATGCAGCGCAGCGCAGCAAAGAAAATGGCGGCAAGCCAACAGCAATGCGCTAGGCGGATAAAAACCAGAGATAGGAAGTTATTCGCCGTGAAGCGGCTTGTCCTGCTGTTTGATGCTAATTTGATCAATAGGGAAGGGGTTCAGGCTTGATCCTGACCTTCAATGTGGGAGAGTCTTCGTTCATGAATCTCCGCTATTCTGACAAGGCCTCGAATATTCTCGGCATCCTGTTGTGTCTGAGTCATGATTGCAGATGATTGAGAAGTCAACGCTTCAATCTGTCGCTCATGGCTTTGCGCGGTAGCATGCAGCTCACTCGCGCTAGAATGTAACGATTCGATATTTACAGTTAGAATTTCAATTCGTTCATCAATAGTCATGCTATTTGAAAGATTAGCTGAACGAGTTGGACAAAGTCAATCTTAAGCCGTCAGGGGAAGGTGACGTATTAAGCCACCTTCCCCGTACCTCAAAGCCAAGCCTCTACGAGCAGCCGCTAGTGCCCCCGCAGTTCTCGCACTTGTAGCAACTCCCATTCCGAGTCATTAACCCGCCGCACTCCGCACACAATGGGGCATCCGAAATATGCGTATCGAACTTCATCTCCACTTGCGGATTCTCTTCAGTAGGCTTCATCATCGGCGTCGACCCTGCTTCAGCCGTCGCATACTCCGGTCCCAGGAACTTCGATCCCAGCCAGCGGAAAATGTAATCCATGATCGACTTGGCGTACGGAATCTGCGGATTTCCCGTCCAGCCACTTGGTTCAAAACGTACATGGCTAAACTTATCCACCAGGAACTTCAGTGGCACACCATATTGCAGGCAGAAGCTGATGGCAGTTGCGAAATTGTCCATCAGACCGGAAATGGTCGAACCTTCCTTCGACATGGTGATGAAGATTTCACCCGGCGTCCCATCTTCAAACAATCCGGCAGTGATGTAGCCTTCATGCCCGGCGATCGAGAACTTATGCGTCATCGCCACCCGTTCGTCAGGCAGCTTGCGACGCATGGGGCGTTCCACAATTTTTTCCACAATCCGCTCGACGATTTGTGGTGAACCTGGAATCCCAACAGTGGCAGTCTTCTTATCGCCCTTGGTCCCAGCACCGGAATTCATGGGCTGGCTGCGCTTGCAGTTGTCACGATAAATCGCCACCGCTTTCAAGCCCAGCTTCCAGGATTCCATGTAGGCATCCATGATGTCTTCCACGCTTGCCTCTTCCGGCATGTTGATCGTCTTTGAGATCGCCCCGGAAATGAAAGGTTGTGCAGCAGCCATCATGCGGACATGGCCCATGTGATGAATAAAGCGATTGCCGTTTACTGGACGGAAGCTGCAATCAAATACGGCTAGATGCTCTTCCTTCAAACCAGGGGCACCTTCAATGGTGCCTGACGAATCGATGTGAGAAACAATCTCTTCCACTTGTGCGGGACGATATCCCAACTTAATTAGAGATTGAGGAACAGTGTTGTTGACGATCTTAATTACGCCGCCGCCAACCAGTTTCTTGTGCTTCACCAAAGCCAGGTCGGGCTCAATGCCAGTGGTGTCGCAATCCATCATGAAACCGATGGTGCCTGTCGGGGCAATCACGGTGGTTTGGGCATTGCGATATCCGTGCAGCTTGCCTAATTCCAAAGCCGAATTCCAGCACTCCCACGACGCATCGTACAAGTCAGCAGGAACGTTTTTGGCGTTGATACGGGAGACCGAATCGCGATGCATTTTGATGACATCCAGAAACGGCTCTTCGTTGATTGCATAACCAGGACAGGGACCAACAGCACCTGCGATGCGCGCACTGGTGAGATACGCCTGACCGCACATCACAGCAGTGATGCCTGCGGCAAAG
>JANXSF010000111.1 GCA_025352795.1 Acidobacteriota bacterium
TCTACGACGCCGTGCTCGAACAGTTCGCCCTCGAACTTCTGATCGGCGCTCACGAAAATTCCGAGTGGTCAGATGGCAACCTCGTCATCGCCGCTAACCACGGCCCGATTCATTTGTTGCAAGCCGCCTTCTATGCGGTGAAGCTCGAAGTGCAGCGACGGGATGCTGTGGCGGGATGCTGAACGAAAAAATCTTCACCGCCGTTGAAACCTCGTCCACAACACGTCGGCTAAGCGTCCAATGAGGTACCACTGCACCCCTCCAAAGAACAGCATAAGCGATATCAAATAGCTCGGAAAGGATAGGCCCAAAGGAAACGGGTCTTGGAAGGCAGGTATGATCTGGATGCACTTAAAGGTCAGCCTTGCCAGGATGTCAGCGGGTGTGTGTGCTGTGACGAAGGCCCGGTAAGCTAAAGGCTCGGAAGGAAAGTGGACCTGCCATCGATTGAAGGCCAGCGACGCTGCATGTACGTTCTTCGAGTGTGGATCAGTAGTGTCGATTAGCTGACGATCAAAGTCGCCAGCCAATCCTCCGTGTGCCGACACAAACGAGCCAATGGCGATGCAAACCCAAACAGCGTAAACCAAGAGGCAGATCTGTGGCTTGGTCATGCTCAGTGGCTCCGTTTCTGGCCTCTGCTTGGTCCCCCTCTCGCTCTGGCCGCATTCTCTGCTGCAACTGCACTTTGATTGTTCGGTGCGCCCATCTGTCCTCGGAGGAATGCACCAGCGTGGCCGATCAACTCGTGAGCGACTGTTTCCCCGAGCGATGCGCCAGGAATCCCCTCGGCAGCGGCGGTCCGGTCACGTATATCGGTCGGATCGACTATCGATTGGATGAACCCGGACATCGTAATGCTGCGGTGATGGGTTACACCACCACCAAAACGCTGTCCGACATCGAGGGTTTGAGTGCTCAAGAACGTGAGTGGACGGAGGAAATTCGGGGCACTGTCATCGTAAATCGTGGTCTTGTCTCCCAAGCCAAATTGCACGATGTTCTTGTCGCCGATGATTCCGCCTAATCCAGCCTCAAGATCGCCAGCTTTCGCAAACGCTTCGGCTCCTCCGTTGATACCAACGAAGAACCGTCCCGTTTGGTTGCCTTTCTTGTCCAATTCTGGGTTGATGTAGAGATTGGCTGAGGCTTTGCTGTTTCCAAGCGCTGCCTGGATTGCTGCCAGCGCCTCATTGCGCTCATCCTCATCGCCAGTTAATTCAATGGCGTTGCCCGTTGGATCCACATACCGGAGAGGGTTATTGCGACCGTAAGTATAGAGATTCCAACTTTGCGGATCGCCAACATTCTGATCTGCGAACGGTGCATCAGGCGAAGTGAACCTCCCCTGAGCGCTGGACATGTACCGAGCCCCAAAGTAATCCAACCCGGTTTCGGCATCGCGTTCTTTGCCGGTAAAGCGAGATGAAGCGAAATTCACTGTATCAGGACACACGCCAGGGTGCGTCGTAGTCGTACTTCCTCGCATCGTAGGCTCACAAAGCTTTTCGGCCACCGAAGTTCATTCCTCATTGCCAGGACGATTGAAGCTGTTTCCCATCGTCGGCGACAAACGCAAGAGTCGAATGGCCCACCACGAGTCGGCGATCAGATGGCCCGTACGGCGTCGAGCCAGGTCCTTCCTTGGATGGAAGAAAGCACGGCGGCGTAAGACTGCTGATAAAGAACAGTGGGAGGCCGGGAGCAGACCATTCGCCGCAGCCGGATACATTTCCCGGCCTGTCCCCTGGCAAAACGATCCAATAGGACTCTGTCCTCTGGGACAGTCTTCGAGTTAGGATGAAAACATGCCCGGCTTTGCTTTGGTGAAGTGACCCTACTACCGCTTTTCCATTTTCGGTAATCACTACACTTTGGAGAGACCGGAACCATATAAGCCTTCCATTCACTGTTGCGTATACAAGCAACCCGATGATCAGCAGCGCCGTGGCCATTGCACCCCAAGCCAAAGTTCGCCAAAAGCGTTTCATTACAGCTCCTCGACAGACTGGCCTATTGTGGAAACGGCTTTGCCCTGTTCACTTCGTCAATCGCTCTCTGGTTCTTATCGCCACGGAACGGCAGAGGCTTTCCGTACGGGTCGCCCCCTTGCTTCATGACATTGTCCTTGAACCATTCGTTCGGAACCGTGGGAGCGAAACCGGCGTAATTCATGAAATTGTGGCCAGGATCGTCGAACCCAAGCCCGTGGCCAATTTCATGCGCAGCAATATTTGCGAAACCGCAAACAGCATCACATGAGGACGAACCGCCCTTGCCTCCCCGGTCCATGAAAATGTCAGACAGCCCGTGATAAGTGGCACCAAGCGTCCCAAGCGGAGCATAGCCTTTGAACACGCTTGATTCCTGCCCCGTAACTTCCAGTCGGGCCACACCCGATATGCCAGTTGTCCTGTTATCGCTGCCGACAGGGGAATCGGCGAGTTTCTTCAGGTCGTCTTTCGTGAGACTGGCGGCACTCTTGAAAGTTACGTTCTTCACTCCGGCGTCGTTAAACTTCTGCTGCATCCCAGCGAAGATCTTGGACTTGTTCGCCTCAAACCATTTCTTCTGCTCGTCTGAAGCATCTGGACCGTAGGAATAGATGATCGTCAGATCCTCGCCGTTCGGATCGACGTACCTCAATGGGTTGTTTCGCACGTAGGCATAGTGATTCCATCGCTGCGGATCGGCAAACCACTCCTTCTTCATGATCAGCGAATGGGGTGATGTGAATCTGCCCTGCGCCGCACTCATGTACCTCGCCCCAAAGTAATCCAACCCGGTTTCGGCATCGCGTTCTTTGCCGGTAAACTTCTGATCGATTTCTGGCGAATCCGCATAGCAGGGCCAGTTAGCCGAACTTCGTGCTATCTGTACACCAAACGGTGCATAATCCATCCGGCTCAAACAGGACGCTGTGTCGCTCAGCACCAGTCTCGTTGAACCCAAATGATCCGCCACCAAATATCGTGTCCCGGCTACCGCCGTGCCGCCGTATTCGGCCAGTAATTGACCGTTCAAACCATAAACATATTGCTTACTAAGCGACCCCGACTTGCGCACCACGCGCATGCCGTTGGCGTCATAGTCATACTCAGCTATCTTCAACACAGTATTTATATTTTCCACGCGCACCATGTGCTCTTCAGCGTCATAACGCATCATCAATGAGGAAGCACCGGACACCGTCAGCGATTGCTGATTGCCCGCTAAATCATAGGCGACAGGCGAAGCCAGGTGATTCGTTGTAGCGTCGTACCAAGTTGCTCCAGTTTGAGCTAGCGGCGTAATGCCGGTTGCCGCACCGTTCTGCCAAACATTGCCGTAAGCATCGTATTGAAAGTTCTGCAAATTGTTAGTGTCTTCGCTGATCGAACTGATCCGGTTAATTGTGTCATATCCGAAGGACCGCGTGATGGTTTTCGTGACCCCGGATGCGGCGTATTGAAGTTTTTCCACATACAGGTTCCCGTTGTTCGTTGCTGTCGATTCTGTCAGTGACGTGTCATATGTCGGGGTATAAACCAATTGCAGCCGGAGCAAATTTGTTGCCGTGTTGTCCAGAGCCGTCATTTGTTTGAGTTGCAGACGGCCGTTGTAGATGTAGTTCTGTGTAATTGCCCCAACGCTTTGGCCGGGCTTCTGGCCTAGCCCGATTGAGGCGAAGCCGCCCATCGGAGCGTAGCTGACGTTATTCACGTAGAAGTCGGTTGTACCGGCCGCCCCGCCTCGCCTAATCGCCCCGATACGATTTGCTCCCGTCACATCGTACTGTGCGACTCTTCCCGAAGGATAGGTGAGTTTGGTAAGAGCGCCGCCTATGTTGTATTTGTAGGAGACCGTCTGTGGTGTGGCTATGCCAGCCACCTGGTGAACACTCGACGCGGCCCGGCCCAGCGCATCAATGCTGTTTATTGCTGTAGTCGCTACCAACGTAGTTTGCAGAGGGTTGGAGCCTGAAACCGGCTGCATCGGGTCAACGGGAGCAGTCTTTCTTGTCCCAAACGCTGTGAGCGCGCCCTGGACGTAGTCGGTGCGCGCTGCCGCAACTGCTGGTGGTGAACCGGTTGATCGATCCTGGCAGTGAGTTTCGAGTGCACCGGCAATGGTTTGATCAAAGCGCAATGGACGTATTGCTTGGACAGGATTTCGCAGTAGCGGAAAAAGATCGGCTGTACCGGTGCTT
>JANXSF010000117.1 GCA_025352795.1 Acidobacteriota bacterium
GGGCTCCCTACGTGCCACCGGCAGCAAAACCGCTGGCGTAGGCGAGGGAACTTTATGGTTATTCATGGGTAAGAAATCCTTCCCGCCCTGCTCAGTAATTAATGGTTGAGGAGTGTCTCACCTATGTTGGCACGGAGGGCACGAACAATAATCAACGTATCCTTTTGAGCAATCTCTTTGATCGGTCGCAAAAGTGCATCGTAAAGACTTCGCGCTTCTCTAATAGCTGGTAGCTTGGCTTTTACCACCTCCAGGTATGCACGGATTAGTGTCTCAATCTGAGTCTTACTACCCAAACGTACAATGCGCGATCCACCGCGTGAGATTGCCAAGCAGTAAGAAATGGGGTCTGCTATTACATACTCCAGGAGCAATGCCGACGGCGCAAGATTTTCTTGGAGTTGTTCAATCTCTACTACGTCGCGGGGTTTGGCCTTGAGCAGGCTTGCGTCAGAAGTTGTCCAGCGGGCCTGTTCCCTCAGGAAAATGTGATCGCGAAGGCGATGTACTTCATCAATGGATTTAGCCGCCATTAGTTTTAGGCGTAATTGTGAGATCTCCCGCTCGACTGTGCTCGCTCGTGGGCTAGCAGACAATCCTGCCTCAAGGAGATCCGCAGCAGCGCGCCCTCGCACTTGTTCAATGATGTTGTACGCTCTGCGGGGATCATTGAACTGATTTGCGATGAGTGCAAAGTGTTTTGAATAGATTTGGCCGGACGTTGTGATAACGGCTGTCTTCTCCATTACAGTTGAAGCCTTCCCGATCATAGAGTCTAAAAATGTTTCCGCACGGTCATAGACTTGGTCTGCTTCTGAATATCTTCCTCTTGCAACCTGGAGCTCAGCAAGTGTTTGCAGCCTCTTCGGAAGCGCCGAGACTTCTCCACTTACTTGGCTAGCTGCGGAAGCCATTTCGGCTAAGGTTTCCGCCCTTTCGAGGTTGCCATTTTCGCGGTGAATCTCGGAAGATCGCCCATACACATCAGAGAGTAACCGTGTCAAGCCAGTGGCTTCGCCAAGGACGGTTGCTTCTTCAAGACTGGACAAAGCCCCCTGACGATCGTTACGAGCGACAGCTACGTTAGCTGCAAGCCCGAGCCCCGTGGCCTCATGTACAGTTCTGCCTGTTTCTCTTGCTCGTTTCAGGAGAACATTGATTTTCGATTCAGCGGATTCAAGCCGCTTCAGACCGATTAGAGCATTTATGCGAACTTCTTCCGCCGCAAACTGGTAACCGGTATCTTGTACCCTGTCTGCTATCTTAACGGCATTGTCCGCGTATGCTAGTGCCTGCTCATACATCTTGGATTGGACTAGGCCGATTGCGAGCATCGTTAGAAACCTGATCTGGGCCCCTGCGTCACCAGCTTTAGTTGCGGCGGTAATCGCAGTGCCAACGTTTTTTCGGGCCGTTTCAATGTCGGCATCATAGAATGCTGCAACGCCGAGTTGCGCGAGCGCACGATATTGCCATTTAGAATTTCCGATGCTTTGGGCCAGCTTCTGAACCTGTTCCCAGTCGCCTTTCATTGCCGCTGTGTTGGTCTCGGTATCAATATCCCCTTTGACAATGAAGCAAAACATGCGAAGTTCCTTATCGTTCTGCAGAAGAGGATCATTCGCCAATGCCTCTCCTAGTTGGGCGGCAACTAAAGGTAAGGTTTGCTGATCGCGCTCAATGTTTGACCGGATTCGGCCGAGTTTTGCATACATCGCGTTCCGTTCATCACCTGTCCTTACAAACAGTTGTTCTGCCTCCGTAAATGCGGGCGCGGCATCAGCCCAATTGTAGACGTCTGCAAGGCGAAGAGCTTTGGAAAGTAGCTCCATTGCAACCGTTTGTTGAGCGCTTACAATGGAACAATAGATAATCAGTAACGTCGCGCTTCGAAGAAAAATAGATTGCATCGAATACTCCTCGACCTCAAAGCCCTTTTTCTGCCGACTGTACTTGGGACGGCGTTTTTGTCCTGACTTCTCAATCAATCACAATAGGAAATCTGTGCCAGCTGAGGCCGGGAGGTCTAATCATCAAGTCAAAGTTGCCTCGGGAGGCACCCGAAAGATCGAGATCTGCAACCACCGAGGTGGTGCCGTCGACGACTTGCCCTTTTGAAGTCAGCTGTGCAATCACCCTTGCAGTTGAGTCCTGAAGTCGAATTTCATATTCTCCTGGTTCCATGCCTAAAGGCAATCCGAAGTTGACCCGGACGAATTTCTGCGGCAGATGCACAGTGTTTCTGATTTCACCCTGTGAGTCGTTGCCCCTTGTTGGCGAAAGGGAAGCTAGATCCACTGATATAGGAAGAGGCCCATTGAGTGGTTTTGGTTGGTTGATCTCATGCGGACTTTGTGCCGGAGCGAATTGCTTATGCGAGATGAGTGGTTCACTTTGCGGACTGGTGTTCTTCCACATAAACCCCGCTGCTAAAATTGCCAGCACTACCAGAGCACCTGTGCCTTGAACTCCACGGTAGAGAATGCGGAAGTGTCCGTACTCCTTAAAACATGGGGAGCAATTGACAATGTGGGACAAGGATAGATCCTTCAGTTGAAGGCGGCGATCCCGGTATGCCATGGCCCATAAGTTTGCTCGGCTGGGGCAGCCCTCGCGGGTCAAATTAGGAAATGAAGACTTAGAATATTTTTTCCCAAGAGCGACGATTACTCTCAGATTTGATGCGTCAGATTGTTTAAATTCAGTCATGAGAATTCGATGCCCTTCGTATTCGTACGGTGGATTGCTGTTTCAATCGTGAGTCATGATTAACTCGAAATCGATCCAAAGCTTTATCAAGTTTTTTGCGGAACTGTACTTCAGCACAGTGAGCATCTGCGTAGCCCATGAGTTTAGCAATGGATCGCCAATCGAAATCTAAAACACGAAGATCATACATGCTTCGACCGTGCTCATCCATGCAGGCTCTAAATAACTCAATTCGCTTTGCTTCATCTAATAGTTGATCAAGGTCCGCTTGAACCGGGCCGGACAGCCTGTCAAGATCGGCACTATCTACATACTGAATTCGCTGATGCCTCCGAAATCGACGAACCGACTCTCGAGCAACAGACCTTAGAAGGTATGCTTCAAAGAATTGGATCGAGTCGCTGTTGCGCATGGCGCGGGATGCAGAATCAACAGCGGTCTCAAGAATTTCCGGTGCCTCCGTATCTTCAGCGAGATAACGGATTACGACCATTCGTGCGCGATCCCAAACCCGATGAGCTGCTTCGATCAGCCGATGATCGACAGTGTTGCCTAGGCTATCCCGGTCTCGAATCCAGAGTCTGGCTATAGTTTCCTTTCGTTCGTTCATGTAAATAACGGGCCAACGGTTTGAACGCTATTCTCAAACATATAAGAGGGGTTGACAAAAGGAAAGCTCACCCAACAACAAGTTACAACGTGTAAGGAATTTCATCTAAAATCAACGCCGTCTTGGAAGATAGAAAGCTGAGGTTTTCGATTCCTGAAACCTCTTTGTCTGTAGGAGACCTCCCCCGTCTGCACGGGCGACGATTATGTATGATCGCCTTGACCCAAACCGCGCAAGAATTCCCTTCATTTTTCATTGGAGCGGAGATCTCTGCTCGCCCACCGCCGAGTGAATTCGCAAATCTTTGGACAGAAAACGCACGCTCCTAGCTAATTTGCGGGGAGCAATCGGATGTTCAATCCGTAAAATTTGGATGAAGCGGTGTTTTAGTTCGCGAGGCTCTAACCTCGGAAAAACAAAATAAACAAAAAAATAGGTAAGCCTCATGAAGAGAAAGAAGGTTGGTGGTCCCAGGGGGAAGTCCTGTCATTGGACACTAGAGTTGGACGAAATTTTAAAGTTGTCTTGGGAGCAGGGTGGTCTTTGTGCGGCTAAGAAAGCGATCTGGCAGCACCAGCCATCATGGGGCTTGTACTCGGTCAAGAGGCGTGCATCGGGGTTGGAATTATGCCACGCAAGTCCGCGACCCTGGTCGGAGACTGAAGAGAACCACATGCTGTGGTCGATTGACAGCAACGCATCACTGCCGTTGATTGCGGAGCGGCTCGGTCGCACGGTTGCAGCAGTTCGGAAGAAACTGCGAAACCTGGGATATACGGCTGAAAGTCTTGGGGGCTTCAAAGTGAAGGACGTCGCAGAAATGTTGCTGGTTTGCCCTGCTAGGATTCAGTATTGGGTTGCTGAAAAACATTTGCTCACAAAGGGCGGTCGCATCACTGAAAGCTCTTTTTCAAAATTTCTAGCTGACCATCCAGAGAAGATTCCGTTTGAAAGCCTAAACGTGGATATGCAGAATTGGCTTCGAGAGATGGGATATCCCGACCGAAAGCGCGAACTGAAGTTCGGTCGCGCGAATACCCAATAAAAATTAATCTTTTCGCCCGATATAGTATTCGTCAGATGCGGAAAGCCAATTGGAGAATGACGGATAGCAATCTGGCCGGGACCGCGACCATTCATCATGGCATCGCTGGTTGTAGTGAACTAGCCGGTGGTATCGCGGATGGTGAACGACTTGGTAACGGAGCAAAGAATACCATCGTTCAGATTTTGCCTGGGAGCGCAGACTGAATTCGGCGAGGCGAATTAGCCGGTAGAACAGGGTCGATCCCCACGGGGTTTCGAGACAAATTGGGAGAAGAGCAGGGCATCGGTTGGCCAATTCCGCCAGCACGATTTCCGCGAGTGGATGTTCCCTCGTGGATTGACACTCCACCCACAGTGCCAGCGCCCGGGACTCCAGCATACCGGCAACCGCATTGGCTAAGCGGTCCGGCTCCACCCTCCTCAGTGCTCGTAAGGCACGGGCTTTTTCTGTTTCGGCATTGGCCAAATTGCGCGTAGAGAGGATGTCCTCAGTCCATTCTGTGTATGTGGGCCATTGTTGTGGTGGATTATTGCGCCAAATAGAGTTCGTGCGCACCCATGCGGTCCATGCCTGTTCTGTGCGAAGGTCTTTGTACGCGTAGTAAATCACCGCATCTAAAAAACCCTCCGTTCGGGCTTTGGCGAAATAGTGTTGAGTGACCCATTCCTCCAGAAACTTCCAGAAAGGGAACTTTTCGCTTCGTTGCCCACCCAGATACTCCAAAAAACCAGGACATCGTGAGTGCAAAGAAGACCTTACGATCTCAGGGATCTGATCCCCCGTTTCAGTGATCGCACGAACCCACAAAATGAACATGTGCCATTCTGCGAAAGCTGTGGCGTTTTCAGACAATTGATGCCAGGGCACAAGCAAGGCGTTGTGCAAAGCATTTTGTTCTTTGTTGCGAACTGCATTGAGAACGAGATTTGCCGGGCCTCTTTTCACCATCTAAAACCTGCTTCGGGGGAGGAAACTGGGATTTGCTGGGCTAAGCTTTTTACTGTACCAACTCGATGATCTTTGCGAATAATAAAATGTGTAAAGGGGATCGCCAGGCAACGTGCCGTTCATAATGAGCAGACTGCCCATTAATATTAGTAGTGTTAATTGTAGTGCGTACCGAAATGTTCTAGCGCAGATTGGGAAAATCGCTGATGTCCGGTTACGGCCCGGGTAGATGCCAGTAACCCAAGCCATATCTGATAGTTGGAACATGTTTTATGTTTTTTCGATTTGACGCATTTCTCAGCTTCTAGGCTATCCTGATTCTCCGATGACAATAGGGGATGCACATCGGTAAGCTAGTTTTCTCCCAGGTGATGGAACACCTGCCCGTCCACGAATTCCAGAAATGCGTGACGCGCTACAACGGAGGTTATAAATCACGAGGATTTTCCTACCGGGATCAGTTCTTGTGTCTTAGTTTCGCACAATTGACTTTTCGCGAGAGCCTGCGTGACATTGAATCCTGTGTTCGTTCCGTGCCTGAAAAGCTTTACCACCTCGGATTTCGCGGCCGCATTGCCCGGTCCACTTTAGCCGATGCCTATGAGATCCGCGACTGGCGCATCTACGCCGACCTTGCTCAAGTGCTGATTGGAATTGCCCGCCCTATGTATGCATCCGATCCACTCGGGGTTGACCTCGACGCTACCGTTTACGCCCTGGATTCAACCACCATTGATCTTTGTCTTTCTGTTTTCCTTGGGCGCATTTTCGCCGGAATATAGCCGCGGTGAAGACGCACACTCTTCTGGACTTGCGCGGTTCCATCCCTTCTTTCATTGAGGTTTCTGATGGAAAACGGCACGATGTGCATCTGCTCGACGAGATCATCCCCGAGCCCGGCGCGTCTTACGTCATGGACCGCGCCTACCTTGACTTCAAACGCTTGCACGCCTTTCATCGCAGCGGCGCTTTCTTTGTCACGCGCACTAAAGCTGGAGTTGTTCTCAACCGCCGCTATTCCCACACTGTACCTGTCGGCACTGGAATCACGTCGGATCAAACCGTTGTTGTTGGAACTGCCGACTCGCTCAAAAACTATCCAGATACGTTCCGGCGCGTGCGTTTTGTCGATTCCGAAAACAACCGTAACTTTATTTTTCTGACGAACAATTTCGAGCTCCCCGCGCTTACTATCGCCCAATTTTATAAGTCACGTTGGCGGGTGGAACTCTTTTTCAAGTCAAACAGCATCTACGTATCAAGGCGTTTTACGGCTTCAGTGAGAATGCCGTTAAGACTCAGATCTGGATGCCGTCGCCACCGATGTCTTAATCGCCATCCTCAAGAAGAGGTTACTTCTGAGTGCCTCGCTGCATGAAATCCTACAGGTGCTTAGCCTCAACCTTTTTGAAAAAAACCCTATTTTACAGGCTTGCGGCGAGGGTCACTCCCATGAAATTCAGGTCCATTTTCTAATCAACTGAGTCTAATGGACTTATAGCCGGACACTAGCGTGGGAAAATATTGATTGCCAGATTGGACTTCAGAATCCGATTGACGCAGTTCAGAATCCAAGGTGTGCGATGGTCTAATGTGCGGTCCAAGGAGATAAGCTGCTGATAAAAAATGAATGTTTCGTGGGATTCTGGATTTCACGGAGGTCCTTAAGATTAGGCAATATCGGATTTGACTACCTGATGCCCTTCAACATTCCCCGTGCGAATGCATATGCTCATTCTAAACAGATTTTCCAAAAGAAGGCGGACATAGGCTGAAAGTGCGCATAGCTGGCCAAAGAAGAGAAAGCGATTGATTCCCGATGCAAGTTCCGGTGCACGGGGCGATGTTGTTGGGATGCGCACGGAAATACGTTTCACAGTTCAACCACGCCGCTGGTTCGCCGATCACAAGTCTGCAGTACTTGAGCGGCATCCTTCTGGAGGCAGGTGAAATGGAAGTTGATCTAAACTACTGGCGACATCTTGCAGACCGCTTACACAAGATGGAAACTCACTGGCGCGCTCACGCAAAGTTTGCGCGGAGGCGGCAATGCTACACGAACCGAAATGATGTTGAAGCTATTTCTAAGTTGCGGAGCATTTTCCTTGACCGATGACGATCAACAGCTCCACAATACTTTTACCGGCTTCGCTTGGCGATGAACCTATTTTCTAGCATGTGCGTTCCAGCCGGTAACCTGGCCCATACACTACCGAGTTTAACAAGTCAATAGTTCAAAAGAACTAATGAACGATGGTTGCTCTGACACATTGTCCCAGGTTCTTTATAAAGGATAAAATCTTTAAACTAGGTAGCAGTAGTATGCCCAGCAGCCAACGTACGCGAGCTTAGATTTGCCGAAACACTTCAACTCGTCTCAACGCGATTTTGAGGATGGATGAGGAATGCGATGCAGAGGCAGCATTTCGGGCCTTGAATCAGCTATCCTTCAGCCAAACAGAAGGCGAAACTGTTATTGTTGAGTCAGCCTTCGCTAAGAGCGGTAGCAAGTCCGAGGAGATCATTGTGAATTTAAGAAGCTTCGTCATTTTTCTAACAATAATGTTGATTGGTAGCACCTTTCTCAATGCGCAAGACCGCGGAACGATCACTGGGCAAGTGCTTGACACGACCGGCGCGGTGGTACCCGCTGCGAAGGTTACCCTGGCCAACCCATCCACCGGTCAAAACGTAACTGTGGAAACTAACGCTGAAGGCACTTACACCTTCCTTTCACTAACCGCCGGCCGTTACAACGTCATCGCTGAAAAAGAGGGTTTTCGCAAGGCGCAAGCCTCCAACGTCGTGGTGCAGGTCAGCACCACCTCGCGCCTCGACATCAGTATGCAATTGGGCACGGTTCAAGAAACTATCCAGGTGCAATCCACCACTCCGCTTCTTCAGACTGACCGCAGCGATCTGGGTACCGTAGTAGACAACAAAGCCATTCAACAGTTGCCCCTCTTCATTAACGGTGGGCTGCGTAGTAACCTCGCATTTGCCGGCCTTGCTCCGGGAGTCACGTTGAGCCTTACGGCCGACCCGGACACAGCCGGTGGTGCCCCCCGAATTGCGGGTGGCCAGGCCAACGGCGCCAGCCTGCTGGTGGACGGCGCAGAGTCGATGAGCGAACGCCGCAACGATCCACAAATGCGCGTAGTCAGCGCCGAAGCCGTCGAAGAGTTCAAGGTGCAAACCTCCGCCTACTCCGCAGAATTCGGTCGCTCCTCGAATGGAGTTCTGAACTAC
>JANXSF010000136.1 GCA_025352795.1 Acidobacteriota bacterium
CCGCTTCGATTGATACTCCCCTTCACGCCTTCCTTCCCTTCCCGCACGTAGACCATCTGCATCCCGATTGGGCCATTGCCATTGCCGCCTCCGCCAACGGTCGCGAAAAGATGGAACAGTTCAATAAACAGTTTGGACATAAAATGGTTTGGCTCCCCTGGCAGCGTCCCGGCTTTGAATTGGGCTTAATGCTACAGAAAGCTGTAGCCGATAACCCCGGCTGTGATGGTATCTTCCTCGGTAGCCACGGCCTGTTCACTTGGGGCATGACCCAGCGCGAATGCTATCTGAATTCCGTCACCGCCATTGATCAGATGGGTCAGTTTGTGATGAAGCATCAGAAGGCTAAGGGCGCTCAATTGTTCAGCGGGGCGAAGTTTGCCAAGCATAAAACGCCCAACGAAATTGCCCGGGCCATTTTCCCCTACCTTCGCGGCCAATGCGCATCCACACGTCGCAACATCGGCCACTTTGATCAGAGTCCTGAAGCGCTGGGCTTCGCCAACTCCGAAGACGCCAAGAAACTTTCCGCGCTGGGCACCAGTTGTCCCGATCATTTTATCCGCACTCGCATCTGCCCGTTTTATGTGGAATGGAATCCGCAAACTGGCACTATTGAAGGGTTAAAGAAGGCTATCGCCACCGGCTTAATTGCCTATCGTGAAAACTATACGGCCTACTACAACAAGTTCGCGACAGCCGATTCGCCCAAACTGCGCGACGCCAATCCCAGTGTTGTGTTGATTCCAGGCATCGGCATGTTTACCTTCTCCAGAAATAAAAAGGAAGCACGCATCACTGGTGAGTTTTATCGCAACGCCATCGGAGTGATGGCCGGTGCTACGAGCATGGACGATGGCAGCAAGCCCAAGCAGTTGCCCCAGGCTAAAACCGTCGCCGCCAACAAAGGGTTCGCCAGCTACTGTAATTACGTTGCCCTGCCGCCCTTTGAAGCATTCCGCATTGAATATTGGGCGCTTGAAGAAGCCAAGATCCAACGCATGCCTGCCGAAGCCGAATTCAGTCGCAAGGTGTTTCTGGTTGTCGGGGGCGGCAATGGCATCGGTCGTTTGGTGGCGTTGATTTTGGCTAAGCAAGGCGCGCATCTGGTGATTGCCGATCGCGACCTGGCCGCTGCGCAAGCGGTGGCAGCCGAAACCAAACTGGGCGAAGCGGTTCACGCCGTGGCACTCAACTTGGTCGATCGCAAAAGTCTGCGCACCGCAATTTCAGAAGCGGTGTTGCAGTTCGGTGGCATTGACTCCATCATCAACACCGCCGCAGTGTTCTTCGCACCAGACACCAACGGCAACTTGCCCGATGACCAATGGGGACTCACTTTCGACATCAATGTCACCGGCAATCATCTGCTTGTTGACGAGGCACGTTCGGTGCTGACCGATCAGGCTTTGAGTGCATCCATCGTACTTACTAGCTCTGCAAATGCCGTTGTAGCGAAACGCGGGAGCGAAGCGTACGATGTTTCGAAGTCTGCGGTGAATCACCTGATTCGTTCCATGGCAGTGGGCCTCAAGCCACATGTCCGCGTCAACGGAATCGCCCCCGCAACAGTGGTAGAAGGGTCGACCATGTTCCCACGGGATCGGGTAATTGCGTCTCTGTCCAAGTATGCCATTCCATATACGGAACAGGAGACTACCGAATCGCTTCGGGAAAAGCTGGCTGGATTTTACGCCAAGCGCACGTTACTGAATGCCGCTATAAGACCGCAAGATTGCGCCGAAGCAATCGTTTGGTTGGCCAGCGATCGCAGTTCGCGAACCACCGGGCATGTGATTCCGGTGGATGGCGGATTGGTAGAAGCCTTCCTGCGGTAGGTTGAGAAAATATGCTCGCGAGAGAGCAGGCAGGCTTAATCGTCGGCCCCAAAAAGTAGAGTCAGTTTACGCCTCTTCTGAACGAGCCATAATAAGAGCATGGCTGAAAAAGAGGTTCGTCACTCGGTCTGTGCACTCGATTGCCCGGACACGTGCAGCTTGCTCATTAACGTCGATAACGGCCAGGGGAGTCGACTCCGTGGTAACCCTGACCATCCCGTCACCCGTGGCTTCCTCTGTGGCAAAGTAGCGCGCTACCTTGACCGACAATATTCCCCACAGCGTCTTCTCCAACCGCTCAAGCGAATTGGCGCAAAGGGCGAAGGGCGCTTTCAACAGATTTCCTGGGACCATGCACTCGACGAAGTCGCCACTCGCCTGCAGCAAACTTCCCAAGACTTCGGACCCGAATCTATCCTCCCCTACAGCTACGCCGGCACCATGGGATTGCTGCAAGGGTCGGGAATGGATCGCCGATTTTTTCACCGACTTGGCGCATCTCGCCTTGACCGGACCATTTGCGCATCTGCTGGTGGAGCGGGGCTCTTGCAAACCCTGGGCTCTCGTTACGGCACTGAACCCGAACAATTCATCCATTCGAAATTGATCATCGCCTGGGGCGCGAACATTCTCGGCACCAATGTCCACTTGTGGCCCTTCATCGTCGAAGCCCGGCGCAATGGAGCGAAACTCTATGTCATCGACCCGGTGAAGAATCGCACTGGCTCTCTGGCCGATAAGTTTTTCCCCATCAACCCTGGCAGCGATCTGGCACTGGCTCTTGGTTTGATGCACGTCATTTTCCGCGATGGCCTGGAAGACAAGCAGTACCTGAACCAACACACCTCGGATGCAGATTCGTTGCGGACCCAAGCCATCAACTACACCCCAGAACGCGTCGCCCAATGGACCGGAATTTCTGCGGACGACATTGTGTCGTTGGCTCATGAGTACGCTACAGTGCGTCCCGCCGTCATTCGATTGAACTACGGAGTGCAACGCAGTGAACGCGGCGGTGCAGCCTTCCGAGCCATTACCATGTTGCCAGCCATTACAGGGTCCTGGAAGGAAGTAGGGGGTGGATTACAAGCTACCACATCAGGAGCGTTTCAGTTTGATCGTGCCTCGTTGGAACTGCCCACTTTGCAACCGCACGGCATAGCTCGCCTAGTCAATATGTCGGAATTGGGAACGGCACTAACCAAGCTTTCCGACCCTCCGGTGAAAGCCATGGTTGTCTATAATTCCAATCCCGCGGCCATTGCCCCGAATCAGAATGCCGTCATCAAAGGAATGAAGCGAGAAGATCTGTTCACCGTCGTCCTGGAACAGTTTCAAACAGACACCGCCGATTATGGCGACATCGTTCTACCTGTCACGACATTCCTCGAGCATACCGATCTTTACCTGGCATATGGTCATTACCATTTGCAATTGGCTAGACCGGCATTGCCGCGTGCAGGTGAGGTTCGTTCTAATACCGAAATCTTCAGAGAACTAGCCAAGCTCTTAGGATTCACTGAACCCTGCTTTGACGAATCGGAAGACGACATGATCCGAGGATTGCTGCGTAGCGGTCACCCGTTCCTTGAAGGCATTACCCTTGAAGAACTCGATCAGCATCATTCCATTCGACTCAAAGTTTCTGCAGAGGGCAAGCCCTTCTTACCGTTTGCGGAAGGCGGATTCGGCACTCCTGACGGTCGCGCTCGGTTAAGCCCGGAAGGTCTGGATTATATTCCACCCATTGAAAGTCGCTTTGGGGATCAAGCCCTCAAAGCCAAATATCCCTTGGAATTCATCACGCCCAAAAATGACGACAGCATGAATTCCACATTCGGCAATCAATTGGCTGAAGATGCCCAGACGGCAACATTGTGGATGCATGCCGAAGATGCCTTGCATCGCAAAATCAATTCTGGCGATTGGGTGCGCGCATTCAATTCACGCGGAAGCCTGCGCTTGCAGGTGCAAGTGGACGGCAAAGTTTCCCCAGGGGTGGTGATGTCGCCCTCAGTCCGTTGGCCAAAAATGGCCCGCGATAAACAAAATATAAATTTTCTTACCTCAGAACGGCTAACAGACATCGGTGGAGGCCCCACGTTCTATAGCTGTTTGGTACAAGTAGAAGGATGCGGAGATTAATCCTAACCCTGGTGCTGCTAAGCACGGTGGCCAATCTGGAAAGTTGTAAGAGAAGAAAGAAGCAACAAGTTGACTATATTGACGAAGGCGGCGGCCAACTTGCCAGCATTGTGCAGACCGGAAATCCGCGCACTGCCATTCAATTGGTGAAAGGATTCCACGACGTGGAAAACAATGCCTGGCGTTGGACTGCCGGTAAATTCACAGTGATGCTTCGTCCCCCAGCGAATGCCGCGCAGAAAGGGGCAGTGTTGAATTTCAAATTCGTGCTGCCAGAAACAGTGCTGGCCAAACTCAACTCTGTAACCATCACCGCCACAGTGAATGGCAAGGCACTGGAACCAGCTACCTACAAACAAGCTGGTCCGCAGGAATACAAAAAAGCAGTTCCCGCAGCATCGTTATCTGGCGACGCGGTGACCATAGATTTTGTACTCGATAAATTCGTCGCTGCAGGCACCATGGATCTGCGCGAATTAGGCGTCATCGCATCTTCCATCGGACTGGAAGTGCAATGAATTTGTGGCAGCGAATTGCCTATTGGGTTCTCGCGCCAGCTTTCAGTTTAATGCTTTACTGGAAGGGGCTCACCTCCTGGTTTCGCGAAGATGATTTCGCCTGGCTGGGACTGAGCCTCAGCATCCAGGAACCCTATGATCTGTGGGCCGCACTGTTTTCACCAATGGCCCAGGGCACCATTCGCCCCTTGAGCGAACGCCTCTATTTCCTGGTACTTCATCAACTATTTGACTTCGATGCCCTGCCCTTTCACATCGTAGTTTTTCTCACCCAGTTCTTGGCCATCTGGCTGCTTCAGGCCATCACCCGACGTCTAACTGGTTCTTACTTCGCCGCCGTCGTAGCGGCACTCTTGTGGACCGCCAACAGCTCCTTGGCCCGCCCTATGAGCTGGGCTAGCAGCTACAACCAAATCCAATGTTCCGCTTTCTTGTTAGGCGCATTTCTTTGCTTCCTGCGCTATACCGAAACAGGCCAGCGGAAATGGTGGTATTTGCAATGGCTGGTGTTCCTGCTTGGATTCGGCGCATTGGAATTGAATGTCGTGTACCCGGCGCTTGTGGCCACTTGGGCAATCTTGTTCCGTCGCAGCTTGCTGCCGAAAATCCTGCCGCTGTTCCTCGTCTCTATCTTATACACAATCGTTCATCGCTCCTTCGCCCCAGTTGAAACCGCTGAGCTTTACCGCATGTATTGGGATACGGGAATGTTCAAAACAATTGCCCAATACGGTGTACGAGCCTTCGGTGCATTTGAAGGAGGCCTGACCCCGGAATGGACCATGTGGTCCAACATCTCCACAGCCATCTCTTCCGTCTTTCTAGCTGCGTTCCTCGGTTGGCAATGCTACAAAAGGCAATGGCTGGCCTTGTTCTGCATCGCCTGGTTCCTGGGAATTCTAGCGCCGGTTTTACCGCTCAAGTTTCACGTCACTTCTTATTACCTCGTCATGCCCACCCTGGGCTTGGCCATTGCCGCAGGTTGGGCATGTCAGCTTGCCTGGAACGCAGGCTCGCTCTACCGTGCTATTACCGCCTTCGCCACCATTGCGTACCTTGCGGGCAGCGGATACATGACCTATTTTGTAGCCGGTTATAACTACCAACAAACCCGAATCGCCAGGCAGCTCTTTTTTGGAGTACAGCAAGCCACTCAATTGCATCCCGATAAAATCCTGCTTCTCGCCGGGGTCAGCTCCGAACAATTCTGGTCATTAATGTCGGACGGGGCATTCCGTCTATTGCCTGGCCCACCGGAAGTGTACCTCACTCCCGACGCCGCTGGAAACATTGACAAGCATCCCGAGATCAACGACATTGCACCCTTCGTGATGCCCTCTGCCGCCGCTAAACGAGCCCTTTCCGCTGGTGCCGCTTTGGTGTATCAACCGCAAGGGGACAAGCTGAAGAACGTAACCGTGTTGTATCAATCGTTATCCGATACACTTTGGCCCATTGAACCGCCACAGCGCATTGATGTGGGTCAAAAATATCAAGCCGAATTCATTGGCGCAGGTTGGCATCCGGTTGAAGCGAACAAACTTCGCTGGATGTCCAAACGTGCCGAAGTCCGCATGGGAGTACCGAATCCTGAGGCAAAGCAGTTGGTGGTAACTTGCTTCCGATTCGCCGATGATCCACGGAGCGGCCCACTAACATTATCCGTCACCGCCAATGGTCAGCCGCTTCCGCCCCAGCCGATTCCAGCCGGTGAAGCGGAACATCATCTGGTTTACCGAATTCCCAATGGAGGATTCAAAGAAAAAGAGATTACTATTGTTCTTGAGTTGGACCAGGTATTTTCTTACAAAGACGATACCCGTGCAATGGGATTGGTCCTTGGGAATCTGTCATGGAAGTAGTTTTAAGCGAGCACAGCACAACATCGACTTCACAAAAACTCTGGTTACTTGCACTTCCTCTGGCATTGTTTTTGTCACTCGTTGGCTTTTACTGGCAACAACAACGGCAGCTACTTTCACAGTCCTATACCATTGGCTACAGCAAGGCGCATCCGTTGATGGATTACAAGCCCGGCGAACCGCCCAACGGGTTCGCCGTCGATGTGATTACCGAAGCTGCTGCAATCGCCGGGGTTAAACTGCGCTGGGTGCTGTCCGTAGAAGGCGCTGATCAGGCTTTGCTCCAATCCAAAGTAGATTTATGGCCCTACCTGCATAACAAGAAATTTCTGCGAGGCAAAGTCTATTTCACAAAACCCTGGTGGGATGCCGGTTTCAAGTTGCTGAGCCTGGGGACACCCGCAAAAAATCTTATGATTGGGACCGCAACGCTAACCTACGAAAAGGGGATATTCAACGACCTGATCGCCCGTTCCACCTTTCCGCAGGCACAGTTGCTTCCCATGCCTTCTAACACTCAGGCAGCCGCTGCTTTGTGCGATGGCCAGGCAAAATACGCCATGTTAGACACCGATAGAGCGAACCAGGCCAAAATTGAAAATTGTAAAAATCTGGAGATTTTTGCTTACCCCATTGAAACCGATGAATTGGAAGTTTCCATCGCCTCAACATTTGAAAGAAAGCATGTTGCTGATCTGCTTCGCGACGCCATAGAAGGAATGATCATTGATGGCCGGTTGACTGTCTATTCATCGGCCCACCTGATGATACCCGCCCAAGGGCGTAGCCTGCAGCGCAAGACCATTGAGTTTCAACAACAGAACACCATCTTAAGAGTCAGTATCGCCGTGATCTCATTAACCACGTTTGGGGCACTGTTCTCTTTGCTGGCTATGCGTAAAGCCAGGAACTCGGCATCCAGCTTGAATGCCAGACTAACTGCTTCGCTTCAAGAAGCGGCAATCCTAGCGGAACAGGCCAAAGCCGCCAGCGAAGCCAAAAGCCAATTCCTTGCCAATATGAGCCATGAAATCCGTACTCCCATGAACGGCATCATCGGCATGACGGAACTCTTGTTAAAAACTCCCTTGGGGCCCGAACAGGCCGATTATGCCGACACCGTCCGCAGTTCTGCCCACTCCCTACTTGTGATCATCAATGACATTTTAGATTTTTCTAAAATCGAGGCCGGGAAACTGGAACTGGATAATCACGATTTCGATGTTGAATTGTTGTGCTCTGAAATTGCTCAGCTTTTTTGCGCCGAAGCCTTCGCCAAGGGACTGGACTTTCAATATGAATTTCACCCGGCCTTACCTCCGATGCTGGTGGGGGATCCAACCCGTCTTCGCCAAGTTCTATCCAACCTGTTGAGCAACTCTATCAAATTCACCAGCAACGGCTGGGTCACGTTGCTGGTCAGCCCCATGGATCATCCACAGGACAACCGCGTCCAGTTCATTGTCAAAGATACGGGCATTGGCATTCTGCTGGAAAAACAAGCAGCCATTTTTGAAAATTTCAGTCAGGCAGATACTTCCACAACTCGGCGCTATGGGGGCACAGGATTGGGCCTTGCCATCTCCCGTCAGTTGGTGGAACTGATGGGTGGCGTATTAGAATTGCGTAGCCTTCCTGGGGAAGGTGCAACGTTTAGTTTTGTACTCTCGCTTCCACCGCAGCATCAATCGAGCCATCAATTGACAAGGTTTGATTCGTCGACAGCTTCGCCTTTTGCGTCATCGACGCGGTTCTTATTGGTAAGCGATAGTCCTCGCAGAAAACAGTGGCTGCAACTTGTACTGGCCAACTGGTCCACTTCCTTTCGCACGTCGCGATCCAATGAAGCAGCGGAACTAATCAACGAATCGCAAAATAAGCATCCATTCGAAACCATGATTGCCGATGCGCTCACTTTGTCTTTACCCTTGCCGCAGTTCCTTGCAGAATTGCCTGCCACCGCGCCGCGAAACATTATCTGGCTGGTAAGGCTTGGCGGAGATGAAGCCAATTGGCTAAAGGAACACCGTCCGGCAGATAAACAATTGCAATACCCTTTTCGCCTACAAGCCCTGCGCACGCTCTTGTTGAACGAGGAAAGTATCCCGGTGGCTCCCATTGCCGAGACAAAGGAATTAACCTTTCCAGGGGCTCGGGTGTTGGTGGCTGAAGATAATGTTGTCAACCAGAAAGTGATCCAAAGTCTGCTGTTGCGTCTTGGCTGCCAAGTGTCCATTGTATCCAACGGGCGCGATGCCGTGGAGCAGTGTCAGACACGGGATATCGATCTTGTATTCATGGATTGTCAGATGCCTGAAATGGATGGCTATCAAGCCGCTACCGCCATCCGTGCCAGCCAGTTGAGGATGCCCATTATTGCCATTACCGCCAATACTGTAAAAGGTGAACGAGGAAAGTGTCTGGCTGCGGGAATGGACGATTGTTTATCGAAGCCAGTTGGTGGAGCACAATTGTATAGCGTCCTGGCCACCTGGTTGCCCGCGTTCCTTGCGTCAAAAGCGCAAGACAATGGGTAAAAATAACCCAAGATCACGGGCCAGAATTGAAATCTGAAAAAATATTTGACCCCTATCCCTACAAGCCTAAAGTTCTGATTGGTGCTTGACGATAAGTATTCACGTTGCTGAAAAATCATCAAGTTAGCAAAGGATGATGGGCAATGTTTTAAGCGCAACTCGAGTAGGGTTAGCGGTGTTTGGTAGGGAAGAAGGAACTAGATGGCCCCAGAATTGCTTGACAGCTATGTTATGCTAATTCCGAAAGTACAATCTCTCACCCTGACAGATACTGTAGCTGCACGGATCGCGTTGTCGATCGTATTGCGGTTGGGTGAGCAGAAATCTTTAGTTCTAAAACGCTAGGATTTTTGAAACTTTTCGGAAGAATCAGCGTCTTTTCTAATACATCCACAACAGGAGAGTTTGGAGAAGGTGAAGCGGATGGGTTGTTATCCACTCCGTCTGGTGAAGTCCGTTGGGTAAATTTACACGTATTGTGAATTAGCTTGAATAGATTGTCAGTACAAAAGACCGAAGTAGTTGGGACCTTGAAAGGAGGGACAGCATGACCAAAGCAGAATTAAACAAGTTTCGCGAGATTCTAGAGACGAAGCAGGCCGAATTGTCCGGTTTGTTACGTCACAAAGAAGATATCGCCATTGAGAAGAGCCCCGATGCGTTGGATGAAGTACAGCGCGCCGCCGAACGTGAGCTTGCAATACGCACACTAGACCGGGAATCCAACCTATTACGAAATGTGAGCGCCGCTTTGCGCCGCATTAACGATGGTGGTTTCGGTACTTGCTTGCATTGCGAGGAAGAGATCAGCCCCAAACGGTTAGTAGCCGTTCCGTGGAGCCCGTACTGCATTCAATGCCAGGAACAGGCTGACCAACACCAGGACGAAAGCTCCGACGCGTTCGACGATGTTCTTGTCAACGCAGCCTAAGATTTCTGATCGCTCTGTTGGCTCCCGCTGTTTCCTATATAAGCTGAAGAAGGCGCAGTTTTATCCTGCGCCTCTTTTTATTTTTATGGCCGAATTCATCCGCTCTGCTGTCTTATCTCTGCGATAGCTGTGAAATCCAGGGGTGCAAATAGTGCAGGCTTCGGTTACATCAATATTTTCAACTCTCACTCCAACCTGCAATAACTGCGCCAGATTCGCCTTCTTCAAATCGATATGTAACTTCCCCGTAGCTCTGGCCGAAACATAGGCACTCTCGAATTGATCTGCCACTTCCGTTCCAACCTCAAAACAGCAGGCAGAAATACCCGGCCCAATGGCCACCAGTAGATCTGCAGGCAAGCAGTGGTACTCCGTGGTTAATCTGGTTACAGTTTTAGCAAGAATCTGGTCCAAAGTACCTCGCCAACCGGCGTGTACTGCGGCGATCACCTTTGCCCTGGGATCAACCAATAGAATGGGGATGCAATCGGCGGTTCGAATGGACAGCCACAGCGCTGTGAGGTTTGTAAACATGCCGTCACCCTCAGCCTGCTTCTCCCCTGCCTCAGTGATGCTGTAAACGACATCGGAGTGAGTTTGGGTCAACGACGCCACTTGCCTTTCCCTGATCGGATTGCCGGAACTGGTTCCAAAACCATGCTCCAGCCAATCGATCCGAGAAAGCAGCGAGGAAACGTAAATGTTGGATGCAGTGAGGGAGAACGCCACAAGCTAAATCGGCTTTTGGATTTGAGCAACCATCACTTGGCGTTTGAAATTTTCCAGCATGGCTTCATCCAACCGCACTTCCGTAGGGCGACGAACCAGATTGTCGGTACTTTGAATCTTATCCTGCAACTTCAACAAAGCGTAGAACAGATTTTCAGGCCGCGGCGGACAACCGGTCACATACACATCCACCGGGACAATCCGATCCACTCCTTGCAACACACTGTAGGTATTGAAGGGGCCTCCGACGCTGGAACAAGCACCCATTGAGATGCACCACTTTGGATCGGGCATCTGGTCCCAAATTCTTTTCAGCACCGGTGCCATTTTTAAGGTTACTGTGCCCGCCACAATCATCAGATCCGATTGCCTGGGGCTTGGTCGAAACACTTCCGCACCGAATCGGGCAATATCGAACCGCGAGGTAGATGCCGCAATCATTTCAATGGCACAGCATGCCAACCCAAAGGTCAGCGGCCAAATGGATGATTGGCGTGCCCAATTGAACACATAATCAACCGACGTGGTCACAAAATTTCTTTCAAACTGATTTTCGAGGTAACTCACCTGCCCTCCAACTTTCAGGATACCTTACTGCAACAAAAACACCCTGCTAGGACTGAAGTTCTTGCACAATTTCAGCGGCTGCTTTACGAGCCTGTTCCACTGCGCCGATGGGAAAGCTGATGGCGCCCACTTTGGAGTGTCCACCGCCGCCGTAACGTTCGCAAATGGTAGCCAGATTGTGCACCACTGGCTTTTGAGCCCAAGGACTGGACCCAACCGATACTTTCGTTCGGAAACTTGAAACGCTGACCGATACGGTATACGTTCCTTGTGGGAACAAGTAGTAGGGGATGAACTTGTTGTATCCTTCCACTCCGTCATCCACCAAATCGAAAAAAATTACACCATCGTTGGTGGCTGCCCGTTGACGAATTAGATCGAGGGAAGTGAGGTGCCGTTCATACAACGGACGAAAAACTTGTTCAATCTCTGGATCCGCTATAATCTGGTCCAAAGACTGATGGCGCATCATCCCAATGATTTTCTGCACTGTGCCTGAGCCTTTGGAACCTTCAATCACTGAAGTCAACTTCATCGCGGCTGACCCAAGTCCCACCGCTTCCTCGGCGCTTTTGTACTGCGCGCCATCGATGATATCTGCCCAGCGAATCAGGTCCACTAGGGACTGGTTTTGATAGCCGAACTTCTCGCGAACGGTATCGGCAATGAACTTCGTACAGGATCGGTAGGTGGGATCAAAGAAAAAGTGCTTGCCCACGGTTGCTTTGTAATGCTCGGCATCTTGAGGGCTTAGAAATGCACTCTGATGATGATCAAACCACCAGGTAAGGTTGGGATGTGGCGAATACTTGAAATCGACAATAGCGTTTTCATCGCCGTCAAAAAGATTATCCTCAAACAACTGATCGGCTTTATGGGCCATGCCCGTATAAGCAAATTCAGCGTTGGTGTTGAACTTGTCTGTATAGAACTGCGTGAACAGCGCGGCAGAGGCGGCGCCGTCAAAGCAATGATCGTGATAGAGAACCCGAACTTTCATTAGAAAAATATTAAGACTGGAAAACCTTATAGCATCCTATAAAGGAGCGGCACTTTGCAAGTGGATTTTCGTACTATCTGCTGCCAAGGAGTTTGTACAGAATAAAAACACCCAGGAGGATAAGAAGAATCAGACCCTGCGGCGTCAATTCCTGGTTACCCGATAAGACAGTCACGGTATCCCTCTGTTCGAAATAACGGCATTCCCGTCTTAAAAGATTAGGGGGAGTCGATGGAGTTTACTTATTTTCTGAGGTAGTTATAGCGGTTGAGGATTTTTTCCACGTACAGTTGCGTTTCCTGATACGGGGGAACTCCATTGTACTTTTCGACAGCCCCCAGACCGGCATTATAGGCTGCCAAAGTCTTGCGAAGTTGTTCCGGATCATCTTTGAAACGAACCAGCAAATCGGTCAGGTGACGTACGCCAGCTTCCACGTTTTGTTTCGGATCGTTAGGGTCTGCCCCTAATGATTTTGCGGTGGATGGCATCAATTGCATCAACCCGATGGCACCTTTAGGAGACAATGCATTCACGTTATAGCCAGATTCCGCCTGGACTACGCTATGAATAAAAGAAGCCGGTATGCCGTAAGTTCTGGCGGCGTTGTCGATCAACTCTTTTGTGGTTAGAACGGGTTGGGCTTTGGGAATCTCAGAAGTTGCAATGGCCAGTGCCAAGGTCGGCTGAGCGAATACCTCTTCCAACTCAAACCCAGCAATTTCAGACGCTTTGATACTGACTACGCCACTGCCAGTCTGCAGAAAAACGGTCTCTCCATCGGAGGTGTGGCTTTCACAACGAATGGCAAATCCTGTCCGCAGCAAAACCTGTTCCGCCGACCAAATCGGTAGAGCGACTAGCGCAAATAACAGGATTTTAGTGATTCCCATACAAACTTGGGGGCACAATCTGCCCATATTGTATTCTGACGTAAAAAATGGACGGTTCGTTGACAAGAAGATTGCAAGGGCTCCCGGCTAGAGCCCGTACCCGAATCTATTGACCCAGAATGTCGTAAGTGGTGGTTCCAGCAATCCGAACCTTTTCGTATGCTTTCAACCAGGCATCGTGATTCGGATCTTTGGTGTAAAGCGCCAGCGATGCCTCATCTTTGAACAGGAAGCACGCGCCATATTTCCGCACAGTACGATTCGCCGTACCTGCCACGTTCTTTTCACCAGCGATCAATTGCTTGCTGGTTGCGGCATCTACACTATACTGTCCCAAACCGTTACCGCGCAGCTTTCCGTACCAAACCTTCTTGATCGTTTTGATCTTCTTGGGCAAAGCGTCAGTCTCTTTGTACCAGGCATTCCAATCAGCCGGAGTGGCCGTTTCAATAGGAGTAAAGGCGAAGCAATGCATCATACCTTTTTCTCCGGCTTGGGCCAGACCACTGGTCACAAGAAGAGTCAATAAGCTGATGCAGGTAAATTTATTCATACCTATGATTGTATCAAGCAGGTTTGCTATCCTGTTCTGGAAATCTTCCATGATTCCCTACCTGATCGGGATCGCCGGACCCTCCTGTTCCGGCAAGACAGAGTTAGCCAGAAAGTTAAGCAGTTGGCTTTCCAATGCACCAATTCTTACACTGGATGCCTACTATCACGCTCTGGATCATTTGCCGTTAGAGCAACGGGCTGTCTGTAATTTCGATCATCCTGATGCGCTCGATTGGCCATTAATCTTGGCGCATGCAAGAGAATTATCAGAGGGTCGTCCTGTGGAGGAACCCGTATACCTGTTCGACAAGCACACCAGGGCCAACTATTCGAAGCATGTGGAACCGCACAACTTTGTAATTTTAGAAGGCCTGTTTACGTTGCATGACCCACAAATACGCCATCTGCTAAAGGCCAGCATCTTTGTCAGCACTCCAGATGAAGAGTGCTACCGCAGGCGTTTGGTACGGGATATTTGTGAGCGGGGTCGTACAGAAGCATGCGTCCGCCGTCAGTATGAAACTACGGTTCGACCCATGGCGGAAGCCTACATTTTACCCACACGCGAATATGCACAACTGGTCATTGCAGGGGATCAGCCTTTGGACGATGCCTTGGCTATTGTTCGAACATTGCTGGGGTTTGAGGCCAGAGTTGCAGCGTCAGCGTGAAAGCTTAAACGGCACCTTGCGTTCGCGGTTGACTTGATCGGTAATTTCACGATCCACCAGATCCAGCGACGCACGGTTATGAGAATGCTTCGGAGTGATGTAGTGAAGCGTGGAATCCTCAACCCAATAAGCGACTGCGGAATAAACACTGCCATCTTTCATGGCCAGAAGGTAAACCACAGGCTTGGCTTCCCCTCCCTGTTCGGCAACTTCTTCCGGCGTTTGGGGCTGCCTTTGCTGGCCGAGAGGTGCTGGTAAGGATTCGGCTGAATACTCACGAAGTACCGGCCTGGGAGCCGTCTCCGGCATGTAATTGTTATTGATGATGATGGAGGGCGCCGATTGCGTTACGATCTGTTGCGGCGGTGGTGCCTGCATGGGCTCGGATATATAAACCGGATAGGCGTAAGGGACAAGAACAGCACCGCTTCGATTACCCACTCCGGTGTAACCAGGGATGGGTCTGCCGCTAACCGTTGCCCCAAGCCGTGTGGCATGACTTGTACCGACTGGAGCGATAGTGGACCGGGCAGGATTCACTCCGCCTGGATTCAGAATGTTTCCATAGGTGTAGGAGGGCCTTTGCGCAAAAGCTGTACCGACAATTAAAAGTAGGGGAAACAGATTACGAACTCGCATCACGGTTTGCCTCTACCTAGAAGCTTACTCCTACGGATGAAGGGAAACAAGTGGGATAGGTAGGGATGGCTGCAAGATTCGTAAATTTTTGGGTATGAGGAGAGTGAGTGTCCCCACTGCTCAAGTTAAAAAGTTGGGATCAACTAGGCCGCAGTTACCACTCGCGAGACCGAGACTTTGACCCGATAGCCTAGAGCGGCTAGTAGTCGAATCAGCAGATCAGTGGAGACGTTATCCAGATTGCCGTTCAAGATGGAGGTGACTCTGGTTCGGGAAGAACCACCCTTTTGTGCGACCTCTGCGTGGGTCAGCGCTTCGTCACTCACGATCTGCCTGAGTCGTTTTAAGAGTGCGTGCTGCACTTGCCATTCCTGCGCTTCGACGCCGCTGAGTCCAAGCGTTCTGGCCAAGGCATCCGGGGTATTGGCTGTGACCGTTTTAGTCTTCATCATTTAGCTCCTTCCATTGCATCCTGCAGCTCTTTGAATCGCTTCTTAGCTAGTTGAATTTCCGAGGGCGGGGTTTGCTGCGTTTTCTTTGTAAAGGCATGGAGGCACCAGAATTCCCTTTGCGCTCGCCGTGAAATAGAAAGTTCTAAACTGGCCATCTTCACCGCTGAGCCTCAGCTCAGAAACACCAGAGGCAACCGACGGCATCGGCCTTGACAGTGGCATTCCCGGCTGCTCACCCACCTGAAGCAAGAACAACGCCTTGCCTAACCGGTCGCGAATCTCACGGGGGAAGGCCGAATGGCGTCGCGAGCTTTTGGATGAAATACAACTGGCCGCACGCTTTCGAGTGTATCAAAACTGGGACATCCTCAGGGTAACTTTCATACCTTACAACGTACAAGCTGGGAAGGGGCCTCGGATCTGTTCCAGCAGAATTGCCAATGCCAGGATGCGATCTTCCTCCCATGGTCGGCCGACGATTTGGATTCCAATGGGCATTCCTTGTTCAGAAAATCCATAAGGAATAGTCACCGCGGGAAATCCGAAGAGGTTGAAGGGGGTCATGCACATGGTGGATTCGAACAAACCGATTTTTTGGCCATTGATCATCCAGGAACGCTCTCTGGGCTGAAACGCAGTTACCGACATTACTGGTGAAATCAACAATGGGGTTTCCCGCATTTGGGCCAACAGGGAGGCGCGCATGGTATCCCGTTGACCCAGTTTTTCCACTACCTGCGAAGCTGTGTATTGGCGCGGATGTTCGTTCCAGAATTCCATTAAAGTCCAGTGCGGCGTTTCCTTGCTGCCCTCGTAGAGTTTGCGCACAAACGGTTCAGAAAGTTTAGTGAAGAAGAAATCCCAAAGGTGCGGGGCCTTCTCCATTCCGATTGGCGAAAAATCACGGATGGACATTCCCGCAGACGCCAAATCCTGCCCTGCCTTGCGCACTAACGTTTGAATGGCAGGCAGAACCGGAACATCGTAGAACTGTTCCCAGATGCCGATATGAATGCCGCTTAAATCTCCGGGGCCGATGGGGACTGGAGCGGAGAACGGATCCTGATCATCGTGCCCGGCCATCACATCAAACAAAACTTTAAGATCTTGAGCGTCACGAGCCATGGGCCCCACCACGCCCAACATTCCACCGGGATGCAGACATTCAGGTACATGACCTACGGCGGGAATTCTGCCTGGGGTGGGCTTCAAGCCAGCGATTCCACAAAAGTGGGCAGGGGCTCGAATGCTGCCACCGCCGTCGGATCCCACTCCTCCAGCGGAACAAAATGCGGCGATGGCTGCTGCTTCCCCGCCACTTGAACCACCGGCTGACAATTCCAGATTCCAGGGATTTGCAGTACGCCCGGTAATGAAGTTATCGGCCTCATAGTTCATGAGCATTTCAGGGCAATTTGTTTTCCCCAGGAACACAGCCCCAGCGGCACGCAAACGACTGGCAACCAAGGAATCGGTTGCGGCGATGTGGCCCAACCGAAGCTTGCTTCCGACTAAAGTGGGTTGGCCTGCAAGGTGCAGACTATCTTTTATAGTGAGCGGAATACCGGCCAGTGGATCGGTGCTGAGACCTCCATTATCCACCGCCCTGGCAGCCATAAGCGCCTGTTCAGGCATCAAGTGAACGAAGGCCCGAAGCATCGAATCCAGCTTGTTTATTTGCTGAAAATGAGATTCTGTTAATTCTACGGCAGAGATCTGCTTTGAGCGTAAAGCGTTTCTCATTGCAACAAGTGAAAGGCGATGTGGCATGAATCAATAATAGTATCGAAAACATTCAGACATGGAAATTGTTGAAACGTAAGCTATTAAAGGAGTAGTCTTATTACTGTGATAACAGGTAAAACGAATATGATGCGTCTCTCCTCGACACTGACTCTTTTCTTGCTTGCAACTGCTTCCCTTTTCGCTCAGACGAATCCGGTGATTGGCGGCTCCAGCACCGGCTATGGAACGGTGGCGGTAAACACCACCTTGTTGACGCCCACCGTCACTGGAGGCACTCCCGGCTACACCTGGACGGTGATTGGCACACCACTTCCGGCAGGGTTGCAGATTCTGGCAACAGACGGCCGAATTTACGGCGCGGCAAACTCCGGGACAAACTCTACGGGAGTTGTGGTTCGGCTGCAAGTTACCGATTCGCAAAATCGTACGGCCACGCGTGATGTGACGCTGATCATTCGAAATACCTTCAACTTTGGCCCATTGAACGGATTACCCTCAGCGGCTGCCGGCACGGCTTATAACCAATGCTTAACGGCAGAGGGAGGGTCATCGGATATCGCCTCTGTGTCTTACTTTGTCCTCACTGGCAGTCTGCCCGATGGGATATTTTTAGCGCTGAACACTTGTGGTTTAGGCAACAACTCGGCGTCGTTGCGAGGCAGTCCCACCCGTGGTGGAAGCTTCCCCTTCACTATCCGGGCGACCGATTCCGAAGGCCGTATAGTGGACAGGTCCCTTTCCCTTACGGTTGGCGCAACCCCAACGCTGATTGCTTCGCCAACCGCATCCTACGATTTCTTCTGCACCATCGGTTTGAATTGCGATACTCCGCAACAGACCATTGTGACCATTCAAAGTTCTCCGGCCAATGGGGTAACCCCGATCACGGTAACTAGCCTGACGCAGCAACCTGCCTGGTTAGCTTTCTCTTGCTGCGATGCTGTTTCAACACCTACAAGATTGACCATCACCGTGAATCCCAATCCCGGTTCAACCACCAGTCCGGGAATCTATACAACTACGTTGCAGGTTGCAGGTCCGGCGGGAGTAACTCCCATCAGCATCACCATCAAGCTCACCGCAGGAGTTCAGAATGGGGTTTTGGCTTCTCCGACAGAGCTGGTATTTAACTATACGACTGGCAATAGCGCCCCTTCGCCGCAATCGATTGATTTAAGAAATAACGGTGGCGCAGACGCAAATTACAGACTTTTTGCGACCACTCAGTCCGGGGGAAATTGGATTGTATTGAATAGTGTCTCTGTCTCTACGCCGGGGTCATTTACAACCCAAGTGAACCCCGTCGGTCTAACACTGGGCACTTACAGAGGCAGCATTGTTGTGACAAATTTAGCCAATTCATCGGTTCTCACCATTCCCGTGACTTTGAACATCGTTGCCGCCAATCAGCTTGTGCTGAGCACGCAATCCCTTAATTTCAGTTTTGTGAATGGTTCCGGATCGCCTGCACCAGTGCAACAGGTATCAGTGACCTCAGCCGGTGCACCGCTGGCACTATCGGTGCAATTTACTACGCTTTCCGGTGGAAACTGGCTTAGCACCAGTCCTCAATTCACCAATACGCCAGCAAATCTGGCGGTATCGCTGACCAATACCATTCCAGGGCCGGGTACCTATACTGGCTCCATCACGGTGGGTGGTGCTGGGGTACAATCGCAAACAATTCTAGTCAGCCTGACGGTTACCGGTTCACCCAGCTTGGCGGTATCGCCTACTTCGTTAAACTTCAACCAGACCATTGGTGGAGGCGCACTGCCATCGCAAACGCTCAGTTTATCCAGTGGTTCACTGAACTACACGTTTACGGCATCCACCATCACCACCGATGGCGGAAATTGGCTTTCTGTAGGACAAACTGCGGGATCCACTCCAGTGAACATTCAGGTGTCCGCAAATACTGCTGGTCTTGCTGTGGGCACATACACGGGCCGCGTGGTGATTAGCTCTAACGACTCACCCAACAGCCCGGTAAACGTCCCGGTGACGCTAGTTATTTCGCAGACCGGAACCATTGGCGCCAGTCCGACAGCTTTGACCTTCCAGTACCAGACTGGAGCAGATCTGCCGGCGGGTCAGCAATTGCTGGTGGCCAGTGCAATTCCCACGACATTCACCATCACACCGACGTCCCTCGGCGGATGGCTGCGAGTGACTCAAACCAATGGCTCTACCCCATCGTCCATTACGATTTCCGTAAGTCCGGTGGGATTGGTTGCTGGTAGCTATACCGGTTCACTGTCCATTCAATCGGCGACGGCAGGACAGATCAGCATTCCAGTTACGCTGATAGTAACAACGCCAACTTCCTTTGCTTCGTCACCAGTTTCTCTTGGATTTTCGCATCGCTTAGGCAGCACTCTGCCGCCATCGCAAATTATCAAAATCAGTTCCGGAACGGCAACCTCCCGATTCAACACCAGTGTCCGCATTGCAACCGGAAACTGGCTATCTGTTACGCCGGTGGAAGCATTCACTCCATCGGACGTCACCGTATCGGTTGACCCGACCATTCTTCCAATCGGGGATTACACAGCATCGGTGTTGATCACTCCCGTGGACGGAAGCCCTGCGATCACCATCCCTGTGTCGCTATCAGTATTGAGTGCGGCCAAACCGTTGGTAAAATCGTTGACCAATGCCGCATCGTTCTTGAGTGCCGATGCGGTTCCAGGGATGATTTTCACCATCTTCGGTGTCGGAATTGGTCCGGATCAGACAACTGGAGTTCAACTGGTGAACGGAGTGATATCCACTACAACGGGCAACACTCGAGTGTTCTTTGATGAAATTCCAGCTCCCATGATTTATGCTGCTCGCGATCAGGTTGCCGGAGTAGTTCCTTACGGAATTGCAAGCCGTAGCGTGGTGCAACTGGCAGTGGAGACACGCGGAGTAAGGTCCGATCCTTTCCAATTGCGGGTTTCTTCGACAAGTCCGGGAATCTTTACCTCCAACACATCGGGCAGAGGCAACGCTGCTGCACTGAATCAGGATGGTTCGGTGAATAGCGCAGTGAATCCGGCGAATCCTGGCAGTGTGGTGGTGCTTTACCTCACTGGGGAGGGTTTAGTAACACCAACACCTTCCGACGGCCAATTGACGACATTACCTCTGCCTCGGCTAGTGGCCACGGTAGGGGTCCGCTTCGGATTGATTCCAGGGACAATTGAATACGCTGGTCCAGCCCCTGGACTGGTGGCTGGTTTGTTGCAGGTCAACGTCCGCGTTCCATTGGGAATTGCCGGGGATGTACCAGTATCGGTGAGCATCGGCGGCAATGCTGCTCAGTCGGGTGTGACTGTGGCGGTGAGGGACGCCAGGTAGCAGAAGCGTACGATGCCTTTGAAAGACCGCAAGGGAGCGGTCTTTCAACCACAGGTTATCCCAACTTAACTGTCCACTCCCTCTACGGAGTGGCTGTTGCCTGAAAAATTGCGAATACAGCCCCTTGCGGATCGGTGATTACGGACATTCTCCCCACAGCTTCCATTGTCGTTGGGGGGAGAACCAACTTTCCACCCTTTAACTCCGCTAGAACCGCGATTGCGTCGCAATCTTCAACCGCGAAATATGGCAGCCAGTGGGGCGGCATGTTATGACTTCGATTCCCTACAGGGGGTACGCCGCCAAGGAAATTTCCTTGATGCTGGATATGTAAATAACCAGATTTGTCGGATTCACCACTCACGAACTCCCATCCAAACTGAGCTTTATAAAAGCTGGATGCCTTTGCTGTATCGGGAGTGCTCAAGTCCGCCCAACACAAAGTTCCTGGAACTGATCCAATGGTTGTTCCAATGTGTTGGTTGGCCTGCCAAATGCAAAACTTCGCTCCGGTTGGATCTTGCAGCACCGCCATGCGACCGAAGTCATTCACGTCGAAAGGGGCGACATTCACAGTGGCCCCAAGGGTTGCAGCCTTTGCCGCTGATGCATCAGCGTTCTCTACTGCAATGTACAGATTCCAATGCGGTGGGGCATCTTTTTCCCCAGAGCGCATGGTATAGGCCGCTGCCGTATCAAACGAATGCAAATGGAACGTAGTATAAACTTCGTCCGATCCCATTGCGAAGTCACTGGCGGACCAGCCAAAAAGCTGTGAATAAAAATACTTCGCTGCCGCCTGATCTGTGGTCGCCAATTCAATCCAACAAAACGTTCCCGGAGCATGATGCGCAATAGGTGCCATGCTCCGAGTTTACGCGAATCGGCATTAGTTTGCCGGTAAAGTACCGGCTACATAGAGGCTGGTATAAACTGTTGAATCGGCACCCTTCTTCTGACCTGGAATGGCAGTGTTGATCGGGCGCATCACTCGGAAAGCCACGGCATCACCGGGTTTCAACGTGCCCTGAATCCGGCGCACGTCGTCAGTGGAAGCCACTGGTTGACGATTGATGCTGAGGATCACATCGCGTTCCTTCAATTCAATCTCTTCGGCGAAACTACCCTCCTGCACGGTGGTCACATAAACACCTCGCCCTTCTGCCTTGGCATCGGCCTTTTCTTTATCCGACAAAGGTCGAATGGAAATTCCGAACTTAGCGGGAGTCCCTTCAGGAGTGGAATCGACAGAAGGAATATCCTTGCGACGGCTGGCAAAGCGCGGATCATCTTTGAAGACTTCTTCGCGATCTTCCACCGTCACGCTGAATTCCATCTTCTTGCCTTCGCGGTCCACTGTGACCTTTAAAGCCTGTCCAATGGCCGCTTCCGATACACGAGTAATTAAATCGTCACCATCTTTAATGGGCCTGCCATTCAGTGCCGTCACCACATCTTCCGGTTTAATTCCAGCCTTCACCGCAGGTCCACCAGGAGTCACCGTTTCTACCAGCACCCCCCCACTGACACCTGCCGCCTTGAGGATTTCCGGCTTCTCCTGCTTGTTCCAGGAAATGCCGATGGAACCGCGCCGCATCCGACCGTGCTGAATAATGCTGTTGTAGACGCGAGCCATCACATTCACTGGCAGTGCGAATCCAATGCCCTGATAGCCTCCTGTCTGCGTTGCAATGGCGGTGTTGATCCCAATCACTTCACCTTTAATGTTGAGCAATGGTCCACCGGAATTACCGGGGTTGATGGCTGCATCGGTCTGAATGAAATGTTGAAAGGCTTCAGCGCCAGATACATCTCTCCCTGTGGCCGATACGATTCCAGCCGTCACACTGGCGGCAAGGCCAAACGGAGAACCAATGGCCACCGCCCAATCACCCACCTGGACGCCGTCGGAGTTGGCGATTTTGAGGGCGGTCAGCGGTCTCTTCACATCGATCTTGATTACCGCAATGTCCGATTCCCAATCTGTGCCAATCACCTTGGCTTTGTACTCTGTTTTATCGCCAGAGAACTTCACTTTAATGCCTTCGGCTTTGTCTACAACGTGGTTGTTGGTGATGATGTAGCCATTTTTATCGACGATGAAACCAGAGCCGGTAGCTTCACGAGGGGCGCGTCGGGCACCACCACCGCCAGCTCCACCACCGCCACCAGGCATATCGCGAAAGAAGCGTCGGAACAGTTCCATACTCTCATCACCGCCACCTTCTTCGTCGTCCGGCGGAGCCTGCATGCGAGGCTGGCGCTTGGTCGCAGCGTTTTTGGGCGGAGTATAATCCGTGGTAATGTTCACTACGCTCGGCTCAGCCATTTTGGCTAAACGGGTAAAATCGGTTTCGTTCGATTGAGCAGCAGGGATTATCAGTGGGGTGGCGTCTGGGGCAGCAGTTTGCCCTTTGGCAGCGTAGACGCCAGTAGTCGCCAGAGTGCCAATGACAACTCCCAAGGACAGCGTGAAAAGGAAAATGCTTGCGGCAAGTAGTTTTTGTTGCTTAAGAATACGAGCTAACATCGGTTACGTTCTCCAAAACCAGTTTAGTGATCAATTGAATGGATGCCCTTCAGTGGGCTGCGGTTTCACTTCTGCGAACAGAATACCCAACATTATGAGCATAGCGCCAAGAGCGGCGCGTTGGGTGAGCACCTCACCCAAAACCAGGAACGACGTCAGCCATGCGAATACTGGTTCCAGGCTGAAGATCAGCACTGCTCTGGTGGCTGAAACGTGCTGTTGCGCCCAAGTTTGAACACCAAAGGCCACTGCTGTAGCGAAAACGCCACCAATCACAATGGACCAATACGTTGCCGCAGTGGGATTCCAAAACGGCTTCTCAACTAACGGAGATCCTAAAGCGGCAAAGCATGCGCCGAATATGATTTGCCAACAAGCCATCGGTGCCACACCCACTTGCTTCGTAAAATGACTGAGGGCAATGATGTGGAACGCAAACGCCACCGCGCACCCCACCGTCAGCCAGTCACCTTTGGAAAACGAAAGTTTCTCACCAGGCCAACTGAGCAGCGCAGTTCCAGTGACAGCAAATAGCAATCCAACAAATTCCTGCCATCGAGGTGCACGACGAAACAACAACGCGGTAAGCATGGGCACAAATGGAATAGACAAGCCTGTTAAGAAGGCGCTCTTTGCCGGGGAGACCGTTAACAATCCAACGGTCTGCAACATGTAGCCCGACATCAAAAGTGCCCCCACTAACGCGGCAATGGCAAAGCTGCGGGCAGGCAAACGGAAAATCGTTTCGCGGCGGAAATAGAACAGCAGCACCAACGCCGCCAAGCTGAATCGCAACGCCAGATACACCAGCGAAGAAATGTCGCTCAGTGCCGATTTCACAAGCACAAACGTTCCGCCCCACAAAAGGGCAACCAGAGCCAGCGCAATTTCAGCGCGTATGTGAACCGGCAACCTCATTCGGAAAGTAACAGGGCAAGAGCCAGAAAAACGCGTTTCAGCCCAAGATCACGTCCCTCTGGGTGATACCATTCAGCGGGTGTGTGTGCCCCGCCGCCCATGCCTCCGGTGCCAATGGAAACGGCAGGAAGTCCCATAGACAACGGGATGTTTGCATCAGTGGACGCACATTCAATGCGTGACCGGATTCCCAGGTGCGCATCGATGTCTCGTAGATAAGTAACTAGCGGTGCCGATTCCGGAAGTTGCCCCCCTGGACGCTGTCCCATATCGCGAATCTTAGCGGAAACTTTCTGTGTGGCGCTTTCATTTTCCACATCACGAGCCCGTTCCACGCACTCCGTCAGCAGGTTGGTCATCTCATCTAATGCCACCTGCGTCTCTGCTCGTAAATCAAGTTTTGCCAAAGCGGAAGATGGAATGGAGTTCACTGAAATGCCACCTTCGATGATTCCGAAATTGTGGCTGGTACGGGCAAGCGATGGTTTGGCAGCCAGATGTGATGTGAACAAATGCACCGTACGGCAAAGGGCGTGTACAGGATTCCCCAATCCAAAATCGGACCATGAATGTCCGCCTGTTCCTTGAAAGGTGATTTCAAATCGGCGACTGGCCAGCGCTTGCGATGTAATGTGGCCAACAGAAGGGCCATCCAGCACTAGAAAGCTACGGATCTTTGAACCCAGAGGAGATTGCCTGCACAGGTACTTCATACCGCTCAAATTGCCTTCGCCTTCTTCGCCCACGTTGGCCACCAGCATCAACGAAGCAGTGGTATTTTCCATTGGTGGGGATTTCTGCAATGCTCTGGCAATCGCTAATAGAGCCACCAATCCCGATCCGTTATCGGCAACTCCGGGACCATGTAGGCGACCGTCTGCTTCGAGGTAAATTTCTTCGGGACGTCGTGGCGCAAGCACTGTGTCCAGATGAGCGGTAACGGCGACGTAGGGTCCAGTGGTGGGAGTGCCGGGAAAGGCGATCACATTGCCTGCGCGGTCAATTTTGGCATCGCAACCCAAGGAACGCAAGCGGGTCAACATCCATTCGGCACGTTTTGCTTCAAAGAAAGTGGGCGCAGGAATTCGGCAAAGTTCCAGATGCTGTTCGGTGATCCACTGCCGATCTCGGCGGAATGTTTCAATCACTTCCCGCACGCCCACCTGGCCAGCCAGTTCACCAACTCCACGTTTCGGCAAGTTTTTCAATCTTCGCAGCGCGTCCAGAAAACCCTCTCTATTCTTTGAGGATATACCGGATGGCTGGGTGGAGTCCGATAAACATCAGCAGAACTTAGGTCGATCCAAACGCCGCCCGACCACCGCCATGTGATATAAAAGGTAACTTCATGGCCATAATATGGAGGGTTTTGTGAAGCAAAAAGAGGGGTTCTACGGTTGGTGGATTTCCATCGCCGCGTTCTTTACATTCGGACTTTCCGTGGGCATTCCCTATTACGGCATGCCGTTCTTTTACGACTATTACGAAAAGACCTTCGGCTGGAATCGGTCCGACATTGTCTTTGGCTTCCCCCTGGCCGCTGTTTGCATGCTTTGGTTTGGCCCCATGGTAATTCCGAAATTCAGTCCCAGGAAAATGATCGTCGTCGGCACTGGACTCACCGCCGTGGCATTCGTTGGCTTCGGCACTATGGGTGGCAATGTTTATGTTTACTGGGCGCTGTGGCTGCTGTACATGGCGGGCTACATTCTTTCCGGCCCCATCTCTCATCAAATTCTGATTTCACAATGGTTCCGTAAGGATCGGGGTAAGGCCATGGCTGCCACCTATCTTGGCGTCGGTCTTTTCGGTGGCATCTCCTCAAAGCTGATCGCTAAGCCTCTGACGGACATGCTTGGGTTCCAAGGTGCGCTGCTGGCCATTGGCGGCATGATGGTGCTGGCCTGGCCCTTGGCTTTGCTGGTGATGAAAGATAAACCAGCCGACATTGGGCAATTTCCAGATGGCGATTCGCAAGCCCATGCCGATACGAAAGTGGCCCCACAAACCTTTTCCTTCCTTTTGAAACAGCCCTCATTTTGGCTGCTGATGGTGGGCAGCTTGTGTTCAATTGGTGCCATTGGCTCCATCAACCAGAACATGAAGTTTGTGTTTAAGGAACAGGGATTTGTTGATCAAAATACGTTAAACAGTCTGTTCGCCGATGCTACGATGATGATTCTTTTCTCCTCCATTGGCGGCAGAATTGTGATGGGATACCTGGCCGACATTTTTCCTAAGAAATGGGTGATGCTGGCCACCTATGCACTGGTCGCCGGAACCATTCCGCTGTTGCAGATGGTAACCCCTCGCAACCCCAGTTACGTCTACATTTTTGCAATCCTATTTGGGTTCGGTATGGGAGCGGATTATATGTTGATTCCGCTGATGGCCGCTGAACAATTTGGCGTGAATACGCTTTCCAGAGCTATGGCAATCATCCTACCGGCTGATACTATAGGACAAACGTGGTTTCCGTTTCTAATCGCAAAGATTCGCGAAAATTACGGAGGCTACTCGGCCGCCTTGAACTTTGTTTTCATCTTGGCGTTTGCCGGTGCGGTGGCGATTGCGCTCCTACCCAATCGCAAAAAGCAAGATGAGACACTTCACTTACAAAAACCTGGAGCAGTTACAGCAAGCCGCTGAGCAACTGACTCAACACGTCCGCTTTGAAACGGACAAATCGAAAGTCCAAAGCACGCTAGCCCGTCCGGTAATTGGCAAGTCTTTCCGTTTAGGGAATTCTATGGCCATTCACCCCATGGAAGGGTGCGACAGCACGCTGGACGGTCGCCCTGATAAACTTACCTACCGCCGCTATGAGCGCTTCGCCCGCGGGGGTGCCAAGTTGATCTGGTTTGAAGCCACTGCCGTACGGGAAGATGGCCGCGCCAACACCCGACAACTGTGGATCAATAAAGATAACGTCGACGATTACACACGCATCCTGGAAATGATTCGACGTGAACATATGGCTCGCTTCGGGACTACTGATGATCTACTTGAACCAATACAGCTAACCCATTCAGGGCGCTACTCTATTCCTAAGAAAACTATTGCCTATCATCATCCATTGATCGACCAGAAATCGGGCATCCCAGCGGACTATCCGGTGATCACCGATGGCGAATTGGAACGCCTGGAAGATGCCTATGCCGACGCCGTAAAACTCGCCGTGCAAGCAGGCTTTCGAGCTGTTGAATTGAAAGTTACCCATGGCTACCTGTTGGCCGAACTGTTAGGGGCGAAGACGCGCGAAGGCCGTTATGGTGGGAGTCTGGAAAATCGTACACGGATGATCCGCAACATCATGGGGAAGATCCGCGCCGCCACAGGCAATCAGTTAACCTTGCTGATGCGGTTAGGCTGCTTTGATTCTGTCCCATACATGAATGGCCCCGACGGAGTGGGCATTCCGCTGCCCTACCCGGTTCCCTACCCCTGGGGCTGGGGCGTGGATTCCAATAATCCAATGCGGGAAGATTTGACTGAAGTGAAGCAGGCCATTGGATGGTTCAAAGATTGGGGCATTGAACTGTTGAATGTTTCGATAGGTTGCCCCTACTACAATCCGCATATTGTGCGTCCATTTGAAAAGCCCGATGAGAGTAATTACGAACAGCCAGAGCATCCCATTGTAGGGGTGGATCGGCACTTTCGAATCGCTGGAGAACTGCAACGTGCGCATCCAGATTTACCAATGGTTGGTTCAGGTTACAGTTGGTTGCAAATCTATTCAATTAACGCCGCTGCGCACAATGTGGCACGGGGAAATATTGCGATTTTTGGTATTGGAAGGAACGCCCTGGCCTACCCTGATTTCGCCGTGGACATAGCCGAAAAAGGTGAGTTGGATGAGGCTCGAGTTTGTAAAACTCTCACCTATTGCACTTTTCTCATGCGCAACAAAAGCAATGCCTTGGGACAGTTCCCCACCGGCTGCCCACCTTTCGACAAGATGATGTATGGCCCAATCATGAAGGAAGCGCGTGAAGCCTTTCGTGTGCTGAACAAAAAATAAATTCCATGACTAGAAGACAAGTATTGATGGCAGCCGCGGCATTGCCTGCGCTGAAAGCGGCAGTTGCTCCCGTACAGATTCCTGAAGAGTTGATCAAGATTCACGACGATGCTGTGGCGACCTATTTTGAAAAACAGATCACCGATCCCAATCACCGTTGGCGGGGAATGTTGCCCTCAACTGACGGATTATTTTACGGTGGCACAGGCATTGGCATGGCGGAAGTGCTGGGTTCGGCATATATGTGCCCGCAGTCAAAATATTACAAAGACAAGCAGACTCTGGAACGGATGAAGTTGGTGATGGAGACGGTGGTGCGGGAAATGACCCCCGATGGAAATATCTGGTTGCCCATTACTAATTTCAACTCGCCACCAGACACTTCATTCGCCATGTTCACTGCTGGAACAACCGCATCAAACGCGCAAAAATATGGATTCCCGGAAGTGTTTGAGGTGATGCGCCCGTTCCTGGTGAATGCCAAACGCGGACTCATCCATGGAGGAGTCCACACACCCAATCATCGCTGGATGATGTGCGGTGCCTTGGCCGCACTGCATCAGGTGATGCCCGATCCGGCGCTGGTTCGTCGTGCCGAACAGTGGCTTGCGGAAGGCATTGATCAGGATGCCGATGGCCAGTACACAGAGCGGTCGTTCGGCATGTATAACACCGTTTGCGACCGTGGATTGCTGAATACGGCCATCAAGATGAACAAGCCGGAACTGTTTGCCGTGGTTCGCAAAAATCTGGACGCCATGATGTACCTGATGCATGCCGATTACGAAGTGGTGACAGAGATTTCGCATCGTCAGGATGCTTTCATGCGCTACACCATGGCCGGTTACTGGGTGCCCTTGGCCTACCTCGCCGTGCACGATAACAATGGGAAATACGCAACTCTGGCCAATGCCATGAAGAAGACCGCCTGGTCATTGGGCACGTTGATGGAGTTCCCCGAACTGATTGATCCAAAGGTGGCCGAACAGCCGCTGCCAGTGGATTACGAAAGGACGTTTCCGGTAGTGGGCGTAACTCGCATCCGTCGTCAGGAACGCAGCGCATCCATTTTTAAGGACAACTCAGTGTTCTTTGCATTTCGCAAAGGTGAGGCAGTAATCAATGGTGTGCGGCTGGCTTCTGCATTCTTTGGAAAGGGTCAGTTTAAGAGTGAAGAAGTGAAGAAAACCGCCGATGGCTATCTTCTGGAACAGAAATTAGAGGGCCCATACTTTCAACCCTTCACCCCAGCCCGCCGCATCACAGTGGATAATTACGACAGCACCCGGAAAGAACGGAAGCAGTCGGAAGTTTCCAAATTCACGCAATCGATTCTGATCACAGAAACCCCCACATCTTTCCGAATCCGAGTGCGTGCATTGGGGACGAAAGACGTCCCGGTGGCACTTGAAATCAATTTCCGAGCAGGGGGCAAGTTGGCGGGAACCACCAGTGTTAAAACGGATTACAATCTGCTGGAAAGCGGCACAGCAGAGTATCGCAAAGGGAACGATGTTTTAAAGATCGGCCCGGGCACCGCGCCGCATCGTTACTTGGAAATCAGAGGTGCGGAACATAAGCTGGAAGGGCCTTCGCTGTTCATTACAGGCATGTCGCCAATGGATCAAGTGGTGGAGATTAGTTGGGCCTAAGCCAGAACTTCAGTGACAACGCGCGCGGGGAATTGATCGGTCAACCGCTCCTTCAATCCCTGCCGTTCCAACACTAAGTCCCGAGCGTTCAGACCTAACATGTGCAGAATGGTGGCATGGAAATCGTGAACACTCACTCGATTTTCCTCGGCTTTGAAACCGATATCATCCGTGGAACCATACACCGTTCCACCCTTGGCCCCGCCACCTGCGATCCAGACACTGAATCCATTTGGCCCATGATCCCGACCAGCGGCCTTCCCTGCCCCTTGCGAGATTGGTAGCCGTCCAAATTCCCCACCCCAGATGACCAATGTGGAATCCAGCAATCCGCGCTGCTTCAAATCTTTCAGTAAAGCGGCAACTGGCTTATCTGTTTTTCCGCAAGCGTAATTCAAGCTTGATTGCAGATCTCCATGGCTATCGAAAATTTGCGATTCAATGTAGAGCTGCACAAACCGCACGCCACGTTCAATCAATCGCCGAGCCATCAGGCAGCGCTTGCCGTAGGACGCCGTTGTTGGATCGTTCAACCCATAGGCTTCCCGGGTGGCTTCGCTTTCTTTATTCAAATCCAACGCATCCGAAGCCGCCATCTGCATCTTCGCCGCCAGTTCGTAGCTGGATATTCGTGCGTCCAACTCCGGCTGATAGGGACGCTGCTTACGATGCGCTTCATCCAGTTTACGAACCAGCGTTCGCTCGGCTTCAACTAATGGCGATGGAATCTCTGGCCGTGGTTCCAGATTCAATACTGGCGGACCCTCCGTACGAAATCGAGTCCCTTGATAAAGTGGCGGTAGCCAAGCCGATTGCCAATTGGAAATGCCATTGATGGGCAAGCCTTTGGGATCGTCCAGCACCACATAGGCGGGTAGATTTTGATTCTCCGTGCCCAGTCCATAAGAAACCCAGGCACCCACCGAAGGGCGGCTGGCAATGGTCCGACCGGAGTGCATCAGGAACAACGCCGGTTCATGGTTGGCATGTTCGCCGTACATGGAACGGATCAGGGCAATGTCGTCCACACACTCGCTTAAGTGGGGCAATGCGCTGGAAATTTCCATACCGCTCTGGCCATGTTTCTTGAACTCGTAGGGCGATGGCATCAGCGTACCGGCATCTTTCCCATTGGAAATTGCAAAGCTCAACTCACGACTGGGAGCAGTTCCAGCCAGCTTCTTAAGCAACGGCTTCTGATCGAATAAATCCACCTGGCTGGGTCCACCATTCATGAATAAATGAATGACCGCTTTGGCCTTGGGCTTGAAGTGAGGTTGCTTCGGGCTAAGGTCGTAAACATTGAAACTGGCCAGTGCTTGCGCTTGAAAAAGGTCAGAGCCTAGTAGCGATGCAAGGGCTGCCCCATGCAGACCATCCACCATGGTGGAAAAGAAATCGCGTCGTGTGTTCTGTGGCATGTTTAGTTGTCCTTAATCAATAAAGCTAAATTCAGCGGAGTTCAAAATAGCGTGGCAGTAGTTGGCAACAGCCATCCACTGGGCACTTGCGGAACGCGGGGCGTCGCTATTATCGGACTCCAGACGGGCAGGCCATTGTTTACGGAACTCGTCAATCGCCGCTAAACCTTCTGTGATTTCTACATCACTGGGAGCCCTTGAATAAGCCCGCAGATACACATTCTCAATCAGCTTGGATCGATCACCATCCGCTTCGTCCACCACGCGACCAGCCATGTAACGGGCCAGTTCCCAGGTCATAGATCCATTCATCATGTGGAGTGCTTGCGTGGCAACATTGGACCGCCGACGCTCTGTGCAGTTCGGTGTCATGGGAGGTTGATCAAACGAATCGAGCAATGAAACCGGCGTCTGGCGACGATGTAGCACAAAGATGGCTCGGCGGAATCCGGTTTTCGAAGCCTTCACCGTAACCTCTTTATCGGGACCCACTTCAATATCTGTAGGAGGGCCAAGCGATGTTGGATCAAGGCGGCCAGCGGCGGTGATCAATGAATCGTAAAGTGTTTCGGCATCCATACGACGGAAGGGCATGCGTGACAGCAGTGCATTTTCAGGGTCGGCGGTGATCACCGATTCCACACTGCGCGATTCCTGCCGATAGGCTTGCGACGTCATCATCAGCCGATGCATTGATTTCATGCTCCAACCGTTTTTGACGAATTCCGTGGCCAACCAATCGAGCAGTTCCGGATGGCTGGGGGCAATGCCGGAATGTCCGAAGTTGGAAACCGTAGGGACAATGCCTCGTCCAAAATGGCGCATCCAAATCTGATTTACAGCAACTCGCGCCGTCAACGGATGATTGGGTTGGGTCAACCAATTGGCCAACGCCAGACGTCGACCCGTTGCACCGGCGAATGGCGAAACAGGCTGGTACGGTTTCAAGTTGGCGTTGGTGAGAACCGCTGGGACCCCTGGTTCTACAGGGTCTCCAAAGCCAACCGGATCACCGCGACGCAATAGATAGGGAATGGACGGCTCTTCGTTATCGGTCAAAATCCGTATATGTGGTTTCGCCGTCAGCTTGCCCCTGATCTCACCGATTTGACGTTGCAGCGGCTGCGTCTTCGCTTGCAGGTCAGGATACTTGCGCGACAATTCGCGATTGTTGATTTCGAAAGTGGACTTGAATTTTGCGACCAGATATTTTTGAAGATCCGTTCGCTTCTCATCGGCGGTGTCATTCGCCGCACGTAGGTCTTCACGAACATCGGCGGGCAAAGCGGCTAGCCGTTCCTCAATCAAAAGTTGCTGAAACGGTTCGCCAACTTTCTTCAACTCTTCCTGAACTTTTTTCAGCTCCGCTTCAATCGGTTCGTTGTGTTTCGTACTTTCCTGCACCTCACTTTCCAGCGCTAAGGGAAATTCGCGTTTGTTGGGCGTTTTCCATTCATACGGATCGTAAGCACCTTGCAAAATAGCGCTGATGCGGTAATAATCGCGCTGCGGAATAGGATCGTATTTATGATTATGGCAACGGGCGCAACCCACGGTCAGGCCCATCACTGAAGACGTTAACACTTCCACTTCGTCAGCCACAATATTCATCCGTTCAGCGATCAAACCTCGTTCATTGGAATTGGTTGGATCGGGAACAGTGCGCAGAAAACCGGTAGCAGCAAGGCGGTCAATCATTTGCTGATTGGCCGTCCCTTTCGCAGATTTCCAATCGTTAGACATTTCGTCTCCAGCAATTTGCTCGGTCAAAAACTGCGCGTAAGGTTTGTCCTGATTGAGTGAGCGAATCACATAATCGCGATATCGCCAGGCGTAGGGGCGGACGCCGTCGTCTTGACCGAAACCTTCTGAATCGGAATAGCCAGCCAGGTCCAGCCAATGCTGACCCCAACGTTCCCCATAGTGCGGCGAAGCTAATAGTTGATCCACCAGCTTCTCGTAAGCATCGGGAGATTTGTCGTTGAGATAAGCGTTGATCTGCGCTTTGGTGGGCAGCAGCCCAATCAGATCTAGATAAGCACGGCGCATCAACGCCAGCCGATCCGCTTGCTTGGCGAAGCTCATATTCTTTGCTTCAAGCTTCTGCAAAAGGAAAGCGTCAATTGGATTTTTAACCAGTGCCTGATTCTTGGAAGTAGGAACGGAAGGCCGCACAGGCGGCTGGAACGACCAAAATTGTTGCGCTTCTTTTTTGACGATTGCGTCTGCGGCGACGGCTATAGGCAAGGGTGCTGGTGCACCGGATGCGATCCAAGCTCGAATGGTTTCCGATTCATTGGGCGTCACCAGTTCCACCGCCAAATCTTTGGCCATCTTATCGGGAGGCATCTCGCCCTTCGCGATTCTCTTATACATCAGGCTCTCTTCCGGCTTACCTGGAACAAGCGCCGGGCCCGACTTGCCACCCTTCAATCGACTGGCCACTGTGCGCAGATCCAGCCCACCCATCTTCTGACCGCTGCCATGACAAATCACGCAACGGGCCTGCAAAACAGCGTGGGCATCCTGTTCGCGAACTGCCGCTTCAACTACTGGAACTGGTCTCAGATCTTTGTCAATCCAGAAACGAATCTGATCAATTTCCGCAGCAGTTAGCTTCACCTTTCCCGGGGGCATTTGACTGGTAACCAGTTTGTCGATCAGCAGACTTTTCGCCGCATCACCAGCCACCACGGTTGGACCAGAAGCACCGCCTTTCAGTACGGCTTCCGGCGTGCGCAAGTCCAGCTTGCCTTGGGGAACCGCACCATGACAAGCCACACACTTCGCCTCAAAGATGGGTTTTACTTTGTTTGTAAAGGAGGCGTCCTGCGCAAAGAGGGTCGCCCCACAAAGCAAGGGGATCAGAATTCGAGCGGAGTTGTGCATGAGCAATGCGGTTATTATATCGGAGCTTAGGCTGCACCGGTGTTCATACGGCGCTTCTTAGTAGGCGGTGCAGCTTCGCGAACTCGCGCATACTCATCGTCCTTCTGCTGCCACATTGCGGCCATTTTCTTTACACGATCAGGCTGCGCTGAAGCCAAGTTATGCTGCTCTCCGCGATCCTTCTTCAAGTCATAAAGTTCCCACTCACCCTCTTTACCGGTGGCGATCAACTTCCAATCGCCTACGCGAATCGCCCGATTATTGCTGTGATTGAAATACAGAAATTCATGCGGTGCAGTTCCGTCTTTACGGAATGCCGGTGCAATGCTGCGTCCAGCAAGATCTGAAGTGTGGCCGCCGGCAAGATCCACAAGCGTCGGTAAGATATCTACAAAATGACATGGCTCATGCCGCAATTTATTCTGATCTTTGATGCCGTTAGGCCAATGAACAATCAGTGGCGACGCAATGCCCCCTTCATTCACCCAGGATTTATGCAAGCGGAATGGCGCATTGGAACACGATGCCCAACCCGGTCCCAGTCCCAAGTGTGTGGCCGCTGACCCGACAGGCGCATTGCGATCATGCCCATCGCCGCGAATCAACTGCTCTGAACTTGCTCCGTTGTCGGATAAGAATAAAATGACCGTGTCGCGCGCCGCTCCCATGGCTTCCACTTGTTTCACCACCTTGCCGATCTCAATATCCATGCGCGTGATCATGGCTGCGTGAATCGCCATCTTCGTCCGCTGGAATTCTTTCTGTTCGGCAGTTAGAGTGGACCATGGTACGGCGCGAGCCACTTCACCCGTTCCTATTTTTTCAATCAGCTCTTTATCCGGCGTGTTCCATTGGGTCCACATTGCAGGTTCCAGCGGAGCAATGGGATGGTTCACCAGCCCAATTTTCAACATCCGCTGACCCTTGCGTTCCCTCGCCGTATCCCAGCCTTCCGCGAACTTACCCTGGTAATGCTCAATATCGGCGGCTGGGGCTTGCAATGGAAAATGCGGAGAGTGAAACGCCAAATAGAGGAAGAACGGATCTTGCGCATGCTCCGCTCCATGCCCCTTTAAAAACGTCACTGCGTGGTCAGCAATCGCTGTGGTGCTGTAATAACCGGGGTCCGGTTTGGGAAGCAGCTTACCATCCACTTCATGTCTGTTCTGGGTGAAGAATCGCAATTCATCCAGCATGGTGTAGGAATGATCGAACCCCACACCGCCATCGCCAGTAGCGAATCGCATATGCCATTTGCCGGAATGATAACTGCGATATCCCAAGGGCTTCAGATATTCGGGAATGAATTTCGTGAAGTCTGGAACGTTACCAGGGGTCATCACATCGCTAGCCGTTTGCTGGGCATAATTGCCCGTGAGCAGGCAACTTCGCGATGGCCCGCAGCGGGCGGTTGAGTAGCATTGGGTGAAGCGTAGACCCTTCGCCGCCAATAGATCCAAGTTGGGTGTGTCGATATCGCCGCCATAACAGCGGGCATCGGAAAAGCCCATATCGTCGGCAAGGATCACCACGAAGTTCGGCTTCTTTGCAGGAACCGCTCCCATGGCGACTGTGGTGCAAGCACCGCCTACGGATCGTAAAAAGTCTCTTCGGTTCAAGTTGGTAGTCACTTCAAAATAGTATCGCAACAGCGTATGATGATCACTCATGGCCTTAAGAAACTTCACCCTCCTTTTGCTTTTACCTTTGGCACTTTGCCAAGCCACCGACTACTTTCCCAAGCCCGATGCGAAGGGAGGCTGGCGTACGTCGAAGAATCCTACAGGCATCGACAAGAAAAAGCTGGATGAAACTTTCGACTATGTACAAAAGACCAGCCAACACGGCGGCCTGCTGGTGGTTCATCACGGAACTCTGGTGTATGAACGCTACTTTGGACGGGGCAATCGCGAGGCACTTCCAGAACTGGCATCCTGCGGAAAAGCGTTCACTAGTATGGCGGTGGGCATTCTTCTCAAAGAAAAGGCCGAGCTGATTCCCAATGGCCTGGACGAAAAAGTATTCACTGCAAAATATTTGGGCAGCGAAGTTCTGCCATTGGACGACCCGCGCAAAGCGGAAATTTCCTTGGGCCAGTTGCTTTCCATGTCTGCCGGAATCCGTGGCACCAATCCGGTATACGTGAAAGGTGTTAGACAGACATGGGAAAATCCCACAGAAGACAACGGCCCCTATTCCACCACCGATGGGTTCGCGCTGAAGCAATCCCTTTGGTGCGCCCCTGGCGATTGTTATTCCTACGCCACGTCTTCCAGCCACCTACCGGCAATGATTGTGCGTAAGTTGACTGGAATGGAAATGGAAGATTACATGCGCCTGCGCCTTACCGGACCCATGGGATTTGGAACCTGGGGCTATGCCATGTACCGACCCAACTTGAAAGGCGGCATTGACGCTGATGGGCGCATGTTTCACACTCCAGGTGGCGGAAGTATTGCCGTCCGCGCTACCGATATGTTGCGCTTTGGGTATATGTTATTGCACGGTGGCAAGTGGGACGGCAAGCAGATTGTGCCCGAAGATTTCGTGAAAATGTGCGGTCGCATGGTGAAGTACAACCCTCATTACAATCACAGTTTTAATTTCAATGTGAACGAGCAAGGACAGTATGCGAATGTCCCGCGCGATGCATTTTGGAAAGGCGGATCAGGCGGGTACGCCATCTACGTGGTGCCTTCACTGGACTTGGTGATTTATAAAATGGGCGGAACTGAAGGCCAGTATGATCCAGCGCTGACCCGATTGCCAGTAAAGTATACGTACGACGGGTCTCGTGCTGATTGGAAGGCTGGTGATCCCAAGGAGATTGGGGATTCCACTGGGAAAACATTGCAAATGGTAGTTGCCGCAATTTCTAAATAATCAAACGACGGAACACAATGAGTTCCTCCACCGGCTTGAAACCTAAATGCGACGCCATGGCCAGGGATGCCAAATTCGATTTATCCGCCACCCAAACTCGTTGCATATTTCGCTTCGCCCAGCGAGCCGTCATCCATGCCACGCAGGCCGTGCCGAATCCTTTGCGCCGATATTGCTCCAACGTTACAACGGAAACATTCCACCAGGAATCCGTGTAGCTGCTGGCGAAGCAGAACGCCGCCGGTTGACCATCAGCAAGCGCAGTCACAATTCTGGATCGGAAGGAGGCTACCCACAAATCATTGCGAACTTGGTCCGATGCGTTCTCCATATTTTGGATCTCATCAGGATGTAACCATCGGCAGTCGTATGCAGGGGCGGGCAATGGACTGGAAGCATCCAGAACATGAACCACTGCAGGATGGCAATCCCACCCTTCCAGGACCGTAGTGAGCTGATCCTGCATCGCTGCACTGGTGATCAGCGTCTCTGCCTCTGGGTAACACTGAATCGCCTGCAATATGGCCGTTGTAGGCGGATGCCCAAACGTAGTGATAAGGCTGGTTTGTGTATCACACAGCACGCAATGATGTGAGTCCTGTCCAAAGATATGAGCAGTTCCCCGCAACAACATAGCCCGAGTTTCTATATGTTCAGGTCGGTCCGGTACATTGATTAACAGTTCGGTATCAGTGACCGTAGGTGGGGCTTCCAACATTCTTCACGAAGATTTCAAGTTGCATCGGATCACCACTCAGGGCCGCTGCGACATCTTTTTGGGTGAATTCAAGACGCTTCTCCCCGCCAAGCCGAATGCTTGCCGTTATGCCCACTTTCTCATAATGAATGTCGCCCAAACCTTCTTTGAGGAACGAGCCGAAATCTTTGCCTATGGGCAACATTTTTCCATCGAACTTGAAAAAGTTGTAAGCCTTTGTGGATTCGGAAGTGGTCAGATTGCCGCTACTAATCAACGTGCCTTTGGCCGTGGCATTGGTAATGATGATGGGCCGTGGCTTGGCCGCCACAACCGCTACCGCGACAGCCTTACTCGTTTTCTTGTTGTAGTTCATATTCTCCTTGGAATTGCCCCGGGGTTGCAGTCGATTCAGTTTCCACTTTTTCCCGGCGAAAATCAAGCATTTTCTAGCCCTTGAGCGACATGGAACTCAACTATTTCATTGCGGAGTTTTAAGCATTCACGCTTCTCGCTTACCCACAATCGGAACCAACATCAGATCCCTTATTTACACCCAGCATCGCTACACATAGATAGTCATATATAATCAGAAGGATCAGATGGCATGAGGAGGGCTTGGAATGTATCGGTTCGCTTGGATTCCTTGTTGGATTCCCATTTGTTTCTTAGCCATATTTTCATCCCCTGCCGCACAGCAGGATCGGGCCCTTCTCAATCAGTATTGTGTTGGTTGCCATAATGCCAAAGTCCACAATGGCGGCATTGCGTTGGACTCGGTCAATGTGGATAACATCCAACAAAATCCTGAAATTTGGGAACGAGTTGCGCGTCGGCTTTCAGCCCGAAACATGCCCCCGGCAGGACTTCCCCGCCCCAATGAGATTGCCTATAAATCGCTGCTCACCGGGCTGCAACAAGGGTTGGATCAATTGGTTGTCAACAATCCAAACCCAGGACGCACAGATACGTTTCGTCGCTTGAACCGCACCGAATATCAGAACGTTATCCGGGACCTGTTGGCAATTGATGTGGACGTCACCGCGCTGCTTCCCAGTGATGAATCTAGCCACGGGTTTGACAACGTCACCGTGGGCGATCTGTCCCCAACGTTGCTGGAACGTTACTTGAACGCAGCACAAGCGATCAGTCGGCGAGTCATTGGAATTCCACCCCGTTCCCCCGGCGGCAACCTGATTCAACTTCCACCGGATCGGACGCAGGAAGAACACGTTGAGGGGCTTCCATTCGGAACTCGAGGTGGAGCTAAAATCCCCTACACATTCCCCATGGATGCTAAATACGATATTCAACTTCGTCTGGCTCGTGATCGTAATGAACATGTGGAAGGGCTGAAAGAGCCGCATGAAGTGGAACTGACGCTCGATGGAGAACGCGTGAAATTGTTCACCGTAAAGCCACCGCCGCCAGGCAATGACCATAGCGCCGCAGATCAGCATTTGACCATCCGAATTCCGGTTACCGCCGGTCCACACACTCTCACAGTGTCCTTTCTAAAAAAGCAATCAGCACTGCTTGAAACTGAGCGCCAACCCTACCAGGCGCACTTCAACATGGACCGCCATCCACGGCCTCAACCAGCTCTTTATTCCATTTCCATCAACGGCCCTTACCAGCCAACTGGGCCTGGGGATACCCCCAGCCGCCGCCGTCTGTTTGTCTGTCATCCGACAAACCCGAAGAACGAAGATGCTTGCGCTCAACAAATTCTTTCCACATTACTGCGTAGAGCCTACCGTCGCCCGGTAACCCCTGCTGATCTCAAAATGCCGCTGCAGTTCTTCAACAACGCCCGCAAAGAAGAAGGGTTCGACAATGGAATTGAAATGGCCTTGCGCGCTGTGTTGGTCAGTCCAGAATTTCTGTTTCGCGTAGAGCAAGACCCAGCCAACATTGCCCCCAAAACCGCCTACCGCATCAGCGACGTGGAATTAGCCTCGCGACTTTCCTTCTTCCTATGGAGCAGTATTCCTGACGATGCGTTGCTTGACGCAGCCATTGCCGGAAAGCTGCGAACGCCCGCAGTGTTGGAACAACATACGCGCCGTATGCTGGCAGATCCCCGTTCCAACGTCCTGGTCAGCAATTTTGCGGAACAGTGGCTGCACTTGCGCAACCTGGCATCCACTACTCCAGACATGCGCGTTTTCCCAGATTTTGACGATAACCTGCGCCAGTCCTTCCTGAAAGAAACCGAACTCTTCTTTGAAAGTATTTTACGGGAAGATCGCAACGTGCTGGATCTGCTGCGTGCCAACTACACGTTCATCAATGAACGCCTGGCCAGACACTACGGAATCCCCAATATTTACGGGAGCCGTTTCCGACGCATCAACTTTGACGAAAATAGCAATCGAGGCGGCCTACTTCGGCAGGGCAGCATTTTAACGGTGACGTCCTACGCCACGCGCACCTCTCCAGTAATTCGTGGCAAATGGATTCTGGATAATATTTTAGGCGTTCCACCGCCGCCTCCGCCTGCCTCTGTACCGGCCTTGAAAGAACATGAAGGCATTGGCAAAAATCTGACCATGCGGCAGCGTATGGCGCAACATCGCGATAGCCCGGCCTGTTCTGGATGCCATCAGTTAATGGACCCCGTGGGCTTTTCGCTGGAAAACTACGATGGCGTGGGCCGTTGGCGATCCAACGATGAATCGGCCAATCCCATTGACGCTTCGGGAAGCTTGCCCGATGGCAGCAAATTCGCCGGTGTTGCCGGATTGCAGCAGGCCTTGCTGAGCCATCCTGAATCGTTTGTCACCACCCTTTCAGAAAAACTTTTAACGTATGGACTGGGTCGCGGGGTTGGGTCCTACGATGCCCCAGCTGTTCGCAAAATTGTCCGTGAATCCCAAGCCAAGGACTTCCGGTTCTCTTCCGTCATCCTTGGCGTCGTAAATAGTACCCCGTTTCAAATGAGGAGATCGCAATGATCATCACCAAAAAAGCACTGCCGCGAAGAACGTTTCTGCGTGGCGCAGGGGCAACGCTTGCCCTGCCTTTATTAGACGCCATGATACCCTCCATGACCGCGCTAGCCGCTACTCCAGCGGCCCCAGTGCGCAGACTTGGATTCGTCTATATCCCAATGGGCGCGACCATCTCACAGTGGACGCCATCCACTGTCGGTGCCCTTGGTGAACTACCCATGATCCTCCGTTCGCTTGAGCCGGTGCGCGATCAACTCACCGTCGTCAGCAACATGGAATTGCGCAATGCCTATCCCGGAACACACGCCACGTCGAACGCCGCGTTCCTCAGCGCTGCCACATCGAAATGGACAGAGAGCACCGATTACGAACTGGCCACAACTGCAGATCAAATTGCCGCCCAGCAGTTGGGTCAGGAAACGCGGCTGCCATCGCTGGAACTTGCTATGGACTTGTTGACAACGGTTGGCCAATGCGACAACGGCTATGCCTGCGTGTATCAAAACAATCTTTCCTGGTCGTCACCCACCACACCGTTGCCCGCTGAAGCGCATCCGAGAATTGCGTTTGAACGCCTGTTTGGCGATGGTGGCAGTGCCGCAGACCGGCGCGGGGAACTGCGGAAAAACGCCAGCCTGCTGGATTGGGTGAGTGAAGATATTGCCCGTCTGCAAAAGAAGTTGGGCGCAGGGGATCGCAATAAAGTCAGCCAATATCTGGATACAGTGCGTGAAGTAGAGCGTCGTATTCAAAAGGCTGAAGCTGCCAGTGCCGATTCCCAATTGCCTGATCTGGACCGGCCCGTAGGTGTTCCAGGGGCCTATGCCGATCATGCCCGCTTGATGTTCGATCTGCAAGTGCTGGCGTTACAGGGCGATGTAACTCGCGTAATCACGTTCCAACTGGCCCGCGAAACCAGCACCCGAACCTATCCTGAAATTGGAGTTCCTGAAGCGCACCATCCCACAACGCATCACGGTGGCGATGCAGAAAAAATGATGAAGGTTGCTAAGATCAATGCCTTCCATGTTTCACTATTTTCCTACTTCCTGCAAAAGTTGAAGGCAACTCCCGATGGCAATGGGACGCTGCTGGATCATTCCATTTACCTGTATGGAAGCGGCATGGGCAACCCCGACAAGCACGATCATGTGAACCTGCCGATTCTTGTGGCTGGTGGTGGCGCTGGCAACATGAAGGGAGGTCGTCATATCCGCTATGCCGAACCAACTCCACTAGCCAACTTACATTTGACGTTGCTCAATAAGTCTGGCGTTAGACTCGACAAATTCGCCGATAGTAAAGGCCGTGTGAAGGAACTTCTGGATGATCCGCTTTCGCTTTAGTCTATTGCTTGTTCTGTCTGTGGCGGCAATTGCAGCCGACCAGCATGTGAAACCGGATGCGGATGGAACAACTCCACTGCATTGGGCTGTCTACCAGGACGATGCTGAAACGGTAGGGGCACTGCTGCGCGCCGGTGCCAATGTGAAGGCAGCAAATCGTTACGGAGTGACTCCGCTTTCCCTCGCTTGCACCAATGGAAATGGGGTCATAGTCCGGTTGCTACTCAACGCCGGAGCAAATCCGAATGACGTCCTTTCTGGTGGCGAAACGGCACTAATGACCGCCGCACGAACAGGAAAAGTAGACGCCGTGAACACACTTTTGGAACACAAGGCTGAAGTGAATGCCAAGGAAACCAAGTACAAGCAAACAGCTTTAATGTGGGCTGCCGCAGCAGGGAATGTCCAGGTGGTGGAAGCTTTGTTAAAAGCCGGTGCAGACATTCATGCCAGTTCCAATGCCGCATTTACTCCACTGCTATTCGCCGTTCGTGAAGGGCAAATCGGTACAACAAAAGCTCTATTGAAAGCCGGTGCAGATGTCAATGAAACAGTAAAATCACAAGCGAAAAAGGCAGGCGGCGTGACGGGTCCACCAGCGGCTGGAACCAGTGCACTGCTACTGGCAACATCCAACGCTCACTTTGAACTTGCGTCGATTCTATTGGACGCTGGTGCCGATCCAAATGCTGCTGCCCCTGGATGGACGCCACTTCACGCAATTACTTGGATGAGAAAGCCTGGCCTGGGGGATAACGACCCCGCACCGCAAGGCTCAGGCAATATGACCAGTCTGGAACTGGTCCAAAAGCTGGTTAAAAAAGGTGCTGACATCAATTTCAAGATGACTAAAAAAGTCAATGTTGGCCTTACTGCCTTGAACACGCTGGGAGCCACTCCTTTCTTTTTAGCGGCCAGAACTGCCGATGCTGAAATGATGCGTTTCCTAGCGAAACTGGGAGCAGATCCACTGCTGCCGAATGACGAAAACACCACTCCTCTAATCGCCGCAGCAGGCCTGGGTACACGTTCACCGGGCGAGGATGCCGGAAGTGAAAGTGAAGTGGTGGAAGCCATGCAAGCGGCCCTGGATCTGGGTGCCGATATCAATGCAGCCAATAAGAACGGCGAAACCGCCATGCATGGAGCGGCCTACAAAAACCTCCCCGGCGCCGTTGAGTTTCTACATTCCAAAGGTGCCCGGATTGAGATTTGGAACGTCAAAAATAAGTTCGGCTGGACCCCGCTGATTATTGCGGAAGGCTATCGGTTCGGTAACTTTAAGCCATCGCCCGATACGATTGCTGTCTTCAGGCGAATCATGACAGCAGCCGGAGTTTCTATTCAATTCACTCTGTCCAAAAGTGCCGAATGGCCAGTGCCATAAGGCTGCGTTTCTAAAACTCCAGTCGTGCACCTAATTGGAAATTACGACTTGCCCTGGCTCGTGAAATGGTCCCGCCACTAATCACGTCCACTCGATTCTCCGGCAGGTTGAAGTTGGGGTGATTCGGCAAATTAAACGATTCCCCCCGTAACTGCAATCCCACGGATTCACCAAGCTTAAATCTTCGGGAAACCGACATGTTCAAACTGAACGTGCCCGGTCCATCTAAAATGTTCCGTCCGGAACTTCCAAAACGATAAGCTCCCAACGGCACCACCGGGAATGCCCTGCGATCAAACCATTGATCTACCCCGGCATTTTCTAACGAACCAGTGGAGATGCGGTCTGGACGACTGGCCTCGCCATTGGAGAAGTTAAAATTGGCAACTTTAGGCGTGAACGGCTGGCCCGTATACATGGTGCTGGTGCCGGAAAGCTGCCAATCGCGGGCAATCACATTTTTTGAAATTGAGGGTGACCAGATGAAGCTGCCCGCAAAGGCATGCCCAATGTCGAAATCACTACGGCCCCGCTCGCTTCGCAGATTTCTTGAATCCTGCGCGTTGGCAAAATTGTATTGGATCGCTCCGCCGGTATTGGAACTCTCATCAATCGACTTGGCGTAGGTGTAGGCAGCACGAACAAACAACTGCTTTGTGAACCTGCGACGAACAGTGACCGCGCCGGAATTGTAGATGGAGTTAGAACTATCGGAGATGATGTTAATTGTGCTGAATCCAGCGTATGGCCGCGTGGAACGCAGCGCCTGTTCGCGACCCGGTTGATTCAAATCGTACCGCCTCTGCAAGTGTGTTCCCTTAGACCCGGCATAGCCCACTTCAAGAACCGTGCCATGCCCAAACTCACGTTCGAACGTCATGCTGTACGATTGCAGATTTTGCGGTTTTGGATCAGACGGTCCGCCAGTTGTCGTAGTGGTTCCGCCAACGCTTCTGCGGGCCAGTGGGAAGGGATTAGAAACTGTAAGCGCGGTGGGTGTGGCGGCAACTGCTGTGTACGATTCATTGATTGAGAATGGAAACGTATCGCTATATTCATCCATTCGGTACAGTGAACTGCTGCCATAGAAAATTCCATATCCACCGCGAATCACGCTACGAGTGCCGCCGAAGGGTCGCCAGGCAAAGCCGAAGCGTGGAGCCAGGTTCAAGTAATTCGGTTTGACAATACTATTGGGCAAGCCAACTTCCGACGCCCGCACCACATATTTCTGCAAACCCGCTGTGGCAATTCTGGAATCGAATTCCGCTTGGGAAAGCACTCCAATTCCTGAAATCACCTGTTTCCCCAAATCAGGAATGAACATGGACCAGGCACCAAATTTTTCCTGAGGGGGTTTCATCAACTCGTAACGCAGTCCGATATTCAGCGTGAGTGACGAAGTGATTTTGTAGTCGTCTTGAATATAAGAGGAATAGCTGGAGACCAGATGATAAGGCCCCGCTCCATCTAACTGACGCGAAGTGCTGCTGGGAAAGCCCAGTAGCAGATCGGCCATTGGTTCACCAGTGTTGCGTCCCAGAAAAGTAAGCCGACCGCGTGTGCCGCCAAATTGCTTGGAAAAATATTGGATGCGCAGGAATTCAGCACCATATTTCAAGCTGTGTTTGCCTTTGATCCAAGTCATGGCACCGGTGTATTGATAGTTGTTGTAAGACCAGATTTTTGGCAGATCGTAGGCAGGCCCAAGAATGATGTAACCCGTTGCCGTCAGTTCCGGAAGTCCGCTGGCGATAGGGTTGCGGATGCCGCCAACGAACCCTGCCTCACCGGCCCAATCTTTGTCCGATCCAAAGGGCCAGCGCTGATTGTTGGTCTTGCGTGAAAATGACGCCTTCCCTTCAAAAAACATAGTGGGCGTAATGGTGCGCAAGTAACGAATATAGGGCAACACGTCCAGCGTATTGTTGCTGGAACCGAAGATCGGCAGCGGAGAACGGGCATCGGCTACCGGATCAAAGTTAGAACTGGGCTTCCAGAAAACACTGGTTGTAATGCGATCCTTCGGATCGAATTGATGATCCACCTTAACGCTGAAGTTATTGTTTTGCGAGGTGCCATTGCCTTGCGAAATAAAATTATTGACACCACCGTTTAAATTGGGTTTCGGGTAGTATGCCGCCAGCTTCACCGCCACCGGATCAAACCTGCTAACGGGGATTTGATTCTTCGGGAAAGGCACCTTGGCAATCGGATCGGTGATGGCAATCAATTTGCCGAACGCATCGGTCGCTTTGGAAAAGTCGCCTAACATCATTTCTGGTGTGGGTGTGATTCCCCGCTGCGTCTTACCGTTTCCTAAGCGCAACGAATCCCAACTGAACATGAAGAACGTCCGGTTGCGACCGTCATAGATTTTTGGAATAAATACAGGCCCAGTGATGGTGGAACCGAATTGGTTGCGGCGTAGTTTTGATTTGGTGACGTCAAAGTAACTTTTGGCATCAAACGCGTCGTTACGTATAAATTCGTACATGGATCCGCGCAACTTGTTTGTGCCACTTTTGGTAACCACGCTGAGAACGCCACCGGCATACTTGCCGTATTCAGCAGCAAAGCCGGAGGTGATCAACTTGAATTCCTGAACGCTTTCAATGGAAGGACTGATCATCGCCCCGGTGTTGCGCTTCTGCGTATTTTCCACCCCGTCAATCACAAAACCAAAATTATCGGCACGAGCTCCGTTCACAGCATAGGCCCCGTCGCCACCGTCACCTTTGGGAATCACGCCACCAGTGAGATAGGCAAGGTCGGAAAAATTGCGACCGTCCAAAGGCATTTCGGCAATTTCTTTATTAGTGGTCACCTCGCCTCTGGCCCCGCTTTCGGTATTCAACACAGGCGGCGTATCGGTTACCGTCACACTTTCCGATGTAGAACCAACCTCCAGAGCGATATCCAGTCGCAGAGCGTTGTCGATGGTCAGGTTGAACTCCGAATGTTTGTAGGAACGGAATCCTTTGTGCGTCGCCTCCATGGTATAACGGCCCGGATTCAAAAAGAGAATGGTGAAGTCACCGGACTGGTTTGACGAACCCATGGTGAGGATATTCGTATCAAGATTGGTAATTCTAATGTTGACGCCAGCAATGATGGCTCCAGTAGGGTCGGTAATCCTGCCGACGACGCTAGCGGAAGGTTGCTGACCAAACAATCCCACACTTGTCGCAAAACAGATAAATATTGTAAGAATACGTTGCCGCATGAAGGCCTCCCTGGATTCCACAATTCTAACCGATAATTTGGAATTCAAGGAGGACCTTTTTGTTACATCGATAATTTGCTTAATGAATTGCAGCCTGAGTTTCGGACTTCATTTTTAACGCCATACTCAGTACGTGCTTAGGCTTCCAGGACATGGGGTCCAAAGTTGTTGCCAACCGTCCCTCTCTTTCCGCTTTGACAAAATCCTTCAACCGCAAGTAGGCAATGCCTAAGTTGGAATGTGCTGGACTGGATGCCGGGTCCAAAGACACAGCAACTTGCAGCTCTTGCAATGCTTCATCCCAGCGATCTTGTTGCATCAAACTGGTGGCCAGGTTGTTGTGCGCTTCCATGTACTGCGAATCAATTGAAATTGCGCTGCGAAAATGTTGTTCCGCCCCAACTTGATTGCCACTTTCCGTCATGCGAACTCCCGCAGCAAGCTCTTTTAACGCCTTTTTCGGCACTTTATGTGTCAATTTGTACGCAGCAACAGGCCCTAAAGGTGGCAAGGTGGGGGCTATTGAAGCTCTTGATAGGCAATCTTCCGCACGGAGAGTTCGATCTGGTAAGGCAGCTCGCGATGCGCTGAGTGGGGAGGAACGGTCTGCCCGAAATTGGGCTTGGCGCTCCTCGGCTGAAATACAGGGGTCTTTATCATCTTGGCGAAAAAGGCTTTGGCAAAAAAGGCTTTGACAAAAAAGGAAGGAAGCCGTCACCAGAGTGACGGCTGATAGGGATTTCATAGATAGTCTCCTGATATGGAAATAAAGCTAACTCAGGAAACGATCTGGGTTCCCAGCGGACTGGTAGGTAAACCTCCGGCGCGGAGGATCGGGAAAATCAGTTTGTTATGCGCAAGCGGCCAGAATCAGGCCAATCTGATTATCCTCAAAGGGTGCGGCGCAATAATCTTTTGCACCGGCCTCAAGAACGTCAACCCATTCCTTTTCTTCAGGAATACGGCTGGCAGCAATCACCGCTGGTTTGGGTGGAGCACCAGAGCTAGCCGCTAAGATAGAACGAACTTCGGCGAGTTCGGGTGGGCAAAAAACAACGTCGTAGCTTCGCCAATCTATAAACGATTCCGACGGACCTTGAGTTGGTTCCAAATCAAGATCAACCGATAAATGAGAGAGGGTCTTCTTCAATTCAGCTTCCACCTCAGGGTCAAGATGGGCTAATAGAATTCGTTTCAGCATCACAATCTCCTTTTATTAGGACATAGTATTTTTGATGCTCGAACTAGGAGATTTAAGGCCCGACTAGGCCACTCCTTTGAAGGTACTCCAGGTTCAGGAAAATTACCAATCAAAAGTTTGTATAAAGGCGAAAAAGATGCGGGTGTAAAGGCAGACGCAAAGGAGGGGATTAAATTTCGTACTCTGGAGGCTTGGGCCGACCAATGGTGATTTTGTTCCAGATTCGTTCATGCAGGAAATATAACCCTAACTTCGAGACCATATCGAGCAAGCCTGCACCGGCTGAGTTTTTCCAATTCCCGGTGTAGAGATAGAATATCAGCGCCGTAGTCAACGACCCTAAAATACGGTAACTGATTGCTTTCGCGATGCTGCGGGCGTGCGTTTCCATAGAGATACAAACTGCTGGCTCAATCATACCAAAGTCTATGGAGATTGTGAAGTTACTTTCTAGCCTGTATAATGAAATTGTGCCTAAAGTGACTTTTCTGCCGGCCAATGTAACTGTAGAATTTGACCCGGCCACCATGCCCTTTGCCGAGCATGGCAAGCAAGCTTCCTTACTCGACGTCGCCATCAACAACGGAATCACGTTGGAACACGCCTGTGGAGGCAATTGTGCCTGCACCACTTGTCATGTGATCGTGAAAAGTGGCGATGAACAACAGTTGAGTGAAATGGAAGACGATGAAGCGGATCGTCTGGACATGGCTCCCGGCTTGACCCTTCGTTCCAGACTGGGTTGCATGGCCATTGTAAAGGGAGATGTGACGGTGGAAATCCCCACCTGGAACATCAACTACATCAGCGAAGGTGGCGCGTCCATGAATATGGGTGACGCAATTCCTCCTCCGAAAAAATAACCAGCTTCTAATTTTTAGATTCAGACATCTTCGTCGAAATTGTTTCCAAGTCCTCATTGGAAAAATTCATATCCAGATTCACGCTGGAATCTGACATGGTAATCAGCAGCGCATCCAATAGCTTCAACATGTCCTGACTTCGATCAGGCATTTGCAACCGGGCAAGTCCAATCACACCGCGCAAAGTGTCGTGCAGTGTCTTCGAGTCTTTGGCAGTAGGACACTGTGCATTGACCGTCAAATGCAGCCCACCGGAAAGGTCTAGCATGGCTGTGGAGCTTTGCAATGAACCCATCAGCCGAGGCAGGTTGGCCATCAGATTCCTGGTCATATTGGAGGATTCGCCACCGCCGTTGAGGAGAAATTCAGGAATCGGTAAGCCATTCAGTGCGATCACCCAGGCTTGGTTGTTGCGACGTACTGATGCCAATTTATCCAGGAAGGCTTTTGGAGCAGGTGGATGATCGTTGCGAGCGTCAATCAGTTGATGCAGCAATTCAATTTTGCCTGCCGCAATGGTGGAAGAGTTTAAAAACACAACACCGGATGCGTCATGGGTGAACAACATATAGCCTTTGTAATTGGCCCTTACAATACCGGGTTTTTCAATGGTTGGCTCCATACCCATGCCGGAAAACGAACCGCGAGCCAGCACTAAAGATTTCCCTTTGGCGTCGGAAGTGAACATGATCTCCCAAAGATCCTTGCGCGGGTCCAGACCAGTTTCTTTTTCGAAAGTATCCAGCGGCTGTTTGAACTGCGGATTGACGGAGTACTTTTTGTACGCCGCTGTTTCCCGTAGTTTTTCCATCTTGATTCCAGCCAGCACCACCGTATCACTGGGGACAAGGGCCAGCAATGCGGGGTCAACAAATAGATTGTCGTTTTGTCGATTGCAACCGACTAAAGCCAGGGCAAGCAGCGCAGCAGTAATTCGCATAAACAATGTAACGGACAGATAGTTGCTATCGTTCAAGATGATTACTGCTTAACACTGATCGACTTAAAATATACGGTGGAGCGGCCATCGTGATTCTGAATGCCGATGTAGCCTGCATCGGGTCTGGGTCCGCGCACTGGTTCAAACCATTGCTTCCGTTCGGGAACAGGCTGATCACCACGGAACGTATTCACCAGCTTGCCGTTGAGCTTCACCATTGTCGCCTGACCCTTCAACTGAATTTCCATCACATTCCACTGACCGGCTGGCTTTTGGTTGTGCATGGTCACCTTGCTTAAAGAGTAAATGGCACCGGTGGAATGCCAATCATCCCCACCAGCGTCGATTTGAACTTCATAGCCATTGTGAACGCCATACCAGGGGTCCCGTGGAGCTTCTGGCATGCGGATGTAGATCCCGGAATTGTCGCTTTTACCTGTGGTTTTGAAGACCACTTTAATAGTGGAGTTACCGAATTTGGCACCCTCATAATAGAGCAGCCCCATTCCGCCTTCGGTCTTCAGCAGACCACCGTCAATAACAAATTTTCCAGGGCCAGTCATTTTCCAGCCGGTGGTATCTTTCCCGTTGTAGAGCTCTTTCCATCCGGCAGCGGGGGCCAGGGTGGCCAGTACAATCAAAGCAATCAGAATTCGCATGGTTCTTTGATCTTACTCCGCTGGCGGTTTAAAACCAATCTATGGGGTATAGCGAGCATGTGTTTGGCATCGTAGCTTAGCGTCCTACACGAACATGTCGGGTGTAGGTAACAGCAATCGAGTGCCTGCCGCATCCGCTTCATTCGGGTCCATAAAAGCGTTTGTTCGATCAAGAATGAGCCGCGCCCGGTTCAAGTCCGAAAAATCCACGGCTGCTGTATAACGCTGCGCAAAGTCAAGTATGCGAATTATGGCTCCTATGATTCGATTCTGAGATATAGCCTTCAGAGCCATCAGATAGTTGCTGCGGAATACTGTGGGCATAATGATTCGGCTCTCGCTGGCGGCAACCAACTCCGCGTTCATCATGATGCGGGCAACGCGGCCGTTGCCGTCAGCAAAAGGGTGAACCTCTGCGATGAGGAACATCATGAAGATCGCGCGATGCAGCGGGCTTGTCAGGCCGCGATATATTTCAAAGCCCTTCATGAGAGTCCCCTCCACGAGTTCCGGTCCAACAAACAGCGTCCCACCAGCTCGGTTCGGATCGGTCTTGCATTTACCAGGCCCTTTGTCCGGGCGTCCCTCCATGATTTGCGCATGACGGCTTTTCAACAGCACCATGAGTTCCTGGGAGCTTTTCGGGCAACGGGACATTTCGCGTTGGTCCGAGACTATCTTCCACGTACCGAGCACGTCATGAGCATCCGCCGGCCGCGCAGCCGGGATATGCCCATTGAAGACAATGTCGGCGGCTTCATCCACCGCGAATTCAGTGCCTTCAATGAAGTTCGAAAAGTATGCCTCGAAGAACGGCAGTGCCGACCCATCGGTCAGCCGCGCCGGGCGGGTGACAGGTGCCGTACCCGCCAACTCAGCAAAAAGTTGGTGGAATAGTTCCAGTCGCTGCGGATCGTACGGTACCCCTGCCGCGCGTGCGATCCCGACTGGCGATTCGCGCCGCGTTTCTCGTGTCCCCACAACGAGCCAATCAGAGTATCCAGATTCTGGAACTCATTAGTCATGCCCAACTGATTTGCGACCAGTCTTGCATTGTCACGGAGGCGCTGAATTGCAGGCTCGCCGCTTTGACGGAGGATTTCATCCAGGCGCTCTTCAATCTCTCGAACTGAGAGTGTGCGGGCAACGCCTGAGCGAGCGCGCGAGGGACGCATATTCTCGAGGAATGCGCGCGCGGGCGGCGCAAGGCGCAGACTCCCAATGAAGGACCTATCGGTCTCCAAAGCAACCGGCCCTTTGCGGGGGCGCAAAGTCACTCCGGGTAAGGCAATGTCACGCTTGTGATCAGCGATGAGAAACACGGAACCATCGACTGCGGGCCGATTCTCCAATGCTGTCCGGTCGGCGATCAGTGCACCGGGGAGATAGGCATCTACCAGCGGCCAAAGATTTAGCAGTACAAGATTCTCTGGCTGTTCTTTGAGATTGCTCGTGTATAAACGGGAACCAATTTTTCGTAGACGCCCAAGCTTCACTTCGCGCGAGACGGCGGCAGCAAGATCCGCACTGGAAACGAAGACCTCGGGGGCATGGTTGAGAAATCGGGCATTTAGAGAGCGTCCTGCGCCTAATTTAGCAATGTTTCGGGAGTTAACGGCACCATTCTGGATGTTTTCGGGGTTTAGCGGGCGTCTCTACGTTTCGATCCGACAATTGTGATCTCACAAATGATTTCTGAATGACCGATTGAGGCGATATTCTGGGTGCAGTGCACCGCAAACTGGAACAGCTTCGGCTTTGGGTAAATGAACGGTTCGATAACCGTGTTACGCGGTTGGGTACCTTGTTTGCAGTCCTTACTGTCACGGTAGGATCGGCGGCATTGATTTCCGCCAACAATCTGCTCTTCCTCATCGTATCGGCACTGTTGGCGACACTGCTGATTTCCGGTGTGATCAACCGCTTAATGTTGACTGGCCTGGAAATGGAGTTCCTGCTTCCAGAACATGTGTCGGCGCGCATGCCCGGAACGGCTCGGATTGTGGTGCGCAATCACAAGAGCTGGCTTCCTTCGTTTTCACTCCTGCTGGAACCCAGAGGGCAAAGTGGGTTTACCAACTCGCTCTACTTCCCTTTTCTGCCAGGACGATCTTTGGAAGAACAGCAAGTAGCAATCCTGTTCCCCAAGCGCGGCAAATATACGGAAAACAATTTCCGTTTTTCTACGCGATTTCCTTTCGGCTTTGCCGAACGGCGCACCAGTGTGTCGTTGAAAGGGGAAGTTCTCGTCTATCCCAACTTAGATAAAAAGCCCGGATTTGAGGATCTGGCAGCGGAACTTCTGGGCGATACGGCGGTGCGGGATCGGGGTCGTGGAACCGAATTCCACAGTCTTCGCCCTTATCAGCATGGGGAAGGTGCGCGGCACTTGGATTGGAAAGGTACGGCCCACACGGGGGAATTACAAGTGCGGGAGTTCACCAGGGAACAGCACCAATTAATTGAGATCGTGCTGGATACCCAAGCTGTCGAGCAATTGGAATGGTTTGATTGGGCGGTGGAATACGCAGCTTGGCTGGCCATGGAAATGAGTTCCAGAGGATGGCCCGTGCGTTTCCGTTGCGGGGCCACAGACATTTCAGTTCCTTCAAAAGGCACAGTTTACGATATCCTTAAGTTTCTGGCCGACGTTGAAATTAGGTTAGCGACGCCAATACACCCTGATGAAATTCGAAGCATCGCAATTGTGTTTACTGCCAGGCCGGCAGTTATGGAAGCGGCAGGCTGGCAAGGTGCTCGTTTTATTGGCCTTGATAACCGGATTAGTCCCCGCCCAGCCAGCCCCGCAGCCACCCGATAAAATTGAGCCTTTGAAAAGTTCCATCACCGTGACAGAATCAGTCACAACGGAAACCCCGGCAGCGGTAACTGTGTTCACTACAAAACAGATTGAAGAAAACCCCGGCGTGAACATTGACGACCGTTTGCGAACGTTACCCGGATTCAGCCTTTTTCGCCGATCCTCCAGCGTAGCGGCCAACCCCACGACTCAAGGCATTTCTCTACGAGGGTTAGGTTCCAGCGGTGCATCCAGAACCTTGGTTCTTTGGGATGGCATTCCAGCCAATGATCCCTTTGGCGGCTGGGTTTACTGGACCCGTTTTGCACCGGAGTCTTTGGACCGTGCCGAAATTTCCCGTGGTGCATCGACCAGTGTATTCGGTGATCGTGCGTTAAGCGGGGCCATCTCTTTATTCACCAAGCCAGCCGAACGGTGGAAGTTGTTGGGGAGCTATGAAGGTGGGAACAAACATACCCATCAGCTTTCCACTGGATTTTCTCATCTTATGCAGCAATGGGCGTTTTCCACCAATGCCCGCGCGTTGACGACGGATGGTTACTACATTGTTCCCCAATACAAACGCGGAACGGCGGACACTCCTGCGGGGGTTCGATTTGTGGCCATGGATACCCGTGCCGATTGGTTGCAATCGGACAAGAGCCGACTATTTTTGAAGTTCGACATGCTGGCCGAACAGCGTGCCAACGGAACAGCATTGGTGAGCAACTCCACCGGAGCGGGTGAAATTGCCGCGCACTATCATCGCGAGATTGGATCCGATTCGTTAACTATCTTGGCCTACCATCAGCGTGCCCAATACCATGCCAGCTTCTCCACCGTTGCGGCGAATCGCAACAGTGAACGGATCACGTCGTGGCAGCGAGTACCCGCTGAAGCCACCGGAGGGGCGGCCATGTACGGCGTAACCCGGACACAGTGGAACGCCCTGATTGGCGGCGATTTCCAACGAGTGGAAGGGCAAAGCAAAGATATTCTTGTTCCAACCGGGGATCGCATTGGAGGCGGAGTGCAATTCCAACGCGGTGGATTTGCGCAAACCGATTTCAAGGCAGGCTCCCTGCGTCTGTTTGGCGGCACGCGAGTGCACAGCACGGGCATCAACACGTTTCTAAACCCCAGCGGTGGTTTGACCTACGGAAAGAAAAATTGGCGAGCCCGCGGATCTGTCTACAAAAGCTTCCGCGCCCCTACCCTGAACGAACTGTATCGGGAATTTCGAGCCGGGAACACCACCACTTTGCCGAATGCTCTTTTGAAACCGGAAAGTGCTTTTGGGGCTGAGTTGGGTGCCGATTATAGCGGCGAATTGGGCCTACTTTCAGTGACAGCGTTTCGCACTGAGATCAAACAAATTATTACGAATGTTACGTTACTGACGTCGCCAACTTTGATTCAACGGCAGCGACAGAATGCCGCCAGCGCTCTGAACCGTGGAATTGAGGCCACTTGGTCCTACAACTTTAAAGAACTGCGCAGTGAAGCTTCTTACCTTTATGCCGATGGTCGATTCGCCAACGGGTTCCGGCTGCCACAAGTTCCCAAGAGTCAAGGTTCAGCGACACTGACTTGGACGCATAAGCGAGGAATGCTTTCTGCGGGTCTGCGCAGCTTTGCTCTGCAATTTGAGGACGAAATTAATCTGTATCGCCTGCCCGGTTACGCCACAATTCACACCACCGCGCGCTACCAGTTGACCAGCTCCGTATCAGCAATGTTGGCGATTGAGAACATTTTGGATCGGCAATATGTGGTTGGATTCAACCCAACACCGCTTATTGGGGCACCTCTGCTATGGCGCGGCGGCTTGCGTTGGGATGGAAAATTGAAAAAGTGAAATCTACTTTTTGCGTTTACCAATGCAGTAAAGATGTGCCGCGGTGCGTTGGAAAATTTGACCATCGCTGATGGCCGGTGAACTGAGCGTGTAATCGTTCAAAGTGTTTTCTGCAATCACTTCAAATTTGGGGCCGGCCTTGAGCACCGTAGTAACGCCTTCTTCACTGGTGATATAAATTTTTCCATCAGCCAGCACTGGGGAAGCGCTGTAGATTGCCTTGGCAATGCGTTGACCGGAATATATTTCTGCACCAGTCTTGGCATCGAAACAGAACACAATACCACGGTCGTTGGTTACGTAAAGATACGTGCCATCGGTAACGGGGCTGGGCACATCAGGACCATTGGAAGTTGTCCAGGCGACGTGTGTATTGGTGATATCGCCCTTGCCCCCAGCTTTCAACGCGACCATTGGCTTCACCCTGGAACAGGCATAAATCATGCCGTCTTTGACCACTGCTGAGGCGATGATGCGGTTCATGGCGAAGCTGGTGGGGTTCAACACTTTTGCCCGCCACAGTTCTTTCAAAGTTTCCGGATCGTGGCCGGTGACATAATCGCCGCCACTGATAACAATCTCCGTATTCTTGCCGTATTCCAGTAGCTGAGGCGTTGTATAGGCGTCGGGTGCTTCTACTTTGGCATCGGTCCAACGCTCCACTTTTTGGGTAGTCTTGCCTGTCTTGCCATCGATTTTAAGCAGATACGATGGATCACTGGTCTTCATCCCATGCAGCACTTGCACGAAGAGAGAACCTTTGTAAAGCAAGGGAGACGATCCGTATCCCCAATTCAGCCCGAACTTTCCATAGTCCTTTTGAACATCGCGAGCCCACAATTCCTTGCCATCGAATTCGAAGGCTTTGATGATGCCGGTGCCGGTCATGGCCCACACGGTTTTGCCATCAGTCACAGGCGAAGGAGTGGACATGTTGTGCTTATTGATTTTGAAATTACCGCCAGCCAGCGGCTTCTTCCAACGCACTTTGCCATCGTTCCGGTCTAACGCCCAAAATTCCAGATTGTCACCATCGGCAACATTTAGAAAAATGAATTCGCCCCAGATAATGGGCGTGGACCCGCTGCGCGAAGGAAGTTCCAGCTTCCAGGTGATGTTCTCAGTGGTGGACCATTTGACGGGAAGTCCCACTTCATGACTGCTGCCGTCCAAACTGGGACCACGCCACTGAGGCCAATTTTCTGCGTGAAGTAGGCTGAGCGCGACAAACAGTAGAAGAACATTTTTCATATACAGGGAAGCATACTTTGGATGGCAGGTCTTCTGCAACCATTTGCCAGTTTCCCTCCGGATATTAAGTTTGGAATAACGGCGACAAATCAGCCGAGATTGATGATATAATGCTATTGCATTAGTTGGTAGTGTTGCTTAGCAGTACCCCCCCTTTTATTTTGAAAATTCGTGACTGAAGTTTCTTCAAAAACTTCAGCAATGTATTTCTATTAGGATTTTTGCGTCTCACGGGTTTCACAATTTTTGGCAGTAACCAGGGGGAAAAATGGTTGGAGAAGCTAGAGCACAAGAAAAGTCAAAGCCCGTCCTCACCAAAGAGGATTTGATCCGCGAAATCAGCCGGGTCTGCGACTTAACCTTAACCGATTCTCAAGAAGTTTTAGACGGAATGTTTGGCGGAATGGTGAAAGCCCTGTCCGGTGGGGACCGTATTGAAATTAGGGGATTCGGAATCTTTTTTTCAAGGGACCGCAAGGCCCGCATTGGTCGAAACCCGAAAACCGGCGAACGCGTAGACGTGCCAGAAAAGAAAGTTGGCCGTTTCAAACCGGCCAAAGAACTACTGCGGATTGTCAACGGGAAGGAAGATCTGGCGCGATAGCACGCTCTGCGGCCATGCGCTGTGGATCATCCGGGGCAAGCTTTGCGCGGCGGATCTCCACAGCGCGCGCCAGCAATTGATTGCCTTCCACCGCTTTTCCATTGTGCACCAGCGCTTGTCCCAGGTTGATCATGGAATCGGCAGTGGTGCGTGCATTGAATGCGCCATGCAGCTTTGTTCTGCGATCGAAAGCTTTACGGAACCAATCTTCGGCCACCTGAAACTGACCCTGATCTTGTGCCACTCGGCCTAGCAATGCATAGTTCTGCACAAACAATGGATCTTCAGGCAACAGCGTTTGCTTCCGGATAGCCAACGACTGTTGCCCTAATTCTGCGGCCTTGTCCAGATTTCCTTTCAGACGATTCCATTCTCCAAAATTGACCTGGTCACTGGTTACGAAAATGTTTTTCGGGCCCAGCAGTTTTAAACGCATGGGAATCACTTCCTGCCATAACTGTTCAGCAAGCGCCAGTTTCCCTTGATTTTGCAGGCATTGGGCCATTGAGGACAGGCTAATGGCAAGGTGCGAACTTTCTTTATCAGGAAACTGTTTACGACGAATCTTCAACCCTTCTTCCAAATAGGAGGTGGCTTCCACTGCCCCGCCCCGTTCCACCAAAATCTGCCCAAGATTTGTCAAGACGCGCGCCGTACGGGGACTCCAATTGCCATGCTGTTGACGTTCAATCGCCAACAATTTGCGCAATACGGCTTCCATTTCGTCCAGCCGCCCCTGGGCTCGCCACACAATGGTCAGATTATTCATCAAGGATGTTGTGTAGATATGCGTTTCCCCAAGCAGTCTTTTAGACGTGACCAAGGCGGATTCCATCATGGGTCCGGCCAGAGAATGCTTGCCTTCGTAAGCCAGAATGAGTCCTAAAAGATTTTTAGTATTGGCCACTTCGGCATCTTCTTCACCCTTCAACAACAGCATGATCCGCAAGCATTCCTGACCGGTCTTTTCACCGTCCTGATAATTTCCAGTCATGCTGTGAAGCTGCGTTAAGCTCTGCAAAGTTTCAGCCACTGGCCACGAATCATTGCCAAAAACCTGACGCCTTAATTCCAACGACCGGTTGAACAACTGCAATGCTTTTTCCGGATTCCCGGAATCACGATAGGATCGCCCCATCATGTCCATCAAACGACCTTGCAGTTCTGGTTGTCCGGCCAACTCTTTGTCTACCCGGGCGGCACCTCTATCGAGAAGGACCAAGGCAGAAATAGGCTCGCCAGTTTCCGTACGGTCATCCGCTTCATGAAACACATCGGCCATAAATTCGGCTACCTGAACAGCAGTATCCCGTTCCTTGCGGGCTTCTTTAGCCACTCGAAACAGAGTCAATCCTGAAAAGATAACGACACAAGCCACAGTGGCTGCGGCAACGGCGGCAATCTTATTTCGCCGAACATATTTTTCCAGCCGATAGGGTAGGCTGTCTGGCTGTGCCAACACTGGAAAGCCCGCTAGATAGCGCTCCAAATCCTGCATCAGCAGCAGTACAGATCCGTAACGACGTTGGGGCTCTTTTTGCAGCGTCTTTTGAACGATATGGTCTAAATCACCTTGCAATCGACTGCGCACTTCCAGGTCCGAAGCGATTTCACTGGCCTGCAGCGGCTCTTCCGTACAGATGGCTTTGACCAGGTTGAGACCATGCCAAGGTTCGGGATACGGCATGGTTCCGGTAAGAACTTCGAACAGCAAAACACCCAGAGAATACACATCGGAAGTTGTGCCAATAGGCCCGCCCTGAATCTGTTCAGGACTGGCGTAGAGCGGTGTCAACAGCTTTTCCCCAATCTGCGTTTTGGCCATCTGCATTTGTACAAAATCAGGACGCAGCAATTTGGCGATGCCGAAATCCAGCAGTTTCGGGATGCCCTGCACATTCACCAGAATGTTATCGGGCTTGATATCGCGATGCACAATCAGATGCTGATGGGAGTAATCCACCGCCGCGCAAACCTTCAGAAACAATCGCAATCTGGCATGCAAGTCCAGATTCTGACTTTGTATATATTCCACAAAGGAAGAGCCGGAAATATACTCCATGACCACGTAGGGCTGGCCCGATTCGGTTTCGCCACCATCTAAAAGAGCGGCGATGTTGGGATGATTAAATTGCGCCAGAATCTGCCGTTCGCCACGAAACCGGGTGAGCATCTCCTCATTGGAAAACTCACTTGTGAGAACCTTTAATGCCACCCGCTTACGAAAGTGACCATCGATCCGTTCCGCCATGTAGACCACCGACATGCCGCCATCGGCAATGGGGCGGATCAAACGATATGGACCAATGACATCCCCGGCTTTGGGAAGCGAATAGACGCAACTGGGGGAATCGACTGCTTCCATAAAAGGATCGACCTCAGCGGGGTTGGCCATTTGCGTTTCCTTTATTGAGCGACGAGTTCATAGCGCGTGGTTCCAGGTTGTGCCGCAGCAATTTGCCGAGCCTCCAGTTCGTCACGCAACTCGTTCAGGTTGTCCAGAATGGAAGGCAGATTCCCCAGGTTTTCCTGGCCTAGAGGGACTTCCAATTGGCGCCATCGTAAATTGTGGACATTGGTTCTTTTAACGGTCAAAGCAAACACTTCCCGCGCCTGTTTCATCATTGGAGTTTCGCTTTCTGCCAGGTTGATGCCTTCGGCCAATTGAGCTGAAGTAAATTCCCCAACACTCAGGCCATTGATCTTCAATAGATACCTGGCCGCCTTGGCGTTTTTCACTTCCAACATCTGACGATTCATCGATTCTTCAAAATCGGAAGATTTCACTGCTAACATTAGCCCTGGCAAGCTGGAAGGAACGGGAAGCGGCATTGGTAATGCCTCATCATTCTGCTGCCAATGGTAGCCAACAGCATCGGCAGACAATGCGCTTACGACGGTCCTTGAGGCCGACACCAGTTTCCCTGATCTTCCATCAATAGATACGGTAGAAACCACGGCAGGGGCACCCCAGGCCTTCAGCAGAGACTCTCCCATAATGAGATGGCCTCCCCAGCCCGGATGCACGCGATCCGGCACAATGGCCTGAGCCCCTTTTTCATCTGTTAATTTGGCCTTCTCAAGCACAGCGACCAAGGGCCGGTTGAGATCGGCAACAACGGCGCCCGATTTTTCTGCGACGGTTTTCAGATGATCGCTAAAGCGCAGCAGGACAGCGTTGTAGCCTCCTGCGAAACTTGGGGCACGGGTAACGTCGTCATAAGGGGATGGCTGAATTAAGGTGAGGCGCAGTTCTGGGGCGGCTTTTTTCATCACTTCCAGCAGATGATCGTAGCCCTTTGTGTAGGTGTCAAAGATCGCCTGATCAAAAGCCCGGTACCGACCATCGTTCATTCCCAGCATGATGGTCATGACGGTGGGCTTGTAGCGGATAACGTCACGCTTCAAGCGCTCATCAATTCCACCGCCGCCACCACCGTTCACCGTATCGCCACCCCAGCCGGAATGAATGAACTTGACGTTGAGTCGGGGAAAACGCGTTCGAACATAGGTTTCCACCAGAACGGTATACATTTTTTGATCGGTGATGCTGTCTCCGTAAAAGACGACGACGTCACCGGATTTCAAATAAAAATCTGCTTGCGAATAGGCAAGCATTTGCATAAAGATCAACAAAGAGAAAATTTTGCGCATATATGAAAAGCATAGTATCACGCCGCTAAGGACAAGCACCTAGCCTTACCTAGACTTATGGCACAGCGAACGATGGACTACGGTTAAAGACTGGATTGATGCGGCGCGGCATGTGCTTTATAGTTCAGTCATAGCCAAAAGTGGTCTTAGAAAATGAACCCAAAAAAATTGCAGCGGAACAGCATGACCCCCACCCTTGCCATCCTGGCCATCAGCTTGCTCCTGGTCAGCCCGGAGCGGGCACATAGCCAGTCTCAGCGCCCGATCTCCAAAGAAGGTCTCTTCAAAGCCGTCCAGATTGGAGGCTTGTCGAACCAGGAACTATCGAGCTATGTGCGCTCCCTGGGAGTCGATTTCAAACTATCGGACGATGAACGTTCCAACTTGCTGAAGTCTGGATTGGAGCGGTCGGTGGTGGAGGCAATTGCCAACAACTACCGCGCCCCGGAACTTCCTAAACCCACAGCAGCGGAGCTGGAAGCGGCTCAAGTGGCGCAGCTTTCCACTGGCGGACCGCTGACGCAGGACGATTTGGTGAATCATTTGAAGGGCGGAGTGGGCCCAGCGATCCTGGAAAAAATTGTCGAAAAAAGAGGAATCGCCTTTACTCTGAGCCAGGACAGTGCCAAAACCATTGAGAACGCCGGTGGGAATCGAAGCCTGTTGGGAGTTTTGTTACTCCGGCAACTGCCACCGTCAGAAGAAATCAAGCCTCAGCCACAATTAGTGTTGCCGACACTCCAGCTATCGGCGGTGGCCCCCCCGGCCATCCGACCCATTCCTCAAACTGAGATCAAGCCGCCAGTTCAAGCGATTACCAAGTCCATTATCCAGGCAACTTTACTGAAGCGCGAAGATACGATGTATCCGGCTTTGGCCAAGCGTGAAAAAATATCGGGTACCGTTCGTTGCGAAGTGAACATTGACGATAAGGGACTGGTGACCAAAGTGAAGGCGCTCAGCGGCCATCCCGTATTGACTGCCGCAGCCGAAGATTCCATACGCCGCTGGAAGTACACACCGGCCAAGCTGGATGGGAAGTCGGTGCAATCTTCCACCATCGTTGAAGTCAACTTTAAGCCCATAAATTAGGACCATTACTGATGCATAACAAAGGAATAACTTACCTCCGGGCTCCCGGAAAATTGATTCAGGTGGGGGTCACTACAGGGCAATCGCTGTATCGCGAAGAACTGGACAACCTGCGATTGGCGGCAATTTCCCAGTGGCCGCAAATTATGCGGAACCGTTCGGAATCAGCTCAGGAATTGTCCGTCGCAGTGGCAAAAGCCAAGAACTATCCTGACGGGGTGATCTGTCTTTATCTTCAAATGAGCAACCAGGGAAAGCCTTCCGTTTACGTGGAATATTTGAACGTGAACCTGCTGGATTCCATGGTGGACCCGGCACTTGTGGAAAAATCGAAGGAACAAATTCCGCTATTGTGTTGGTTGTTGCAAAAGCAGTTGAACGGACCTACCGGCTGGGAGCACCTCACTGCCACGTCCATTTCCAGCGGCACCCATGGAGTGGACGGTTTCGGTGCGGCACGTCTGTCCCCTACCGCTTCGTTTGCACCCTGGGGCAGCGCCATTGTGACTGCAGAAAACACCTTCCCCGATATTCTGGCTGATCCTTCCATTGCGGAAAAAGATTACCTGATCTATTTACAAGCGTCGAAGCTGTTTCAACAATTGGAGCGCCCTGGGGGTGAGGATGAAGTCCCCATTCTTTGGGCACAGGCCAGCAAGAGTTACGACGAAGGCAGCATTAATATTGTCAGCGCTGAAGAGGTTGGCAGCCAAAACCGTCGTCGTATGCTGATTGGTGTAGCTGCTGCTGTGGTCATCAGTTTTGTGGGTTCCTATCTCATTTCGTCATCTGCCAGATCGCAAGCAGCTCCGCGCGTATCTGGGGCACCGGAAGTACAAAAGGAAATGAAATTTTTCCTGTGGAACAAACCCGCTGTAAAGCCAGAGCAGAAAGCCCTAGTCGCCGTTCCAGGACTTAAAACGGGCCTAGCCAAGCGGGCCGATGGCACCGAAGCGGCACCGCTGCTGAGACCGGAAGACGCGGCTAAGAAACGGGCCGATGCATTGCAAGCGTTAGGTCTATCTCAGCCATCGGATGAGGAAAAACGCAAGGCTGAGGCGCTGAAAGCTCTCACTAAATAGGAAATATTTGATACCGAGCCGTGACAGCAAGGCAGCAGTAGCTTTCGCCATGCAAGCGCGCACCAACATCGGCATTCTACCGCGCGTGATGACCCGAATTGTGTCAGAATCAGACCGTGAAGATTCCTCGAACCTTTCGGGCCTTGATGTTGCTTTATTCAAGCGCCTTCGCATTGCATGGCGAAATTCTTAGCCTCAACATCACCATTTCAGGGATGGACTGCGCCTCTTGCGTCACCGGGCTGGAAACGAAGCTGAAGCGGATGCGCGGCGTTCAATCGGCAGAGTTGAAGCCGGAAAAAAACTTGGCCATCCTGCAACTTTTAGAAGGCAATACCATTCGCCTGGAACGCATTCGAGATGAAATCAAAGGGGTGGGTTTCACCCCTAAAGAAGCCGTAATCGCGGCCCTGGGACGAGCATCGCAAGAGCACGGGATATGGTCATTTACAGTGGAGGGGACAAACCAAAAATTCCTCTTGTCCCCATTGGAACCTGGGATTGCACGGCATCTTAATCCAGGTAAATTGATCCGAATCGAATCCTTGCAACCTACGCCTGCCCCCAACATGGAACCAACGCTGGAGTTAAAGTCCCTATCAGCGGTACCTTCAAACGTTCTGTAAGGACAGTTTGTACCAGTCCAACGTAAGCCGCAAAGCCTTGTCGATGGGGAACTGTGGGCTATGTCCCAATTCTTTTACGGCCAAAGCAGTATCGGCTTGGGAATCTCGGACATCGCCTTCGCGAGGTGGTCCGTATTTCGCGGGAATGCTCACGCCTTCAATTTTTTGGAGCTCTTCCCAGATGAAATTCAGTGTATAGCGGTTGCCATTGCCAGCGTTGTAGACGTTCCCAGCCACGCCTTGGGCTTTGGCTGCTTTGATTAGCAGACCGGCCACGTCGTCGACATAGGTGAAATCGCGCGATTGTTCGCCGTCTCCGTGAATTAAGGGGGTTGACCGTTCAATCAGGCATTTCATGAACAGGCTGAGCACTCCAGAATAGGCGCTGGAGGGGTCCTGACGAGGTCCAAAAACGTTGAAAAATCGCAGAGCAACAGCTTCCAATCCGAAGCAGGAATGGAACACACTGCCGTAGTATTCGCCCAAAAGTTTCTGCAATGCATACGGCGATTTTGGCCGAGGAAGCATGCTCTCAGTTTTTGGCAACACCAGCGTATCGCCATAAGCAGAACTGGAAGCGGCATACACCACGCGTCCGACCTTCGCGTCTGCAGCGGCGCGATACACAGAAAATGTGCCGTTGATATTCACATCATGCGATGGAATTGGTTCAATGATGGACCGCGGTACCGACGGGATGGCAGCCAGGTGAAATACAACATCGGTGCCTTCAAACACCTTGCGCATAGTGTCGTAATCGCGGATATCGGACTTGTGGAATTCCACACGATCACGAACCTCGGTCAAATTCTCTTCTTTACCGCTCAGCAGATTGTCGACCACTGCGACTTCCTTCGCGCCATCGGCTAATAGAGCTCGAACAAGCCCCGATCCAATAAAACCGGCTCCCCCGGTAACAACGACTCGATTCATCCATTCCTCACAAGTTCATTAATTTGCGCTTCCAGATAGCGAAGCGATCCAGTGGCGATTGTTTCCGCCCCGGGCTTGAAGTCAAATGACTCAAGCGATACCCAACCCTTATAATTCAAGCGCGCCAGCGTAGCCAGCAGCGGCTTGAAATCGTAATCTTTGGTGCCACAATACCCGCCATCCAGCTCGTTTACATGGACATGACGGATCTTGCTGAAATGACGTTCCACCAGCACTTCATGCGGTTCTTTCTCATTGATGGCATTGTGAACATCGAACATGGTTTGCACAGCAGGACTGCCAATTTCATCCACATATTGGGCGGCTTCGTCCAAAGAAGTAACCACGTTGCACTGTTCCACGGGAAGCGCTTCAATCAAAAGCGTCACGCCACGATCCTGAGCATGTTTGGCAACGCTAGCAACACCATCCACAAACCGTCTGGTGGCCGCCTGCGGAGTGGACCCGCCGGTCGTCCCGCGCTGCAAAGGCGAACCAAATACCATCATTCCGTCTGGACCCAAATCACCACATAGGTCGATCAAATTGCGGATGTGCAGCCAGCTTTTGGCGCGCAAAACATCATCTGGGGTGGTCACATGCAGACCTTTAGGCGAGACCATCAGCCAATGCAGCCCGACAAACGTCAGACCTTCCCCAGCCATAATTTCGCGCAGTTCCTTGCGCCGGGAAAGGGAAACTGTCCACGGGTCTTCAGCCAGGGTGAAGGGAGCAATTTCAATCCCCGTGTACCCGGCCATGCGGACGCAACGGGCCGCCTCCGCGAAATCCCATCCCTCAAACGCCTCATTACAGATTGCTTGCCGGTAAGTGTATGCCATGCCTAATCTTAGTGTAGTCCGTGAAGGGCTATAAAGTTATCCCTTGTTCTCAACCAGCATCAATCAGTAGATCGGCGGAAAGTTTCCCGAAGTTTACTTTCGACCCACGGCAACGATGCTCAGCCCGCCCCAGGGAAGGAATCGATCCATTCTGGACCACAGCCAAACGGTCAAGTCGAACGCCTTCAGGGTAAAGCGACTGATTCTGGCGCTGGAAAGTAATTTGGAGTTCACCCACCAGGCAAAGGCTCCGGCTTTGTTCATGGAAAAACATTTTTCCACAGTAAAACCAGATTGCTCCATAGTTTTGCGCAGATCCAGTGCTGAGAATCGACGCAAATGGCCTACCGACCGGTCCAGACTGCCGAACAGACTCGGGTTACAGGGCGACAACACCACTACCCGACCACCTGGTTGCAATAGTTGGTGCAAAGCCGTCAGAGTCAGTTCAGGCTTTTCCAAATATTCCAGAATATTGATGCACAGCGCCGTTTCCACTTTACCCGTGACATCCTCTAAACCAGCCAATACCGCCGGATCCAGAGAACGAACCTCCACACTGGGAGTTCGTAAGAACCGATTCACCAGAGCATGCAGATATAAAGGATCTTTTTCAGCCGCAATATAGCGCAACCGCTTGGCCATCAGCCGACCGGTAAGATTCCCCATACCCGCGCCCAACTCCAGCACGGTATCTCCCAAATAAGGCCTTAAAATGGAAGCCTGCCAGGAAAGATAGGAAGGCGTACCCGTCAGGTTGTAAAGATGACCACGGTCATATGGGGGTTTGTAGAGGTCGTCAACCAACCAGAAGTAAAGGATGACGCCCAACGCTTTCACCCCATCACGCCAGCCGATCTTCTTGCCTTCTTCGTAAGTACGCCCGTGATAGCTGATTGGCACTTCATAGATACGCAGCTTTCGCTTGGCGCACTTCATGGTGATTTCCGGTTCAAAGCCAAAGCGGTCAGACCGGATGGGAATGCTTTTCAGCAGCTCTGTGCGAAACACTTTGTAGCATGTCTCCATGTCTGTCACATGGATGTTGGAAAATACGTTCGACGCCAACGTTAGAGTCTGGTTGATTTTGGTGTGCCAGTAGGGCAGCACTCTACGCTGTTCCCCATTCAAGTAGCGCGACCCAAATACAGCGTCGGCCCGGCCATCCACCAGGGGCTTCAGCAAGGCAGGATATTCGTTGGGATCATATTCCAGGTCGGCATCCTGAATTAGGCAAAAGTCGCCTTGGGCCAGTTCAATTGCCCGGCGCACGGCGGCACCCTTACCCTGATTCACATCTTGCCGATACAGCCGAAAGCGGGAATCGGTGGCAGCAATGCGTACCAAAATTTCAGAAGTTCCATCGGAAGAACAATCATCCACCAGAATGATTTCCCGTTTCATACCATCGGGCAACTGGGCTTGCAGAACAAGGTGCAGACTACGTTCCACAACCGTGCGCTCGTTATAAACAGGAATTAGGATGGAGAGCAGCATCAGATGTTACAGCTTTCGAGCAATCGCAGCATAATCCAATCCTCCGAAAAAAGCATCGCGGAAATCGGCGGGAAGGCTGCCGACGGAAGGCATGGATTCCACTGCAGGAGAAAGCCTGATAATTTCAATTCGTCCAAAGCCAGCCTCTTCCAGATAAAACGTGAGCAGTGCCGATGGTACCGGGCGCACATGAGTCGGGTCCAAATAAAAATGAGTGGCGAAAATAGCCAGGCATTCTGGATTGGGCGTTTCAAAAGCAACTACAGCACCTTTGCTGGTTTTGGCGGCAAGCAACTTGATCAATTTTTGCAGGTCTTGCGGTTTTAAGTGTTCAATCACCTGGGAACAAAACACACCGTCAAACGTGCCGTCGGCTTGCGATTCCAGATAGGCGAACATGTCCACCTTTTCCGCAGTTAAACCGAGCGAAAGGCAATGGGCAATGGATTCGTCATGCAAATCAATCCCATGTGCAGTAAGGCCAGCATCGCGCATTTTATGCAGAAATTCGCCACGACCGCAGCCAAGATCAATCACATTGTTGTGACCCTTGAAATAGGGAAGGTAACGGTCCAAGCCCGCGCTAATGTGATCTTCCCGACCACGAAATTTCTCAGCGAAATGAAGAACGTCGTAATCTTCTTCCTGTTGCTGAGATGGTGCAGAAGAGGCGACTGCCGCTGGTGCCAGAAAGGCCCGCTGGCGGACCTTGCGCAATTCATAATGAATCAGCTCTTCATATTCCGTGCGGATTCTATTCAGATCGGCCCATAACTTCTGCTGCAAATCGTTGGTGGATTGGTTAAGAGCACCTTCAAATGCTGTGTGCTGTGATTTTGCGATATCCCGAAAGGTTCCTTCCATCAGGGTGGCTCTATGGTTGAACGCCGCTTGCAAATCGGCAACGCTGCGCAGGAACTGGACCTCATTAATGGATAACTTCCGTTCCCATTCTTTGCGCCATTCCTGCCAATGAACGCGAATGTCGGTAAGTTCCCGAGCCTCATCGCGCAGTTGATCCATCTGCGTGGTGGCCTGTGCCAAATCATTACGAATGTCTTGTTGCTCTGCGGCGGAACGCTCGGCCAAATCCTTTACGGCACGATTTAAATCATTCAGCGATTCAATTGCAGCATTGACGCAGTTAATGGCCCCACGGTTGAACTCCACTTGTTCGCGAACATGCCAGTCCAACACCCGCGACAAGAATCGCTTCCAACGCTGGACAATGTTGTTGACAAATCCGGCAGGCCTGGGGTTTACCGTACCAATGGAAGCCACCTTTGATTCCGCAGCATCACGAGCACGCACCAGCGGCATGAGGTCAGCCAATTGCACCTCAAACGCGGCTTTGCCTTGCGGATAGCGCACTTGCACCCGATCCCGAATTTCAGCAAGCGCCCGTTCCAGTTCAGCTAACTTTTGGGATTCAGCGGGCACGCTTTCCCTTCCGTTTGTAAGATGCGGTGATCTTTGAATACACACCGCCGCGGGGAGTGAATTCACCAATCACGGTGGCGTTGATTGGTTTGGAAAAACGAACTACATCGTTCAAAAAACGGTTGACGACATTTTCCTGAAAGATGCCCAAATTGCGGTAAGCCAGCCAGTACATCTTCAGCGACTTCAATTCCAGACAGACCTTATCTGGGGTGTAACGGAGCGTTAACGTTCCATGATCGGGCAGTCCCGTTTTAGGACAGACGCTGGTGAACTCTGGAGTAATAATTTCAATTTCATAGCCTGCAAATTGATTGGGCCAAACTTCAATTTCAGGAAGCGGAGCGTCCAGGCCAGCGCTGGCGTGTTGATCTGTATAAACTTTTATTTTAGGCATTCTGTTCTATAGACCGGGCCAAATGATCCAGGAAAAGCCCCACATCGGTTACCACGCCAACTGCTTGCCCGGTGCCGCGATCACTTACTTTGGTGGCAACGGCGGGGTTGATATCGACGCAGACAATTTTCACCCAACTGGGCAACATGTTCCCGGCGGCAATCGCATGCAGCATGGAGCTTAAACAGAGCACCACGCTCGCACCTTCCAAATGCTTGGCATAAGCATCCTGGGCTTGGCTCATATCGGTGATTGTGTCAGGCAAAGGACCATCGTCGCGCAAGCTGCCAGCAAGCACAAAGGGGATTCCTTTCTTCACGGTTTCATACATCACCCCGCTGGTTAGTTTACCGCTTTCCACCGCACCGGCAATGCTCCCGCAATGATAGATGGCATTGATGGCGCGCATGTGATTGCGGTGCCCATGCTCTTCCTGCCGACCGTCGGATTGGCGCACGCCCAACGATGTTCCAAGCAATGCTGCTTCAATATCGTGCACAGCCAGCGCGTTGCCAGCCAGCAGCGCATCCACCCAGCCATTGCGAATCAGCCAGCAAAGTGGTGCTCCACCGCCGGTATGAACAACCACGGGACCGGCCACTACAATAATCTTCTTCCTCTCTTCCCTGGCCTGCTTCAATAAAGCCACAGTTTGACGAACGGCGGTTTCCACTTGGCGCTCTGAGGAAATGCCGTTGCTCATAAAGGAAAAAGATTGGCGGTCACGTTCTTTCGATTCGGGAATCACGCGAATGCCGCGCATGCCAACTACTACCGCTTCGCCTTTCTTCAAGTCACGAAGTTTTCGGCAGATTGATGCGCCGTCCTTTACAACAACCAGGGCATCCATGCGTTGCTTGCCAACGGTGATCCATTCCGAATTGAGCTTGATCTGCGTTTGGTGATTGGTAGTGGAATAGAAATCTTCCGGGGCGCAGCAATCTTTTTCAGCAAGGCGAAGCTCGGCATCGGAAGCGTCCACAGGAGTGCAGCCCAGCCCCAGCAACTGTCCCACCAACTGATCCATCAGCGCCCTGGTGGGAGTTTCCAGACGAAGCCGCAAATGCGAGTCTTCGGAATTGGTTCGGCCAATGGTGAATTTTTCAACTTCGAAGCGACCTTGAAATTCAACCACGGTATCGAAGATCTGTTCCATGATGTGGGAATCGATCAAGTGGCCATGGGCCTCTACGGTTTCGACAACCGGAAGCGCGGTATTGGGAGAACTCATTACTTTCTAGGATATCGCGATTAATCAATCCATAAGTCCAAACTCTTTGCGGAGACCTGACCCACGGTAAGCAGCAGTGGTTGCGCGCCGCTGGGAAGAAATCCAGCGGGGATGCGGAAACGAATGGTGATGATTCCATCGGATACAAGGGGATCTGCCGAAAGCAACAGTTTCTTACCACCAAGAGTCAAAGCCACAGGGTCCGCAACATTGAATCCCGCTGCAAAAACGGTTACCAGACTTAATCGTACAGCTGGATTGGCGGGTCGATTCCATCTGTTATTTTCGTTCCAGGCAAGAGCGCGCTGATCTTCCCCAGGCACGCTAAACAAGATGGGGGCCAAGGCTACAATTTCTACTGGTCGAATGCCCCTGGACTTGCCTGCATCGCGCAATTCAACCTTTGCCGAATGAGCTAGCACTGCATTGGGAATTACAGCATTCAATTGATTTTTTGATTGGAACGAGATGGTGGCCGGTATGCCATCTATAAGTAGTTCCGGGGAGATAACCGGTTCCTGGCAATACAATATGACCAGTTCCCCAGCGGTCATGGGCCCTTCCTGATTGCTAGCCGCCCTTACAAGAGTGAACGGCACGGGTGCTGCATCGGAAGCAGGTGGCGATGCCGTGCCGATGGTCAACTTGCGGATGCGGTGATTGCCGGAATCGGCCACTAACACAGAGCCATCGGGGTCAACGACCAGTGCGCCGGGTGAATTGAATTGCGCCGATAGGGCCGCTCCGCCATCGCCATCAAACCCAGGGAACCCGGTACCGCCGATTATCCCTCCGTTGATTTTGCGGACGCGATGCTTTGCCGTCTCGCTAACATAAACGCCCCCATCTTTTTCCACGGCAACGCCGCGCGGCGCATCGGCGGATGAAACAGTCACCAGACGACCGTCGGGATCCAGTCGCAACAGCCGGTCACCACCAGATTCCGCAACGTAAAGCCGACCCGCAGAATCGAAACTAAGTCCTTCTGGGGAAGCCAAGCCTTGCGCTTCCGTGGAGATAATTCCTAACGTGGAGATTCTACGAATGGCACCGTTGCCTTTATCGGCTATATAAATATCCCCCTTGGCATTGATGGCAAGTCCTGATGGTTCGCGAAATCTTGCCAGCGTTGCCACACCGCCATCGCCACGATAACCGGCCACGCCGTCCCCGGCAAGGGTCGAGATAAAGCCAGAAGGGCTGATTCGTCGAACGGAATGGTTGCCCACTTCGGCAATATAAATGTACCCGGCCAAATCAATCGCCACCGCGTGAGGAGCGTTCAATTTGGAATCGATAGCTGGGCCACCATCGCCGGAATATCCACTTAACCCAAGCCCAGCGGCAGTGGTGATCATTCCCTGCCCTGACACTTTTCGCAGACGATGGTTGCGCTCATCGGCAATGTAGAAATTGCCTGACGAATCATAGGCTATCCCTGAAGGACTATTCAGCCGGGCGTTGGTAGCCAGGCCGTTATCGCCGCTAAATCCATAATTACCCTTACCGGCAAAGATGCTGACAGCAAGGTTGTTCTTTGAATCGGTGACGATTGTCCGAATCAGACCGCCGCTGGCCGTGTAGACGGTTCCTTTGGCATCCACGGCAATGGATCGACCCCCGGCGGGAATGGAAGTGATCTCCCCATTGGTTGCGCGTCGCAAAGTAATGCCGGGACGATCATCGGCAAGGAACAAGTTCCCCAAGCTATCAAAAGCAATATCCGTTGGGGAATACAGTGGAAGAGACCGGTTTGGAGAATGGGAGTACACGCTAATGGTGTTCCGAAATACCCGTCGGATCACATTGTTTCCGCTATCTGCCACCAATACTCCGCCTTGTGGATCAAAAGCTATGCCAGCGGGGGAACGCAAGGGCGAATCCAGTGCGGAACCAAACGTTAAGGCAGCGCCAGGGGAACCAGTTCCGGCAAAGGAATGAATGCTGCCTTGGCGGTCAACATAATAGACACGGTGTGTGGCGAAGTCGGTAAAGTAGAATCCGTTATTGGAATCCGTTAAGACATTGCGCGGGCTGTCTAGAATTACGGAAGTTGCCGGTCCGCCATCACCAGCGGGTCCAGCCAGAACGGTGCCGCCACCAGCCACGGTTGTGACAATTCCATCAGGGGAAATTCGGCGTATGCGGTGATTCCCCAGATCAGCAATGTATAGAGCGCCATCGGCATCTAGAGCAATGCCGTAAGGCGAACGAAACAGGGCTCGAAGGGCTGGCCCGCCGTCACCAGCAAAGCCTGCCGACCCTGTACCAGCAATGGTTTGGATGGCCCCATCGAGGTTCACAGCGCGGATGCGGTGATCAGCGGCATCGGCAATGTAGACAAACCCCGCTTTGGAGCAAGCAATACCCTCCGTTTGGCCGAAACTGGCAAGAAGGGCGGGACCACCGTCGCCAACTAATCCCGATCCGGCAATGGATTGAATGGAATACGTTCGTTGCGCTGCCACCTCATTGGCCACCCCGCCCAAACTAAAAAAAGCATACGCAATGAACAGGCTTACTCTGAAATTCATACTGAAGTTTGTCTCTGTTAACTAAGTGGTTTTAGTTCGCGAATTGTCTCAGTCTCATTCCGATAAGTACAGAGAATGAAACAATACACGGTGGTTAGCGGAAGGGCTTTCCGATGTCTGTTGATTGTACTAATGATCTGTTGTGCGCGCGGTCAGGAAATTACTCCGGGGCAACCTGTATTGCATTTGAAAAACAGATCGTGGACAACTGCCAACGATCTGCAAGCCTTTAGTGGAACTGTTGCAAAATCACGAACCGGACAAGCGGGACACTATATCATCCAATTCGACCAGTTTCCCAGCCAGGAACAACTGTGGACGCTGGAAGATCGTGGTGTCACCATATTGGGCTATGTTCCTGAAAATGCAATGGTAGTTTCCGCATCGGGGCAAATTGCCTTAGAAGGATTGAATGCCCATTGGCGAGGTCGGCTGGAGAGCCAGGACAAGATCAGCCATTTGTTGACAACGGAGGTTCCCGAAGCAGGCCCATCCTCCGATTCTGCTGTAGAATCCTTCCTTATAGAGTTCCAAATAGACACTTCCAACGCGGATATGTACGCTTTGGCGGCTGAATATGGGTTAGAAACCGTCGAAAATTCAAATTTGTTGCACAACCATCTGCTAGTGCGAGGAGTCCGCAGCCAGGTGATGCGCTTAACGGAATGGGACGAGGTGACCTATATTTTTCCGGTCAATGAGGATTTAATTGCAGGAACCGAGGTAACTACTTGTGCTGGAGCGCTCACTAAATTCGGAACCTTGGGACAGTTCGTTGCCAAGGCTGGGGAAGGTTGGGACGGGCCAGGAAGGGGTAGGGCGACAATCCATTTTGTTTTCAGTCAACTGACATCGAAGATTGGCGGGGAGGCTCAAAAAGCTGAAATTGTGCGGGCAATGAAGGAATGGGAAAGGGTGGCTGGCATTCAATTTAGTTTGAGCACCAATGCTGCGGAAACAAAGACGGTGAACATCCTGTTTGCCGAAGGGGATCATGGAGACGGAAATCCTTTCGACGGTAGAAGCGGCGTTTTAGCGCACACATTTTATCCAATCCCATTGAATGCCGAACCAATCGCAGGGGACATGCACTTTGATAATGCGGAAAACTGGCAGATTGGAGCCGATGTAGATCTATATAGCGTGGCACTGCACGAACTGGGTCATGCGCTGGGGTTAGGACATTCCGACAAACCAGGGGCAGTGATGTACCCTTACTATCGAAGAGCCACATTGCTTACTGTCGAAGATGCCAATGCGATTTTACAGATTTATGCTGATCCACAAGCACCAACGCCTGCTCCTACTCCTGCACCTGCTCCAAATCCTATCCCAACATCACCGTTACCGGTTGTGCCACTCAGTGTGAGCGTCGATCTAGCACCTTCGGAAACTCAGGAAAGCTCAATTTCTTTCAGCGGATCTTTGTCGGGAGGGACAGGCCCCTGGACAATGATTTGGCTTACCGATCAGGGTGTCACGGGACGTGCAGGCATACAATCCGTTGGCGGTACAGCGCGCTGGAATGCGTCGGCAGTTCCGGTGATTCCTGGCTCCAACAGCATTATTTTCACGGCTCTTGATTTCGTCTCAAACCGGGCGATGGTTAGTGTTGACATCACCAGAAAGCAGGTGGTCCCGACCGTTCCAACACTTCCAACAGTCCCGACAACCCCGGTACCTGTGCCCACCGTCCCAAATCCGCAACCGACGCTTCCGGTGATGCTGGCCATTGCCAATCCTTCCAGTGCCAATTACCGAGCGCTCCAACCGAAGATAGACATTAGCGGGACGGCTTCACACAGCAGCGGCATTGCCCGCGTTGAGTGGGTATCCTCTCAAGGCCGACAAGGCGTCGCGACCACTGGCAGTGCGGGGTCCTGGGCTGCTCTACAGATCCCTTTAGATCCGGGCTCAGCAAAAATCACGGTGAAAGCCACCGCAAACAATGGGAATAGTGCCACATCCGCAATTGATGTCAGCTACGTGGGCCCAAGCACGGGGACTGGACCTGCCCCATCGCTTACAATTACATCCCCAGCCTCCAGCAGTTCACAAGCGTCGCAACCCACGGTCATCATGAAAGGAAATGCTCTGAGTGGAGTGGGGATAACGGAAGTCACCTGGGGTACATCCAGCGGTCGTTCCGCGTCATGCGAGGGCAGCACCACCTGGATTTGTTACGACGTCCCCATGTTGGTGGGGAGCAATACGGTAACCATCCGCGTGAAGGACAATGCCGGGGTTACCAACTGGAAGGCGGTCACTATTACTCGTCGCTGAGCTTATGAAGGCAAGGTTACGATGCAAATTTGCGCAGACTTCGCTGAAATTTTTCGGCGCTCAAAGTATTCAAAATATCCCCAGCTTCCAGCCAACCTCGTCGGGCCATTTTCACTCCATAGCGCATGTTCGCCAAATGCTTGGGATGATGGGCATCGGTTGAGATGGTGAATTTGCACCCACGCGATTTCGCCAGCCGAATCAGCGCAGCATGAATATCCAATCGTTCTGGACTTGCATTGATTTCCAGAGCGACACCACGGCGGGCTGCATCGGTGGCCACTCGCTCAAAATCGTAAATATAAGCATCCCGATGCAGTAAGATTCGTCCTGTGGGATGGCCAATCACTTTAACCGTATGGTTTTCCATTGCCGCCAATAGCCGATCGGTCATCTCCTGCGGTTCCAGGTTCATATAACTGTGCACGCTGGCAATGACCACGTCTAATTCTGCCAACGCATCCTGTTCAATGTCCATTTTTCCGTCGCGTAAAATGTCGCATTCCAGGCCTGAAAACACTAAGATCCCCAGCGCTTTGCAATCCAACTCTTTTACCCGATGGGCGAATTCCACAACTCGCTTTTCATCTAATCCATTGGCCATGGCCAGTGCCTTTGAATGGTCGGTGATGGCAATGTATTGGTAACCCATATCCCGTGCGGAGGCGGCCATTTCTTCCAGAGTCGCCCTTCCGTCGGTAGCGGTGGTGTGCATGTGAATGTCACCACGCATGTCGCTCAGTTCCACCAGATGCGGTAACTTGCCTTCGGCAGCAGCTTCCAATTCGCCCTGATTTTCACGCATCTCAGGCGGAATAAAATCCAGACCCAATGCTTTGTAGATTTCTTCTTCAGTAGCCCCTGCCACCCGTTGTTCATTGTCCAACCGGAACAGTCCATACTCATTCAACGTGAGGCCCAACTTCATCGCCCGTTGGCGCAGTGCCACGTTGTGTTCTTTACTGCCGGTGAAGTATTGCATGGCCGCGCCGTAGCTTTCCACAGGCACTGCCCGCACATCCACTTGAATCCCTTCCACACCAATGCGGGCGCTAGCTTTGCCTTCCCCCTTCCCCAACAACTCTGCGACGCGCGGAGACTTAGCAAATGTATCCAAAGCCTCTACCGCCCTGGGACCAGCAACCAAAATATCCACATCACCAGCGGTCTCTTTCCCACGACGTAGACTCCCCGCAGGCGTTATGGATTCCACACCGTCTTGCGCCAACAGAGCCACCATTTCCTGGGCAATGGCATCAGCAAAACTCAACAGAAACCGCCCTGAACTACGACGATATTGCCCAATGGAACGCAACACTTTTTGCTCTAACTTTTCACCCATACGAGGCAATTCCCGCAATTTGCCTTCCTGGCACAGCCGTTCTAAGCCATCAATTGTTGAGACACGAAACGTTTCATAAATGGTTCGAATTGACTTCGGCCCAAGGCCTTGAATCTTCAGCAATTCGAGGGCCGTGGGTGGATACTTATGCAGCATCTCATCGCGACGCTCAAAGCTTCCCCGCTGAGCGATTTCTTCCAGCACGGAAGCAAGTCCTTTGCCGATGCCCGCAATATCGGTCACCTTACGCGCCGGATCTTTTAAGATATCAAGGACACGTTCCGGATAGCCTTCAATCACGGCCTTGGCATTTCGATAACTGCGAATGCGGAAGCCGTCTTCGCCAGCAATTTCCATTAGATCCGCTGTCTGGTCAAGCAAGCGCGCTACTTCAATGTTCTCCATCGTTATTCCTCATTGTCTTAATACTTCGTGTGGTTCCACGTGAATCAGAACATCGGCCACCCAGGGGATTTCTTTCTTTAGAGCCAGCCTTACCCGTCTGGCAATTTCATGCGAATCACGAACCGTCAAATCGGGGTCCACTTCCAGATGCAGATCAACGTGGTACTTCAGGCCGGTCTTGCGAGCGAAACATTTTTCAATTGCCAACGCCCCGTTTACGGAAAGTGCAATGCGGCGCAATTCATCCAGCCGGGCAGATTCGGGCATGGCATCGGTCAATTGGTATACCGTATCTCGAATCACAGTCAGACCCAAAATGCCGACAATCACGCCTAGAATCGCCCCGCCAATGTGGTCCGCTTCAATCATATTTACCGGATCATGCAGAGTCAAACCAAGGGCGATTAAAGCAATGGTGCTGGAAATGACGTCTACGCCATCATTCTTGGCATCGGCAACCAGGGCGGCACTTTCCATTTTGCGGCCTTGTCGCATCTTCAAAAACGACATGCCCATTTTCGTAACCAGGGAAAGCAGAAGAGGCCACATGGCGTAGGCGGCTGGAAGAACGGGGTCGCGGCCAATGCGCCAAATACTGCGCGCGGTGATGGTAACCCCGGCCAGAGCCAGTAGAATACCCACTCCTAATGCCGCCAGAATCTCAAAGCGACCATGCCCATACGGATGATTTTCATCGGCTGGCCGCTGGGCTATCCATAGTCCGAATAACACCAGGCCACTGGCGATCACATCGGCAGCGGACTCCAAGCCATCGGCAACTGTGGCTGTGGAATTGGCATTGGTTCCCACCCATATTTTGGCAACGGCTAACAGCGAGCTTGCCACCATGCCGGCCAGCGCCAAACGTTGGCCCGGATGTTCGCGAATACTCACCTCTTTACTATACGGAATTCACTCCGTTTGTGAGTTTCGGCTTACACTGGAAGAGATGTCGAATCAATATACGAAATACCCCGAAATGGTTATCGACCCTTCGAAAACCTATACGGCTACAATTGAAACCACGCGCGGCACCATAGTTTGTGAACTGTTTGCCGCCGATACCCCTAAGACTGTCAACAATTTTGTTTTCCTGGCCAAGGACGGCTTCTACGATGGGACCGTGTTCCATCGTGTGATTGCCGATTTCATGGTGCAGGGCGGCGACCCCACTGGCACTGGCCGAGGCGGTCCAGGCTACAAGTTTGAAGACGAATGCAAACAGCACCTGTCGCACACCCCAGGCACGCTTTCCATGGCCAATGCCGGACCAGGCACCAACGGCAGCCAGTTCTTTATTACGCATTTGGCCACACCGCATTTGAACGGCAAGCACACCGTGTTTGGTCGTGTAAAATCTGGCAAAGACGTGGTGGATTCTATTAAGCAGGGCGATACTTTGAAATCCGTTACGATTTCTGAGTAGTCGGTATCACCGCATAAACACATTGGGAGATACCGAGTAAGAGCAGTAACACCTCGCTATCTCCTAAATTATTTTCGAACTGGCCTGAGGCAAGAATGCTCAGCATGATGGCTGTAATCGCGTGAAGAATGAAACGACGATCGCCCAAGCCCTGGGGCAACAGCTGCAAGCCACGCCAGGCATCGCGTAGGATCCAAGCCAGCATCCACAACAACATCAACAGCGTAGGAATACCGCGCTCTGCCGCCGTTTGGAAGTAGATATTGTGCAGGTGTTCGTAATACCCTTCGGGCAGTGGACCAAGCCAAGCGGGTACGAATTCTTTATTACGATACTTCACCATCTGCGGACCAATGCCAAGTAGCGGATGGGCCTTCACAATTTCCCAACCGATGGCCCAAGTGGCTTGACGATGCGAATTGGAATCCAATGCAGCCCGTGGATGGATAATGCTCAGAGCCCGCTGCTGCACATTTTCAGGACTAATAAGATATACTCCCACAGCCAAAAATGGAAGCACTAGAATCATTCGTTTATCGCGATGCCACAGCAGATAAATCACGCCGATAGCCGCGCCGATCCACATGGCCCGCGTCTGTGCCAGAATCAGCGCGATGGTGATCAGAAGAGACGCAGGCACAATCCACCACCAATCTTTTTTCCGGTAAACTGCAAAAAGAATAAAGGCAAGCAGCGCTAGAACCGCAATCATCATATGACCGCTGAAGGTCATCCAATGGCTCATGAATCCGGTGATGCGTGAGCCAATGTAACTGGTGGCGAAATCAATGCTATGCTCATCGGCGTAATCCCACTTGCGGTAATACTGGACCAGTGACCAGGATGCGGAAAGTACCGATGCTGCGATAGTAGTCAATAAAAGATTTCGAACCTCAACTGCACAACGGAAAGTATTTGCAACACACAGCACAATCAAAAAGACGAAGAACTTTTTGTACTGCGGCATGCCCAGGGCGGGCGTTCCAGATGCTAAACCGGCGATGACTGTCCCTAAGAAATAGAGCCCCAGGGGAAGTGCGTATACAGGCAAGCTGAGTCGGCGACCCTGTAAAAGCAGTGCAAGCAAAGCCGCACCCAATAGAATTTGCGACGCAGCAATGGAGACAACGCTCAACGCAATGGAAAAGAAAGTGGCCCAAAACGCCGCTTTTACGAGTATTGAATCGCGCTCCATCGTCGTTGTTCCTATCGTTGCCACCATCGTTGAGACTTCCGAGTATGCCACAATTAGGGCGTTCAACTATGGAAATCTATCTACTCCGCCATGGCATTGCGGAAGATCAATCGCCGACGCAACAAGACGCCCACCGGGCTCTAACCAAAGACGGCGTTACCAGACTGCGCGAAGTGTTGACGACGGTGGCCAGTGCAGGCAATTCGCCACAGTTGATTCTCAGCAGCCCCTACGTCCGGGCACGGCAGACGGCGGAAATCGCCAGGGAAATTCTCAGGGTGCAACCAGAAATTGTAGAAACCCATGCACTGGTTCCGATGGCCCAGCCACGCGAAGCCTGGGACGATATCCGAGCGTTACGTTCGGAATCGTCAATCTTGCTGGCGGGTCACGAACCGTTGATGGGACAGCTATTGGGCTTTCTGCTTTCGGTGCCGGGGCTGCAAGTGGATTTCAAGAAAGGTGCCATTGCCAAGGTGGACCTGCATTCGTTCGGTCCAGCCCCGCGTGGTGTTTTGAAGTGGTTTCTGACGGCTAAATTGGGACGATCATGACTCGGGCAGTGGAGTATATTACGTTCTTTGTGGTGAGTTCGATTTTGGCGTTAGTAGTTTATCTTTGTTTATATTTTCGGCCTTAAGCCCAAGGCTATTCAAATAATGGATTTTGAAGGGGCAACTCAATCATCGAAGGAGCGCTGCAGACCGTACGGTGTAGCCGCAGGTACCACTTCAAGTGACCCTGCGCGACTTTGCAGGTTCTATCGCGGTGCTCGTTTCAGCAGCACAGGCCATGGGACTAGTTCACAGCGGCCAGGCTTCGGAATTCTTTGCGGCGTTCATGGTTCCGAGCCATCAGGAAAGTAGAGATCTGACTATAGCAGAGTGCCAATCGCTTCGGAAACGCCCCTGGGGGTCATGCTTTCGCTTGAGCGCAAGAAATTCGTCGATTTGCGGATAGGCCGTTCGAATCTGCTGCGCCGTCGCCCAGCGATGGTAGGTAAGATAGAAGGATCCACCCTGTGCCAGCGCCAGATTGATGAGTTGTCGGAATGTCTCCGCCTCGTGTTCGGTTTGTGCCGGCGTATGCACAATGTGCAGGTTGATAACGATGCAAGCCCAGCTCTCGCGCGCCCAGGCCAGGAAGCTTTCTGTATCGGCGTCGATGATGCGCACCGTCCCATATATGACATTGCCCTTGCGCTCTCGTAACAAGCGCCGCGCTGCGCCCATGAACGCTGGGAGCTTTGGACGCGGCACATACAATTCGGTGATCATCTCACTGGCTGGGTGACGGGCATGTGTCTTTCGATCGAGCTTGACGTGATAGCCCTCCACGTAAGCAGCCGACAGCTGCGAATCGGACCAATAAATCTGTCCCGAAGTTGCCAGGTAGCGCCTCTCATATACTTTGAAGGCTAACTTGCGGTTCTTGTGCGACCAATACGTAAGCCGCTCCCAATCCTCCGGATGAAACCGGGTTGGATTGGGAGTGAGTGGCGTCGAATCGGGCATGAGCTTGTAGGTTGGGAATAGGCCTTCGCGGAAAAAGGTCTCCCGTTCGTTCTCTGTCGCATACTGGAAGTCCCCATACAGGTAACCATCGCGAATCCGCGAGGCAAACAGATCTGGGATTTCGTCCACGCTGTGACGTTCGACCACACGCTGCACTTTCCGCCTCCGTCCCAGTCGCAGTTTCACCGTCGCGATTACACCGAACAGCCCATACCCGCCGATCACCAACCGAAACAATTCCGCGTTCTGGATGCGCGAACACGTCACGACGTCCCCAGCCGAGGTGAGCAGTGTGAACGACTCTACCTGGTCAATGAGAGGCTTCAAGTTGAGGCCGCGGCCATGGACATTGGGCGACAGCGCGCCGCCTAGCGCCAAGTTGTCCGAACCGGTCTGTTTCTGAAGAATCCCCCAGCCGTGCTGGGCATTCCAAAGATAAGCCAGCAACTCCGGCCATTGAATGCCCGCCTCTACTTCAACGATCCCACGCTCTTCGTCGAGCGCAATCACCCGATTTAGGCCACTCGTGTCGATCAACGTCGAACCGCTAGCGAATTGCTGCCCGCCCATCGCGTGGCGGCCCCCCGCAATCGAGACACTGTCTGATTCGCGCAACGCCCGCTGAAGCTCCTCGACGGAAATCGGTTTCACAACCCTGCGAACCTTGGTTCGATTGAGGCCAGAATGGATGTCGTTCACCCATACGCCCTCGGCCTCAGGGTCCGCTGCCACGGTCGTGCCAACTCCCGAAGCAGCCAAGAATCGCGCAGCGGGTAAAGCGATAAATGTCCGGCGACGTATTGGTCTCACATAGTCCTTGTTCTTTCACTCTAAGCCAAGTCGCTCTCCACGGTACAAAACGATTCGGAAGCAGATCAAAAGATGTGGCTGAAGAAGGGATAGCCCACGATAAACGGCATAGCGTAGAGGAACTGGTCAGCGGTCCGTCAAGCCGGGGCGTTGGTTCTAGCTTAAGTGAACAGTATTTGCCTTAAGCCGGGTTTATATTTTCGGCCTTAAACCGGAAAGCGTTGAGCAACAAATTCCAGCGCCTGCTCCCGACTCTCTAACATTCCATTTAGCTGCGCATCTTCCACCGCCGTCAGAATCTGCCGAAACAGTTCCCCTTGGGCATAGCCCATGGCAATCAGATCATTTCCTGTAATCAAACGCGGAGGTCGCAGTTCCTCTGGCTTCAATTCAGCCAACTTCCCGCGCACGAACTCAAAGTTTTCCAGACGACCGTTGCTGGACATGCAATCCAGCCGATGCAACTCCAAATGTCGGTCAAAATGCGGTTGCCGTAAAAACCGCTTCAGTGTGCTTTGCTTCATCTTGGTAACTTCGATAAAGCGCATATGGTTCAATACCAGATCATGCACCAGTTCCACATCCTGACCGGGCAGCTTGAAGCGATTCAAAATTGTGCGGCTCATTGTGGCGCCTAGTTCAGCATGGCCATTGAAGCGAATGCGGTCGGTCACGGTGAACGTTGGAGGCTTGGCTACATCGTGCAACAGCACGCCCCACGCGAGTGCCACAGAAGGCTTTTCCAGGCCATCCAGCATCAGCAGCGTATGCGTCCAAACGTCACCTTCCGGGTGAAATTCCGGCGGTTGTTGCACACCCTGCATGGCCTTCACTTCGGGCAGTAAAACATTCAGCAATCCGGTTTCATCCAGTAACCGGAGCCCACGGCTTGCCCCGCCTTCGGTAAGAATGCGATTCAATTCATCACGAATGCGCTCTGCCGAAATTTCAACAATTCGGGGATGTAATTGTTGGATAGCGGCCATGGTTTGCGATTCCATGGCATACCCGAAACGGGCAACGAATCGAACTGCGCGCAGCATTCGCAGATAGTCTTCCGCAAAGCGTTTTTGTGGCTGGCCGATGGCCCGCAGAATGCCCGCCCTTAGGTCTGCCTGCCCATTGCAAAAATCCAAAATCTGGTCGGTGGCAATATCGTAGAACAGCGAATTGATGGTGAAGTCACGACGCAATGCATCCTGACGCGGATCTGTTTCGTAGGTGACGCTTTCTGGATGACGACCGTCCTGATACGCGCCGTCAGATCGGAAGGTGGCCACTTCCACCGATTGCCCTTCGCGAGTTACCAGGACCACACCGAAGTGCGCCCCAATCAGCTCCGCGCCGGGGAACAATGAAGTTACTTGTTCAGGACGGGCGCTGGTAGCAATGTCGTAATCTTTCGATTCCAGGCCAAGCAGCAAATCGCGGACACAACCGCCCACCAAGTAGGCAGCGAATCCATGTGATGTAAGTGCTTCAGCAACGTGACGGGCAAGCGCAGAGCCGAATGGAAGCTGCATTATCCTTTGGCGATTTTGGTCTTGCGCCCTGGCTTGGCCACTGGCAATTCAGGCAACGAAGCATCGGGAGGAAGCTCGTCGGCAACAGGCACATCGGGAACAGCCAGGGTCAGTTCATCCACAATCAAGGCGTCGTCGATTTCAATTTCGTCGGAATCGTCATCGTCTTCCGAATCCAAATCAGCATCTGTGCCACCTTTACCTAACAAAAGCTCCTCAAGCAGCGCTGCTTTCTTGAGTTCCTTCTTTGTAGGAGGCGCTATTTCATGCCGAAATTCGTGATCGTTATAACAAGAACAGCATCGTACCTTTACTGGTTGTTCTTCCACCAGAGACACAATGTTGTGGTTGGTGATTCGTTTGCACTTAATGCAGTAATCATCCAACGTGTCGCCTAAACGATACTCACGCATAGACTTTCAAGTATATCAAATGAGCGCCAATGCCAACCCGACAATCCCGGCGCCAAGCATAATCCAAAGCGGATCCAGCTTAAAGCGGATCAACAGAAAAAAGCTTGTAATGGCAATCAGTGCGGTGGCCCAGGATGTAATCGCATCGCGAGCCAGGGATATGGATGTCGCCAGAATTAGGCCAGCGGAAGCCAGAGTTACGGCCCTCACAACGGTCTCCATTCGCGGATGATTGACGGCAGTTCCCAGCATTCGCAATAGCCCAATGATTAAAAATGCAGGCGTAATCAGCGCGCACCATCCAGCACAAGCCCCGGAGGCACCAGCGGCCATGTAGCCGACGCTCACCAGATAAAGTCCATTGGGACCAGGGCTGACGCGGCCAGCCGCCACTGCGGTATTCAACTGCCGATCTGTGAGGATTTTTCTTTCCACAACCAGCTCCTGCCGCACAATGGGCAAAGAGGTCATGCCGCTGAATGAGGTCAGCGTGGCTTTGAGCAGAACCAAATAGAGAAGCAGGGCATTCATAATTTAACGAATGCTCCATACAATGCAGCTAAACCCAAAATCGCGATAGGGGGAAGCAGCCCCAGCGCAGCCGCTGCAAAGCTAAGGGCGACAATCAGCACAACGTGAATCCGTTCGCCAGCATTCCAACGGGGCCGCACCATCTGCACAACAGTGAAAGCGATCAAGCCAATTACTGCAGCGATGATCGCTTGAATCGTCGATTGCAGCAGAAGATGTTGATGGTCACTCACAGCCAGCTTGGTAGCCAGCAATACGATAAAGGCGCTGGGAAGGGACCCGGCAGTGACGGCAAGAATCGCACCAATCCAACCGCGCATCAGGTAAGCGGCAGCGGCGCTAAACGCCAGAACATTGGTTCCTGGTGTGACCCGCGCCAAGGCAAAGCAGGTGGCATATTGTTGCGGTGTAATGGCCGGACGTTTTTCCACCAGTTCATGGTGCAATAAAGCCACTGTCGGGTCACCGCCGCCAAACGTCAGGTTGCCCGCACGCAGGAAAATCTTTACTAAGTCAGCAAGGCGAATGGGGACCATGTCTGTGTTCTAGTATCATCGTAACGTGAACATTTCCGCAGCACCTAGAAAGGTGCTCTCACCTAAGAAATCATTTTCCATGTTCTATATGGGGCAAACCTAATTCATGAAACTCATGGATAACGTTCGTGGAAAGTGGGTGGTGATTGGCGTTTCAATCATCCTTGGCGCGATCGCTATTGGGGCCTTGAGTTCGCTTTGGAAGCCTTTGAACAAACCGGCTGTAACGCAGCAACAGCCAACACCACCCATACCCGATTCCCTGCCCCCTGGAACTGAAATCAGCTTGGAAGGGACTGTGGAAGCGCAGCAAACGGTGAACGTGTCATCGAAGGTGACCGGCATTTTATCCGAAGTGTTTTTCGAACCTGGACAGGAAGTTTATGAAGGGCAGCTCATTGCCCGAGTTCAGAATCGAAAGCTGGAATCAGAACGGGACCGGGCCAAGGAAGATTTGGAGACGTTGCAGACAAAGTTGAACAACTCTGAGAGTTCGCTGTTGTCAGCTCGCTTGGAAGCATCGCGGGCCAGGGCCGAAGCGTCACGAGTGAAGGATGAGTTATCACGACTGGAGAAGCTATACCAGCGTCAAGTTTCGTTGAACAACCAGGGGGCCACGCCTCGCAACAAATTCGAACAAACGCAACGGGAATTTCTGAGCGCTCAAGCCGATGCCGGAGCATCTTCAGGCAAGGCCGATATTGCCGAACAGCGTATCTCACAACTGACCAAGGACATTGAGCTGGCGAAGAAAAACCTGGAAGACAGGAATGCGGCTGTAGAAGAAGCAGAGGCCGATTTGAAAGCGGCCGATATTGTGTCGCCGGTGGATGGCATCTTCCTTGGGTCGAACGTAGATAAGGGTCAGCAGGTATCACGCGAAATCGAAGATCTGTTTGAGATCGCCGTGGACCTATCGAAAATGCAAGTAACGGTGGAACCCAATCCCCTGCAATTAGCGAAGATGAAGCCGGGCCTAACGGCACAAGTGTTTATGGCGGAATCAGGAAATGAAGCATTGCCCGGTGAAGTGGCCTCTATCAAAGACTCTCAGGTTCTGATTGTTTTCTTAAGCCCCACTGCAGCTATCAAGCCAGGGCTAACAGCGCAAGTTCGCATCAAGCTACCATAAGATTGATGGATTCCCTGAAAGAAAGCCTTCTTGAACTAATCACCCAGACATCGACCAACCTGCCCCCAGACGTACGCAAAGCGCTGGGTGTGACTCTGGAAATTGAATCGCCAGGAACGCAAAGTTCCCAGGCTCTGAATATTATTGCCACCAATATTGATATGGCGGAACAGGATGTTGGCCCAGTCTGCCAGGACACAGGGATGCCCACCTTTGAGATTCACACACCGGTAGGCGTGAATCAGATTCTGATTAAAAAAGTGATTAAGGAAGCCATTGCTGAAGCCACCAAGCTGGGCAAGTTGCGCCCGAATTCAGTTGATTCCATCACCGGCGAAAACAGTGGCAATAACCTGGGTGAAGAAACTCCAGTGTTCCACTTTGAGCAGTGGGAGCAGGATGAAATTGAAGTCAAGCTGATTTTGAAAGGCGGAGGTTGCGAGAACAAAAACATTCAATACTCACTGCCTTGCGACCTGGATCACTTAGGAAAGGCTGGTCGGGATTTAGAAGGTGTGCGCAAGTGCCTGCTGCACGCCGTTTGGCAAGCACAGGGGCAAGGTTGTGCACCAGGCGCGTTAGGAGTTTGTATTGGCTCTGACAGAGCTCACGGTTATGTGTTGGCGAAAGGCCAATTGTTCCGTACGCTGGAAGATGTGAATCCGAATCCTGTGCTGGCAAAGCTGGAAGCGGAAGTGATGGAAGAAGCGAATAAGCTGGGCGTGGGCGCAATGGGATTTGGCGGCAAGGCGTCGTTGATTGGCTGCAAGGTGATGGCCGCGAACCGCCTGCCTGCCAGCTTCTTCGTTAGCGTGGCTTACGATTGTTGGGCGTTCCGCAGGTTAGGTGTGCGACTTAATGCCACCACTGGAAAGATCACTGATTGGCTGTATCGAGATCCGACAGAACCTGTAATTAAGATGGCCAAAGCCGAGGGCTTCCAGTTGACGGGTCGCGAAGTTGTACTCACCCCGCCCTTGAAAGAAGAGCAGATGCGTTCACTCAAAGTGGGCGACGTGGTGCGCATAACGGGAGACCTTTACACCGGTCGCGATGCAGTACACGCCTACCTGATGAACAACCCACCACCCGTGGATTTGCATGGTCAGATTCTTTATCATTGCGGTCCGGTGATGATGAAGGAAGGCGGGGAGTGGGTGGTGAAAGCGGCCGGCCCCACCACCAGTATTCGGGAAGAACCGTATCAGGGTGAAGTGTTGCGACGTTACGGAGTGCGGGCGGTGATAGGCAAAGGGGGCATGGGCGCAAAGACTCTGGCCGCTTTGAAGGAATGTGGCGCTGTGTATTTAAACGGCATTGGAGGCGCTGCGCAATTCTATGCTCGAACGCTGGATAAAGTTTACGACGTACATTTGATGGAGTTCGGTGTGCCAGAAGCGATGTGGCATCTGCATGCTACCGATTTTGTGGCCATCGTAACAATGGATGCAAATGGACATAGTTTGCATGCCGAGGTTGAAAAGGAAACGGGGAAGGCTCTGGCGGGCTTAGCGAGTCTTCCTAAGTAGTACCGCAACTCCTCAAAAAGTGCTGGGTTGTATCTAACGATAAGGGAGATTAAAACTCGTGCAGAAAATTATATTCATTGCAGCTCTGTCATTGGCCGCAGCCTTTGCTGGGGTTCGCGTCAATGTCCACATCGGCGTCGGACATCCTATTCATAGGGTGATGCCGCAAGTGGTGGTCCGTGAAGGACGTGCGCCGATCATCGTCAGGGAAAGGGCATCGTTCATTGCTCCAATCCTGTTTCGATCCGATGTGGTTGTCATCCCCGGCAGAGAACGCATTGTCTGGGAAGATTCTGAAAAGCTGTTGCGTGATGAAGAGTGGGTGGATTCAACTCTGACCGTCAACTCACGTGGAAGGGAATTATTCCTGCGTGTCGCTGGTCGGGCACAAATTCAATTCGCTGAAATTCATTTTGGAAACGGGCAGGTTCAGGTGGTGGATTTCGATGACAAACAGATGCAGGAAGGCACTTTCCGTCTACTCGATTTCACCGATGGCCGCATGGTAAAAGGCGTCCGCATGATTGCTCGCGCCCGCACTCCAGAAGCCAAATTGTCCGTTCTGATGGCGAAGTAACCATCCACCTTAAAAGTAAAACTTCGCAGCGAATTGAATTAACCTGGGGAAATTCAATTGTGTCTTGGGAAGTCGTCCGAATGTGGGGCTGGTAAAGCCGGTATCCGGTCCAGGCCTCTGCGGATGGTTGAACAAATTAAACGATTCGCCACGAATCACAAAACGATAGCGTTCCCCCATTGGAATGGACTTTTCAAGAGCAACATTGATGGATGGTCCCACGGATGGATCTCGGATGTCAGGGAAGCGATCCGGCACAGTCCGCAGCACGTTTGTCGCGAGTTGAGCGTAACAGTTCTTGTCGTTATTAAACCAGGCATTTTCGTTCTGGTTAGGCGCGTGCCAATCGCCACACTTGTTGATCAGATTGGCCCAGCCAGTGGGATTGCCGGTGGAGTAACTCATAATTGGTGCCAACGTCCAACGATCAATTAACGCACGGGCCACTTTGTTATCCGCATTCGCCAGTCTGCGACCATGTCCAAACGGAAGATCCCAAACTCCGCTAAGTGAAAGGTTGTGAGTCTTGTCGGTATTGTCTAATTCACGAACCAGCGGTTCGGCAGTGTTCCAGTCATTCAAGCGATGATTCATCTCAAACGCTTTTCCGAATGCGTAGGAAACTACCCAGGTCATAACCCCTGCCGCACTGCCCTTGTTTCCAAAAGCCCTCTGCTCCACCCTCACTTGCAATTGATCGGAACGGTATTTGCCCTGCTGAATCAAATTGTCCGTGATCCCTTGGTAGATCGGGCTAGGGCGCAACAGGTTATTGGCATTGATCATTCCGCTGCCACCTAGTGACGTGGTTATGGGCACCAGGCCGAAGAATGGATTCGGCAGAGGACGCGTGTAATAGGCTGGATCGGCGATGGCCTGAAGCTGATCTGCCATTGGTTCATGATTCAAGTTCTGGCTCAGGTTAATGTGGTTTTGTAAATTTCCGGCATAGGAAATTTCAGCCACAATGCCAGCCCTCAATTCCCGCTGGATTCCAAATGAAACCTGGTATGTGCGCGGAATGCGAAATCCTGCTGGATCATAACCAACTCCATTGCCCACATTGGTAAGAATTCCCAGTGTGGAACCGGTGGGCCGGGTAAAGCCATTGGGGAATGGGTTGGTCAGCGAGTAAGCCCCACTCAAATTTGCTCCAGAGGAAGGTGTGAACCCGTCAAGTGATGTTGTGTAGCCAGTGCCTTGCGTAAAGCCCGTGGTGGTTCCGGCTTGCGTGCTTGACTGATAGTAAATTCCACCTCCGCCACGCAGCACCGTCTTGGCCCCAATGCGATATGCAAATCCCGCACGCGGTTGAATGTTCATCCAATCTGTATTGTAGAGTCGACGAGGTTGGCCACCCACACCCGGAAACAGAAAGCCGCCTTTGAGTACTTTTGGTGGTTCAGGATAAGGATATTTTGCAGTTGGATTGGCTTTGTCGTAATCGGTTTTAAGCTGTGCCCACTTGGCGAGAATCTGATCGCTTAAGGGATTTTTCGTACTGGAATCCCAGCCTCTATTCTCACGATTGAAACGTTCCAGCCAGGGTATCTGGACGTCGTACCGCAAGCCCAGGTTTAACGTCAGGCGATCCGTCACATGGTAATCGTCCTGAACGTAAAAGCCATAATAAGGTCGACTGCGATATTGCGAATCGTTATAGGCGATGCTGCCGCCTGATGGTGTCCCTAGCAGCAAAGTAGCCACACCGCTGCCATCTAACGCATTTTGCTGACGGGCCTGCAGTTGCTGAGTCCAATTGGAATTAAACGTGAACTGTCCGTTGGATAAGCCGGTGGCGGTATTGCCATTGGTGACGTAGTTCCATTCAAATCCGGTTCGAAGGGTGTGTTTGCGCAAGCTGAATGTAAGGCTGGGTGTGAAGTTGTACTGGTTATATGAATTCCATGCATACGCATTGCCACTGCTGGAAAGAATGGCACCACTATAGCCACCCACGCTGATGGAAGGGGGCACATCGCCTGGGGAAGTTGGCGCGGGAGTAAAGTTTGTCATGCCCAATGATTTCGCACTGAGGCTGAAATCGCTGAAGCCGGGAGTAGTCTGCACAAAGCGCCCGTAAGAAGCACGAACATCCAACACAGCGCGCGGAGAAAGCACGTGAGTTTCATCCAGAATAATGTTTCTGTTGGCTCGTTGATTATTGGTATTTCCTGTGGCCGCAGGTCTTGGAAAGCCAGTGGTGGAGCGATATTCGTAGCCTTCCTGCAACGTGAACAAGGCATAGAAACGGTCGTTGGCACCAAAGTTATGATCCCATCGGGCCATGGGCTGGTTGTAATAGTACCGCCCCAAATTTCCCTCCGCAATAAAGTTGTTGTTAATTCCAGGACCATTGGGTGCAGGAAAGTACGAAAGTATTTTGGCACCCACCGGGCTGATGCGGCTTTGCGGAATTACGTTGTTCGGAAAGGGATTAGCAATGTAAACTTGACCCTGGCAAGGCTCCGGGGCAACGCAGGGATGGGTTGTTAACGGGTCAAAGATCTTGTATCCGAACTGGGTGAAGTGTTGGCCATCGCGAAGTTCCACCGGCGGGGTACTGGAGAGTGCAGGAAAGGGAACCACCTCTTGCCAGCCCTCAAAACTGAAAAATATGAAATCCTTTTCCTTGCGGATGGGCCCACCTACAACTCCGCCAAACTGGTGCTGATTGTGGAATCCTTTCAAAAGTCCCTGGGTGTTGTTCTGAAACGTATTGGCGTCAAACAAGCGGTTGCGCCAATAATCGAACACATCGCCATGCCATTCCTTAGTGCCCGATTTTAGAGTCGTATTCACCACCCCTCCACCGAAGCGACCATAGGACGCGTCGTAGGTGTTGGTCATCACCTTGAACTCCTGAACAGCTTCCACGTTGGGAGCAATCTGCCATGACCCGCCATTGTTGCTGATCGGCGCACCGTTTAACAGGAACAGATTTTCACCAGTTCTGGCACCGTTGATTTTGTAACTGGAATTGACGTCCCACCCGCGCGTGCCGGAAAATCCACTGGCGCCAAACTGTTCCTGAGTGAACACCACACCAGGGGTAAGCGACATCAGCATGTAAGTCTGCCGACCGTTCAACGGATACTCTTGGGTCTTGATTGGGTCAAAAACAAGGCCTCTATCAGCTGTGTTGGTATCAATCACTTCCTGCTGCCCAACCACTGTGATCTGTTCGGTCATTTGGCCCAAGGTGAGGTGCAGTGGCAAATTCACTTTAGCAGCCACTTCCAGCACAATCCCTTCGCGGCGCAATCCCTGAAATCCAGCAGCGGAAACGTCAATGTTATATGTGCCTGGGTTCAAATACGGGATCGTATAGGAGCCGTCAATGCTGGCCTTGGTCGACTTCACTTCGTTGTTTGCAGTGTTGATTGCTTTTACGGTTGCACCAGGAATGCTGGCACCGCTGGGATCAATCACGCGGCCGTTTAGCGTGGCACGAAAATCCTGCGCATTGAGCGCAATTGCGGAGAGCAGAATGGCAAGAAACTTCATGGTTCTCATATAGGACTCCAAGTATTTTTATGAGCATATCATGATCCATCAAATCTGCCGGGCAAAAGAATTTCGTAAATGAATGCGCCAAGCGCTGCTGATTCGGGTACCATATTCACCAATGAGCGAATCGAAATATAAGCCATTTGTCCCACAGGACATGAAGATGACAGAGTTCACTTGGCGGGCCGTCTTAATCGGCCTTGTGCTGAGTGTGGTGCTGGGTGCGGCCAACGCCTACCTGGGCCTGCGCGCCGGCATAACCATCGCCGCCACCTATCCGGCGGCAGTAATCGGCATGGCCCTGCTACGCATTTTTAAGGGCTCCATCCTGGAAGAAAATATATGCCGCACCGCTGGATCCATTGGCGAATCCGTTGCTGCTGGCGCCATCTTTACACTGCCTGCATTCTTCATTGCCAAGAGTTGGGCAGTGTTTGATTTTGAAACGGCTTATTGGAAATCCACCGCAATGATGCTCACCGGTAGCGTACTGGGAGTCCTGTTCGTGAGCCTGGTACGACGTGTGATGGTGGAAGATCCTGAATTGCCGTTCCCCGAATCGGTAGCGGCGGCGGAGATTCATAAAGCTGGCCAGGCATCTAGTGGTGCAGCCAAATTCCTGTTCTACAACATGATTGTGGGCGGCGTTGTTTACATTCTGGGAGTGTTCAAGTTGTTCGCCCCGGATTACGATTTGATCGTGAAAATCGGCGAGCTGGGTAAGTCCACGGTGAAGCTGGGGGCCGCTGGAACGAACAAGGTTTTAGGAGTTGGCGGCGTGACAATGTCTGCTGCGCCCACCGTGAGCCCGGCCTACATTGGCGTGGGCTACATCATTGGCATTCGACTTGCCGCATTACAATTTTCCGGTGGCGTACTGGCTTGGGGAGTTTTAATCCCTGCCTTAATTTACTTCCTGGGCCCACAGCTTGCCAACTACCTGCCACCAGGGGCGACGGATCAAGGCTGGGAAGGTTTGGCCAATGCTGTTTGGCGCTTTATTGTTCGACCCATCGCTGTAGGCGGCATGTTAGTGGGTGCCGCGTTCACTCTATTCAAGATGCGCAAGAATCTTTCCATCGGGCTGAAAAAGGCTTTTTCCGATTTAAATAGCAAGACCGTGGATTCTTCCACGTTGAGCCGTACGGATCGCTACATGAGCTCGAAAACAGTATTTGCGCTCATCGGCGTCACGTTCATTGCCATGTGCGCTTTGTACGTTTACATGACTGGAAATTTACTGGTAGGAATTGTCGCCGCGGCAGTGATGCTGGTTGCTGGCTTCTTCTTTTCAACCGTCTCAGGCAGCTTGGTGGGCATGATTGGATCTTCCAACAATCCCATCAGCGGGCTGACACTTTCCACTTTAATTCTTGCCGCAATCCTGATGGTCTCCTTAGGTGCAACAGGACCACAGGGAGTTGTCGCAGTGCTTGGTGTAGCCGCCGTAGTTTGCGTCGCGGCTGCCGTGGCGGGTGAACTTTTGCAGGATTTCAAGGTGGGCTACATTTTAGGTGGCACACCTCGATCCATCCAAATTGTGGAACTGATCTCTGTAGTTGTTTCCAGCTCAGTCATGTTCTTCCCGTTGATGCTGTTGCATGAAGCGAACATCAAGCAAGGTGGAATCGGCTTTGGAGATAAGGGATTGCCCGCTCCGCAAGCCAGCCTGATGGCATTGTTGGCGCAAGGCATTGTGGGCGGTGACATGCCCTGGCCACTAGTGGGAATGGGCGTATTCATGGGAATCGCAATGATCATGATGCAGGTGAAGAGTCCCATGCTGGTTTCTGTGGGCATGTACCTTCCTTTTGCAACCACCTTCGCAATTTTCGTGGGAGGCATTATCCGTTCGGCCACTGACTATTTTGCAGAGCGTTCCAAATACAACACCGCGCAGAAAGCTCGTGTTGAAAATTCGGGGATCTTGGTAGCTTCTGGATTCATTGCAGGGGAAGCGCTGACGGGCTTAGTGGTGGCGGGCATCGCCTTGGCCGATTGGAAGATTGATGACATGGCGATCATCAAACAGCCTTCGTACCTTGTCGGCATGGCGGTGATCGTACTGCTTGGGCTGATCCTGATGAAGGTTCCATTGGGTGCTGCGGGCAGTCCCGATGAACCAGCGCCACCGACGGCCATGATGTAAACAGTTTCCACGGCTCGCGGCTTGGTAGGATAGTGGATTGTCCCGCATCTCCGCAACCCAACATAATGAAAAAGCCACTGCTCCCAGTTGGCAGCAGATCTACTTAGGCGTGGCTTTCACCACCATGGCCACTCTCTTGTTAGAGCTGGCCATGACACGTATTTTTTCGGTAGTTTTTTACTATCACTTCGCCTTCCTGGCCATTTCGATTGCGTTATTCGGACTAGGTGCAGGCGGGGTATTTTCGTATGTAGTGGCCGGATGGCGCGGCAACCTATATTCAAAACTAGGGGCTCTTTCACTAGCCAATGCCTTGATCCCTTTGTGCTCCCTTTTGTTTGTGCTCACTCGCAGCGGAGAATTCTCCAACTGGACGTTGACGGGAGTTTATTTCTTTAGCGCCTTACCTTTCTTCGTCGCTGGTGCCATAGTTTCCTTGGTGATTTCTGAAACCATTGAGCGCGTGCAAACGGTTTATTTCTTCGACCTGTTAGGGGCCGCCTGCGGTTGTTTATTGCTACTTCCATTTCTGACTTTGCTTGGCGGACCCAACACCGTGATCGCCAGTGGCGTGCTGTTCGCCGTAGCCGCATCGTTCTGGTACAACCTATCCCGTTGGCGAGTGATGCGCGCTGGTGCGGTGCTGATTGCCCTGTGGCTGACAGCGCTCATCGTCTACAACATGAAGCGTCCGGTGATTGACGTGAAGTTTGCCAAGGGTCAGGAATTGAAGGGCGAAGAATACATTAAGTGGAACGGTATTTCCCGCATCGCCGTTTCCAAGGATCAGGGCGGAGGTCTGCAAATCGTCATTGATGCTGACGCTTCCACAGGAATCTTCCAATGGGACTTGGAGCACCTGAACAAGATCCAGCGTAGAGATCTTACTGAGCAAGGTCCAGGATTCCCCTACGCTGTTCGACCCGGTGCAAAGGCCCTTATCGTTGGTCCCGGCGGTGGTTGGGACATAGCCCGTGCGCTGGCCTACGGCAGTAAAGACATCACCGGAGTTGAGATTAATCACATCATTGCCACCGATGTAATGCGCGGCAAGTACGCGTCGTTGAGTCGTAATTTGTATACCCGCCCGGAAGTCCACATTCAAGAGGAAGACGGTCGCAGCTTCATTCGGCGCAGTACGGAAAAATATCAGGTGATCCAAGCGACGCTGGTGGACACTTGGGCATCTACCGCCGCTGGTGCTTTTGCACTTTCAGAAAGCAACCTGTATACCTCTGATGCTTTTTACGATTACCTTTCCCATTTGACGGACGATGGCTTAATGGCCTTCACGCGTTGGGGTTTTGAACCTCCGCGGGAATCGCTACGCTTGCTGATACTGGCTCGTACGGCCCTCGCCGCTTTGGGAGAGACAGAGTATGCAAAGCATGTGATGGTGGTGCGTGAAGGGTCACTGAAAGGGTGGGGCTCTCGCGATACAGTGCTGGTGTCTCGCAAACCCTTCACCGATGCGGATGTTCAAAAAGCCCGCACCGATGCAGCCAAGTTCAATCTGGAAATTGTATATATGCCAGGCGACGGTGGCTCAAAGAATGCGTTCGGTAAAGTATTGGTAGAGCCGAATATTGCACCGTTTTTGGCTAGTTACCCTTACGATATTTCTTCTGTGGATGACAATCGTCCATTCTTCTTTTACACAGTGCAGCCGCAGGATATTTACAATTTTGCACGCACTGCGGCCACAGACAATGCCGATTACAAAATCAACCGCGCCGTGCCCATGCTATTTGGAGTAATGGGAATCAGCTTGTTTGCAACCGTGGTAACACTGCTGATGCCGCCCATGCTGTTAGGCACAAGCCTGCCTCGCGAACGAGGCGTCAAAACCTTTTTATTTTATTTTCTGTGCATCGGTGTGGGCTACATTCTGATTCAGGTTTCGCTCATCCAAAAATTCGTCTTGTTCCTGGGGCACCCCACGCACGCACTCACCGTAATTATTTTTTCAATGCTTGTGGCCAGCGGATGCGGCAGCTTTTTTAGCAAGCGAATCATCGGCGAAGACAACAAACGTTGGACCCAGGTGTTGATCGCTGTCGCTATCATAGTGGGCATCCTGGCATTCATATCGGCACCAGTCACCAAAGCACTGGTGGGCCTGCCCTTGCCATTGAAGATGCTGATCACCGTATCCATGATTTTCCCGGCAGGTTTTGTGATGGGTATGCCCTTCCCCACCGGGTTGGGACGCTTGCAGCAGTTCCACAAACCCTCTGTACGATGGGCCTGGTCGCTCAATGCAGCATCCAGCGTTTTAGGATCAGCAGGCTCCATCTTCTGCGCTATCTATTTAGGATTACGGGAAACCATGCTGTTGGGCTGCCTGCTCTATATCGCGGCAATGGTCATTGTAAAAGTAGCCATGAATAAGCGAACTAGCGCAGCTTGAGGGTCAAGGTCTGAGTACCATCCACATAGCCAATGAACTGGGCACCTTGGGCTGCTGATTTCGCATCCAAGACACGGTAGGAATCGTCGTCAGCCTTTCTTGCAGGCGTGGCCCGAATTTTCAGCTTGGCACCGTTCACTGCAACCACCGAGGCTAAATGAAAGTTTATTTTAGTTCCACGAACCAGCTTCTTTTTTTCTCGTGAATAAACTGCGCCATTCGCCGCACTTCCTTTGGCCACCACCACGGTATCGCTGGCCTTCAAATCTGAATCCGTTTTGAAGTGCAAGGCATACCCTTCTTCCGCATCCATCGAGACATTGTCCATCAGGGACAATGCAATGGGCGTGCCATCATTCACAGTTACCAGCCGCTCTGATTCTTTGGTTGGAACGCCAGCAATTGGCGCATCCTGCTTGGCTGAACTTTGCCGATCGGTGCCTTTGTCCGTAGAAGGTACTGCGGCAGTGGTCGTCGATGCAATGGAAGCAGGCGCCTTGGTTGGATTGCGCATTACTTCGATGATCGATTCCGGAACTCCCGACGCCACCAGGCCAATCACACCGTCTGGCGAAAGATCAAACTTGGTTGCAGACGTTCGAATCTGGCTAAGAATTAAAGTGTTGGGAACTTTAGCTTTCACCATGCCAATCACTGAATCGTTGGTGACCAAATTGTTATCCACTACTTCTGCCGGAGCTACCGGAGTGGTTGTAATTGGCACAGGGGGTGGGGCATCCACTGCCTTCTGCTGTTTCAAAATCCAGCCAGCACCAGCCACCAGAAAAGTAATGCCAGCCGCAATTAGCCATAACTTATTTTTTGAAGATCCCGCAACAGGAGCTTTTGCTGGAACAATCACCGCTGGCGCTGCTGCAGGCGGAATCACAACAGAACTCTGTCCCGGTGCTAACGAAAACTGACGAACCATTTCCAGTGTTTGGTACACCTCTTGCATGCTTTGGAAGCGTTCGTCCAAATCTTTGCGCAAACAACGGTGAACAACCTGCACCAACTCTGGCGGCGTATTCGGCGTAATTTCGTGAATCATGCGCGGCTCATCGCGCAGTACCGACGTCAGCATGGTGATGCCGCTATCCCCGGTGAAAGCACGTTGTCCGGTTGCCATTTCGTACAACACTGCGCCAAAGGAAAAGATGTCGGAGCGCGCGTCCACATGTTTGCCCTGCGCTTGTTCTGGCGACATGTAGCACAAGGTGCCCATAATGGAACCCTGCATCGTCATCGGTTCAATCTGCGTCGCATCAGGGTCGCCACTCAACGGGGGAGCTTCCAATTTCGCCAAACCAAAATCCAGAATTTTGATGCGATCTTTGTCCGTCACCATAATATTGCCGGGCTTCAAATCGCGATGGATAATGCCGGCAGCATGGGCCGCGCACAGAGCGTCGGCAATTTGTAAACCCAGATTCACAACCTGGCTAACGGGCAAACCGCCTTCAGAAATCAGGTTGGATAAAGTCCTGCCGGGGACGTATTCCATGATCATTACCTCCGAACCTTCTTCGGAAACAATGTCGTGAATCACAATGATATTGGGATGGTTGAGCGCAGAAGCAGCCTGTGCTTCCTGGATAAAACGGCGCTGTTGTTCGGCATTGACGCGTTGATCAGGCTTTAAAATTTTCACCGCGACAAAGCGATTGAGTTTGGTGTCACGAGCCTGATAAACTTCGCCCATGCCACCAACTCCTAATTTTTCAAGGAGTTGATACTGGCCTCGGATAGTGGGGAGCACGCGCTGATTATCTCATGCTGTGAGGCAAGCCTTCAAGACTCACACAATTAAGCCGTTTGGTTTTATCTGCGCTTATCTGCGTCATCTGCGGATAAATTGCGCTACTTCAAAACGCTGCCCACTCTAATTTCGTCACTAGCACGCTTCACCACCCTATCCCCGGCCTTCAATTCTGCGGAATACACTTCCACTAAATCTCCCGACACAGCACCCTTTGAAACACCTACGTATTCGGCCTTGCCATCTGCACTGCGGATCACAAAGACCTTCTCCATGGTCGACACAACAGCAGTAGGAGGCACCATCAGGGAAGGTCGAGCCCGGCGCACTGGCCAAACTGTTTCCGGATACATCCCCGGGGCAAAGTTCCCTGCCCCATTTTCGACATCCAACTCCACCGACATTGTCCGAGTCTTTGGATCCAACACACGTGGAATTCTGGTGATCACCCCAGTGCCCTGCTGGCCGCCCGGTACTGAAAAGGGCACCCGCGCCCCTCTAACAATTCCACCCACTTCTGATTCAGGCACGGCTACAATCAAACGCAGACGTCCCACATTTTCCAATCGCAGTAACGGCCCCGTGGCAGGTCCGGCCAGCGCACCTGGATGCGCGTAGCGTTGCGTAATGACTCCTCCGAACGGTGCCGTGATTTGCAAAAATTCACTGATCTTCAAAATGGATGCCGATTGCGCCCGCTGCGCTTTAACCGACGCTTCATTTGCACGAATCACCGCCTTCGCCGCATCCACTGCCTTTTCCGCTTGCACCAGCTCATTACCAGCAATCACTCCAGGAGTTTTGCTCGCTTCTTTCAATCGACCAAAGGTAGCTTCTGCCGCCAACATTTTTGCCTCTGCTTCCGCCTTCTGGCTTTCAATGGCCAAGGCCTTGGCTTCAATCTCAAGGAGTTGGGCCTGCAATTCTGGCGCAGAAAGTTGAACTAGCAGTTGGCCTTTGGCGACCATACTGCCGCGGTCCACATCCACTTTTTCCACAAACCCATTCACACGCGCGTGCAGATCCACAAATTCGTAAGGGGCAAGTTCCCCTGGCAATCGCAACTTGCGTTCCACTATTTTAGAGACAACTTCCACCGTCTCCTGGGCGAACATCATACAGGGCAGGAATGCGAATAACAATTTAGCTGGCTTCATAAAAACGGCTCGTAGGGTCAGTTGGATCCAGTGAAACAGAGTGAATAGATTCCTTGGCAAGAATCGCATAAAGAGCGGGCAACACGGTCAAAGTACTCAAAGTGGCAAACACCAATCCACCAATTACTGCGATCCCCAGGGGAGCCGTTTGCTCCGCACCCAGAGCGATGGGAATCATCCCCGCCACCATCGCCGTAGCAGTCATTAGGATGGCGCGCAGGCGCCCGGAACTGCCGTGCCTTGCTGCGTCCATTACGTTCGACCCTGCCCGGCGCTGCGCTTCTGCAAAGGTCACCAGAAGAATGGAATTGGCCACTGCAATGCCGATGGCCATGATCGCACCCATGAACGATTGTATGTTTAGCGTGGTCCCCATTAAGCTCAGCGCCACAACTACGCCAGCCAACGTCGCCGGAACTCCCAGTACAATGGCGATGGCCAATCGGAACGATTGAAAGTTAGCGGCCAGTAACAAGAAGATCGCCGCAGCAGCCAGTATCAGGCCATTTTGTAAGCCGCTCAACGTATTTTCCAGCGGCGGCACTTGTCCACGCACGTTCACCGTCATGCCCTTGGGCGGTGTTCCAGCCCTGACGATAGCGGCACGAATTTGTTTAGCCGCGTTGCCCAGCGGAATGCCGTGGATGTTGGCCGTTAAGCTCACCACTCTTTGCATGTTGTAGCGTTCCACCAACCCTGTTGCTTTCCCCAGTTTGATGTCCGCCACATCACCCAACAACGGTCGTGATTCCCCATTCTGCATCACCGGTAAATTAGCCACATCGTCCACTGACTGCAGGCGATTTTGGGGGATCTCTACTTGAATTTGAAATGCATTGCCCGATGCCGGATCTCGCCAATAGTTGGGTTCAATAAATCGGCTGGAAGAAGTGGCCATCACCAATGACCGGGCCACGTTGGACATGGTGAGCCCAAACTGCCCAGCCCGCTCACGGTCAATTTGAACATCGAGAGTTGGATAGTCAAACGATTGGGCGTATTGCAGATCACGCAACGAAGTTATCTTCTTCAATTCCGTTTCCACCTTGGCTGCAAATTCTCGACTGGCTGGGAGTGATGGGCCTTGCACCGCCACTTCTACAGGGGTCGGCGAGCCGAATGCCATCACTTCACTTACAATATCGCCCGCTTCAAACGTGAATTTCACGTCAGGCATAGTCTTCGATAAAGCATCGCGCAACCGTTCGCGCATCGCCTCACCGCGCAACTTCGCCGATGGCTTCAGCGCCACTTGCATCACCGCTTCATGCGGTCCACTGGTCCACAGAAAAATCGTATTGATGGGATAGCTGGCGGGCTGCACGCCGATGAAGCTGCTGCTGATTTCAATATTTTCAGCGCCGATTTCCTGCTTGATCACTTCCAGCGCTTTCAGTTCCAACAGCTCTGTTCGTTCAATTCTGGTACCCGAAGGGGCGCGCAAACGCAGCTTGAACTGCCCTGCATCGACAGTTGGAAACAGTTCTGTTCCCAGTTGCGGAAGCACCATCCAAATCAACAGGCCGGCACCAACTAAATAGAAGGCAACCACTGGCCAACGCAACTTCAGGATCAAATCTAAATACGCCGAATAGCCGCGCTGCAAAACCCCTTGTTCATTCACTGCCGTGCCCTTGCGCATCAACCAGGTGGCCAGTACAGGCACCAGCGTGCTGGAAAGCAAGTAGGAACTGACCATTGCCGCAGCCACCGCCAATGCCAACGGAACAAACAATTGGCGACCCACACCCACCATGAAAAAGCTGGGCAGAAACACAGCCAGGATAGCGAGCATGGCCAGAAATCTGGCAGCGGCTGTCTTGCGGCATGCTTCTAAAACACCGGCGGAACGGCTTGACCCAGCCGCCAAATGCGCATGAATATTTTCAATTTCCACGGTGGCTTCGTCCACCAGGACACCCACCGCAAGGGCCAGGCCACCCAGCGTCATAATGTTGATGGTCTGTCCAAACACCCACAACAAACTCACCGCGGAGAGCAATGAAATGGGTATGGTTAGCACCACAATCAAGGCAGAACGCCAATCACGCAGGAATAGCAGCACCATCAATGCGGTTAGCAGCGCACCCAGCGCAGCCTCACTGATCAAGCTCTTTAGTGAGTCTGTCACGAAACGCGATTGATCGAACTCCACCCGCACATCGACACCTTCTGGACACGCCGCTTTCATCGCGGGCAGCGCTTCCCGAACTCGACGAATCACGTCCAATGTAGATGCATCGGAACGCTTGGTGATCTGCATGTACACTGTCCGCTTCCCATTCACATGAGCATAAGCAGAGGGGATGTCCGTTCCACTTTCCACCGTCGCAATATCGCGCAGGAACACTAGTGGATACTGCCCGGGGCGCACCGGAGCTTCCAGCAGTTCCGGCAGAATTCCACCCAAAGCTGCATTGGTTGTCGCAAAACGATTCAAATCCCCAATCCGAATATTACCGGCAGGCATCACCGTGGAAGCCTTGTTCACCGCCGACATTGCCTCCTCCGGTGAAATCCGATAGGACCGAAGTTTATCAGGATTCAACCGCACCACAATGGTTCGTTGATTACCCCCGAACGGCGGTGGTGCGGATACTCCAGGCAATGTTGCGAACAGGGGTCGAACGCGGTTCAACGCGAAATCCTGCATCTCGCTTGGGCTATGGGTGGCGCTGGAAAAAATCAGTTGGCCGATGGGGACGCTGCCGCCGTCGAACCGGGTAATGAATGGCCCTACAACTCCGGGAGGCATAAAAGCGCGGGCTCGCGTGACGTATCCCACCACCTGCGCCATGGCCTGGTTCATGTCCGTCCCCGGATGAAAGAACAGCTTCATCAACGCCGCACCTTGAATGTTTTTTGACTCCACGTGCTCAATGCCGCTGATGTAGAGAAAGTGATACTCGTAATAATAGGTCAGGTAACCTTCCATTTGCGAAGGATCCATGCCGCCAAATGGCTGCGCCACGAAGATGGCCGGCTGACCAATTTCCGGAAAAATATCGGCAGGCATCCGCTGGGTGACCAAGTAGGAACCCAACAGAATTGCAACCACCGCCACCAGTATGGTGATCGGCCTGCGCATTGCGGTAAGAACAAGCCACATGAACTTTTGAGTATCCCTTTACTTCGCCAAATCCAGAAATGGTTGTAAGTCGCCCGCTGCAATTGTCAGCGCAAGTTCTGCTCGCCAAACATTCAATCGAGCCATGGAATTATCCACTTCAGCCTGTGCCAGCATCCGTTGCGCATCGGCGACTTCCAGCAAAGTGCCCAGGCCGGCCCGATAGCGTGCAGTGGCTTGTTCCAAAGTAATTTTCACGGCGGATACCTGCTGCGGCGTGACCCCAGCAATCTTTCGTGCACCATCTATCATTGCCTGCGCACGCTCCATTGCTCCATGAACTTCCGCTCCTATCAAAATTTTGCGAGCACTCTCTTTACGATGATTCGCAGCTTCAATTTCTTTCTTGATCCGTTGCGTCTTAACTTCCAGCGCGGCCCATGTCATGGAAAATCCCATGGCCCAGTTGCCAGTGTTCGGACCCAATCCATTGGCCCAACTCTGATCTGGACCCACCACACTTGCCCCCGTGCCACGTCCGAACAGCGCGGCTTGGGCATTGAAGCGGGGATACAAAGACCGATCCAACATCGCCTCCCGTGCCTGCACTTCTTCAATGGCAGCGGCCTGTTCCAGCAACGCCGGATGAAACGCTCCAAATGACGCATAGAGGTGGTTGGGCGGAAGTTGATCAAACTTACCTGGGTCAATCTCCACCCCTGCTGCATTCAAGCCAATCATTTGTCCCAGTGCCGCCCTGGCAACATGTTCCGATTGCTGCGCTTGAAATAGGAACACTTGGGCCACCGCTTGTTCCGCTTTCACTCGAGATAAATCGGCACCTGGACGAAGTTCCGCTCGCGTTAAAGCTCCGACAATCGTTTCTAACTGTTGAGTGCGTTCAATGGCAGCCTGTGCCGATTCAATATTCTTGCGGGCAGCCAAGATAGTTAAATAAGCATCAGCCGTTGCCGCAGCGGCTTCCAATTTGGTCCGCACCACCCCCAACTCAGCACGACGACGCGACGCACTGGCGGCGTCCACCCCTGCTTGTCGCAAACCGAAATCATAGGGCTCCCAGGAAACCAATACGCCAGCGGCCGTGCCAAACACATTGCGAAACTTGGAAGCGTCCAGCACTGGCCCGGAAATGGATGGGATCACCGCGTTGGGCAGCAACATGCCATAAACATTGTTATGCGTGGCACGGTTAGCTTGCAGAATGAAATCGGCACGCGGCAGATAAGCAGTTCGAGCCAAAGCAACCGATGCAGATGCAGCGGACACCTGTTCCAATGAGACTTGAACGGATGGGTAAAACTTAGTCGCCCGGGCAACAGCCGCATCCAGCGTGATGACTTCTTGCGCCAGCATCAAGCCCACAGTAAAAAATAACAGGATTAAATTTCGCACAGGAAGCAAATTGCACTTTACCACATCAATGTTTTTTGAAGATGTCTATCAGCATGCCGGACTATTCAACAGCCGCGCTGCTTTAACCGCAAAATACGTTAAAATCAACCCCGCCCCAGCTCGCTTAATCGACGTCAGGGACTCCATCATCGCCCTCTCCTCGTCAATCCAGCCATTCCTCACCGCAGCCATGATCATGCTGTACTCACCACTCACCTGATACGCCGAAATAGGTGCATCGAACCGCTCCCGAGCTTCCCGAATAATATCCAGGTAGGGCATCGCCGGCTTCACCATAATCATGTCCGCCCCTTCCTCCAAATCCATCTGAATTTCCCGCATCGCTTCCCTGGCATTGGCCGGATCCATCTGATAACTTCGTCGATCCCCAAATTGTGGCGTCGATTCTGCTGCCTCCCGAAAAGGTCCGTAGAAGGCGCTGGCAAACTTTGCTGCATAGCTCAAAATTGGAGTGTTGGAGAAACCCTCTTTATCCAAAGCAGAACGAATGGCCGCAACGCGACCGTCCATCATGTCCGATGGCGCCACAATGTCCGCACCAGCCCTGGCGTGGGATACCGCACCTTTGGCCAGCCAATCAAGTGTGATGTCATTATCCACATCGCCATGGATCACCTTGCCGCAATGGCCGTGGCTGGTGTACTCGCAGTTGCAGACGTCGGTGATCACCAACAGCCTCGGCAGCTCCCGCTTGATGGCTGTAATAGCGCGCTGCACAATACCATCATTTGCAAATGCTCCACTGGCATCTTCATCTTTCTGGTCTGGGATGCCGAAAAGAATTACACCGCCGATGCTGGCCGCTTGGGCATCCCTGCAGATCTCGATGGTCTGGTCGATGGACGTCTGATAATTCCCCGGCATGGAACTGATTTCCTTGCGCACACTTTCCCCATTCACCACGAATAGCGGAAGTATAAAGTTCGCTGGTTCCAGACTGGTTTCACGAACAATACGGCGGATTTGAGGAGTCGCGCGAAGACGGCGTAGCCGTTGTATGGGGAAGGCCATAAGCCCGATTATAGCGATCTTATAGCAAGCCCCAAACAGGTCTGGCCACCAGTGCCGTGATCACACCCAGGATCAAGCCAATCACCGGCTTCTGTTGCGCCAGTGCCCCTAGAGCTGAAAAGCCCAAGGCCAAAATGAGAATGAAGAATTTTCCAATAGCCAGGATTCTTGCCGTATACACCCAACCGTCGTCAGCACCATGCAGAAGTTGCTGCAACAACGAATAGTTTTCCACAAGATCAAACAGCCCGGCGGCAATCACGGCAATACTTAAAATCAGACCGAAGCCTGCAAGAGGCCAGCCATTCTCTTCAAAACCATCCCTCGCCCAAAGGCATGCCAGACTGATCGCGGTGACATAGGCAATGCAGAACAGAAAATCAAAGCCAAGGCAAAAACTTGCCGACCGAAGCCCTTCCGCTCCCCAGGCTGTCATTAATTTCTGTGATTGTTGCACCGACCCGGACAACGCCCAGGCAACCAAAGCATGCGGCGTAATCTTATCGAGTGAAGAGGAAGCCAGCATGGAACCGATGGCCGAAACAATGGTTAAACAAATGGACCAAGGCCAAAGGGTAGAGCTCCAAAGCGACTGACGCATTCTATGGAGTATTACATTGTCCGCTGCAGTTTCGCTCGCTCACCTTCTGCACGGGTCCCAGCGAACCGGTGCCGTCCACAGTCGGTCTGCGAATGCTGTAGGTTTCAGAAAGTGATTTATTAGGACCCGGAACTTTTTCAATGATCTGCTGTTCACGAAATTCAGGCGGATCAGCAACTGCGCGACCGGCCGGGTTTGGACCGAAGACATCTACCCTGGTAATCGAAGATCCATCTTTGCGATTTTGTGTTTCACTAACAGTCTGATTCGTCAATCGCAGTTGTCCACCATCCTGGTAGAACATTGCTTTCGATTCTTTTACCAAGCCATCTTTTTCTTCTTTTGCAATGGTCATCCGCCCCGCTGGTTGCAGATTACCGTTCACATCGCGACGTTCAAAGGCCACATCTTCGCTTGAAGTAGTTTTGCTCTTCATAACCTTACCTTGTTGACGCTCCACTACAACTTCCCCGTTGGGAGTGCCTCTCACAACCGTTGTTTCATAAGTACTCAACTCTGCGCCTGCTGGCCTGCTTACTTTGGATTCCTTTTCTGCAAGGGAAAAATTGCCGTTGATGTCGGAATAGTAAGTAGCTTTGTCAGTGCTGGTGGAACCATCTGCATTCTTCCGTTCACTAGTAACCACACGTTGTGGTTGACCGGGATTGCCGTTGGCATCGTAGGGAGTCACCACGCGTTCTACCACTTTGGAAGTCTCCGTCTTGCTTAAAATTTTCTCTTCTACTTTTTCGAGCGGCGCGGTGTTTCCATTCATGGTGACACCCATCTGTGTAGACATAGTATCGCCGTTCTTTAATACAACCTGATGGGAATCGCCGGCTAAAACCCGGTTGCCGTTGACGTCAAAAGTATAGGTTCCCGAACTACTTTGGGATTGCGCCAGTACAACGTATGGGATAAAAAAGCAAAGCACACAGCACTTCATACTCCCAAATCTAAGG
>JANXSF010000047.1 GCA_025352795.1 Acidobacteriota bacterium
GAATTTACGGCACTGCTATTTTGGTGCGAAACCTTTGTCGCCATCGTCACCGCGTCATTTGGTGAAAAGTGGTGCCCGGTCGAGTAACTTTCGCGAAAAATGAAACGCCTCAACATATACCTGTTCTCTGCGCGTTCGCGCCAGTGTCTCCTGAAAAATTCCAAAAACCACGGGCTGCTAGGTCATTTGACGCAGTGCGCGACATTACCTAACTAGCGATTTCACGCAAATGCTCAATGAATCAGTGATTTGCCTTTGGCCTTTCAGTTGCAAACAGTACGCAGGTGAAAGCCAATCAAATCAAACCCCTATTCCTCGCAGCCATTGCCGTCGTATTGTTTGCAACTGCACTTCCATTGAGCGCCGATGTTGCCGCTGGGAAAGCGGCGTTCGATAAGACCTGTAAATCTTGTCATGGTGCAGATGGCAAAGGGAACGCAGCCATCGCGAAAATGATGAAGGCTGAGCTTCGGCCCTTGGGGTCTAAAGAAGTACAGGCTAAGACCGACGCAGAGTTATCGAAAGACATCACTGAAGGCACTGGCAAGATGAAAGGCATTAAGAGCCTTGCCGCCAGCGATGTGAAATCAGTTATTGAATTCGTCAGGACTTTGAAGAATTAAGTTGTGAGCGAACATCCCATGCCCGACCCGGCACACGGATCCGACCAAAGAGGATGGGCCGTACGCATTTTGCCCATCCTCCTTTTTTCTGACAATTGGCTGAGCCGCGCGGGAATATTCCTGGTCACCAGTGCCACCGTTTTTTGGCTTTGGATGTTTGGCATCGGTTCGTCCGCCGGCGGCTATATAGGAATTATTCAGTTCGTTCTTTTGCCTGCAGTTTTCTTTCTAGGCCTTGGGTTGATCCCTGCTGGTGTCGCCCTGGATCGTCGCATGCGTGGCAACATTCCGGCCGCCACATTCTCATGGAAGAGTGAGGCGGCTAAGAAGTTGTTGATTTTCGTTGGCACTGCCACAGTGTTAAACGTGCTGCTGGGAGCCACTTTCAGCTATCGTGCCGTCACTTATATGGAAGGTAATGAATTCTGTGGTACTGCTTGCCATAGCGTGATGAGTCCTGAGTTCACTGCCTACAAAGCCACCGCTTCGCATTCAAAAGTGGAATGCGTTGCTTGCCACGTCGGGAATGGTGCGGCAAATTTCATTGAAGCTAAAGTGAACGGCACACGTCAACTATTTCTGATCTTAACGGGCGGCTACCAGCGCCCCATTCTTCCTCCTATTGACCGCATGCATGCGGCAAAAGATACTTGCGGTAATTGTCATTCTTACATGGCTGAATCCCCCGGCAAGTTGAAAATCAAATCGAAGTTCACCGATGAAGGCCAACTTACAAAGACTGCTTTGGTCATGAAAGTTGGTGGCGCAAAATCAGGGAAAGGGATTCATGGAGCACATCTTGGAACCGGCGTAAGCATACGTTACGCGGCGGCAACGGCGGACCGTTCTACGTTTGCCTGGGTGTCTTCCACCAAAGGTGGGGCAACGGTTGAGTACTTTGCCCCAGGTATAAAGAAAGACAGCATTGTGGGCATGAAGCAGCGTGAAATGTCTTGCCTTGATTGTCACAACAGGCCAAGTCATCAATTTGAATTGCCTGCTGCGGCAGTGGACAAAGCCATGCTGGATGGTAGCATTCCCACTTCGCTTCCAGGAATCAAAAAAGTAGCACTGGACCTTCTCGCTAAGCAGTATAGCGAGCCTGAAAAAGCAATCGCCGCCGCCTTGCAATCCCGTTATAAGCAGCCAGTAGAACTTGCTGCCAAGACGATGGCTGCTATTTATACTCGCAACGTTTATCCGCAAATGAACATCACCTGGGGCACTTATCCGAACCATATTGGGCACACCGATTCACCAGGATGCTTCCGTTGCCATGGTTCTGATTTGACAGTTTCCAATGGCAAACAGATTGCACAGGATTGCAGTAGTTGCCATCAGGTTCTAGCCGTAGATGAGGCAGCACCAAAAATTCTGGAAGATCTTGGTACAGGACAGTGACACTATGACAACACGACTTGGTTTCCTCTTTATCGCGATAATTGCTGTCTTTGGTGGTGCCTTTGCGGCCAACCGTAAGCATGAATTCACACGTCGCGAAAAAGCCTTTTTTGCCGATGTGAAGACGCTGAGTTTCGTACGTCCAGGTCTTGTGCTGAAAATCACTACCGCTTCCGTAGCGGCTGACGGCACGATCAAAGCGACGGTTCGAATCACTGATCCTAAGGGCGTGCCGCTGGATCGCGATGGCATCATCACCCCTGGCCCGGTGGCGCTCAGTTTCATTGCAGCCTACATTCCCAAAGGCCAAACGCAATATGTCTCCTATACGACGCGCACTCAAGTAAGCAACATTACCAAAGTATCGGCCATTCAAGGTGCTGCGGATACCGGCGGTGTTTTTACTAAAACAGATGATGGTGAATATGTTTATATTTTTCGTACCAGGGTGCCGACGGGTTTTGAATCAGATTCCACCCACACGATTGGTGTGTATTCCTCGCGCAATCTCACAGAGTTCGACCTGGGCACCAACTATGCCAGTGCCACTTTCGATTTTGTTCCATCGGGAGCCAAGGTAACCGTCGTCCGCGATTTAATTAAAACGGCCACCTGCAACAGTTGTCATGGTGAAATTAATGCTCACGGTGGCGCGCGTCGTGGCATAGAAATGTGCGTCCTGTGCCACAACCCGCAGTCCATTGATCCCGATACAGGGAACACCATTGACCTGGCCGTCATGGCCCACAAGATTCATGCTGGCGCCGATCTTCCCAGTGTGAAAGCCGGCGGCAAATATCAAATCATTGGCTTTAACAACACCGTGGTGGATTATTCCAAAGTTGGATTTCCCGCTGACATTCGCAACTGCACCGTCTGCCATGTTCAAACCGGCGTAAGTGCAGGCACCAATGCCATGCAGCTCTATAACCCAAATAAGGCTGCTTGCGGTTCCTGCCACGACGATATTGAATTCACTTCGGGTAAGACTCACTTGGCTGTGGTGGATGGCCAATGTGGACGATGCCATATTCCAGATGGCAAAGAATTCGATCTATCAGTGAAGGGTTCGCACACGATCCCCGAATTTTCAGAGCAGCTTCCCGGCACCCAATTGCAGATTCTTGACGTGAAGGACGGCGTGGCCGGTAAGAAGCCTACCATCACGTTTGCTGTCAAAGACGCCAAGGGCAATCCTATTAAACCTGCCGACATGACGTCGTTGAGTCTGATCTTAGGCGGCAATACCAAGGACTACACGAACTACGTTAGTGAGACCATCCGCACTGCAATCATGGGAGCCGATGGACGCGCCACTTACACGTTCCTCGCAAGCATTCCCGATACGGCCAAAGGTTCGTTTACTCTGCTGATGACTGGCTACCGAACCATCAAAGTTGCTAAGCGCGATAACACCACCGTCGACGCCCGGGACGCCGGTATCAATGTACTTCGCACGTTTTCCATCGACAATTCTCCCGTTGTTGCGCGTCGCAAAGTTGTAGATACAGCCAAGTGCAACGCCTGCCATTTTCAATTGGCGCCGCATGGACGCACACGAAATCAAGTAGAAGGTTGCGTCATCTGCCACAACCCCACCGGTACCGATGCTGCTCGTCGCACCGCAGCACAATTGCCTGCGGAAGGGATTGACTTCGGCATGATGGTGCATCGAATTCATGCTGGCAAACGACAGATCCGCGACTACTCATTTGCCGGGTTCGGCGGTATTGTGAACTTTAACGATGTAGGCTTCCCTAATGATTTAACCAACTGTTCTGCCTGTCATGTCAACGGTTCGGAAAACCTGCCGATTCCCGATACGAATCTGAACGTTGCCGATCCTGCCGGTTGGATTCCTGAGACCGGACCCGCTGCTGCCGTGTGTTCCGGCTGCCATGTCTCAAAAAGCGCCGCTTCGCACTTCCTTCTAAACACCTCAACGCTTGGCGAAAGCTGTGCTGTTTGTCATGGAGTCAATGGAGACTTTTCCGTGAGTAAGGTGCATGCAAAGTGAGAGTGGTCAAAACGATTGCAGTCTTGCTGCTGGCGATTGGAGCACAGGCAGCCACTGATCCCAAGTGGGAAACTTGCGCCCCTTGCCATGAAGATTTAGTTACAGCGTTCTCTCGTAACCAACACGCCACAGCAAAGAACGGATGCGATTCCTGTCATAGCAATGCAGCGAAACATGCTGAGACTGCCGATCCGGCATTGGTTGGAAATCCAAAGAAAGCCGCGCCAAAAGCAGGTGAAGCAACTTGCTTGGCCTGCCATAAGAATCATCCATCGCGAGTGGGGCAAGTGCGCTCAGGGCACGGTCGTGGACAGGTTGCCTGCACCAGTTGTCATAGTGTTCACGCGCCACCCGTGCCGCAAACAGCTTCGAGTCGTAACCAGCAGTGCTTCGCTTGTCACGCCGAAACGCGAGCCCAATTCGCCAGACCCTTTTCTCACAAATTAACGCAAGGGCAGTTAAATTGTACGGACTGTCATAATCCACATGGGTCGTTCAACGGGCGTGCGCTGGCATCGGCGCAACGGCACGGGTCCAATGAACCAGGTTGCCTTAAATGCCACATCGATAAGCGTGGACCGTTCCGGTTCGAACATGCTCCGGTGCGTCTTGAAGGTTGTGCATCGTGTCATGAACCGCATGGTTCAGCGAATCCCCGAATGCTGGTGCGTCAGGACGTGGCCACGCAGTGTCTGGAATGTCATGCCAATCTGCCCGGTGCTGCTCTTGCTGCAACTCGGCAGGTGCAAGGTGTGTTGCCGCCTGCCTTTCATGATCTGCGTGATCCCTTCTATCGCAATTGCACTGTGTGTCATACCAAGATTCACGGGTCGCATGTGAACAGAGCGTTTCTCAAATGAGAAAGCTACTTTGGTTGTTCCTGTTCATTCCGATTGCATTTGGCCAGCAAGGTTCTGCGCCTCAGCCAACAAAAGCGGAGCCCACTGCCGACGCTTTGCCCACCGGATCTGTAGAGCTTGGCTATCGCTTCATCCCGACTTTGAACGGTAGCATTCCCACCTATCGTTCCATCGTCAATCTGGGCGAAGGACCGCGCATCCTCGCTGGCGAAATCAATTTCCCAGGGGGAAAGTTTTACGACACACTGTTTCTTCGCTTGAACAATTGGGGTGGCGATCCTTACAATTCCTTCTGCCTGCTTGCCGAAAAGCATCACGTTTATCGTTCCACCATCAGCTATCGAAATTCAGCCTACTTCAACGCACTGCCATCCTTCGCCAATCCGCTGGGTGCCTTTAATCAACGCAGTTACGATCAAAAGCAACGATTTTTCGATGCCGATTTGGACCTGCTTCCAGGTCGACGATTCTCGCCATTTGTTGGAGTCGGTCACCAAGCTGCACGTGGAAGCGGCGTCAGTCCCATGGTGTTCGATGGCAACAGCTACGCAGCCGTCTCCCATGTTGACTATGCCTACACAACGGCCCGCGCTGGCTTGCGTTGGACTGCGGAACGTTTTCACATCACCCTGGAACATACCGAAGGCAAGTTCCATGACGATCAGACGTTGAAGATTGACTCCCGTAATGCAGGGGACCGGCTACGTACCTATTTGGGGCAGACGCTGTTTGTATCGAACGGCCAGGATGGCTATGGAATTCAGGGTCGCAACGGAACCACTGGGGTTCATGCCACTGCATCGCCAACGAATTGGCTGGATTTATCTGGGCAGTATTTCTATGCGCAGACCAACACCAAGGCATCGTTTGCCGAGAATGCTTCGGGATTATTTATCTTACTGGATCAACTGCGTTTCACCAGCGGAATTCATTCGTTCCTGCAGAACGAATCGAACCAACCACGCACCACCGCTAACTTTGCCGCTGAACTGCGACCCTTTAGCAAGTTACGCATTATTGAATCTATCAGCACAGATCGTCTGCACAACGATGCAACCATTCCCGTAATCTGGCATTACAATGAACAGCGTTTAGAAGCCTTTCTGGACGTCACAAAATGGTTCACGTTGCGGGTCGGGCATAAATATACTTGGGGCGAATCCTACACGCCGCCCAGCCAATTAGATGTGGCCACCGGGTTGGAACGTGCCCGCCTTCGCAGGCAATCCTTCATCGGCGGTGCTGTCGTTCGCCCGGTGAAGAACCTGACCATCAACGCCGACGTGGAAGTGGCCAGCGGGGATCGTGCCTGGTTCCGCACCACACTCACTGACTTTGATTCCACTCGTCTGCGCGCTCGCTACCAACTGAACACACATTGGATTGCAGCGGCACACTTCCTTCGCGTAAGTGGTGGCAACCCTTCCTGGGCTGGCAACTACAGTTATTCAAACACTGCTGGTGGCGCGTCAGTCCAGTGGACGCCCTCCGCAAAATGGATGGCACTTGCTGAGTATACGCGTGGATCTTTACTCACTGATATTCTCTACCGCAACCCGGAAAACTTCGGGACCATTCGCTCGCTCTACCGGGATGATTCTCACGCAGCCACATTGCTGGTAGATGCCAACGTTCACGCCCGATTCAAGCTGTCGGCTGGTGGCACATTACTGAAAACTCGAGGCAGTCGGTCCACTGCTTACTATCAGCCTCAAGGCCGAATCACCGTTCCCCTGCGCAAGTCCTGTGAACTGTTCGGTGAGTGGCGATACTATGGATTCGGAGAATTCTTCCTTTATCCCGAATCGTTCCAATCGCACCAATTGACCCTTGGATTACGGCTCATGCGCTCTACTGCTAAGTAGCAGCGCTGCTTCTAAGCGCGTGCCTTGCCCATTGCTGTATCAATCTTCACCGCCGAATATCCACCTTGCGATTTGAAGTAGAAATACAAACCAGTGAAAATTACCGTCAGCACTACTGGCAATATAGCAACGTATCGAAACGCTGCGGAAGCGCCTTCCCGTTCATACCATCCACCCATGAAAGGCAAAATAAAGGCAATCGCAAGATTGCCGGTACCGCCCATCAAAGCCAGCGCCAGCGGTCCGCCCTTGGGAAATCGTTCTGAGGTCACGCCCAACATCAGCGGCCAGAAATATGTTTTGCCAACTCCAAACACCGTGGCCGCCAAAAAGGCTTCCGTCGGACTGGTCACAGTGCTCAACCAATATAGGCCGATGGCGGTAAGGATTGACGACGCAATTAAAATCGCGATGGGAGAGAATTTGTGAGCCACTCCACCAAAGAAGAAGCGCAGCACAAACATGAGGCCCGCAGTGTAAACCAGAATCAGAATACCTTGCATGTTGGCCAATTTCCCCATCACTGAACTTACCCATTGGTCTGGTCCCAGTTCGGCAGAAGCGGTCATCCACATGCAAATCCACAGCAAAATAAACAACGGCTTCATCAAGTCGCCCATCATTTCCGCATTCGATACGCCAGCTTCTACGCGCTCTGTTTGAGGAAACTTTTCATTCCAAATCATTGCCGCAAAGATCACCGCCGGAATCATGATCAACCCCAGTTTAAGCTGCCATCCAAAGGTCATCGTCGACGCCGCCACACCGGCCACGTCTAATCCCATAGCCTTTGTCAATGCGTAAGAAGCCAAGCCGCCAACAATCAACCCGCCCGGCCACCAGGCATGCAGCAGGTTCATACGGTGTGTCTTGTCGTTAGGAAACATGGTTGCGCACAACGGATTGATCACACCTTCCACTAGACCTTGCGCCAGGCCCAGCGTCAACATTGCTCCGTACAAAATTAGGTACGGCGTGTCGGTTAGGCCAATGGGTCCAGTGGGCCGCGGCGCGAAGATAATTGCCAGTACAGCAATCACGTAAAAGCTTGCCGATACCAGCAGCATTCGCCGCATTCCTAACCAATCCACCAACGCTCCACCAATGAGGATTGACACCGTGAACCCGTAAAATGCCGGGCTCAATATAAATCCAATCTGTTCTTTAGTCAGATGGAAATCTGCCCCCAACGAGTCAAGAATATCTCCTCGAATGGAAAAGACCATGGAGGTGGTTATGAGTGCGATACAACTCGCAATGAAAAGCTTCTTGGTGTTCATGCTCAACGAAGTATACAACAACCGTACTTGCTTTGAACGTTAGATCTTAATCTATTTATTTACAGTGGGTGGGGGTGCTGTCGATGGCGGTGTAGGCTTGCCATCAATCGTATGCGGTTCCATCAACTCCACCCGCGTACCGTCAGGGTCGTAGAGGTTCATCTGTCGCTTGCGATTTGTCCCCGTGCGGATTTCCATCGGCTTCGAATAACTCTTGCTGGCAGGTCGCGATTCTAGGTCTGCTTTGGCCTTTTCAATTTCGGAAACAAACAAACAAATATGATGCGCCGTGCCGCGTTTGGTTGGCTCTGGTTGCGCCCCGTCATACAGCATCAATTCAATGTAGTCATCCCCATCAGGCACTTTCATATTTACCCAGTTCAAAATCTTTCCATCACGGCTACCACGCCAAAATTCCTGGAAGCCCAGAATATCGTGATAGAACTTTTGTGACGCCTCCAGATTGCCCACCAGAATTCCAAAGTGGGCCATTTTTGTGGAGATTCGTTGCTTTCCCAGGAACTTGCCTTTCTCTCGAACCGAAGCACCCCCAGCAAGGTATTGGACAAATTCCAGCGTATGACCATCGGGGTCTTTTACGTTGAAGCTACGATTGCCAATCCGATTATTACTGAGCTTTTCCGGAACTTTTACACCTTTCGCCGCCAGGTAATTGCGCATGCCCTCAATATCGTCTGTCTCTACGGAGACGTGATTCAACCTATCCGAATCCTTTTCCTTTTCAGGGAAAATTTCCAGATACTGCCGTTCATTGATCTTGATAAAGGTCAACGATAGTTCGCCGCTTGGCGTTTTCAAATCGAAGGGCTCCCCATATCCCAGTAGGTCTTTATAAAAGGCCCGCGACTTTTCTACATCGGCAACGAACAGGGCAACGTGTGCCGCACCGGTGATCTTTGGTCTTGGTGGCTCAACGGCCATTGCCTGTAAACAAAAAAGCAGTACGATAAGAATTCGCATTGTCCCAGCATACAATTATCACGAGACACAATGACTCACAAGATACAATAGCCTAATGGATCGCAGGAAACTTCTCTTCGGCTTGGCTGCCGCTTCCAGTCAGCTACACGCGCAAAAAACGAAACTCCAGGAATGGAAACCAATTTTCAATGGACAGAATCTGGACGGCTGGCAAGTGCATGGTCAGGTGCAATGGTCGGTAGTGGATGGCGTGTTAGTTGGGCGGTCTCCACGTCCCAGTAAAAAGCCCTTCGGCGAATGGCCCATCACTGAACAGCAGTATCGAAGTTGGGTAACACAGCAAGCCTGGCTCTATACCGAAGCCGAGTTTGAACAGTTCGATCTTCAATTAGAATATTGGATTCCAGAAGGTGGCAACAGCGGAGTGTCCATTCGCGATTCCTCACGTGGCGACAAATCGTACGGCGTTTCTCCCCAGGTGACCCCCGCCCATATCGGCTATGAAATTCAAATCATTGATGACGGAGTGCAGCCCTATCCTTCCGGCAGCATCTACAAATTTGCCGCAGCCCCGAAAGAGCTTCATAAACGCAATCAGTGGAACAAGCTGGAAATAGAATCGCGCAAAGAAATGATTCGTACGCGCCTGAATGGCAAGCCCGCAGCAGAATTTGTCGGCGATCCGCAACGTCCCAATCGTGGTCCAATCGGATTGCAGTTGCACGACCGGTACAGCTTAGTAATGTTCCGCAACATTGCCATTAATGTTCATTAGCCGCATGGCTACCAAAGATTTTGTCAAACCAAAAAATCGCTCATGCCGCACGGTCGCATCCAGAAATAATTGCTTTAAGCCTGAATAATCAAGCAGTCGAATGTCGTTGAGAAAATGCTCGAACTAGAATTCGTGTTCGTGCCGAGTTGCCTTGGCCAGCACTCCCCAGAAAGTGACGTAAGGAACAAGCCACGCCTGCATGCTTCGAGGCGCCCAATGGATGACCGGTGTCATTAAATGCTGTTCCACCGGAACGAAGTTGTTTGGCGCCTGTACCCAAAAGCCTTGTCCCACACGGGCAATCTCAGCCGCCAATTGTTGTTGGTTGATACGCTTCCTCACCTGCTCAATAATGGAGTTTGAAAACTATGTGGAACGATTGATTTCGGAACGGAAGCCGACGGCCAGCGGCGAAGACCAGGTGTTGCTGATCATCTTCGGGTTCGGCGGCCCGGGCATATTCAGGTAAATGATATGTGGTCGCTCTTCGGGTGGCAGCATTCGCCAAATAGCCGGATTACCCCCACATCAAGGGCTTGCATTGCGGGATGGACACCGCACAAGCGTGCAAACTCTCGCATGCGGTGTCTGGGGAAATGGCGGCTTAAGCGGCGAAACATTTCTTTTATCTTGTCATGACTTTTGCCTGCCATGACTTGGACCCAGCGTGAAGTCACCCAATTAATGCGGGTCTTTTGCCGCCATATAGCTATTGTCCTAATGGTTGCAACGTTCCTTTCTGGATGGAAACGTGCAAGAGAAAGAGCAGAGGTGAACATTATGGATACGAAACTTGCTCGATTTCAAGAAACCCTTCCGGACTTAACCAAAGCGGCGGGTTTCATTGCTGGTGTCATTGGAACGCTGGGTGCCGGTGCAGGACTGATGTATTTGTTCGATCCTATCCGAGGCAGCGCCCGACGTGCCCAACTACGGGATCAGGCTACAAAGTTATTTCATAAAAGCGGAACAGAATTTGAAAGAACCGTTCGAGATCTGGAGCATCGCGCCGAAGGGTTGTACGCCGATGTCCGCACTCAAATAACACCAGAAAAGCCAGTAGGCGATTCCAAACTGGAGGCTCGAATCCACACACGGTTGGGACGCGTAGCTGCGTTTCCGCGAATGCTGCGGGTGATGTCACTTTCTGGAGACATAGTGCTGGGTGGCTTTGCCCCAATTGAGGAAGTGGAAAAAATAGTCAAGGCGGTCAGTGAAGTGTCGGGAGTGAAAACTGTTGAAAATCGGATTGAAGTTCCCTTGATGGCGGAAGCGGCAGCAAGGTAAATGAGGGAAAGGCCTCCTGGTCTTGAAAGCAACGTCGGAGCCGACCGGCCAGGAGGGCTATCCGTTTTTAGAAAATTGAAGCCTCGGACGCGGTAGACTAAGAGAGTCGGTGTTTTAGAACTCCCTCATTAGACTCTTGCCCGGGTGGCGAAATCGGCAGACGCAACGGACTTAAAATCCGTTATCCTCACGGGTGTGCGGGTTCAAGTCCCGCCCCGGGCACCACACTCAAACAACAATCAGCAACCCTCCCCACCTCCATTTCCCACAATTTCTACCACTTACCCTCAACGCCAATCCATCCACTAAACTCACCTGCTCTAATCTCAACCAGGAAGTCAAAACCGCTGCGCAGCGTTCTTCCTACATAAAAGCCTATGCAAACCGCAAGGTGAGCAAAAGGCCCTCGGGTCGATTCGAGTTTCATTTCAAAGTACACCGATCAAGGTCACGGAAAACCTAGCCCGTATTTCTCATGAAGAATTATTAACCATCGAAATGTCATCCTCCGCCCTTGACGAAAGCTGGCTTTGATAGAGAAACGAGTAGAACCATTGGTTGTCGGCGCGAGTAAGCACAACAATCCGCACCGGCCTGTTA
>JANXSF010000105.1 GCA_025352795.1 Acidobacteriota bacterium
CGTCGCATCGGCCTTGGGTATCCGTTCGGGCGCGACCCCTGGCGGACGTATTCACACTAACACCCATGTTCAGGATCAATAGTCAAAACCGGACATTTCTACTTTGCTGGGAATAGGACATTTCTATTTTGCCTTGACAGCACGCTTACCGGAAACACACCCACAGCTTCGGAAATCAGGATCAGCAACAAGGCTGGAATATAACGCATGAAAACCCTCGCACCAGGAGGTACGAGGAAAGCATATCATGCCCGGGCGAATAACAGAATGGGGCCGATGTCGTGATTATCGGCGGACCGCAAAGCTTCTATATAGTTCCGCCGAACTGCGCCCGCATCGTAAAAGCTTTGACGCCCCCACGAGAACCGCTCAAGGCCCAGCCTCATGATTAAAAGATCGGCCATCAGGCGGGAGTGGCGTCCATTGCCATTCGGGAATGGATGAATCTGCACCAGCCGATGATGGAACCGCACAGCCATCTCATCGGGCAGATAAGTGTTGTGTTCAATCCAAGCTTTGGTATCGTCAAGCAGTTGGCGCAAACTCACTGGGATTTCCCTGTGGTTAATCCCGATATTCTTTTCACTCTCGCGGAACTTTCCAGCCCAACGCCAAACGTCCCCCAACATGCGTTGGTGCAGCTCTTTAATGAATTTCTCACTTAGAATTGCCACCAATTCCCTGCGTCGATCCATTGCCCAAGTCTGACCACGCCGAATATTGTCCTGTTCGGCTTCGTTCAAATCACGATGATAGGCAATGTGCGATGGGATCAGACCGCGCATTTCCTGCGCGGTCAACGGGGTAGCAGCATTGTCTGGCGGTGTGAAAAGATCATTCACGGGTTACTCCCAGAACAGTCGCGGGTTTGTCTCCCGAACAAATTCATCGAGTCGCGCTTCTGCATCTTTCGAGGTCACTTTCTGATCCTCCAGCAGCATGGAGTGTTCGATGGGTTCAAGTTGCCTACGGGCAAGGATCCGCGCCCGATCCCTGATGGTGGCTTCCAATGGCCGATTCGGCACCAGCGCATAAACAACCGTGCAATCCAGCGCTTCGGCCACACGCCTTAATGTCGCCAGTTCAATTGTGCCCTTCGCCTCTGACTGCTCTAGTGCGACAACAGAAGGTTGCTTGATTCTTAAGCGCTTAGCCAACTGTACAGTGGACATGCCCAGCCCCTCACGGATGGCCTTTATCCATCCTCGTACTGGCGGAGCAAAACTGATAAACGGTCCGAGCTGCTGGAAGCGTTCATCAAGATGCATGCGGGATTGGCGAGCAAATATGGATTTAATCATAGATCACAACTTATTTTAATTACATAAATACAATATCACAATCTATCAAATTTTCAAAATAAATAGGCTACACACTATTAAATACTTGTATTACGGAACCGGCTCCCACTTTTGCCAGCTGCGCTCTGCCTCCGCAAAGGCCGCCTTCAAAGTACTCCGCAACGTCCGCAAATCGCCCATTAGTGGCTTAACGGCAGCCATTTCTGCCCAAATTTCGCGAGCTGTACCAATAGGAAAAAATGCGCCACCACGACCCAAATCAGACAGATAGTGCGATTCTATCCCTGCACTATCCACATCCCAACGCATTGTACCCGTGAGATTTAGCAATCGCACAAGGGACCTTGCATTGTTCGTCGCCTCATCGACATGTAACTGCAAGTGGACTTTTTCCCAAGCAATTCCGTGTAGTCCCAACGGAAAGGCAATGGCATTTCGCAATTGCCATAGTTGATCGGATTGCTTGCCGAATTGGCGGTTTAGCAGTTGTAACCAATCGTCGTCATTTCTGATTGCTCCGTTCCCATCCAAAAAACGCAGATTACGAAACCCCAGATCACACGCTCTTCCATAATGATGCGAGCTCTCACCCGGGCCGGCCCAGGAAGCCCGCCTGGATATTTTCGCCTGCTGATTGAAGCCCCTACGCCAACCATCCCAGGTGACCCACAGCACAATGCCATGAACACTATACATTCGACGCATTACTTCAATAATTTTCCGTTTGAAGTCTGGATGAAAATCGGCGTAGGCTTGCACTTCTTCCACCGCTTTGGCGGCATCGGATGCAGATGCTTCAAAATAGACAATCCGCGACACGGGCAATATGCGCATTCCCAGATATTCATTGGGTAATGCGCTACGCAACGCTCGCAGAGGCAGCGGACTTTCTGAAACCTGTTTGTCACGTTGAAAAGTTTCGATAGCGGCTTTGGTAAGTGGCCCTAATTCCCCGTCAGGGCTGAAGAAAATATATGGTTTGCCCGCTGGGTTATGGACAACTCGCAGCATCGCCTGTGCCAGCAGGATATCGTCGGCACCGACTGATCCAGATGCTCCAAAAGCAAAGGCAGCCAGAGGTAAGGCCAGCAGAAAGAATCGCACGCACCCCAACATTCTTACAGGTTACCGTGGAAGGGTTCCTAAAAGTCAGTCAGGGGATCCGCTTTAGCACGCGTTAATAACCACGCCAGACAACCGCCAGCGCACACGTCATAAGCCCCGCAAAAGGCTGGCCACCATTGGGGCATACCATCATTTGTGATCACGAAACCGTGGAAACAATCGCATATTCCATGACCCACCAGTGCCGCGACGACGATCCACTGATTGAATCTGAACCCGACGATGGCACTTACGATGAAAACGGTCATCACGCTGGATTCAAGAATGAGAGCCTGAACCGTGCCTCCCATCACTGCAAACAGAACGTAGTAAGAGGCGACCACCATAACCACAGTCGGGTAAAAAGCGCGATCTCGGTCAAACCCTACCGACCTCGCCATCAAACTTACCAATACCGCGAGAAGACTTCCGATTCCGTATCCCTTACTAATTCACAACCCCAGGCTTCAAAGTGCCTTTCGCCTTCGCCACTGGGAGCAGCGTCGGATAGAACTGAACGAAGGTATTGTCCACCGCACCATTTGTAGCGTGGCACGTCTGGCAGCTTGATTTTGCGCCCTGTGGTTTACCCGTCTGCGCTGTAGAACTAAATCCAAAGAACTCCCATTTGCCTGGGAACCGCGATTCATCCTTGACGTGCGCTTCCATTCCAACCAATCCCTCCTGGTAGTGACCAACTTTGTTAATGGAACCTTTACTGGCTGACCAACGGACCTCCATGATGAACATGGTCTTATCGGGCCAAGTGCCGGTGGCCAGAAATGCTTTGTATCCTTGCGGAGTGACAAATACGTTGTCGAAACGCTCGCCCATCACCGTGTTTGCGGCACGTAATCCTTCGATATAAGGAAACGTTCGGCAGGTCACCGGACGATGCGGAACTCGCCCAAGAGCTTAACCTCCCCATCAACCGCTACCGCCGGTTGTACTGGACTGTCCGCGCATCCCAAACCGTCAGCTTGGAAACCGTGCGCGACTATTGAGGAATTCCGGGCGGTGCGGATTGGCGATTGCCGATGAAAGCCAGTTCACATCGCTCATTCATTTCAATTGTGTTTCTTCTGGCCCGATTTCTTTCGGGCACTGCTGCGCTTGACGGTCGCCAGACATCAGGCGACCTAGCCGCGCCCGACGCTCGTCTCCGTTCTGCTTTATCGGCTCCCCCAGCCAGATTCAGCCCTTCGGGTTCGTTCGGTCTGACGACCTCTCCAGAATCAGCCCGGTCCCCCCAACAAAGCACTCCACCTCCCTTGGGAGCGGCTCCGCTTGCTTTTCGTGCCCCGAAAGAAACGGGCAAAAGGAGAACAAATCATGTATTCGAATCGCGTAAATCTGACAGGC
>JANXSF010000062.1 GCA_025352795.1 Acidobacteriota bacterium
GCATCTTCCACACGAGCCTTCTTTTCCTTCATTTCGGTTTCCGTCGCCGCACCAACCTTGATCACTGCAACGCCGCCAGCGAGTTTCGCCAAACGTTCCTGCAGCTTCTCACGGTCGTAATCGGAGGTGGTTTCTTCAATCTGAGCGCGCAACTGCTTAATGGCCCCTCGACAATACCGTGAAAATATCTCACAAAGATGGTTCCCTCTGGGAAAAGTAGGTTTCAATGGTGATATTATCGTGGTTGTTTCACGATAGGCACTCCAAATGATCGTATCTTTCTCGGTAGCCAATTTCCGCTCCTTTTCTAGTGAGGAGACATTCTCGTTGGTGGCGAGCAACCGGTTGGGCAACAAGCACGAGTCCCACTTGGTACCGATTCCAGACTCAAGTGAGAGCGTCCTGAGGACGGCAGTTATCTATGGTGCAAATGGAGCCGGGAAATCGAACCTCTTTCGCGCGCTACGCTACTTCAAAGACATTGCATTGTTATCAGCTCGAAATGATGGAGGAATGCTCCGAGATGCCTTTCAATTGGGGGATGCTGGGGAAACATCAGACTTCGATTTGCAGTTCATAGCATCTGGCAACCTTTACAGATTTGGGTTTAAGATCAACGATACGCAAGTTGTGGAAGAATGGTTAGTTCAAGTTATAAAAGGCCGTGAAAAAGTTCTTTTCGAACGAACAACCGGCGCTGATGGGAGAATTAAAATCAATGTCGGCGAGATTGAAGACCAAAGAATCAAAGCCCTAGCCACTGTTGGTGGCCCAAAGAGTCAAACGTTTCTTAGTACAATTCACGCTACCCTAGACGAGGCCGACATCACTGGTGAAATCAAGGATGTTTTATTGTGGCTGCGTGACAATTTGATCCTGATTTCACCGCAGCAAAATCATGTCAGGCTTGTGCAGGCGCTCTCAGATACGCCTAGCCTGTTAAGTTTTGCCGGAGACTTTTTGATGTTTGCCTCCACAGGCATGATAGGTTTGAAAATTACCGAAAGCGACCTTACGGAGGATGAACTTTTGCAGTTGCCGAGAAACATCCCAACGGATTTCTTAATTGGGTCAAAGGAAAACAATGGACAGACGAGTCGACGCCGACTAGGCCTAACGAATACTGACATGATTCAGAGACAGGACGGTAAACTTTCTCGAATAAAAATCCAAGCTGAACATGAGAGTCAAGGTGGGGACACGATGACACTGGATTTGGCGGAAGAATCAGATGGAACGCGACGCTTGATCAACCTTATTCCAGCGCTACACCATTTGCGTTCTGCCGACGTAACATACTTCATCGACGAGATTGATCGAAGCCTCCATCCGCACTTGGTCCGAGCATTCCTTGAATCATTCTTAGAGTCCTGCGGTGGGGGAAGAAGACAGATTATTGTCACTACCCATGAATCGAGTCTCTTGGATCAGGAATTGATAAGGCGCGATGAGATTTGGTTCGCCGAGAAAGACACCGGTGGATCCACCAGACTCTATTCACTTTTGGATTTTAAGGTACGCAACGATTTGGAAATACGAAAGCACTATCTGCAGGGCAGATTTGGAGCAATTCCATTTCTTGGGAATGTCGACAAATTGTGTGCTGAACAAAACGACAGGAAATGATCATCCATGCGGAAGTCTCGTCCTTTGAATCGTAATTTAGATGGCTTTCGCGACGACCGGCTATTTATTGTGGCTTGCGATGACACCTATGCGCCTAAACAATATTTCGACTTTTTTCAGAACAGAAGGGTACAGGTTTATGTCATCCAAACCATTGATGGCTCCTCGGCTGCCGCTCACGTATTAGAAAGACTACTTTCTTATGACCATGAAGAAGATGATGAGCGATGGTTATTGCTGGACACTGATCATTGCATCAGGAATGAACATTTGGCCAGCTTCACTTCGACCCTCCAACAAGCAAGGCAAAAAGGCATAAACGTCGCTCTCAGTAAACCCTGCTTTGAGCTTTGGTTGCTGTTGCATCATGTTGACGACTCTAACGTTGGCGCATTGCGACACGCTAGGGATACCGAGGACAAATTGCGAGAAATTCTCGGCCAATACAACAAGACTAGGCTTAAGAAAGAGCACTTTTCTGCTGAATCAATGCAAGCTGCATGTGAGCGTGCACAGAGGCTTGACTCAACTGTAACTGGCGGCGAAATACCAAACTCCAACACAACGCGCGTCTACCAACTCTGGAAAGCAATCAACAGCAGGCCTTAAGTCGTAAAAACGACCGCCCCCCTTGCGGGAAGCGGTCGTCTTCAACACACAAACTAACTACTAACTTAGTAATCCATACCAGGGCCGTGATCTCCACCGCCGCCTGCTGGGGCTGCCTTCTTCTCTGGGATCTCGCAGATCATTGCTTCAGTCGTCAGCATTAATGCTGAGATCGAAGATGCGTTCTGCAGAGCAGTCCGCGTCACCTTCGTAGGATCGATAACGCCAGCCTTTACCAGATCCTCATAAACACCCGTAGCTGCGTTGAAACCATACATCGGGTTCTTTTCAGCACGGATCTTTTCGACGATGATTGCGCCTTCATGACCGGCGTTACCGGAAATTTGACGGCAGGGCTCTTCGCAAGCGCGGCGGATGATGTCGATACCGATCTGTTCATCACCAGTCATCTTGACGTCTTTCAGCGCCATAGCAGCACGCAGCAGAGCCACACCACCACCAGGGACAATCCCTTCTTCCACAGCTGCGCGGGTTGCATGCAGAGCATCTTCCACACGAGCCTTCTTTTCCTTCATTTCGGTTTCCGTCGCCGCACCAACCTTGATCACTGCAACGCCGCCAGCGAGTTTCGCCAAACGTTCCTGCAGCTTCTCACGGTCGTAGTCGGAGGTGGTTTCTTCAATCTGAGCGCGCAACTGTTTAATGCGGCCTTCAATCGTCTTCTGCTCACCTGCACCGTCAATGATTGTGGTGTTGTCTTTGTCAACAGTGATGCGCTTGGCCTTGCCCAGGTCTTCCAGGCGTACGCCTTCCAACTTGATGCCGGTCTCTTCCATCAATGCCTTGCCACCGGTCAGGATGCCGATGTCTTCCAGCATTGCCTTGCGGCGATCACCGAAACCAGGAGCCTTCACGGCGCAAACATTCAATGTGCCACGCAGCTTGTTCACAACCAGAGTTGCCAGCGCTTCGCCTTCTACTTCTTCAGCGATGATCAGCAGCGGACGTCCGGCGCGAGCAATCTGTTCGAGCAACGGCAGAAGATCCTTCATGTTGGTGATCTTCTTTTCGTGAATCAGAATGTAGGGCTCTTCGAGGACACATTCCATACGGTCAGGATCGCTGATGAAGTAAGGGGAGAGATATCCGCGGTCGAACTGCATGCCTTCAACGGTGTTCAGCTCGGTGGTCATGGTCTTGGCTTCTTCAACCGTGATGACGCCGTCCTTACCAACCTTCTTCATGGCTTCGGCAATGATGTTGCCGATGGTGGCATCGCCGTTAGCGGAGATAGTTCCCACTTGAGCAATGCGTTCGTCGTTGGCAACCTTGGTGCTCATCTTCTGCACTTCAGCCACTACGATTTCTACAGCCTTTTCAATGCCGCGCTTCAGAGCCATCGGGTTTGCACCGGCAGCAACTGACTTTACGCCTTCACGGAAAATGGACTGAGCCAGGATGGTTGCGGTGGTGGTACCGTCACCGGCAACGTCGGATGTTTTTGAGGCCACTTCGCGCACCATTTGCGCGCCCATGTTTTCCAACGGATCCTTCAGTTCTACTTCTTTAGCTACGGTGACACCATCTTTAGTGATGGTTGGTCCGCCGAACTTTTTCTCAAGAACAACGTTGCGGCCCTTGGGGCCAAGCGTGACCTTCACGCAATCGGCAAGTTGGTTTACTCCGCGCAAGATCGCTTGACGGGAATTTTCGCTATATACAATTTGTTTAGCTGGCATCGTTTCAGTTCTCCTGTATTCCCTAACTTACTTTTTCTTTTTTGGTTCAATCACGGCAAGAACTTCGTCTTCGCGCATGATCAAGTATTCCTGGCCGTCGACTTTAATGTCGCTGCCGGAGTACTTTCCGAACAAAATCTTGTCGCCGACAACTACGTCGAGCGGCATCAATTTGCCATCGTCGGAACGCTTGCCCTTGCCTACGGCAACGACTTCCGCTTCCTGCGGCTTTTCTTTTGCACTGTCTGGGATAATGATCCCATTCAGAACTTGCTCTGCCTGATCATCAAGGCGCTTGACCACAATGCGGTCGTGTAACGGACGGATATTCATACCTGTTAAACCTCCAAGGGTAATTGTGGAACTCTCAAAGACAATGTCGGACTCAAACGTGCCTAAGTGCGCGCGCTGGTTCCTGAGCATATTATTAGCACACTATAGGGAGGAGTGACAAGAGTTAATTTTATGTAGTTGATTACAGGTGGCTTACTGTAAATTAAGTTACTTTAATGTACTCAGCATTGCGTATTCTAAATCGCTATTCCGGTTTGGCCAAAATCAGTCATAATAAGATTGGAGCAAATCCGAATGCTAGATTGGACAACCTGCGGAGCGGTGGAACGTCACCCACAAAAAGTAAGTGGAGCATGGTTGTTCTGCGGCACCCGGGTGCCTGTTTCGGCTTTGTTTGCCAATATCGAAGGCGGGGCAACTGTGGATGAGTTCATCGAGTGGTTTCCAGGGGTATCGCGTGAGCAAGTGAACGTCGTCCTGGAACATGCTTCCCGCAGTCTGACTGAGCCAATCCCCGCGTTAGCCTAAATGGGGATTTTTTTCGATCATAATACGCCAGCACCACTTCGGTACGCCCTCTTGGGCCATCAAGTTGACACAGCGTACGAGAGAGGTTGGGCTGAACTGACTAATGAGATCTACTAACTGCCGCAGAGGCAGCGGGATTTGAACTCATGATCACCACGGACAAAGGCATTCGATACCAACAAAACCTGACTGGTAGAAAGCTTGCCCTTCTTGTGATCAACACGAACGATTGGACTCGAATTCGAAGATTTAAGGAGATTGGTGACGTCCGAAATCTCTTCAATGCAACCAGGAGCCTACGTTGAAGTCGAAATACCGTGGGTTAAAGCATTTCTAGTGACGCGTATCCGAAATGGCAATCCCAGTAGGGCCAAAGTCATTGCCTTCGAACAGAAGCGGCTCGCCAGACGTTGCCGCCAACGCGTATGCCGCGCAATCTCCAAAATTCAGCCTTGCCGGATGTCGACGTTTTCCAAAAGTCGACATTTCCAATTGGAGAACAGTCATTGCGGCTGACGTGTCAATCAATCAAAGAGGCGAGCCAGCATCGTCGAAACCAAAGATTTTGGTGTCACTGCGAGTGTCTAAGATAGGTAACTGTTGATACCGCCGTCCGATTTCGAGTAATCGTGCCGCCAAACCAGGGGGGCGAACACGCAGCTCTTCTTTGTCAATTTCAGCACGAACAGCAGAGGTAATGACTTCCGTCATGCGGCGACCCTGGCTTTTGGATAGTTCCTGGACAAGTCGGTCTGCGTAGGGTATTTGATGCTGAGTGCCATAATCGATATACCTGTCTGAAATTAGTATGTACCGAGTCGCAAATGAAGTAAAACTAAATTCGCGTTCGCTTCTTCACTGGTTGAGTAGTCCATCGATGGCTATCCCTCACCAATTCCTCCACCTCGTCCCAGTGCACATTGCCCACATCCAACCGCAATCCCACCCATCCTCTTGGACCGATGTAAGAGGGCATATAGAATCGTTCTGGAGCTGCTTCGCTCAGTGCCCGATTATCATTTCTAAGCACCCTGCAGCAGACCGAAACAATACCATCGCCGTGATGGTCATTTAGGAAGTAGGCGAATACTTTTTTCTTAATGCGGAAGGTGGCGTGACTCCCTTTCAGCTCACGAGTTGCACCAGGCAAAGCCATGCAGATTTTCGATAGCTTAAGCAGCCGTTTGTCTTTTAAGGAACTCGCGCAAAACGGAGCATCGGCGGCCATTAGAATTTCGCGAGTTACTAGCTCCCTTGGGGGCCGCCGGGCCCTTTGCGCTTTTGAGGAACTCGCCCGCACAACGGAGCTCGGTACGGCGCAAAATTCGCGAGTTCCTGATTGTTTGGCGGGCCGCAACGGCCCTGTGCGGGCTTCCGCGTCAGGCATTGGCATGAGTCCCGGCTAGCCCCAATTCGTCTGCACGTTTCTGGATAGCATCAATGCAAAAAGCCAGATGCTCTTCTAATGTTATTCCCATTTCCGCCGCTCCATTGATGATATCGTCCCGATTCACGGCTCGCGCAAAGGCCTTATCCTTCATCTTTTTCTTCACTCCGGCCACGTCTACTTCTGCCACACTGCGGCTGGGTTTGACGTAAGAACAAGCGGTGATGAATCCGCCCAATTCATCGCAGGCGAATAGAGTATGTTCCAACATGGACTGCCGTGGGACATCTTCAAAACCGGCGTGCGAAAGAATAGCACGGCGGATTTCCTCACTGACACCGCGCTGGGCTAAGATAGCCTCGCCTTTGCGTGGATGATCGGGCAGTTGAGGGTGAATTTCCCAATCGAAATCGTGGAGCAAGCCGGCGACGGCCCACTTTTCAGGGTCTTCTCCGAACTTGTGCGCATAGGCTTCTACGCAGACTGAAACCGCCTGGCCGTGCTTGCGCAGCCCTTCGGACTTGGTGAACTCACAGACAATTTCCCACGCTTCTGTTCTAGTCATTGGATTGGAACCATTATAAAGGCTTACTCCAAACCATGATTGAAGTGGGATATCCGAATCGTAAATCTTCTTTTACTGAACTCGCGCAAAACGGAGCTCCGACGGCGACTGGCATTTCGCGAGTTTCGGACTCGTCTTGGGGCCGCCGGGCCCTTTGCGCTGGTGAACACTGCGTTCCAAGACCCAGGCAGCCAGTCTGCAGATCCTTTTCAAACATCGCCCGCACCTGCAACTCATCGCCGGGGTTGGGGAAGGATGCGGCCATTAGTTGATCTACCGTCAAATTCATAGAGTAGTTACTCAGTGCCAGTAATTGCAGCCCAAGCCCAGTTGCCATCTGTTGGAATTCATCCAGTGTTAAGGCGGCAACGTGCGAAGGGTCGCGCAGCTTTTCCATCGTGTCGTACTGACTAACTACTTCTACGCGCGGAGTGACATCCACAATGGCAATTCGTCCACCAGGAACACACACGCGAATTATCTCTGCAAGGACTTTGGCAGGCTCAAGAAAATGATGGAAGGCAAAGCGACTGACCACTAACGAGTAACTGGCACGGGGCATAGGCAGTGGTAACACTTCACCAACCTGCCAAGTTACATTCACTAACTTTTCAGCACTTTGGCGGGCACGAGCCCGTTCGATCATGGCAGGGGTGAGGTCGCGACCTGTAACATGCCGCGCCGTATGCGCCAGATGGCATGCGACGATTCCAGCGCCACAAGCGACATCCAGCACCGTGTCATCCGCAGTCAATCCAGAGCACCTCACCAGCAATTCCATGCTGTTTGCATCGGACAGAGCCGGCGCGGTGGCGAATGTTTCCGCCTGCTTGGTGAACTGATCCAGAATTAATGCCGTTTGCTGTTCCATTGCCCTCCTTAGTATGGAATACTTTTCTATCTATTCATGAAGACTATCCATCGCCGGACACTACTTAGCGGCATCACGCTGTTGCTGAATGATCTGAAAGCGCTGCAACCGCCATTCGTAACAGAATCGCAAAAAGAAGGCTTGCCCCTGCCTGGTGAATCCTGGTTGGTGGAAGGCTGTCAGGCCTTCGTGATACCTGCGGTAACCGCGCCGCGAATGGGCTTGACGCCTTGGGTCTGGTACGCGCCAACGTTGCCGAAACTGCCTGGCTTAGCTGAAAAATGGATGTTCCAGCGATTCACGGCAGCCGGGATCGCCGTGGCGGGAATTGACGTTGGTGAATCGTATGGCAGTCCCAGCGGTCGGGCGATTTATACTGCTTTTTACAGGCAATTAACGGCGAAACGACGCTTTTCCCGCAAACCTGTATTGCTTGCCCGTAGCCGTGGAGGTTTGATGACATTGAATTGGGCAGCGGAGAATGCAGACAAAGTTGGCGGCTTTGCGGGGATCTATCCGGTGTGCAATTTGAGTAGCTATCCGGGCCTGGAGAAAGCCAGCGAAGCTTATGGGATGACGCCAGAACAATTGCGACTGAGGCTCATCAAACATAATCCAATGGATCGGTTAGCCAAGCTTGCCAAAGCCCGCGTTCCAATGTTTGCGATCCATGGTGACGACGATAAGCTTGTGCCATTGGGTGCAAACTCCGGTGAGGTTGCCCAACGTTACAGCGCACTGGGAGGAAAGATGCAATTGATTGTGCCGAAAGGTCAAGGTCATAGCATGTGGGCGGGCTTTTTCGAGTGTGTGGAGTTGGTGGATTTTGTGCTTGCCAATGCCAAGGGGTGAGGCGACGTCTTTTAGGCTACATTTGATTTGTGCGGGAGCAAATAGATGAAATCGATCAAGGTGCTTGAAAAAAAGATCTCTCTCTACTCAAAAAATGAGTCGGACTACATTTGCCTAACCGACATTGCCCGATATAAAAACGCTGATGGAACGGATGACTTGATCCGAGGCTGGCTGCGCAACAGGAACACCATTGAGTTCCTGGGGATTTGGGAGCAACTGAACAATGCGAATTTTAAACCCGTCGAATTCGACGGGTTTAGAAAACAGGCTGGTCTGAACAGTTTCACCTTGACACCCAAGCAATGGATTGAAAAGACGGGTGCCATAGGTCTTATCTCCAAGGCAGGCAGATACGGCGGAACGTTCGCCCACAAGGACATTGCTTTCGAATTTGCTGCTTGGATTTCTGTCGAATTTAAACTGTACCTCATCAAAGAGTTCCAGCGACTTAAGGACCAGGAGCAAAAGCAACTTGGCTGGGACATCCGGCGGAATCTGACCAAAATCAACTACCGTATTCATACCGATGCCATCAAAGAAAACCTGATCCCACCTGAACTCTCACAGGCGCAGATTAACCTGATTTACGCATCGGAAGCGGACCTTCTAAACATGGCTCTGTTCGGCATGACCGCCAGGCAGTGGCGCGACGGTCACCCTAGCGAGAAAGGCAATATTCGCGATTACGCCAATGTGGCTCAACTGGTTTGCCTTTCCAATTTGGAAAATCTGAATGCCCTGTTCATCCAGGAACAGCTACCTCAGTCACAGCGGTTACAAAAGATGAACCAGCTTGCAATTCAGCAAATGCGCTTGCTGACTGGCGATATAAGAATCAAGCAGCTTGAAACAGGGAAGTAGGAATGGCCGTCATCCTGCTGCCTTTCGCCATTGTCGCCGTCATCGCCATCTTTGTAGGAGCGCCCTGGGCCATCCATAAAAAGCTCGACCTGCCCACACTCCTCATACCAGCGCTCTGCTGGCTGCTCCTCTTCCATTTCACTGGGGACCGCCGCCTTTTCTTCCCCTATGCCATCATGTTCGCCGCTACTCTGGCGTTACGAACCACTTGGGCACACGCTATCGGACTCGTGGCGCTCTTTCTGATGATCCGCGTCCTGCAAGATGCCGCAATGAATGTCCTGTTGGTGGAACTGGTTGTTGCAATCGCCGCCCTTCTGCCCATCTATTTTGTCCAGAAAAGGTGGCAACTCAATTGGCCTGGGCGCGCCGCTGTTGCACTTGCATCCTCAATGTTGGCCTTCTTTGGCCTGATCTTTTGAAACTTGCCCGAAACTTGACTGGTAGAATAGAAATTCCTCTACATGCAAGAAAAAATCCATTCGACAACCGTGCTTGCAGTGCGCCGGAAAGGCAAAGTTGTAATGGCCGCCGACGGGCAAGTCACGTTGGGCCACGAAGTATTAAAGGGCACTGCGAAGAAGCTGCGACGGCTCTACAACGGAAAGATCCTTTCTGGTTTTGCAGGCTCCACGGCAGACGCCTTCTCTTTATTTCAGCGCTTTGAAACCAAGCTGGAACAACATTCCGGAAAGCTGGAACGCTCCGTTGTGGAACTGGCAAAGGACTGGCGAACAGATAAAATCCTACGTCATTTGGAAGCACTTCTACTGGTGGCCGATACCGAACGAATTTTCATCCTCAGTGGCAATGGCGACGTGATTGAACCCGATGAGCAGATGGCCGCCATCGGCTCTGGTGGTCCATTTGCCAAGGCTGCGGCTACGGCCCTGTACGCAAACACACAGCTTAGCGCCCGCGAGATCGCCGAAAAATCTATGGTGATTGCTGGCAATATCTGCATTTACACCAACCTCAATATTATTTACGAGGAGTTAGGCTGATGGTCATTTATCTTCCAAATCAGCCCACCAACGCCGCGGGCGAAGAAGCACCGTTACTTGACGAACTGACACCACGAGAAATTGTGCGTGAGTTGGATAAGTACGTCATTGGGCAATCGGATGCTAAACGGGCTGTGGCGATTGCCCTTCGTAACCGCGTACGACGTCAGAAATTAGATCCGGAAATGGCCGAAGATGTGATGCCAAAGAACATCCTCATGATCGGTTCCACGGGCGTCGGCAAAACGGAAATCGCTCGAAGGCTGGCGAAGTTGGCCAACTCTCCTTTCCTGAAAGTGGAAGCCAGTAAGTTCACTGAAGTGGGCTATGTGGGCCGCGACGTGGAATCTATCATCCGCGATTTGGTGGAAATTTCCATTGACATGGTTCGCGAAGAGCGCCTGGATGAAGTAGCGGAAAAGGCCGAGCAACTGGCTGAAGATCGCATGTTGGAACTGTTGATGCCAACTCCACCAGAGGGCAGTGAACCAGTGGAAAAGACGCGGGAAAAATTGCGCGAACGGCTGCGGGCAGGCAAGTTGGACGATCGACAGGTGGAATTGGACGTCAAAGAACGTGGCCCTCAAATTGAATTCGCCACTGCACCAGGCATGGAAGACATGGAATCCAGCATCAAAGAAATGATTCCTGCGCTGTTCGGCAATCGCACAAAGAAACGTAAGATGCGAGTTCGCGAGGCTTACGAATATCTCACCTCGGAAGAAGAACAACGCCTGGTTGATATGGATTTGGTGCAGCGCACTGCCATTGAACGCGTGGAGCGCAACGGTATTGTGTTTCTGGATGAAATCGACAAGATTGCGGGTCGTGAAGGTGGTCATGGTCCCGATGTGAGTCGCGAAGGAGTGCAGCGCGACATTCTACCCATTGTGGAAGGCACCACCATCAATACGCGTTACGGGTTTGTCCGTACCGATCATATTTTATTCATCGCAGCGGGTGCGTTTCATGTATCGAAGCCGTCCGATTTGATTCCTGAACTGCAAGGTCGTTTCCCGATCCGAGTGGAATTAAAGGCGCTGACCCAGGCCGATTTCGTTCGTATTTTGCAAGAGCCGAAGAATGCTTTAATCAAGCAGTATATGGCGTTGCTGGATACCGAAGGGCTTAAGTTGTCGTTCACCCCGGATGCCTTGGAAACCATGGCTCATTTTGCCTGCCGGGTGAACGAAACGGCTGAAAACATTGGTGCGCGCCGCCTGCACACAATTCTTGAAAAGGTGTTGGAAGAAGTTTCTTTTGATGCCCCCGACATGAAAAAGAAGACCGTGAAAGTGGACAAAGCCTTTGTTGAAAAACAACTGGCAGCCATTGTCGCCGATCAGGATCTGAGCAAGTACATTCTTTGAGGAGTTGATGAAACACTGCTGCTGTTTTATGGCATGGATGCCCTTGCTTGCCTGGGCAAGTTTGAGCTCCTGTGGTTACATTGGCGACCCATTGCCGCCGTCGCTGGAAATTCCCGTGGCAGTTACTGACTTACGCGCAGCGCAGCTTGGCAGTAAGTTGACCATCCAATACAGCCCGGCATTGAAAACTACCGAAGGGCTTGTTCTTAAGCGTGTAGTGGATACAGAATTGCGGCTCGGACCGTTGTCCACTTCAGGCGCATTCAACATTGACCAATGGGCAGCCTCAGCCACGCGATTTGAGGTCCCTATATCCGAAGATCCAGTAGTGAAAATGGAAATTCCGGCGGTCGAATGGGCCGGGAAAGATGTGCTGATTGCCGTCCGTTCCCGTGGCGCAAAGCAACGCTTTTCTGCGTGGTCGAACCTGCTGGTTATCCCCGTGGTGGCGGAGTTGAAGGCCCCTGCGCAGTTAACAGCGGTTGCCCAGGTTGATGGCGTAATGATTCGCTGGCAGCCTGTGAATAGTGCGGAATATCGCATTTTACGAGGTGCCGCAGAGATTGCCAAGACAACGGCTGCGGAGTTTTTGGACACCACTGCTGAATTCGGGATTCAGCAAAGCTATCAGGTGCAAGCCTTCCGTAAGCTCAATGCAAAGCAGATGGCCGAGAGTCCTTTATCGGATACGGTGGCAATTCTTCCCAAGGATACTTTCCCTCCTGCCGTTCCCGCTGGTTTGCAACTGATTCCGGGGGTGGCCAGCATTGAGATTACCTGGCAGCGCAATGTGGAACCGGACTTCAAATTCTATAAAATATGGCGATCCGAAGGCGATGGCGAGTTCAAGCTTTTGATGGATGCAGTAACTCAACTGACTTACTCAGACCGTACCGCTGTGCGTGGTAAACGGTACCGATATGCCATCTCCGCAATCGACAATCTTGGCAATGAAAGTGGAAAATCCAAAAGTGAGGAGCTTACTCTACCGGAATGACAAAACATGTTCGTTTTAGTTTAGATACGGAAGTGCCGCCAACCATTCCCGATGGTTCGGGCAAAGTGTTGTACGGAACTCTTGTAGGTGACGTTGTCTATACCAATGTCGGCAAACATCCGCTGGCACAAGTACGGTTGCTGCCGCCCTGCTCGCCGAGCAAGATTGTGTGTGTTGGTCGTAACTATGCCGATCACGCCAAAGAAATGGGCAACGCCATACCTATTGAGCCGTTGATTTTCATGAAGCCGCCTTCGTCTTTAATTGCTCATGGTGACGAAGTAATCTATCCCGAACTGACCAATTCCATCAGTTATGAAGGGGAATTGGGTGTGATCATCGGCAAGCGTGCCTGGCACATTGAAAAGGCCGATTGGGAACAGTACGTGCTTGGTTTTACGATGATCAACGACGTCACAGCGAGGGATTTACAGAAGAAAGATGGACAATGGACCCGTGGCAAAGGCTTTGATACGTTCTGCCCCACCGGGCCCTGGATGGTTCGTCGGGAAGAAGTGGACCTGCCTGAGTTGCGGGTCACATCGTTTGTAGATGGCGAAAAGCGTCAGGATGCGCCGGTGACCGATATGCTTTTTGATCTGCCAACGGTGCTGCACTACATTACCCAGTTCATGACGCTTGAACCGGGCGATTTGATCGCCACCGGTACGCCGCCGGGCGTGGGCATTGTGGAACCCGGCGCGCTGATGCGAGTGGAAATCCAAGGCATTGGTGCACTGGAAAACCGATTAGTGAGGAAGTAAGGAGCCATAACAAATGAAAATATTTCTTGATACAGCTAACTTAGACGAAATCCGTAAAGGTGCCGATTGGGGCATTGTCGATGGTGTAACCACCAATCCCAGTTTGATTGCCAAAGAAGGCCGGCCGATTGAAGAGCAAGTGGCCCGGATTTGCGACATTGTCGATGGCGATGTATCCGCTGAAGTGGTGGCTACCGAAGCCCCCATGATGATTACCGAAGGCTTGAAACTAGCTAAGATCCACAAGAACATTGTGGTGAAATTACCACTCACTCGTGACGGAATTAAAGCCTGCAGTGCTCTTTCGAAAGAAGGAATTCGCATCAATGTGACCCTATGCTTTCAAGCTGGGCAAGCGTTGCTGGCGGCAAAGGCAGGTGCCTACATCATCAGCCCATTCGTGGGTCGTATTGATGACATGGGGATGTCTGGAATCGAATTAATTGAGCAGATTGTTACCATTTATGAGAACTACGACTACCCTACACAGGTGCTGGCCGCGTCGTTGCGGACGGTGAATCATGTGATTGAAACCGCCATGATCGGCGCTCACATTGGGACCATGCCGTTTAAGACATTGGACATGTTGTTTAATCACCCATTAACAGATAAAGGTTTGGAGCAGTTTCTTAAAGATCATGCGAAATCTTTAGAAAAGAGTTGAAACCTTGTTGACTAACGACGCCATTCGAGTTGCGGCATTGGGGTGTGTAGCGGTGGCCTTAGGGGCATCGCTGCACCGCCTGATCAAGGTGCGTCGTGATCCAGTAAAACGTGAGCAGAAGCGCCGGTCGGAAGTGCATCTTGCAGGGCGGGTTACTGAGGGAATGGTGCTCGATTGGGATGAAACTTGCATCCACTACGGCTACACGGTAAACGGAGTGCCCTACTCCACCGCACAAGATATTTCGACGTTAAAAACTTATGTTCCCGCCGATCCCAACACCATGATTGGTGAAGTGAGGGTGAAGTATGCCCACAACAACCCGGCGAATTCCATCATCGTTTGTGAGCAATGGTCGGGGCTCCGTTCCGCCCCACAAAAATAAGGAGAATTACCAATGAAACGATTAATTGCTGTATTTCTGTTGACCGCCTTCAGCCTGTTCGGTGAAGGATCGGTGATCCACGTGGTGACCATTAAATGGAAGCCTGAAGCCACCAAACCGCAGATTCAAGCGGTGCTGGATGGCGTCAAAACTTTGCAGAAAGAATACCCCAGAATCAAGCGTGTTTGGACACGTTCGATTAAAGTGCAAGGGGATGGCTACACCCATGCTGTGGTGATGGAATTTGAAAGTGAGGCGGCGTTGAAAGATTATGCCGACTCCCCTGCCCAAAAGAAGTGGTATGCCGTGTATCAGACCATTCGCGCCGAAAGCACCACGCACGACATCACGAATTAGACCGTTATTTTCGAATGGAGGCGGCGGAAATGATAATTTCTGTCGCCTCAAAACTGCAGTTCGACCTTCTGCTATTTCAAAATCCCGAAGTACGACTTCCCCGACCGATACTGAAACCTCAATAAAAACGCTGGTTTCGCACAATATTTCCGCAAAAATCCCTCGTTAAAGTACCTTAATACCCTCAAAGGCGGGTAGTACTATTGCCCTATCCATTGCCCACACTAGACCTACTAGTACCCCGCAAAGAAGTAAGTACTAAAACTACTAGTATGGTTTATACCTAGAAGTGGCCCTAGGGTCAATAGGAGAACACAAATGACAAAAATGATTCTGACTTTCGCAGTTTTAGCCGCTTTCAACGCACAAGCGGGTAATGATACTACCCCCAGCTTGCCGATTTGCCCGGAAAATTGTGGGGTAACTTTCAACAAGAAAGCGCCAGTGGCACCCAAGAATGAGACACAGAAGGCCCCCCATCGTTTAGGCCGCTAGTGGCAACAAGAATTACTTTATTGAGAACAGGATGCCAAGTCCTGAATGCTCCACCTAAGATGTATTGTCGTGTTATGCTTCGGGCGTGGAGCTAAACTTTATTGTTCGTGTCGTTTTGGAACTTTTTGCTCTGCTACAGGTGATCAGATCTGGTGCTGCGAAGCTTGTTCCGTTGTGGTGTTTATGGGTTGCTTACGACCTACTGCGTTCCAGCTGGCTCGAGATAATGGCGAAGCCGACATCGCGAGCCTTCGGGGATCTGTGGCGCTTGTCGGAACCCATGTGGCTTTTGTTGTTATTGGCAGCAACAGCCGAGGCATATTTCAGGCCCGCTAGTTATTATCCCGGATCAAAGCGCTTGGCTTTGATTGGTGCCAGCATTGTGGCGACATTTGCTGTCATCCTAACGGGAGTTGTTTGTCTTCCCGCACAAGCTAAGGTTGTGTGGGGTTATGTCGCCCTGGGGGAGATGCTGAAACTCCACCAGGTGTCAGTAGGGGCAGTGGGAGTATGGATGTTACAGACCTTTGTTCTGTACCGAATCCTTTACTACCCATTTCCGCAATTTCTATACATTCACACAATCTTGCTCGGCCTTTACGGATTGCTGATAGCAACAGTAGTGCTACTTCACACTACACGATCCGTATCGGGATTTTTGGCGTCTTCGTTGGACGATTTGGCCATTGCTCTATGTTTTGGGCTGTGGATTTATTGCGCAAAAAAGAAATGGGTGGACTTTACGCCGTCCACTCGAATTGCTACACCTGAAGAGATAGAACAAGCCCGCAAGGCTGCCGAGCGGACTGTTCGCTCAATCCGCTGATACGGATTGGGATGCTAATTGCAGTGGCTGCCCGAACGCTGCCAAATTTTGGAGAATTTTCTCAGCTGCTGGAATCGCTTGGGAGATGCCCAGGAAATAGGCATGACCGGCAATGTGCAGCTCTGTAACATATAAAGCGGACATAAATTTGAAGCGGAAGGTATTCTGCACATGCGCCCATTGGGTACCTTGGGAAAAATGCGCTAAAGAATAGTCGTTAATTTTTGCCGTTACCGTTTCCGACAAATCTCTCAATGTCTCAAAATAAATGGATTTGCGGCAATCGCGCCACTTCTGGATTTCGTCTCCAGAAAGCTTTTGCTCGAACAAAAATGCCGAATCGGTTTCAGTCAGGATTCGCCGTAACAGGCGAAACAGGCTGGTAGCATCCACTGCTTCCGACGCCTGGATTGGAATTTCAGTCACTTGCTCCAAAGTTTACTTGACCTCCGGAAAGAACCTGGTTGGCCTTTCACTTGAAGCAAGTATAACATTCGTTGTGCGCATTTGGAACGGAAATATTGCACAAAAGATGTTTAATTGTTAACGAATTAACGGCTAACTAGTACCTCCGCCTGCTCAGTCCTATGTACCTCTTCTGGGCTACACTGATGGACATGCTTCGACGAACCTTTGTTTTTCTGCTCATGTTTAACTCCTACGGAATAGGGCAAACAATCCTTCAAAAAATGGACCTTCAAGCTGCCCACTATGGGCAACTCTCACGCCAAATTTGGGAATCCCCGGAACTTGGATACAAGGAAGTCAAAAGTTCCACATTGCTAAAGGAAGAGTTGCGACGCAACGGGTTCCGCATTGACGAAAATATCGGCGGAATGCCTACTGCTTTTGTGGCCACTTGGGGTTCAGGGAAACCGGTGATTGGAATTCTAGGTGAATATGACGCACTCCCGGGGCTATCCCAATCCGATCAACCTCGAAAAGAAATCCCGGTGACAGGAGGGCCGGGACATGGATGCGGCCACAACTTATTTGGGGTCGGTTCCGCATTCGCTGCGGTCAGCATTAAAGAGTACCTGGAACAGACCAAAAAGCCCGGCACTGTACGATTTTTTGGAACTCCTGCGGAAGAAGGTGGCGGTGGCAAAATTTATATGGCTAGAGCTGGAGTCTTTAATGACACCGATGCCATGCTGGCCTGGCACCCTGACGATAAAAATGGTGCCAGCCTAAAAACTTCGCAAGCAAACATTTCGGCTAAATTCAGATTTCGGGGCAAAGCCGCCCATGCTTCCTTAGCCCCTGAAATGGGACGATCCGCCCTGGATGGCCTGCTTTTGTTCTCTCACGCCGTGGAATTGATGCGCGAACATGTGCCAGAGGCCACCCGCATCCATTACGTAATCACCAATGGTGGCGCGGCGCCCAACATTGTTCCCGATTTCGCGGAAAGCTATCTTTACCTGCGCTATCCCGACATGATTGTGCTGGATGGCATGTGGAAGCGCCTGCTGAAAGCCGCCGAAGGTGCGGCCATGGCCACCGAAACCACTTTTCAACTTGAGCTGGTGAATAGCGTCTACAACATCCTCCCCAACGATACCTTGGCTGCGCTTGCCGATAAAAACTTGCGACGAATTGGCGGCATTACTTACACCGCTGACGAAACCCGATTCGCGGAGACGATTCGCAAGAGTTTAGAAGGGAATTTGCCCCCTGTTGACCAAGCAAGAACCATTGAAAAAGCTACCCAAGGGCATGGCGGTGGATCCACCGATGTAGCCGATGTCAGTTGGATTGTCCCCACCACTGAATTCACGACCGCAACCACAGTGCCCGGCGTACCATTGCACAGTTGGCAATCGACAGCCTGCTCCGGTACATCTATCGGCCGCAAAGGGATGGTGTTGGCCGCCAAAACACTCACTTTGACGGCGATTGATTTATACGAAAATCCAGAGTTACTGGTGGCTGCCCGGAAAGACTTTGATAAGCGTCGTGCTGGGCATACTTATCAATCGCGGATTCCGGCTGATCACCAGCCGCCACTTACATATCGCGATAAGTGAGTGTTACTTTGCCGGGTAACTCAATAAGTACGCCCGACGCTTTTCGACGAAGCTTTTTAAGCTCAAATTGGGTGGGGCGGTAGGCCCGTTGCCTGGTTCCACGCCATCTTCAGTAACTGACTTAGTGAATGCTGCAGTAGAAAGAACCTTTCGTGTATCGGCCTTCACTTCCTCAGCAATTACGGATTGATAATCTGCCACGATGGGGGCCAGCTTCTTCCAATCCAGCCACTTTTCAGCGATATCACGGATGTAACCCAAGTAGCGGGCACGCAGCGAAGGCACGGCTAAAAGCCTAAAAAGCAGCGCTTTTTCCGGATCATCGGCACCTTCAAATGGATCCAGATTGACACCGTCGCCAGCATTTTGTTCCCCACCACGACGACCCATTCTTTCTATCTCGCGAAAGGTCTCATTGGCATCCCAGGGAATGACGTGGAACTTACCTTTTTCGTCCGCATACAAGCTGTAGTCACTGGCCCTTACCCAGAAGCCATCGTTATTGATGACCGCTTTGTCCAGGGCTAAAAACTTAAGAGCTGCGTCCACATCCAGAATCGGTTCCAGTGTTTTTTCCAACTTGTCTGGAGGGGTTTGATTGAGCACTTTGCAAAGGTTCATCAGTTGCGCCCAGGACTTGTCGTTATCCTTGCTCTTGATACTGTAAATTGTCTTGTATTTTGACGGATCATCCCCTAAGTAAGCCAAGCCGCCCCTTCCGCGCGGACTTCCACCTACCTTCCAGCGGGCACCTTTGCCTGCGCCGAACCACTCCTGCGCCATATCAGAATTGATCTGTTGTGTATTGACATAAACTCCCCAACTTTCCCCATTGATCACCACGTGGACCCAATTTGCTTTGGGAGCGGCAATGTATTGCCGGGCTACATGGTGGGAAAGCACGGTGCGCACGAAGGTGGGATCGCCGCTAGAATTCAACAAATTTAAGGATCGATAGCCGCCCAGGCGTTGATCAGAATGAATGAAGTTCATGGAAAGACCAAGAGATCGCTTGCCGCTTTCGGGCACTGCCATAAATGAAGAAGCACCGCGAAAGTGCACCCCTACGTCCTGGTAAGTTTTGCCGTCCACAATCATCTTTGCGGGCACCTCCACATCGGTGTGATAGAAATCGGCCAATTCTTTTTCCCAATCTTTGTTGTCAAATTCCAGGAAAATGGTGCGCAGCACGTGGACGTCGTATAGCGGTTCTTTACCGTAACTTTTCACGTCGGCTGGTTTCAGCTTGCGGCCCGGTTTCCCTACAAAGGCGTTGCCGCCGCCGCCGCCAAATCCACTGCGACCTCGGCGAGGCAGCGATGCCAAGTGTTCCCGAGCGGCTTTGCGTTCCGCAGCGTTCAAGTAACCATCGCCATCTTTATCGAATTGATCTAACAACAGAGTCCGTTGCCCAGGGCCACCAGGTCCACCGAATCCACCACGACCTCCGGGACCACCCGGACCACCAGGTGGTTGAGCAAAAAGACTTACAGCGCACAGGGCGGTGATCAGAAATGGCAACATTCGCAAAGGCATAGGGGAAGCATACTCTGCTGGTCCCAGCAGGTCTACCAGCAGGGTCAATTCTTGACATATCTTTACATTGAATCGTCATACAGGCATGGCCGTGGAGCCCCAATCCGGGTGTATACTCACGTCAGCTTAACGAAATGAATTTAAGACCGAAACTTTATCCGCTGGTACCCCATTTCCTGGTGGGAGCTTGTGTGTGCGGATTTCTCGGCTTGGCTTTTGCGCAAAAACCGTTTCGCGAATTCATCCCCATGGAAGGTGCCGATAGCGCGGCAAACCTTCCCGTGGATTATCAGCAAAAGACGGAATTTGTTCTGGGGCGACTGATGTATCCATCGGGCCCAGGGGGTCGCGGTGGACGTGGTGGTGGGAACTGGCTGAATGGCGGGACCAACTGGACGGTGGATTACCCACGTGGAGATCGGACCTTTGCCGCAAGCATCCGCCGACTCACTCGCATTGACGTGCGCTCTGTGGAGCAACCAGTTAACCCCGACGAAGGCGATGATATTTTCTACTGGCCCTATCTTCACGTCGGCATGCCCACTAACTGGAATCTTACCGATGCGCAAGCTGCCAAGATACGTGAGTATCTGCTGCGGGGTGGCTTTTTATTGTGTGATAGTTACTTTGGCACAGCCGAATGGGAAGGCTTTATAGTGGGTCTGAAGAAGATATTTCCCGACAAAGAAGTGGTTGACCTCCCCGACGGCGATCCAATCTTTCACAATGTGTTTGACATTACGGAAAAGTACCAAGTGGGCAATTTCCGATCCATGCAGCGCAACGGCAATACCTATCGGAGTGACGGCAACATACCGCGTTGGCGGGGCATTCGCGATGATAGTGGTCGAGTGATGATCATGATGACCTTCAACAACGATTTAGGAGATTCCTGGCAATTGGCCGACAATCCACAATACCCGGAAAAGTTTTCCTCGTTAGGAATACGGTTAGGTGTGAATTTTGTGGTGTACACCATGACCCACTGAATATTTCGAAAAACCAACGCCGAAAGAAACCGCTTTGTAACATGTCAGTTACCGCTTATTCTATTCGCAAGTGTGGTTAAGAGTCCGGTTCCGTTAATTCTGTCAGTACAAAAAAGGGGCATCTTGTCATGTTTCGTCACCTAGTTGTGTGTGTAAGCTTTATTTCCATTCTTGCGGCGCAAACCAATCGTGGCAGCATCAGCGGTACGGTGAAGGACGCCACTGGATCGGTTGTCCCAGGGGCATCCATTGTTGTCACCAATTCCGGCACCAACGAAACCCGCCGATTGGTGAGCAGTCCTTTGGGTTCATTCATGGTTCCCGATTTGGATCCGGTCACCTATGAAATCGCCGTGGAAGCGAAGGGCTTTAAAAAGCAACTGGTGGATAAAGTGAAAGTGGATACAGCCTCAGTAGCCGCCGTGATCATCACGTTGCAGGCCGGTTCCATTGACACCACCATTACAGTTTCAGGCGACGCGGTCACCATCAATACGGAATCTGGCACAACCAGCAGCACCGTTACGGAACGGCAGATTCAGGACATCCCACTATCCAACCGAAGCGCGCTCGATCTGGCATTGACTCAACCGAACGTATCTGGCGATGCGGGAAGTGAAAATCCTTTGTTGGTGAGCGTCACCACTTGCCCTGGTTGCAATTTGAGCGTCAACGGCGGTAGACCGTTAAGCACATTGATTATGGCCGATGGAACCAACAACACGGGCATCAGTCTGGCCCGCACCATGGTTAGCTTCACTCCGGAAACGGTGCAGGAGTTTACGGTGCAGACCTCGGCCTACTCGGCTGAATATGGAACAACGGGTGGCGGCGTAATCAATGCCACTACGAAATCGGGCACCAATCAATTTAACGGGACAGCGCTTTGGTACAACCGCAACCCGGCGTTCGCTGCTGGGCCATTCACTTTGGCCACCAACAACCGTCCCCAGCCGACCCTGAAGTATAACCAGTTCCATGCTTCTTTCGGCGGACCACTGATTATTCCCAAGCTCTACAATGGCAAGAATAAGACGTTCTTCTTTGCCGCCTATGAACCACAATATCGTCGCGATCATTTGGATCAGTACGGCTTGCTTCCAACGGAAGGAATGCGCCAGGGCGATTTCAGCGGCTTAGTCAACACCCCCAGCGGGTGGCTTCCACAATCTGTAGTTCAGCGCTTTCAGACCACTGCTCCTAATGCAGTGACCGCTACCGATAGCGCCATCTATCAAAACTATAGTGTGGTAAATGGCAACCAGTTCGTGTTGAACCCGGTACCCGCGGCAGGCACTACGTACACTCCCTTTCCTGGCAACATTATTCCCAAGAGCCTGCTTGATACTTCCGCGCAGAAGGCTTTGGGATACATTATTCCTGCATCCGATTACTACCTGAACAGCAACGGCCTGATTTCCAATGCCGTTGTGCCGCGTTTACTGACCCAGAATGATCGACGGTTCACCTTGCGTATTGATCAAATTATCAGCAGCAAGAATCGCATCAATGGGCGTTACACGGCCACCCCCATAATTAAAACGCAGCTTGCCCCAGTAAGCCCCACAACCAATGGTGCCGATTACAGCTATGCCAAACAAGCCATGCTGGCAGACACCCATACCATTTCCGCTGTGATGTTCAACGACTTGCGTTTGAACTATACCCGTGGGCGATTCAGCAACACTACTGCTCCAGAGTATGACGCAGCCACTGGCACCAATCTGAATACGATTCTTGGTTTGCCGAACATCACCAAAGGCGGCGTGCCTTCTTTAAGTGGCCTTTTTCCTGGTTCTTCATTTGGTGGCGGTGGCAGCACGGCGACTGGGATTGGAGGAGGCGGTTCCACCAATGTTGAGGATCGCGAAGAACGCTATGCGCTGACTGACATCTTCTACTATCAGCGTGGACGAATGAGCTGGAAATTCGGTGTGGATATTTCCCATGCGCTGCAAAACGTCATCCCGCTGTTTGCTGCACTGGGTGGACAATATCCGTTCAATGCGATTCAAACCAATTCCAACGGAACCGCCACCGGCACCGGCGGCCAGGCGTTTGCCAGCTTTTTGTTAGGCGTGCCCAATGGCAACGTCACTCTGCGCAGCACGCTGATTCCTTACTACTACCGCTGGAATAACTTTGCGGGCTTTGTGCAGAACGATTGGAAAGCGAAGCCGAACCTAACCTTCAACCTTGGCGTCCGCTACAACCTGCAAACTCCGCGTACAGAAAAGTATGATAACCAGGGCGTGTTCCGTGTCGATATGGCGCAGTCTGTGAATCTTCCCGCTCCACTTACTCTTCAGAACGGGCAGGTTGTAACATCCACTCAGGTTCCGCCGTTTGTGTTCTCTGGCCGTGGCGGCAATTCGCGCTATCTGACTCCAGTGGATTATCTGGGCTTTGAGCCGCGCTTCGGCTTTGCCTGGAGCCCCGGCTTACTGGCATCGAAACGGGTCACCGTGCGCGGTGGTTATGGACTTTCGCACGCGCCCATCAGCGGTTCCTTCCGCTTGCCCACGCCCGATTTCGGAGCCACGCAGCCTTTCGCATCCACCTCGCCTTCCACCACAGCCAACCCGCAGTACGTGTTGCGCCTGGGTTCCAACCCACCAGTGATCTCTGCAACAACACCGGCGCAAGCCATTGGCGCACCGGCCAACGGCATTGTAACTACCAACAGCCTTTACTACCAAAGCAGCATCGGCGGCTACGCGGTGTCCAGTAACTTCCACACGCCATACAGCCAAAATTGGAACCTGACCTTATCGTGGCAAGCCAATCACACAACCACTGTTGAAGTAGCTTATGTGGGCAACAAGGGGACCCATCTGTTCCTGCCGCGTGAAAATATCAACCCGAAGAACATTTCTCTTATCCAGGCACAGAATGCGTTGGGTGTGAACACCACCACGGCGATCAACGATCCACTGGGCCGTCTGAATCCATCCAATGGCCGCCTGCTCACTGTGCAGAACGGCAGCCTGGGCAGTCCCTATCTGGGGTTCTCAACTCTCTATGAACTGTTCGATGCAGCGGCCAACAGTATTCGTCATGCCGGTTACATCAACGTAACCCATCGCGTAGCCAAGGGCCTCACTTTCACGGCGAATTACACACTGGCTAAATCGATTGACGATGCCTCCAGTTCCGGCGGCGATAAGAACGTGCTCACCCCGGTGGGTGGCCAGACTGACGGCCAGGTGGCGTTTGGTGGCACTCGTCAAAACGACCGTTCTGTATCCACTTACGATCAGCGCCACGTCCTCAATGGCACTTACATTTACGATCTACCGTTCGGCCGTGGTCGGGCTATCGGAAAGAATATGTGGAGACCGTTAAACCTGATCGCTGGTGGCTGGACCACATCGGGTGTCATTCGTATGAGCGGTGGCTTCCCGGCCATGGCGACGCTTTCCGACGCTAATCAATTAGGGGATCTGACGCACACCATTCGTCCCGATATCAACCCCGGCGTGCCGCTTCTCAATCCGTTATACAATCGCAGTTGCCCCATTGGTGCGGGTTGCCAACCGTACCTAAACCCGTCAGCATTCATGCGCCCGGCTGTGGGCTCGTTAGGTACGACACCACGCACTTTGGATGGCGCCCGTGGACCTCTGAATCATTTCTTTGATATGTCCATTCAGAAGAATTTCGCCATTGGGGAGCGTCGCCGAGTGCAGTTCCGTGTGGACTTTCTGAACGCCTTCAACCACCCCACCTTCCGCGTGTTTCCGAATAACGCTGGTGGCACCGACTTGTTCAACAACGCCCCAACCACCACGGCGCTCACCGCTGCTGATTACAACACTTGGGCCACCATTAACAATCAACCCTTGGCAGCTACTGATGCCGGGACTACGCAGTTGAACGCGATTAATGCCATGGTGAACACATTTCGTGCAGGCGGAGTAGCTACCGGCGCACTGCCCTTGAACTTTTTCACTGTCCCGCTGCCTGCAAATTTTTATGGAAAGGCGGCACCCACTTACAACATCACCACACCGGAAGGCTATAAGTTATTCCGCTTGCGTCAACAATGGAATACTGGCGGTGGCGTGTTGTATAACAGTGGTGTGCCGCGCTATATTCAGTTCGGGATCAAGTTGTATTTCTAAGTAGGGAATTACGGTCGAGCACCGTCGGGTAAAACAAGTTCATTTACTCGACTCCCGGAAGCATCCCCTGCGCTATTCCAAGCTCCAGGGGCAGTCTTCCCCTCTGCGTAAAGTGCTTCTAACGGGGCCCAGACTTTATCTACCCTGTCGGTAAACAAATCGCCAATTAATAGATCAGTCACGGTGCCTCGTAAATCGGGATTGACGCGGATGAATTTACCGAAGTTGAATCCATCGTAGAACTCGCAAACCAAACGGCGCATGCGGTCCATGCCCTGGTTGAAGCCCGGTCCCCACTTACCCAGTTGTGCGCTGGAATAGTTTCCAGATTCCAGCCCTTCCACAATCGCCTCAGCCGCCAGTTCACCGGACTTCAAGGCCAGCAGTACGCCGGAAGAATATAGCGGATCAAGGAAGCCGAATGCGTCTCCTACCAACACCCAACCATCGCCAGCCACTTGGGTGGCCCTGTACGAATAATCGCGGGTAGCGAAGTAGCCGGTCACCTGATGGGCATTGGCGATGCGTTCTTTGATTGCCGGGCAGCGTTCCACCTGATCTTTGTAAGTCTGTTCGTGGCTAACCCGACCCTTAAACAGATTGTCGAATGGTGCTACCACGCCCACGCTGATGCGGTTATCGTGCAACGGAATGTACCAGAACCAGCCCTGCTTATCTTCAGTCTGAAGGACAATAGTGGCCCCTTCATCCTTGCCCGTATCGCGGTAAGCACCTTGCCAGTAAGTCCAAATGGCCCCTTTGTTAAGCACTGGGTCCCACACTCGCAACTTCTTTTTCTGTTGAATCAGGCCACTTTGACCGCTGGCGTCTACAACCACCTTGGCTCGTACTTCTTCAATTGAACCGTCAGGATGCCGGGCAACTACCCCAACAGCTTGGTCTCCTTCGAACAGCACTTCGCTAATATGCACGCCCTCTTCCGCCTTCACCCCGTGTTCGCGCGCATTGGTCAGCATCATCATGTCGAACTCGCTGCGAACCACTTGCCACGTTTGGGAACATTCGTGAGGTTTGTTATCAGAGAAATAAAAGGGTGCGGAAAGTTTGCCATTCGCGCTCACAAATTGAACGCTATGCTTTTTCACAAAGTGGCTCTTTCGCAACTTGTCCAGCATGCCCAACTTCTCCAGAACCCAATACGTTTCTGGAATCAGCGATTCGCCAATGTGGAAGCGTGGAAACCGTTCCCGCTCAAACAATCGGACATTAAATCCACGCTGGGCAATGAGAGTGGAAACAGTGGATCCGGCGGGTCCGCCGCCAATAACGATTACGTCTGGATTATTGCTCATCTGTAGGAGATTATAGCTTGGATCTGGCATAAACTAGATTTGTGATGCCATTGAATCCAGCTCGACGCAAATTTTTTTCGTACCTTGCGGCCAGTCCCTTTGCTTTGCACGCGCAGGAGTTTTTTCCGCAGAAACCGCAGGAAGCCGTGAACGTTTTCGATCTGGAATCGGCTGCCCGCAAAAAGCTCCCGCCAGCACACTTCGGCTATCTGACTACCGGGGTTGAGGATGATGCCACTCTGCGCGCAAATCGTGACGCGTTTAGCCGCTATCAACTGCGCCCACGGCGGCTGATTGATGTCAGCAAGGTTTCTACCGAAGTGGAATTGTTCGGCACACGATTCACTTCCCCAGTGCTGCTTTCCCCCACCGGTAGCAACAAAGCGTTTCACGAAGACGGGGAATTGGCCGTGGCCCGCGCCGCAGCCTCGCGCAACACCGGACAGATTCTTTCCACCTCTACAACTGTGTCCTTGGAACAAGTGAATGAAGCGTATGGTGCACCAGTTTGGTATCAACTTTATGCCACATCCAGTTGGGCGATCACGGAAAAACTGGTAAAGCGTGCAGAAGCCGCAGGCTGTAAGATTCTGGTGCTGACCGTGGACGTCCCCGCTGGTCGCAAGACGGAAACTGAAGTGCGTTTCAAACGGCTGGACACGCGGACTTGCGGAGCTTGTCACGGGGAAGGTCCTATTGGGATGGCCGCCTACTTCCGCAGGAAGCCGATGTTTGACGGCATAGACACTGCCGGCATTTCTCTTTTTGCACCCGCGCTCACTTGGGAATCGGTGCGTCGCTTAAAGCAGTTCACTTCCATGAAGCTGGTGTTGAAAGGAATTGTCACACGGGAAGATGCCCAGCTTGCTCGGGAGCACGGCGTGGACGGAATCATTGTTTCAAACCACGGGGGTCGCGCCGAAGAAAGTGGCCGTGCGTCCCTGGAATGTCTGCCGGAAGTGGTGGCAGGTGCCGGGCTGGGCATGACCATATTAATGGATGGAGGAATTCGTCGTGGTGGCGATGCGTTCAAAGCCATCGCCCTGGGTGCCCGCGCCGTATGCATTGGAAGGCCCTATTTATGGGGTCTTGGCGCATTCGGACAACCAGGAGTAGAGACTGCCATTGATCTGATCCGCACGGAACTGGATCTGGTTATGAAACAATGTGGTACGCGCACGCTTGGGGAAATCAAGCCAAGCCATGTTCAAAGGAGCATCTTATGAAGACACTAATTACGCTATTGACCCTGTTCACGGCAACCTGTTTTGCCGGCGATATTTCTGGAAACTGGAAAGGAACTGCGGAAGGTCAAAATGGTCCCATGGAGCGCACGTTTACTTTCAAAGTCGATGGCAAAAAAGTAACTGGTGAAACAGTAAGTTCCATCGCCGGAAAGTCTACTCTGGAAGATGGAATGGTAGATGGCGATAACGTCAGCTTCAATATCAATGTAAAGATTCAGGACAATGAAATGAAGCTGAGTTACAAAGGCAAAGTTGCTGGGGATAAGATCTTGTTCAAGGTGGAGTTACCAGGCGGTGGTCAAAACCTTGAGTGGAATGTTACTCGGGTGAAGTAGTTCCGCTTAATCGCCATTACTCATGGGCCGTTCCATATTCGCTGCCCCTGTCGGCTGTTGACTGGTTGCATTCCGAGCTTTTCGTAACTTCACCCATTCCGCTAAGTCATCAAACAGCGAGTAAGCCACCGGAGTAACAATCAGTGTCAAAAGCAACGACAAACTCTGTCCGCCAATAACCACAATTGCAATGGATCGGCGTTCTTCAGCGCCTGCCCCCGTCCCTAGCGCCAGCGGCAACATACCCGCTACTAAAGTCAGAGTTGTCATCAGAATGGGCCGTAACCGATCGCGATTCGCCCGCATGATCGCAATTTCACGATCCATCCCTGTGCGTCGCAAATTGTTGGTATGGTCTACTTGCAGAATGGAATTCTTCTTCACCACACCAAACAGCACCAGGATCCCCAATGCCGAATAGAGGTTTAATGTTTCATTGAAAAACCATAGCGACAAAAATCCGAATGGCACCGCCAATGGCAGACTCAGCAAAATAGTAATGGGGTGTACCAGGCTTTCAAACTGGCTGGCAAGAATCATGTACATGAAGACAATGGAAAGCAGAAATGCCCACAGAAACTCAGTAAAAGTGCGTTCGAATTCGCGACCTCGTCCAATGATGGTTGTAGAGTAAGCGGTTGGCATATGTAAATCTTCAGCAGCCTTACGAATCTCAACCAAACGGTCAGCCAGCGCATAGCCCGGCGCTACGTTAGAACGAATGCCCACTTGCCGTTGCCGATCCAATGCTTCAATGCGATAAGCCGACATGCCTTCTTCCATCTTCACCACATTGTCCAATCGCACTAAGCGATTCTTGCTCGATGGCACAAATAGCTTGGCCACCGTATCGGGACTATTTCTATCGGCATTCGTCAACCGTACTTCCACATCGTAATCATCGGCTAGTTTCGTATCGCGGAATCGCGACACCTCGTCATCACCACCCACCATTAATCGCAAAGATCCGGCGATGTCTGAAGCATCCACGCCCAAGTCAGCAGCCCGTTCGCGATCAATGAATACGCGCAGTTCAGGCTTAGTAAGACGTAGCGTGGTATCTATATCCAGCAAACCTGGAATCTTCAATTCAGCATCTCGAAGCGCTTCACTATACTTATATAACTGCATCAGGTCTGGCCCGCGAATACTGAAATCCACATCCACTGGGGCCGAGCCCTGACTCACCGTTTGCAAATTTGAGATACGTGTGCGAATGTCGGGAAAATGCTTCACCTGCTGCCGCATGGCCGCCATCACATCGCGCTGAGTATAGATATTTTTGAAGGTATCCATGGGCTTGCCCGCCAGCAGATTTTTCCAAAAACGGCTGGGGGAAACTACCCTGTCTTCCACATCCGTAATGCGGGCATAGCCTCGTGCTGAATTCACCTGCTGTAAATAACCCGAACCAATGGTAAACAGTAAATGTTCCACACCGGGCAGTGTCTTCCATTCCGCTTCAATTTGATTAAGCAGTAAAAGCATGGAACCTAAACTTGCCCCTTCCGGAGCATTCACGTTGATTTCAAATTCGCTTTCGTCAACATTGGTGGGAATGTATTCCTGGCGAACCAGTTTATAAAGTGGGACAGACGAAGCCACCACGGCCACTGCAAATACGGCTACAATCGCCCGATGATCCATGGCCCAGCCCAGCATGATTTCGTAAGCTCGGTCCACTTTTGCATAGAACCCGGCACGCGAATCTTTGTGATTTGAATCGCTGGATGGTTTCAACATGCGCGAACACATCATGGGAGTCAGACTGAAGCTTACCAGCAAGGAAACAAGAATGGCCACCGATGCCGTGAAGCCGAAACTATAAAGAAATCGGCCAGAAATGGACGACATGAAAGACACCGGCAGGAACACTACAATCAGGCTGAGAGTGGTGGCCATTACGGCTAAACCAATGTCCTTAGTCGCAGCGATTGCAGCTTCCATTGGGGCCATTTTCTTGTCTTCAATAAAGCGGTGGATGTTTTCCAACACAACAATCGCATCGTCAATCACCACGCCAACCATCAGCACCAGGGCCAGCATGGTGATGTTGTTCAGTGTGAAATGCATTGCGTACATGGCACCAAATGTGGCGATGATGGAAGCAGGAATGGCCACACCGGAAATGATGGTAGCGCGCCAGTCACGCATGAAAACGAACACTACCAGCGATGCCAGAATGCTTCCTAAAATCAAATGAAGCTGCACTTCATGGAACGCATTTTCGATATAGCGCGATTGATCCTGCACTACATCAAGCGATACTCCTGGCGGCAGAACTTCAATCACTCGCGGTAGTTTCTGACGCACGCCATGAATCACTTCAATGGTGTTTGCGCCTGACTGGCGGCGTACTTCCAGAGCCACCGCATCGCGACCGTCGTACCGCGCCGCAGTGCGCTGTTCCTTATGACCATCTTCTGCCGATCCTAAATCGCGAACCCGGATCGGAGTATTTCCGATGGTAGACACCACTAAATCATTGAATAACTTTGGGTCAGGGTAACGTCCAAAGGTACGCAGCGTCAATTCCCGAAATCCTTCATCAACGCGGCCACCGGGGATGTCCGAATTTTGTCGAGCCACCGCATCACGGGCGCGCACTGCGGCAATACGATATGCCGAAAGTCGGTTGGCATCGAACCATACATTAATGGCCCGCTTCTGTCCGCCGATGATACCCACTTGACCCACGCCGCCGACCGATTCAATGGCGTCCTGCACGGTGCGATCAGCAATCTCGTAAAGCTCTCTGGGCAGCTTGTTGCCGCTCAGCACAATGGTCATAATGGGCGATGCATCGGCATCCAACTTTTTGACCAGCGGTGCTTTGGCATCCTTCGGCAGCAGGTTAGTAACCGTTGCCACGGCGTCGCGCACGTCTTGTGCAGCCACGTCGATACTTCGATTCAAATTGAAGTTGATGGTGACAATAGATACGCTTTCCGTTGAAGTACTGCGGATCTGATCAATGCCTTCCACCGTTGCCACTGCATCTTCGATACGTCGTGTAATGGTGGATTCTATCTCTTCTGGCGATGCTCCAATCAGCATAGTGCGCACGCTGACAATGGGCAAGTCTACATCGGGAAAGCGATCCACACCCAACTTGGTATAAGAGACGGCACCAATCACCACCAAAGCAAGAATCAGCATCACAGCAAACACCGGACGACTTACGCATATCTCAGCTAATTTTTGCATGTTATGCTACCGACCTGAAACCGTTACCTTCTGGCCTTTCATCATGCGTTCCGTTGCGTTGGTCACCACATTTGCATTTGCATCAAGACCCTTCAGCACTTCTATGCGATTGCCAGGCAACCGGCGTCCACTTAGAATCACATGGTCTTCCAAAGCACCGTTTCTCACCACAAATATGCGTTCCGTACCAGCAAAACTGACCACTGCGCTGAACGGAACAGTGATTCCGGTGGCCGATGCATCCACTGTAATGCGACCTTCAGCAAACGAACCAGGTCGTATTTTTCCATCTTCATTCGGGATTTCACCTTCCACTGTAAGCGACCTGCTCAACGCATCGATGGCCGGACTCAGCCGCACCACTCGACCAGTGCGTTTGCCTTGGCCACCTTGAATATCAATTTCAATCAACTGTCCAAACTTCACCTTGCTCGCTTGCTTTTCAGGAACTTCCAAACGGATGCGTAGCGGGTGTTGGCGCACAATAGTGGCCACCGGAGCGTTCACCCCCAAATACTCGCCCACGGACGTTTGACGCTTGGTGATGCCACCGCTGAACGGCGCTTTAATCACCGTGTCTGTTAGTTGCTGCCGAGCCAAAGAAAGTTGTGCGCGGCGTTCGGTGAGTTGCGCTCGCAGTTGGGCCACTTGCTCCAAAGCAGCTTGATACCTAGCTTCAGCAGTCTGCCGTGTAATCCCAGCTTTTTCGTTATCCACTCGCGAAAGCACACCTTGCTGAAACAGCTTCGACGTGTTTTCCCCAATCAATTTGGCCTCGCGCAACCCTGCCGCAGCTTGGCGCACCATGGCCGTATCTTCGGGCACAACGTTGTCTGTAGGCAAGTTGCCGATGCCAAGTTGCGCTCTTGTTTGCTCCACTTGACCTTCGGCCTGCTTCACCCGAAATTCGTAATCATCTTTTTCCAACTCCGCCAACACCTGACCGGCGGTCACTTGAGAGCCCAGGTCCACATTTAACTTGATCAAACGACCAGGAACTTTGACACCAATGGATGCCACGTCTTCAGCAAACAATTCCCCATTAGCTACAATTACTTCAGGAATTGGTTCCAAAGCAGTAGTCAAGATTGTAACAGCCAAAGGTTTTGCAGTATTGGCTGTAGCAGTTGCCGGATTGGAATAAGGGCCGCTGCAACCTGCCAGCAAAGACAGGGCGGCTAATAAGGAACACACGATTCGCATAAAGGCTTTGGCCTAATTTTCTCACACTTCGCGGTTTGAATCTCAAGCAATGTGCGCACCGGTCGCATTCACATACAGTGCATACAGCGATTGGCTGGCTGCCATAAACAACCGATTCCGCTTTGCACCGCCGAAGCAAATATTGGCGCAGTTTTCTGGCAGGCGAATCATCCCAATCCGCTCCCCTGCCGCTGTGATTACCTGCACGCCTGGTCGTGCCCCAGCCCAAATGTTGCCATCCACATCGCAGCGGATTCCATCAGCAGCCGATGGCGCACCGGTGCCTGGAACATCCAATTGGATAAAGCGTTTGCCATTGCGCACCGCGATGCCATCCACATCCCAAACCTTGGTATCCCGACCGCCGGCGCCTGTATCGGCAATGTACATTTTCTTGTAGTCCGGTGAAAAGCAGATTCCATTTGGACCACTCACTTCTTCAGTGATCTTGGTCATTTTCCCGCTCTTGCCATCTACTCTGTAAACCGCTTCTTTTAATTCTTTTGGAGCAGCATAGCCTTCGTAATTTCCATTGATTCCGTAGGGCGGATCAGTGAACCAGATGCCGCCGTCAGGATGCACAACAATGTCATTTGGCGAATTCAAACGTTTGCCTTCAAACTTATCGGCAATCACCGTCACTGTGCCGTTGTTCTCATAACGAACTACGCGACGCCCGCCATGTTCGCAGGAAAGCTGCCGACCTTCATAATCGAACGTGTTGCCATTGCTGTAACCAGAAGGATTCCGGAACACTGTGGTGCGGCCATCGTCTTCAATCCAACGCAACTGCACATTGGCCGGAATGTCACTCCAAACCAAGTAGCGACCCACACCATTCCAAGCCACACCTTCAGCCCAGGAAGTGCCTGTGTGCAAACGCTTCATGCTGGTATTGCCGATCATGTATTTGCGGAAGCGATTGTCCAGCGAAACAATGTCCGGTTCGGGATATTGGATGGGCACTTGACCAGTCCAATCCCGTGGAGTTGGAATCGGCGAGACAGTTGCCGGAGCTTGCGCCGATGCAATGGCTGCCGTCGCCCCGCAAATCGCCGCGCTAAGAAACGACCTTCGATCACAGAAATTAGATTGGTTCCCACTTAAGATAGGCATAGTGTCTCTACTTCACCACGGCCAAACTAGCTACCGTTCTAGGTCCAAGTCGCAGCTCGTTCACTAAATTCCCAGCCTTGTCCACTTCCACAATTCGACGCCCAGTATAATCGTTCAACAGCCAGTTACCATTGGGCAAAACGTCAATCCCACTATTCCAGCCGAAAGCAAATCCTAAGTTCGCGCCCCCCACGGATCGCACCACCGTGCCCGCTTTATTCACCTCAATCACTTCCCCTGGATCGCTCAGGCTGATCATAGTATTGCCGTTTTCCAAGCGATGGCCAACATAGAGCCGCCGCTTACTATCGGCAGCTTGATAAGTCCAAATAATATTCTTGTTCTGATCCACTTCAATCAGTTTGCCAACAGCTTCCACTGCGATCAAAGTTGTCCCTGCGGGCGTGCGATTGGAGTTGCGACTGCGCATGTTGGCCAAGTCTTCCGACTTGTATTCCCACACTATTTTCTTATCGGGGGTCACTTCAATCACGCGGCCAACCTTGGCATCGCCAATCAGCGTATTACCGTTGGGCAGGCGCTGCGCCGCCAGGGGATGTTCCAGACCCAGGCCGTCGCAACAGGTCCAGATTTCTTTTTGATTGCCATCCACTTCCACAACCTTCTTTTGCGATGCATAGCTTAGCAGTGCGCCACCACCGGGCAGCGGCTGCACATCGTGACTGCCGCCATTGGGGACTGTCCACAACTGACGACCCGAGGGCCACATCATCGCCACAATTTCCTTTTTAGGGCCGTGATCGGATATAAGAATCAACTGCTCCTTGGCCTTCAATTGCTTATCGAAATAGGCCATTAAGCGTGCTTCAGCCTTTTCCAGGTCGGCACCCTTGAAGCCGTGACCAGCGCCGGGAATAATCTCTAATTCCGTCGCAACTCCTGATGCGCGCAACTTGTCGGTGAGCCACATACTTTGTTCAACGGCCACATACGCGTCCTTATCGCCGTGGACGGCAAGAATTGGCGATGACATGGGTGTGACGTAGTAAAGCGGGCTGGCCTTCAAATGGGCTTCGCGATTGTGTTGCAGATCATTGCCAATAAAAATGGGCAGCACTTCCGCGGCATCTACGCTTTTGCCATAGGACTGTGTGAAATCAGTGGGCCCATAAAATTCGCCGACGCACTGCACCTTACTCGATTGATCCAGATTCGGACCCGTGCCTTCAAACAAACGGGTGGCTCCAGTAAGGCCTAGCATCAACGCCAAGTGCCCGCCAGCCGAGCCCCCCGTGGCACCAATCCGATCAGGATCAACATTGTACTTCGCAGCATTGGCGCGCAGAAAACGTACCGCTGCTTTGACATCTTCTACTGGTGCAGGAAATTGATGACGAGGTGCAAAGCGGTAACTGACAGTGGCGCAAGTATAGCCCTGGCGCACCGCTTTGATGCAAAAAGGAATGTAGCTGGCGCGGGAACCGCGGCGGAATCCACCACCATGGATCGCAATGATAGTAGGGTTGGCAACGTTGGCCCTCTTAGGCCGCAAAATATCCATGGCGACGCGTTCGCCCACACGGGAATATTCCACATCAAGGTCGGCCTGAATATCGGCAGGGATGGCCGGAACAGAGGGCTGCTGTTGGGCAAAAAGGGCGCTGGTTACAGCGAGGGCAAGAGTGAATTGACGAAACCACATGGGCTTCATTCTATAACGATTCAGATCACGTAGCTGTTTTTAATTAACTCTTCGACATTGCCCGGCTCTTCTGCCCGCTACCCACTTCGCCAGTCGCATATTGATCTGGATCGTCATCAAACAAATTCTTGCATTCTGAGCTGCAAAAATAGTAAGTCTTGTTGTTGTAGTCGCACAAATCAGGGGCGTCGGCAACCTGTATGTTCATTCCGCAAACCGGATCTCTCTGACTCTTCATATTCATTGAATTTGTCCTCTATCAACCTTGCTAAACAGGCGTCTGTTAGATTGGCCCGAGTCAATTTTGTTTCACCGACTTTGGTTCAACATGTAAACAACGCCATTCCACGCGATGAACCAACCCGTCATCTTCCAGCCGAACTCGTTTTTCGGTCAACACTTTTCCATCCAATTTCACTTGCGCCGAACCGCTGGCAGCGCATTTCACTACAATCTGATACTGCGACCTGTGGTGTCGATACGTCATCTCAAAGCCTGGCCAATCGGTAGGAATGTTTGGCTTCATATGGAATGAGTTCCCTTCCAAACGGAAGCCCAGCACCTCTTCAATCCATATTCGATACATCCATGCTGCGGAACCGGTGTACCAGGTCCAACCGCTGCGACCAACTTTTCCTATCGCAGAAAATACGTCAGCGGCCACCACGTAAGGTTCTCCACGATATTTATTCACACCAGCAATGTCTCTGGAATGCTCAATGGGATTCATCATCTGAAGCAGACCAACCGCGCGGTCCCCTTGGTTAAGCCGTGCCCAAGCCATGGCCATCCAAAGACTGCCATGCGTGTATTGGCCGCCATTTTCACGAACACCGGGTGGATAGCCCATGATGTAACCCGGATACGGTGTGGAATTATCGAACGGTGGATTGAACAGCAATACCAGCTTTTCCGATTCCCGCACCAACTCCCGCTCAGCCGATTCCATTGCCGTCAACGCCCGCTCTGCCTGGGTGGCTCCAGAAATCACAGCCCACGATTGCGGTAACGAATCTATACGCGCCTCTCGATTGGCCTTTGAACCTAGCGGGGAACCGTCATCAAAGAATCCTCGCAAATACCAAGCCCCGTCCCAACAGGAATTATCCACGGCAGCTGCCAATTCCGAAGCCCTCTGCTTGTATTTGGCAGCCAATGCAGAATCACGATTCTGAATCATAGTGGCGATCGACTGCAGAACATCGTGAAGGAATAAAGCCATCCAAACACTTTCCCCGCGACCCTCTGTACCAACGTGATTCATGCCATCGTTCCAATCACCAGATCCGATGAGTGGCAGTCCATGCCCGCCCAATTTCCAGGCATGCTCTAGGGCCAGTCGGCAATGCTCCCACAAGGGAGCCGACGTCTGTGAAACCTGTGGAACAAAAACCCGTTCCTGTTGACCCGCGGTCAGAAGCGGAGCTTCTAAAAACGTTACCGGCACTTCCAGAATGGCCCTATCACCGGTCTTTTCAATATAGAAGGCCACCACGTATGGCAACCAAAGTAAATCATCTGAACAACGAGTGCGGACACCCAAGCCAGATTCCTTATGCCACCAATGCTGGACATCCCCTTCAAGAAACTGCCGTGCCGCAGATTCCAATATGTGAGCCCGGGTAATCTGTGGCGAGGAATAAACCAGCGCCATAGAATCCTGCAACTGATCGCGAAACCCGAACGCTCCCCCAGATTGATAAAACGCCGAACGTCCCCAGAATCGGCAACTGAGTGACTGGTATAGCAGCCACCGATTGAGCATGAAATCAATGGATAAATGCGGCGTATGAACCTGCAAAGCACCCAGCTTGGTTTCCCACATTTGCCGCGATCTTTGAAGTGCAGCCTCAACTTGATCGGAGCTCAGGTACCGCTGCAACAGCTCTGCCACTTGATCGCGGGTGGCCACTTGCCCCAACAGAAACGTTACGTCGATCTGCTTACCGGGCGCTAAAATCACATCCACTTGCAGTACTGCCGCCGGATCCAAACCAGTGCCTGTCACATTATCGAGATGCTGGAAATCTAATGCGGCGGGGTTGGCGCGTAGCCCATTCCTTCCCAGGAAGCGACGCCTGTCTCCTGAATAGTAATTCGGAAGTGGACTTGCCCCAGCAAAGGCAACTTGGTTTGAACTGATAGGGGACCATGTTTCTTCCGCAATTAATGCCCGCGATGTGGAATCAAACTTTGTCTGCACATGTTTCGCCTGATCTTCCCGATTGGTGTTCAGCACCCATTCGGCAAAGTAAAACACGCTAAGGCTGCGTGGCAAAGCGGAATCATTTCGCAAACGAAGCCGACATATTTTCACCCGATCACCTTCCCCAGAACCTTCCTTCCACGGAACAAACACTGTCAACTCCTGCCCAATGGCATGACTATTGTGTTCGAAAACTGAATACCCTTGACCATGCCGCGCCCGATACGCATCGTTCTCACGAATGGGAAGTGCGGTGGGTGTCCATCGTGAACCGGAATCGTTGTCGCGAATGTAAATTGCCTCTGATTGCGGATCTACTACCGGATCGTTATGCCAAGGCGTCAGACGGTTCTGTTGGCTGTTCCCTGACCACGTGAAACCCAGTCCACTCTCAGTGACCATGGTGCCGAAATCCGGCGTCGCAATGACGTTGCTCCAGGGAGATGGGGTGAGTGTCCCAGGTCCCAGATAGATAGAATATTCTCTACCATCCCCAGTAAATCCGCCGATTCCATTGAAGTACGGCAGTTCCAGAAAAGGCAATGGACGCGAAGGAAGTTCAACGGTGGAACCGGTTGGTGCGAATCGAGGCGAAGTGGAAGTGAGTTCAATGGGAGGTGGCAATTGACGGGCAAGTGAACCCCGATTTCCCGCTAACTGTGCCCCGCAAATTGCAAACAGAAGGGTATGCTGTTCTTCCGAAAGATGTTCCCAATCCAACAGGAATACATTACCCAAATGATTGGCCCCGGCCTCGCGGGAATGGGCTTCTACTAAACGCTGAAGTTGAAAGTTAAGTGGACGGTCATAGTCTGACGATTCCTGATTCAGGATCACCAAATCAACACGAAATCCGCGAAGCCTCCAGTAAGTATGAGCCGATAAAATTTCCCGAATTAAACTCAGCCCGCGCTCATCCTCCACCGTGATGGTGAGTATGGGCAGATCTCCCGATATGCCAAGCGTCCATAAGCCCGATTGTCCCAAGCGATTTCGAATTACGTGGTAGGAAGACGCCCGTGGGCCAGAGCTGGGATAAATCAAAAAGCCCGCTAATTGTTGAAAGTTGTGCGCTGCGGAAGCCTTCATTTGCAGGTAACGGAATTCCAACTGGGCCCGAGTCCAAGCCAGTTCAAACGTTTGCGCCACCGATTCTGGCCTTTGATATTTCGCAACAAGTGTCAGCAATGCTTCACGCGATGAGGCGGCAATAGTCACATAGCTGAATTCACATCGATCTCCGGGATTCAACGTTTCGCGATATCGAAGGCTGAAGCAAGGATCCAAAACCGACCCCTTGGAGCGGTTCAACGGACGACTTAAAGCATCGGGATCATGAACACTCTTTCCTCGTCCCAGAAAAGTGCTGCGGTCCGTCTCAAATTGCCGCCCCGTCCCATTGCCTACTAAAAGATGGGCGATCCATATGGGAAGGTCTTCCGGGGATCGTGGACGACGATGCGCCAATATCACACCTTCATCAAACCATTCCGTCTGTATAGACAACTTGCTAAACGCAGGGTGAGCTTTGTCTGCACCTTGGGGGGACATGGCCAGTTCAGTGAAAGACGTGAACTCAAGCACACGTTGCTTTCGGGAGCGATTGTTGATGATCAAACGCCGTATTTCCACATCGTCTTCAGTAGCCACGGTGACGGCCATTGTCGATTCAATCCCCAAAAACACACGCCGGAAATCTGCACGATCCGCAGAAAAAGCTACCGAACTTTCGCCCCGATCCTTATTCAGCGGCTGCGCTGTAGCAGACCACGTGGAACCTGAATTCTGGTCACGGATAAAAATGAAGGTGCCCCAATCGTCAAGCGTCGTATCGGCTCGCCACCTTGTAACATCAAAGTCATTCCAACGGCTGTAGCCCGATCCGGAATTGGTGATCATCAAAGAGTAGCGCCCATTGCCCAGCAGTTGCACGCGCTGAATGGCCGTGTCCCCACTAAATATTCTTTCTGGACTCTCTTCTGGAATGGGATTTTCCGGTCGAGCCGCAGGCCGGGGGTCCACCTTTCTTTTGCGCAGGCGAGACAGTGGAATGCGTTCAAACAATAGCGACTCAAATGCCCGTACTCGCGGATCGCAATGGAAACGCTTTTGCATGGCATCGGGATGAACTGCATTGTCTAAAGCAAGTAAACTCATCCCCTGGTGATGGGCCATGTAGGCGTAGATTGCAACTCCCCGTTCCCCTTCACGCTTTGCTTCCCGTGAAAAGTCGATCGCTTCGTAGAAGCCCATGTGTCCGTTTAGCCCCAGCGCTTCCAACCTTTTCAGATTGTCCATGCACGTTCTGGAACGAAGTGACAACGCCAGCACAGTGGAATACGGGGAGATCACCGGTCTATCATCCACGTCGGGATTCTGTGCCAGCTCCGCTAATCCAAATGCCCGATATTGATAGATTTGGTTTAAGTCAATCGCGCTGTATGCGGACTCTGAAATCCCCCAGGGAAGCCCGCTACGATGTCCAAATCGTAACTGGCACTCCAAAGCTTCCCGGCAAGCTGCATCCAGCAATGAATTTTCGTAAGTGTGGGTGAACAACAGCGGCATTAAGAATTCAAACATGGTGCCGCTCCAGGAAAGCAGCACTCTTTTGCTAACCCCTGGTCCAAGCGGACGTCCCAATGCGCCCCAATGTTCCACCGGTACGTCGCCCTTGGCAATGGCCACAAGACTCGCCAGCCGACATTCGCTAGCAAGTAAATCATAATGACTGGTAAATCCAACTGGCGACTGCAACTCCAGGCCGACGCTCAGATGCCGATGTTGTTTGTCATACAGGAACCCCATTTGAATGGCATCCACAAAGCTGCGTACCGAATCCAGCAACAACTGGATGGCTGACGCCGATTCTTTGGCCGCCTGTTTAGCTTGTCCAAACTCGCGCGCCAATTGTTCAAGCCATGCCGCAGCCTCTGGCCGCATCTCTGGTTCACCACGTCGACTCAGCATTGTTTCCACTGCAACATTTCCAGCCACCAGTGTTTGCAGCGACGGAATTTCCAGCATGGCTTTACGCCGTAGTTTTAAGAAGTCTGATCCAAGTGGAAGCAGAAAGGAATCAGGTGGCCTGGACAATGTTTCCATCCAACCCAGATAGCGATCCACCACACCATTCCAGGCATTCGATTCTTCGACAAACCGTGTTGCCCAATATACGTGTTCGCCTCCACTTTCCCACCGCTTCGCATCACCCAGCACTTCTAAAGATTGACGCAATAATCGTAGACGGCCGGCAATTTCACTGCTCTGCGCTTCATTGGTCAGAAGCACAGAAACAGCTTTCATGGGAACAGAAAGATATTCATGCCCATCCATGTGTCCGGCCAAAACAGATTGCGTGTCGGTAAGACCATGCAGACAGCGGCTGCCCAATATGGGTGCCGTTAGGATACCTTCCAGACCTTGTTGAAAGGTCCATAAACTTGCAATCAGGTTTCCGCTATCCACGGTAGATATGTATCGCGGTAAAAGAGGTTCCAACGTGCTGGTGTTGTACCAGTTCAAAATGTGACCTTCATACCGTTCCATGCGGTTCAGCGTTTTGAGGGTTTCAGCACATCGCCGGCAGAGCTCTTCACTGGTCAGAAAGCCGAAGTCCCAAGCTGCTAATGCCGATGTCAGCCACAAGCCTATGTTCGTTGGTGAAGTTCTTTGCGCCACTTCCACTCGTAATGCTAATTGCGAATTATCGGGCGGTAGCCAATTCGTTTGTGGCCCCACCAAATCATCAAAAAAGCGCCAGGTGAGTCGGGCAATCTTACGCAGATAAAGGGTATCGGAACCAGATAAATATTTTTCTCTGGGGGGTGGACTTGACCGGTTCAACCATGTAAGCAGAACAGGAGAAGTCATCCACAAACTTAGAAAAACTGAAGTAGATGCCAGTCCACCAATGAATCGCAGAGCGATAGCCAGCAGCATAGACATGGCTGCAATTCCAAACATTTGTTGTTGGGTGGAATTTAAGTGCAGATGCGAATCGCGCTCGGCAGCTTCTGCAGTTTGCCATTCCAATAAATTGCGATGGCTCACCCAGCGGCGAAAGCAGGAACGGGCAATGGCGTCCACGGAAAGCAATGCCTGTTGCGGAAGAAAGGCTGTCATTACCGCGGTACGCAGCAGTTGATCGGTAGACCCTTGCCATCCGTCCACGGTGCCCTGGATGTGTCGCACCCAACGGTCCATCAAAGGGGCAAGTGCAGGAATAGCGACAGCAATTCCCACCACCAGACTCCAAACGCCCGGAACGGTAGAGATGAACCAGCCAAATAGAAGCAGCAGAAACGATGCAATGGGCACCAGACTGCGGCGAAGATTATCGGCGATCTGCCAGCGGTTAATCAGGCAAAGTGGGTTGGCAACACTAGCGCCGGTTGGTCCTGGAACATGGGACAGCATCCACGAAGCAATCTGCCAATCTCCACGAATCCAGCGGTGCTGACGTCGGCTGAAACTTGCAAAATCCAGCGGCAGGCTCTCCAACAATTCAATGTCGGTAGCCAAGCCCACGCCGGCATGCACGCCTTCAATTAAATCGTGACTCAACAACGTTTCCGCAGGGAAGCGATTGCCCAGAATTTCAGTAAACGCGTGGACGTCGTAAATCGCTTTACCGTGGAACGTTCCCTGACCAAACAGATCTTGTTGAATGTCGGACACAAATTGGCTGTACGGATCAAGACCCGTAGTATCGGCAAAAATCCGAGTAAATCGTGTGGCGGTTGCCCCAGGCAGTGTGATGCTCACTCTGGGCTGAATAATGGAAAACCCACTGCGGCGAACCTTGGTGACAGGGTCGATCTCAACCTTGTTAACCGGGTGAGCAATGGTTTCAATCATCCGCCGCCCAGTGCCTGGGGGCAGTTGGGTATCAGCATCTAACGTGATGACGTATTGAATTGGGCTAGGTAAAGTTCCCGCCTGCAGAATCCCCTCAGCACCTTGACCGGTAAGATAGGCATTCAAGTCTTCTATCTTGCCTCGCTTGCGTTCGCGGCCAATCCAAGCCTGTTCGCTTTTAGACCATTCCCTTCCCCGGTGAAACCACAGGAAATGCGCTTGTGGATATTTAGAGTTCAGTGCAACAATTCCGTCAGCAGCGGATTGCAATAGTGCGTCATCACCCGGCTGGGATGGTTCCGGCGAATCCAAGAAGTCAGAAAACAATGCAAAAGAAAGGTTCACTTCTCGATTAGCAAGGTAGCGCACTTCCAATTTTTCCAATTCCTTACGTACAACAGTGCGGCTGGCAAGCATCATGGGCACCACAACCAAGGTTGCGTGTTCCACCGGGATTCCTTCCTCAAAATCCATTTTAGGGAGCACTGCCGGCGGTAAGGTTGAAATCACCAGGGAATGGATAATTTGTATGGCCAATTCGCTTAACGGAAACGATGCCAATGCCCCCAACAAAATCAGCAGTGCAGGCTGATGCATTCCCGATTCATAGGCGAACAAAAGTGTGGTGAGTGTGAAAGCCAGGGCCAGGGAACCAATGGCGGTCAAGAAGGAAATTGTAGCGTGATTGCGGATGCCCCGCAACAATCGTGTACGCAGCGGGACTTTTGCAGCAACCTCTTGTTCCAGCTTAAAAACGCCATCCGCAATCAGGTAATACGCAACATTGCGCTCCCTTGGAAGGGATGCCTGCGAAGCCAACTTCACAGCAATTCCAGCCACTGACGCTTCGTCCGAACTACTCCATCTCGCGATTTGTTCCACGCTGTGACGGCACAAATCCCTGGTGGCCGAATCACTGCGTACGAAATTCCCTTCAGGGTCTTTGCGCAGCTCAGCGTCAACTGCACAAACCGCCTCAAAGATTTCCGAAAAATCAATGCGAGTGAACCCGCGCAGATTGCCGAACGCCTGGGCAGTTTCCACCGCTACCGATGCTTCCCGTGCATGTTCGGTGCGGACCACTGTGCTGAGCGTATTGCCCAGATGAATCTCAATCCACTTTTGCACTTCAGCCAAGGCTTCTTCCTGCCCATGCAACAGTTCCGCCAACGCGGTCACAAAGGATGGGGAGAAGGAATAGGCTTCGGTCTCCATTCTGCGCAGCAGGTCGGCAACGTCTGTATCGTCCCGACGTAAGCTTGCAGAAAGTCGGTCGGCCCACAGATAGGCAGCTTCGCGACTATACCGTGCGTGCGAAACTCCGGCAGCCAACCCTGAAAGCTGCTCAATAATTCCGATCCGCAAGAAAAGCGGGAAAGAAGATAGTTCAGCTAACGTTAACGACTTCTCTTTCTGCGATTCCCGCAGGTGCTCCAGAATACTGGCCTCTGTCAGAGCATGCGGCGCCTGAGCAACCAGGCTTCTGGCAACTTGATACACCCGTTCCATAGAACTTCGTGTGCGAGGATAGTTGCGGCGAATTTCTGCCAATTCGCTCAGAGCAAAATAGGTGTTATCCAGAAACCAATCCGCTGCGGACGTGGGGCGGTGGCCTAGACTCACGGCTTCCCGCAAATCCGCCAACGCACTGGTCAAAACGGCTTCAATGTGATCCAGCCGGATAATAGGTGACTTCGCAGTGTCCGATTCTCGTTCGGCCTGTTCAATCCGGAGTACGAAAATGGTCGGTTGGCCAGCAGCTCGCAGCCTGGGCAGCAGTGCAGCTACGTCCGCACCCGGTGCCTCCACTACCAATAATTCCTCGCCAGTCATCAGAAGTGATGCAAAATTCTGACAAAATGACCGCCGGCGGTCATTGGGAATGGAATCTTTGATCAGGCAAACCTTCGCACCTTTGATCTGCCGGGCCATTTTCTCGGATTTTTCGGCTTCGGTTAAGCCTTCTCCGGCAGCAAAGAACGCGAAAACGCGTCTTTTAGAGTCGTTTAAGGTCTGTTTGGTAGGGAGATTTACTTTTGGATCCTGCGCGATCAAGCCCAACCCCTGAGATATCGGGTGAACACACCCAATACGGATAAAAGGGCGAATAAACCACTGGCTGTAAGGGCTGCAGGCCCTGTTGCCAGAGATCCGCTAATTGCTGAAGTTGAAGCAAATACAACGATCCATCCGTTCATCTGAGTTTCTCCATTTGGCTTGAAGGGAAGTATCCCAATGTCTTAGCCTGCAATTGAAGGGCCAACAGAGAGGCTGAGTTTGTAAGCGTTATCCAGTTGCACGTCAACGCAGAAGTTGCGCATTCGGAAAAAACTTCACACTGAATCGTGACTCCAATACTTATTCTGTTGTTACAAAAAGGTTAGTCGATTGGCAATCCAATTGCACTCATAAGAATGAGTCTTAGGAGGATTCAAAAACATGCGCTTTTATTTGTTACCTCTAGCAGCAGCAGTATTTTTTTCGCAGCAATTACCCGCAGCAAATGAAAAGAATGAAAAGAAAGTTTCTGAAAGGCTCGATGAATCGGCCATGGTTCTTTCAGAAATCATGAACGCCAACGACAAAGGCATTCCTGAAGATTTATTAGAAAGAGCCCACTGCGCCGTGATTGTACCTGGAATGAAGAAAGGTGCGTTCATCGTTGGTGGTAGTTATGGCAAAGGCTTCTTAACCTGTCGAAAAACAGGCGGATGGTCTGCTCCAGCCTCAATTCGCATTGAAGGCGGAAGCGTTGGATTTCAAATCGGCGGTTCTGAAACGGATGTAGTGATGTTAGTGATGAATGAACGTGGTGCTCAAAAGTTAATGCAAAGTCAATTTACATTGGGCGGAGAAGGCGAAGTTGCAGCGGGCCCTGTTGGTCGAACTGTAACTGCTCAGACCGATGCAAAAATGACGGCGGAAATTTTAGGATGGTCGCGCACCAGAGGCGTTTTTGCAGGCATCGCACTGAAGGGAGCAACACTTCGCCCTGACCTGGATGACAACGAAGCACTGTATGGCAAGCGCATGGAGACTAAGGAAATTGTTACTGGCGATATGACATCACCAGCAGCGGCCACTAAGTTGCTTTCCTTGCTCACCAAGTATTCACCACACGAAAAATAGAAATAGAACAAAGGAGATATGCGTCATGAACAATAGAGACTGCACTTTAGGATTCTTGATGGGCATTAGCACTGGCATTGCCTTAGGAGTGTTATTTGCCCCCAAGTCTGGCATTGCCACTAGAAACCTGCTTACCAATCGGATGCAATCTGCCGCCGATGAAGTGAAGAATCAAGCCAACGATGTTATGAATTCAGCGGCTGGAGTAGTGGAAAAGGGTCGGACGGAAATGGCCAGGACCAAGGAAAGTATCAAGACTGCCATTGACGCTGGAACAAAGGCTTATCAGGCAGCGGTTCACGCCTAGATCTTCATGTTTGGCAATCCGCATAATTCAGGCACAAGAGCCCTCAAAGAAGGTAATAAGAGTATGAAAATGAGAATCCCAATTTACTTGATGTTAAACGGATTGTTGTTGGCACAAGCACCGCAAGCCCGCAATCCAACGCAACAGGGCGTTCCGGAAAACGCTTCTGGGCCAGTACCGATTTTTCGGGTGACTGTGGTTTCCCGTACAACCAAAGCGATCAATTATCATCACCGCAGTGGGTCCACAATGGTTGGCCTTCGTGGCACTGATCTGATGATTGACGCCAAAGGCGAGGCCAAGGTGGAGAGCAAGCAAGGTGTCATTAAGATTGACACTTACATGTCTAAGATGAGCCCGGCCACTAAGTACGGACCGGAGTATCTTACTTATGTAATGTGGGCAGTTACACCAGAGGGTCGGGCAACGAACATCGGTGAAGTGTTGCTGAACGGTGGCAACAGCAAGTTATCGGCAACTTCCGAACTACAATCCTTTGGATTATTTGTTACCGCAGAACCTTACTTTGCTGTTACTCAACCAAGTGACGTTGTAGTAATGGAAAATTTCATCAGACCCGACACCACGGGTACCATTGAGCAGATGGATGCTAAGTTTGAACTCCTTCAAAGAGGCCAGTATGTGCTCAATGTGAATCCGAAGGATCTTAAGCCAATTGCCCTCGATCCGAAAGTGCCGCTGGAGTTGTATCAAGCTCGCAATGCTGTGCAGATTGCCCGTTGGGCTGGTGCACCGCAATACGCCGCCGATACTTTCCACAAAGCGGAAATTGGCCTGCTCAACGCCGAAGGTTATTTGATCGGTAAGGGCGGTAAGAAGAATATTGGCACGGTGGCTCGCGAAGCCGTTCAGATGGCCGAAGATGCCCGCATCATTACCATGAAAAAGATGGATGAGACATTCTTAGCCAACGAACGAGCCAGTTCAGCCGCACGTGAAACCAAAGCTCAAGATGAAGCGGCAGCAGCATTGGTCCTGCGCACGCAAGCAGAAGCGGATCAAAGAATGGAAGCTGAACGTCGGGCCAAGGCGGAAGCAGAGCGCGCAACTGCTCAACTAGAAGCCAGCCGAGCCAGATCAGAAGTGGATGCCACGCGCGCTGCTGCCGTCACCGCAGCGGAAGGGGCAGCTCAGGAACGGGCGCGTCTGGAAGCCAGCCGTATGGCTGCTATGCGTGAATTAGAAAATGCCAAGTCACAAGCTGAACAGGCGCAGCTTGCCGCCAAGGCAGAACGTAGTAAGTTGGAAGAAGCTCGGGAAATGGCCAAAGCAGAAACTGCAAACGCAAAGATGGCCACAGCAGAAGCAGAACGACTTAGAAATCAGGCAGAGAAAGAGAAAGAGGAGTTACGAACTCAGTTACTAACTCAATTCAACCTGATTCTTGAAACGCGCGATTCTGCAAGAGGCTTAATCGTCAACATGTCCGATGTGTTGTTTGATACTGCGAAGTTTAGCCTGCGCGCAGGAGCGCGTGAAAAACTTTCGAAAGTAGCGGGCATCATTTTGGGCCATCCAGGATTGAAGTTGGAAGTGGAAGGCCATACGGACAGCGTTGGCGGTGATGAATATAATCAGAAGCTTTCAGAACAACGTAGCCAAGCGGTCTTGGAATACTTGGTAAAGCAAGGGATTGGCAGTCCAGCCATCACAGCAAAGGGTTTTGGTAAGACAAGCCCTGTAGCTACCAATGATACGGCGGTTGGAAGGCAACAAAATCGTAGAGTGGAACTAGTGGTATCTGGTGACATCATCGGGAATCCGTTAGTCAAGTAAAACTCAATGATGTAAGTAGCAGTAACTTATAAAGCCCGCGATGACCTAGATCATTGCGGGCATTCTTTTTTAGTTAGTGAACCGTTCGACCCAAAATTTGCGGTCTGGGAGCAGGCTTGGCGTCATGGCAAGGTAATCATCGAGCCACACATAAGGCAGTTCGTCCAAGAGAAACGCAATCAACTCTCCCTCTGTGGACTCACCTTCATCGCGAACCACTGCTTCATAATCAATCGCCAAAGATATTCCACTGTTGCTGCATTGTTTCTGCCACTGCATTGGTAGGTGGGAACAGTATAAGATCAGGGCGATCGGTTTTCCAGGTTTTTCAAGTCGGTAAAATAGGGAAACACGTGGGCTGTCCCCAAGTTACCTTAAATGTGGTTGACTTTAGATCGAGGTTATCATGCTGGGACACTTCCGAGCGGTATTTCCGCAACTACCGTTCCGAGTCGCCATTCGGACAGCATGTGGACTTTCTCAAATATCAAGGGAAACTGTTTACTGGCGCATGGCGGCTCGGTATGCTTCCCAGACTCGTTTTACAAAGAACAATTAACGGCAACGGCACAATAACGGTAGTCTTCCGTGCCGATAAATTGCCGATACCATGCCGTTTAATCGAAAATTTACCATCACGTGAAAAGTCGCCACGAGCCTCATTCGGATTGAATCGGCGAGGCAGGCTGTTCAAGATTTGCATAACGCCTTCCGTGCTTGCATCCCTCCGCGAAACGGCGCGCCTCTACTCAGCCCACTATTCCACCATGATCGAAGGCAATCGATTGACCCAGGAACAGGTTGCCAAGGTAATCGAGCAACAACAATTTGCCGGGCGGGAGCGCGACGAAAAGGAAGTTCTGGGATATTACCCTGCCCTCGAAAAGGCGAAAAGACTGCGGAATCAGGCGCTCTTTTTTCTGAGGCACACATCCAAAGTTTGCATGGCCTTGTGATGGCGGACGGAAGGAAGACGACCAAGCCAACTCCTTACCGGGATGGACAGAATGTCATGCGGGATAGCCGCACCCGCAGCATTGTCTACATGCCGCCGGAAGCGAGCGATGTGCCGTCGTTGATGAAAGATCTTGTCGCTTGGATTTCCACATCGCAGCGGCATTCGCTGCCCTGCCTAATTCGTGCCGGTGTTCTCATCGGTGGAGCAGGAGAAGTAGTGCATCGCTCGCCAGGCACTACATTCAATGTGGATATTGTGCAGCGGCGAAACGGAAACTAACATCTGCACGCGCCTCGCCACTTCTTTGACGAGGCAGCGAGGCAACTTTTCAACTTTTGTCTTAATGTTTTATCTATTTCTCAACTCAGACATTCTAGAGGCAATTCTCTACCAGCGAAAGCCCAGCGTGACTGGAACATAGTCAGTGTAGCGATCATTCCCCATGAAAATGCGGTTATAACGGGCTTCTGCGAACACTTTTCCGTGCCATTTCGTCCCAACAGAAAATCCGGCACCTACATTAATGCCCGGCTTATTGACTGTGTAGGAAGACAAAATCTGGGTCGTTGGGACTGTCACATTATAAAATCCGAAAAAAGGATCAAATGCGCTAAATGATGCAGAAGATGGTCTAGTGAACTCTCGAGTGGTCCGGTATAAACCACCTCCGCCGACTATGTAAAGGTCAGCGTGCCGGGTAGCGTTTAGGTGCACTATAGGGTCCAACGTCGCAGAAAAGACTCCGACATTTCCTCCCGGAAAACCCACATTCGCAAGCGTGGCTCCATTAATCCCGAACCTATTGTAGCCAACATCAATCATGGTTCCGAAGTATCTGGAGAAATTAACGCCTGCTCCTCCAGTTAAATTCCATCCGTTATCGAGTCGACGACCAGCGTTTCCTAGGGTCTGAGTGTAACCTCCTCCTAAATCGGATGCGAATCGGGGGCCCTCCTGTGCCCACGCAGTTGAGCAACAACACGATAATAGCGCAATTGTTGCCCCTTAGATCTTTTTTCATGCAGTGTCTAATCCTCATTATCAATCTCCTTTTTTGATAAGTAGACGATGGCGTTCAGCCGTTAGTCCTGCACGTATTAATGCATTTTAAATGCCAACTAATGAACTCATTGTTTTTTCAATAACTTATTAGAAATTCATGCTAAGTTTTTCGTCGCAGAAATTTCGTTGGAGCGCAAGTCCTGCTTTCGCTTCTTCCACATTCCCAGAATAAGGAAGTGGCAAATAGCTTGGTGTCAAGTCCCCGAAGCCGATTCAGTCCAGACGCTTGACCACTTCCACTCGCCGATTCAGGGCGCGCCCTTCCTCCGCATCGTTGCTGGCAAGCGGGGCCAACGGACCTACTCCGTACGGCGAAAGGCTACCGGTTGCGATTCGATGTTCCCCGACAAGTGCCGCCACCAATGCGGCGGCGCGGCGGCGCGATAAATCCTGGTTGTAATCAACTTTTCCTTTGCCGTCCGTATGCCCTACTATAAATACGTTCACGGTGGGGTCCGAACGCAGATACTTCGCCAATTCCTCTAGCTGAGGTTTGGATTCCGGTTTCAATTCGGCACGGTCGAAATCGAAGAATACCGAATACAACGCCACTCGCCCTTGCCTGGCGATCTCGCTACGCAGCGTATCGGCCTCAATTACTTTCACTCGAGTTTCCATGGCAGCGGGCTGTCACAATATCCACTATCACAACCGGCAGAACCGGCCCCCGCGCGGCGATCCGGATGTACTCCGTTCCAACAGGCACGCGTCGACTCGCCACCAGGTAATGCTGATCCTCAATGGACCCGTCGCCGTATTAAGGATAGCTGTCGACGCAATTCGACCAGACCTTCCAGCATGCGGCTCGCACAATTTGCGCGACTGCACGTGTACAAAACTCGGAAGCCTGCACTCTTCAGCGCGTTGGTATAGTTGGTGAAAATTTCCAGCGCCGAACGACCCCGCGGACCCTGCAATGCAGTCAATGTACGACGCCCTTCCACGTCGATGCGCTCGAACTGACGACGGGCGTTGAATTGTGTGGCCATGGCAGTGCGGTCGAAAGCACGAACGCTCTGTTCCTTAATCAAAGACCCTTCGTAGCGTCCAACGATGGGCGGCTCCACCGCATCCTTGATGTCTTGAGCGCTGACCAGCCCAGCCCCCGGCGCGACACAGAGCATCAGCAGGGCAATATGGGTGACCGTGCGACGGTCACTATGGAACAACATGAACCCAGTATATTATGCCGAGTTTAGTTTCAGGCTATGGCGAACAAGTCGGCCACAATCTTTCCGATTTCCATGAAGCGTTTCAGCTCTGCCGGTTTCTGAAAATATCGGTTTGCCCCTAATGCCATGCAGCGTTCCCAATCTCTTGGCGAATCGGAAGAGGTCATCATGATCACTGGCGTGCCACTTAGATGCGTGAGGCTGCGTAGGCGGGCCAACACTTCTGCACCGTCTCGACGGGGAAGATTTAGATCCAACAGCATTAAATCTAACGTATCACCGCTTGCTTCTGACTTGTCCAACATTTGAATGGCTTCTTCGCCATCTTTCACAACGGTTAAGGTGAACGAATGCAGCGGTCCTTTCAAATGTTCATTCAACGCTCGTCGAACAAGGAACACGTCACCCGGATTATCTTCGGCAAGAACAATCTTCCAAGCCTTCGCCATCATACCCTTCGACCCAAGGATGGCACTGAAAACAGGAAAGTCGCCCCCTCTCCTAGCTTCGATTCCACCCATAGTCTTCCTCCGTTGCGCTCAATCAATTTCTTGCACAAAGCCAATCCGATCCCTGTACCGGGCTGATCTTGACCGTGCAGCCTCCCAAAAATTCGGAATATCTGTTCCTGATAGTTAAGTGCAATCCCAATGCCATTGTCGCTGACCTTGAAAATCCACATACCATCACTTTCCTCAGCCTCTATGTTGATCATCGGCGGGACATTGCTTTTACGATATTTCAGAGCATTGCTTAACAGGTTCTGAAACAGTTGCACCAGGTGAATTTCCGCCATTGCCACAGCAGGAAGTGGACCATGATGAATCTGTGCTTGCACCTCTTCTATCAACAACTTGAGATTGGTGGTAGCCATGTTCAGAGCCGTCTCACTGTCAGCGTTAGCGATAAGATTTTCTTCCTGCGAAGTGACTCTGGAATAAGCCAGCAAATCCTTCAGCAAAGCTTCCATCCGCTGGGCCCCGTTGACGGCAAATTCCATGTATTCCTTGGCTTGCCCCTCCAATTGATCGGCAAACTCCTCCTGCAGCAATTGAGAGTATATGATGACCATGCGAAGCGGTTCTTGCAGATCGTGACTGGCCACGTACGCAAATTGTTCCAAATCCTGGTTTGACCGCAAAAGTGCCTGGTTCAGCTTTTCCAGCTCTTCCTTACCGGCACGCATGGAATCGGCTGCCTCGCGATGATTATGGACGTCAGTGCACGACCCGAACCACCGTAAAATTTGCCCTTCACGGTCGCGCACAGCCAATGCCCGGCAAGTGTGCCACCTTGGACCAGCCTCTTTTGAGGCTTGGATGCGGCAGTCCATTAAGAAACTTTCGCCGGTCTCAACTGATTTTTTCCAGGCATCCAGGCACCGCTCCCGGTCTTCTGGATGCAGGAACTGACTCCAGCCATGCTCGCCGGTGGCTTCTGGCGATAATCCAGTTTGTTCCTGCCAGCGAACGTTCATGTATTCGGTGGTTCCATCCGGTCTGCTGGTCCAAACCAACTGGGCTAGCGCGTCGGCAGTCACCCGATACTGCTGTTCACTCCAAAGGATGTCTTCTTCAATGCGTTTGCGCTCAGAAATATCGGAATAATAAGCCGTACAGTACGAAGCCTTGCCCTTTGAATCGCGCACTACGGTGACATCGGCCAACACTGGGAATCGACTGCCATCCTTGCGCACATGGACCGATTCAGTGATGGCCCGCTTGCTGGCTGTGACGGCTGTTGCTTCCATCTCCCACGATTCGGGAACCACCAGCTTACTGAGCAATCCGCCCTTCAATTCTTCCTCGGTGTATCCGTGCATTTCAGCAAAGGAGGGGTTTACTTCGTCAAAGTAGGGTTGGGTTCCATCCAGTCTCAAAATTGCCATACCAAAGCCAGCGTGTTGAAACACGTGTTGCCAGCGTCTTAGCAGGTCATCTGCCAATTTCTTCTGGGTGATATCGCGGAACACCATCACCACTCCGGCCAACTGGTGCTCGTGATCAAAAATGGGGGCAGCACTATCGTCCACCACAATTCTGGTGCCATCGGGTCGCACCAGAAATGCAGGATTATCTAAAGTTACAATTGTGGAGTTGCGCAGCACCCTACGTACCGGATTTTCTATGGCACACCCGGCAGTTTCGCCTTCCAAGGGAAACACCTGTTCAATGGCTTTGCCCAGGCCGTCTTCTTTGTTCTGCATTCCGGTCATCGCTGTGGCGACGGGGTTGAGGTACGTGACTAAACCCACGGAATCGGCGGTAATTACGCCATCACCAATGCTGGACAAGGTGGTTAAGGTACGCAAACGGGAATCTTCCAGCCGGTCAATCAAATCTTCCCGACGCATGGACGCCCTTCGAATCAGGAACAGCGAAAAGGCCAAAAGTCCAACCAATACAGCACAGGCGGCCAGGATCGCTTTTCTGGATCTGGCGGTTTCCTCTTCCAAATCTTGCGTTACTGTTTGCAGATCTCCATAAGCAGAGTTGCTAATATATTCAGACAATTGCCGAAAAGTATCCATTGTCTGCCTGCCACGATTGGACCGCACTACTTCCAGTGCCGCAGCTTCCCCCATCTGCTCGCGAATCATCAGGGTGGCTTCCACCTCCACGGTCTTTTCCGCAATTAATGTGCGCATCTGGCTAACCCGAGCTAGTTGATCGTCCCGGCGAACCAGGGCACTCAACCCATCAATATAGCTGGGCAGATTGGCTTTGGCGCGTTGATATGGATCCAAATAAGTGCGGTCCCCGGTGAGCAGAAATCCGCGTTGGCCCACTTCCAGATCTTTCAAGAGGGATAGAATTCCCTGGTTAGAATACAAGATTTGTTGCAGACGGTTCACTTCCACTCGAGACCGCAGCCGGGCACTGGTGTCTTTATAAGACATCCAGCCAATCACGGCCACAGCCACAATGGCTAGCGGAAACAGGATTTGCTCTAATCGAACCTTGCTGAGACGCGGTATGGGGGCAAATGGCATGAGTAATTTTTATGATACTTTAGGCTGATGGCTAGCGCGAACCAATCCGCATTGCAGGAAACCGAATTGGATCGGTTTCATAAGTTTGCCTCCACAACGGTACATCATCTGCGCGAACCCGTAAGGATGATAAACATTTACACGGCAATGCTGCAAGCGTTGGAATTAACTGGCGAAGCCGGAGAATCGTTGGACTTCCTGCGACATTCTGCCGCGCAAATGCAAAAGTTGCTGGACGGGTTGGCAGAATTTGCCTCCGCATCGGCAGGGATTGCCAGAGTCTATTCATTAAGCCTCAATTTGCCTCTTCGTCAGGCTCTGCTTGCACTGAACAGCGAAATAACGGAAGCAGAAGCAACTGTTGCTTGTGACGACCTTCCAGTTGTGCCATGCGACTTTGATCAGATGCAATTGGTCTTCCATCATTTGATTCGTAATGCCTTGCAATATAGCGTTGGGGCCAAGCCACATATTTCCATTTCAGCAATCAGCCATCCCACGGAATGGGTGATTCAAGTTCGGGATAACGGGCCCGGAGTTGAAGCAGAGTTTCACCAACGCGTTTTTGAGCTGTATAGCCGCTTGCACGGCGGCAAAAGCTATCCTGGAAATGGCCTGGGGTTGGCAATTTGCAAAGCTATTGTGGAATCGCATAAAGGCAGAATCTGGGTGGAATCCACGGCCGGTGCCGGAGCTACATTCTGCTTTGCACTACCCCACGTTGGAATCCACCCCTGATTCGGCTTCCACGTTTTCTTCAGCAATCATTTTACCCCGGCTCCGTAGATCGGATAAACGGGTTTGCAGCGTTCGCAGGCTGATACCCAACGCCTCTGCCGCTTGCCGACGGTTATTTTTCAGATGTTTCAAAGTCAGTAAAATATATGCCTCTTCGGCTTCAGCGAGGGGTAACCCAGCAGGCAGGTTTAGGCTGTCTGAGCTGAATTCGACACTGGATGTGGCACTCAATGCAAGAGCGGGTCGAAATGTGGGTGTAGGCGATTTCTGGGTCTGGCCTCGGTATTGGTGAAAATGATCTATCCGCAAAACGCCCTGGTTGGCTATAATCACGGCTCGTTCCATTTGGTTGCGCAATTCTCTGACGTTCCCCGGCCAATTGTGATCCTGCAGGCGCTCCACCGCTTCCGGTGAAATGCCTGTGACCCGTGTTTCATGACGGCGGTTCAAATTGTGAATCATCACTTCAGCAATGTCGGCAATATCTTCTTTGCGATCGCGTAACGGGGGCAGATTGATTTCAAATACGTTCAGCCGATAGTACAAATCTTCACGTAATTGTTTCTGTTCAATGGCCGATTCTGGCTTGCAGTTGGTGGCAGAGATGATGCGCGAATCTACTTGCACTTCCGACTTGCCGCCCAGCCTGCGTACTTTCAAATCTTCCAGGACTCGCAAAAGGCGGGTCTGGGTGAGCATGGGCATTTCGCCAATTTCATCTAACAGCAAGGTTCCGCCCAAAGCTTGCTCAAAGCAGCCTGCACGACGTTCCACAGCACCGGTAAAGGCACCTTTTTCGTGTCCGAACAATTCACTTTCAATTAAAGATTCGGGTAAGGCTGCGCAATTGATGGCGATGAACGGGCCAGCGGCGCATCGGCTCATGCGGTGAATTTCTCTGGCCACCATTTCCTTTCCCGTGCCACTTTCCCCGGTAATCAGAACGGCAGCATTGCTGGGAGCCACTTGGCGGATCAACGAAAAGATCAGTTGCATGGCTTTCGACTTTCCTACCAGATTTCCTAGCAAACCCTGCATGGACAGTTCGCGATTCAGGCGTTCGGCGTCGCGAATCAGGCTGTTTTGCGAAATTGCCCGTTCAATCAGTGGCAGCAGCACGTTGAACTTCACTGGCTTCTCCAAAAACCAGAAAGCTTTCATATCGTGTACTACGGATACAGCTTTTTCCACACTTCCGTAACCGGTGAGGGTGATCACTGGAATCAAGAATTCCCGCTGGCGCAGTTGTCTGATAAATTCAAACCCGTCCATGCGGGGCATGTTCAAATCTGTGAGGATTACGTCAGGGGAAAACTGGTCCACTTTTTCCAGCGCATCGACGCCATCCACGGCTTGTTCCACGTGGAAACCTTGCCCGGAAAGGATATCGCAGAGGAGCGCACGTTGGCTTTCATCGTCATCGACGATTAGGATTTTACTGCGCACTGAGGTTGCCATCTCTGTCATCTTACCCCGTGCTCCTTTAAAAAAGTATTCCCCAACGTTCTGGGCAGCATCGCATTCACTTACGGTCATAGTAAACTCCTGGAAACGTTTTTACAGCATGTTACAGGCCACATTGTAGAGATTACGTTGCCCAATGCAGACTCTGCATGGTAGAGCGGCGAGGGATTGGCGAAAAATATGAGCCAACTGATTGATTTTATTGAATATTAAGCATCTGGCTATTGAATTGCTATGGATGCTGTGTTGGAAAAAGAAGGATAAACAAAATGCAAATCGTAAAAAAGCAGACTCCCACCCCCAGAGTTCTTGAACCACAAGCCCGCACCGTTGAATCGTTGCGCGAAACTTTAGCTGATTTGGAGAGAAGTCTCCATTCGCGCGAAGAACTGGCTTTAACGCAAGCCCCCGACGTTTTGGACGCCATTCAAATGGCCGCGAATCGTGAATTGGCCATTGAGCAACTGGATCGGAATACAAAATCGCTAGTGGCGGTGCAAGACGCATTGGGTCGAATTGAAGCAGGCGCATACGGAATTTGTAAGGATTGTGAAGAGGCTATTGCGCAAAAGCGACTGGTAGCACTTCCCTGGGCGACTCGTTGTGTTAGCTGCCAATCGAAAATGGACGAATTGGAAAGCAGTAGCACGGAAATGGATTGGTCGGACGCTGCCTAAAAGGTAAGCGCCACCATCGAAGAATATCTTACTTATTTATAGAAGTTCCAGGTAAACCGGCAGGCTGAATGCCTGCCCTGACTTTGGCAACTAAGTCACTATCCTAAACCACCAGAAAGTTGCTTTTATGAGGCAGGCGGTTTCGACTGACTCAGTCTTTCGTATTTAAGCACGAGCTCCACTTGAACGGTAACCAGTCCTAAAGCAATCGTGCTTTGCAGTATTTGTCTTCAAAATCAATAAAGTCGTGCGTCAAGTGTTTTTTGAACACGATCATTATGCAGCCACGTTTACTTTAATTTTGCTGTGCGAAGCAACACTTGGAACAAGATTTTTTCAGCCTCAGTTCCAGGCATAAGAAAGTCAAAGTGTGCTGAGTCGGGAACGTTGATCACTTCCACGCGACCTTTCACCTTGGCTTGCTGGATATAGGAAGTAAATAGGTGTCCAGGAACGGCCCTATCTGCATCACCGAATAACAATGTTTGGGGCGCTTTGATGGGCAACAAATGCAAGGGCGACGCGGCTCGGTAATGGTCAGGAACATTTTGCGATGAACCCCCTAGAGCCATCTCCTGAAATTTGCCGCAAACATCTAGGCCATAAACGGCGAACGCATCCAGGTCGACAATGCCCGCAATGGGTACAGTCGCGGCAATGGACAGCGGCTTGGATGTATAGAGTGGACTATTTTTCGGAATATGTTTGCGACCTGCAGCCCATAGCGCCAAGTGCCCCCCAGCGGAGTGGCCAGTGGTTACAACGCGACGCAGATCCAGGTGATTTGCGCGGGCAAGCTTTCGAAGATGATCAATCGCCAAGCCAGCGTCCTGAATAGTTCCGGGCCATCCGCCACCGGGCTGATGCACCAGCCTGTATTCGATATTCCAGGTAGCGGCACCGGCATCGGCCAGTCGAGTGGAAAGGTTGGTCATGTAAGTGGCGTCGGCGAAATCGCCCCAGCATCCACCGTGAATGACTACAATCACGGGATGCGGCCCTTTTCCTTTCGGTAGCCGTAATTCGCCGAACTGATGGGGGTCTGGACCATAGGCAATCTTCATGTCTGGTGGACGTGAAGGCAGCTTATTCAAATCACCAATGGTGACTTTCGTAGCTTGGCCAAGCAACACGGATGCGCAGAGGATTGGAAGAAACAACTTCATGGGATCGTATGATTGTAGGCATAAAACAAAGTTAAGTACAGTCTTTTGAATAAGGGAATTAGGAGAAGATAATTTAATAAAATCCGAACGATTCTTGTCTTTTCAATGGAGATTATCTTAGGTAGCATTGGGCGATGGCCTTATACCCCTGGGATTCCAAAAGGAGAATCTGAATGACGATTGGAAAGCGAATGACCACAGAATTTATCGGTACGTTCTGGTTGGTATTTGGCGGTTGTGGCAGTGCAGTATTGGCAGCCGCATTTCCGCAAGTGGGAATCGGCTTGCTGGGTGTGTCCTTGGCGTTTGGGCTAACGGTGCTGACGATGTCTTACACGTTTGGCCATATTTCCGGGTGCCAATTGAATCCGGCGGTGACGGCGGGTTTGGTTGTTGCTGGACGATTTCCGGGGTCAGAAGCATTGCAATATGTTGTAGCGCAGGTGTTATCGCCAGCGGCAAGGTTGGGTTTAGTCTGGCAGGCGGATTCGCGTCCAATGGCTTCGACATGCATTCGCCTGGAGGTTATTCAATGATGGCCGCCCTGGTAGCGGAAACTGTGCTTACCTTTATGTTCCTGACGGTAATTTTAGGCTCCACAGATCGACGAGCCCCAGCGGGTTTTGCACCTATCGCCATTGGGCTTCACCTTGATTCATTTGGTTGGAATCCCCGTGACCAATCTTTCAGTGAACCCGGCCCGCAGCACCGGCCCGGCAGTCTTTGTCGGCGGATGGGCGTTGGAACAGCTATGGTTATTCTGGCTTGCCCCGATTGTGGGTGCCATTCTGGCAGGGTTGGTTTATAAGGGTGTGTTTCGAATCCGAAGGTAAGTAATTGGGCAAAACTTTTCCGCTCAAGTACGATTGGCGCTTTGCTTTTCGTCGAAAATAGCGGTACCCGATTCGTCCTGTGACAGATCGGCTGCAGCAAAAGCATGCCGGTAGAGTTGAGGTGTTGTGTTCAGCACTCGATGAAACGCTTTGCGCATGACGTCAGCATCGCGAAATCCGCATTCCGTAGCAATTTCCTTGGTCCCTTTCGAGCTTTCCGTTAGTCGTCGACACGCCGCCTCTACTCTGACCCTTTCTAAATAGGTGGCCGGTGAATGGTCCGTTCGTTCTGTAAAAACGCTCGCAAAGTTGCGGACACTCATGCTGGCTTGTGTGGCCATATCTTCCACTCGCAGTGGTTGCTGCAGATGAGCCAGCATCCACGGAATCAGATCGCTGAACGTTTCATGATCGGAAAACTGTCCCGCTAGCGCTGTGCTGAACTGAGACTGTCCACCGGGCCTGCGCAGGAACATCACCAGTTCGCGGGCGATCTGCATGGCCACGCGATGGCCGTGATCTGTAGTGGACCCCATTTTTTGGACAGAAAAAAGAGGTTTCTTAGATGGTGTGAAGGGATAGAAAATAAGGAGAGCCAATGCCCAGCACCAGAAAGAATCACCCGCCTTCGTTGAAGGCAAAAGTAGCCGTTGAGGCG
>JANXSF010000135.1 GCA_025352795.1 Acidobacteriota bacterium
CTCTTCAATTTGCGGCGATCCGGGAACACCCACAGCGGCCAGCTTCTTATCACCCTTGGTACCGGCACCGGAATTCATAGGCTGGCTGCGCTTGCAATTGTCGCGATAAATTGCGACTGCTTTCAAGCCCAGTTTCCAGGATTCCATGTAGGCATCCATCACGTCTTCCACGCTTGCTTCTTCCGGCATGTTGATCGTTTTTGAGATCGCCCCGGAAATAAAGGGTTGCGCGGCAGCCATCATGCGCACGTGGCCCATGTGATGAATGAAACGATTCCCATTGACGGGCCGGAAGCTGCAATCGAACACAGCCAGATGCTCGTCTTTCAAACCAGGTGCGCCTTCAATGGTGCCCGAGGCATCAATGTGGCTCACAATCTCTTCAACCTGCGCCGGACGGTAGCCCAGCTTGATCAACGATTGCGGCACGGTGTTGTTGACGATTTTGATCACGCCACCGCCAACCAACTTCTTATGTTTCACCAGAGCCAGATCAGGCTCAATGCCCGTGGTGTCGCAATCCATCATGAAGCCGATGGTGCCAGTGGGTGCAATCACCGTCGTCTGGGCATTGCGATAGCCATGCAGTTTGCCCAATTCAAGAGCCGAATTCCAGCATTCCCACGACGCATCGTACATGTCCGCAGGAACGTGTTTGGCGTTGATGCGAGCCACCGAATCGCGATGCATTTTGATGACGTTGAGGAACGCACCTTCGTTTTCTGCATAGCCAGGGCACGGACCCGTCGCTTGGGCAATGCGGGCGCTGGTCAAATAAGCTTGGCCGCACATGATGGCCGTCAAAGCACCTGCAAAATCGCGACCACCATCGCTGTCATAAGGCAAGCCCATGGACATTAGCAGTGCGCCCAGGTTGGCATAACCCAAACCCAGCGGGCGGAAATCGTGCGAGTTTTGGGCGATGCGGGCAGTAGGGTAACTGGCGTTATCTACAATAATTTCCTGCGCCAGAATCACAGTATCCACGGCATGGCGATAGGCTGCCACGTCGAACTGGCCACCGGGGCCCACGTAACGCATCAAATTCAAACTGACCAGATTGCAGGCCGAATCGTCCAGAAACATGTATTCGCTACAAGGGTTCGACGCATTAATACGATCTGTATTCTTCGATGTGTGCCAGCGATTGATGGTGGTATCGTACTGCATACCAGGGTCGCCGCACTGCCAGGTAGCTTCGGAAATGGAACGCATCATTTCGCGAGCCTTGTACCGCTTTACCGGCTGGTTGGTACCACGGGCACGGGTCCACCAATCGGCATCATCAGTAACAGCCTTCATGAACTCGTCGCTGACGCGTACAGAATTGTTGGCGTTTTGGAAGAAGATAGAACTGTAGGCTTCGCCGTCAATGGCGCTATCGTAGCCGTTGTCAATCAGGACGTGAGCCTTCTTTTCTTCCTTAGCTTTGCACCAGACAAAGTTCATCACGTCAGGATGATCTACATCAAGGATGACCATCTTGGCGGCGCGACGGGTTTTGCCACCGGACTTGATGACGCCAGCAAAGGAGTCAAAGCCTCGCATGAAGCTCAGCGGGCCACTAGCCCGACCACCACCAGAAAGAATGGCATCTTCTTCGCGAACTTTCGACAGATTCGTGCCTGTGCCGGATCCCCACTTAAATAACATGCCCTCGGTCTTGGCCAAGTCCAGAATGGATTCCAGCGAGTCTTTCACGCTCACAATAAAGCAGGCGGAACATTGGGGACGCTTGACGTCCTTATCCAGCACTTTAATCGAATTCGTTGCTTCGTCGTGATACCAACCATAGCCGCGAGTATCTTTTACTCCGACGTTGAACCAAACGGGCGAATTGAAGCAGGCTTTTTGAGTCAGCATCAGATGGGCCAGTTCATGACGGAAATTTTCTACGTCTTCCGCTGTCTTAAAGTAGCGGCCTTCCCCGCCCCAATCAGCAATCGTATCGGTGACGCGATGGATCAGTTGGCGGACGCTGGTTTCCCGATCAGGAGACCCAATCTTGCCATGGAAATATTTACTAACCACAATGTTTGTAGCGGTTTGCGACCAGTCGGCGGGAACTTCCACGTCGCGCTGCTCAAAAATTACCGCTCCTTTGTCGTTTCCAATGGAGGCGGTGCGTTTTTCCCAACGAACATCGTCGTAAGGGGTTTGGCCAGCGCTAAGCCTGGCAGTGAAATGCTTTGGGAAAGATACTCCCACTCTTTCTTCTTTTGGTAGAGCGCGCTTCACGTCCCTGCTTGGCGCGCCAAGATCTACGCTGAGGTGTCCCATGTTATCGGTTTACGTCCTTGTTTAACTCTGTAAGTCGCTGATCTCACTAGTCTTGAGTTGACCCACAGCCGGGGGAGGCTTATGGTGGTCAGTACTGGCCCTTAACTATTGTGTAACATTGGCAATGATGCCCCAATATGTAGTACTACGTCAAGAACTATATCTAGATACGGGACATATAGTTACAGACTGAGTTCCAGAGTTATTAGTACTTAGTATGTTCTAAGGTAAACGCGGGGGTCCATTTGGCGCGTTTGCGGCTAGGCGACTTCCAGTTTCACGGTGCCTAAATCGCGAGTCCCAACCCAGATTTGCAATTGGTGTTCCCCAGCCAACACTTCTTCTGGTAAACGGAAATTTACTTCAAATTGGGGCGGAATCGGGTCGGTGCAGAATCGGTCAAAATCGTTCACTGGATGACCATCAATTTCCGCTCCAAACTCCTCTGGATGAAGGACTTCTTCCATCGTAATCTTTATGCAACGACTCACGATGCGGGTGCCGCTCATGAGGTCGATGCCATCGGTCAGAGCAACCAATCGGGGAACCATGGGAGGCGGCGGAATAATCCGGATAGCCCCTGCTTTGCCCCAACTTTCGCCCCTCCAACCCAAAGTTACTGCTTGCAGCCCGGTTTCCACATCCCAAGGCAGCCGCACATTCACTTGAACCAGACCATCGCGTTCTGGCGATCCTATATAGTAGGCCGTGGCTCTGGCCCCACCCACGCGGACTTCAAAATCTAGCAAATTGGCCAATTCGGGCAGGTTTTCAATCCACAAAGATAGTGCTGCATAACGACCCCGGGAGGGGGCAACCGGTTCTGAACTGGCGGCATTTGTTATGCGACGAATGACCGACGCCTGATCCGGACGAACGCTGTTATCCACCCAACCGCGATGGCGTTTGATGGCAGAAATCCACATATATTGCGTATTTCGACCCTCTAAAGCTACCAATTGCATGTCAGATTCGCGACAAAAGGCCTCTATTTCACTCGCTGGGATGCGGATTCCGCTCCATGTATCGTACTGGGCAGCGGTATCTGGCAGGCCATTGATTTGGCATCGCAGGAGTCCGCCGATTTTCAAAACTCGACGAGCTTCACGAAGATAGTTCATCACCACATCGCGACTGGGAATGTGCTGGAAGACAGCATAGGAATAAACCAAGTCAAACGATTCGTCGGCAAAGGCGGCAAGGTCGGAATTGGTGGCAACATGCGCATGGGCATGGGCAATACCGCTGAGCCGTTCCTGTGCCAAGCTGATCATTTGATCAGAAATATCCACCCCATGAATTTCGCCGAAAAACTGGCTCATCGGCTTCATCAAACGGCCAGGACCGCAACCGATTTCGAGCGCCCGCCGTGTACGATGGTTTTCCACAGCTCCCAGCCGCTTCATTTCTAAATTGAGCCCAGCCACCAAATCGTTACCAGTGGCATAGAATTCATCCTCACCCTGTTCCCGACGGCCGAAGGCGACGTAGTAGTGCGCGTCCTCGCTGGCCCGATTGTTCCAATCGGCGCGCATTCTTGAGACTACTTCTTGATCCATTGAGCCTCCTCTGATATACATCGGTTGCCGGTCATTTTCTGATCAGTGCGCGATACCCCAGGCGCAAAGCCGAAACAACGTTCCTGCATTTTCCAACCGGATATCGTATTGTCCTCAATTTTATTGTCGCGAGTCGTGGCGGCGCGTTCGGCATGGCGTCCAAAATAAATGCCGGATCGCAATAAATCGGGTTCACCAGCAAAATAAGTGCAGCCGACGCCGCTTTCGCTGCAATGCGCAGTATTAATGCGGCGCATCACATTGCCCTGGATGGTGTGGCCTGTTCCAATAATAAACATGGCACCGAACTTCATCCCCTCAATTTCATTTCCCACAATTCGGATGGCCGCCGATTGCATATCGGGGTTGGTGTTGTTCATCACAATTCCGAAATGGCCGTAAGGGTAGGCGCTGCCAGGTTTCGAATTGAAACAACGATTACGGGTCACTTCCCCATGATGGAAGCCGTCCAGATCAATACATTTCCCATTAATTTCTTCAAAGCGATTGCCGGTGTAAGCGCTTAGATCCACGTTACCCGCCGTATCCACGGCAACCGGAGTACCGCCGCCTTCTGCATCGACAATCTCTGTTGGATATCCAATGGACTTCCCTGAATTTTGATCTACCTTCACACCGGTGGCATGGCCAATTTGAATGGCATCCCTGCCGATTTCCTGAAACCTGTTGTTCCTGAAAACGCCATTCCTGTTTCGTGGTGATTTGTAGCGGGAGTGTGTCCAAAGGGCGTTGCCACGAATGCGCAAGAACGCACAGCTTTCCACCGTGAAATTCGACGCACCATCTTCAATGAGAATTCCGCCGGTAGCATTGTTCCTGTTCTTATCGTTCAGACCACCACTATTTTCAACGCGTAAGTCGCGCAGCAGAATACGGTTCCCGCCACGGACAATCACCGCCATAGCGGAAATCCGTTGCAGAGTGACGTGGTCAATTTCCAATTCCTCAATCGTATCGGCAAGAATTCCGTTGCGGTCATGGAATTCGGCAAACGTCTTATCGGAGGGAGGCAATCCACTCCGACGATTGAACAATTGACGATTTCCTTCAATGGTAAAGCGTTCCAGGCGGATCTTTTTACCCTTCGCAATAATGGCTGCTTTACCCTGAAAATCGGCAGCAAGGTGGATAGTTGTGCCGTCTTTATGACCACGCAAAGTGATGTTGAAACCATCTATAACCATGGGCGAATGGAGTTCCAAAATCCCTTTAGGAAGTTCTCGCAAGCTTTCCGCGAAAATAGATCCGCACAAAGTGAGCAGCAGGAATTGTATCCTTATTTCAATGAGCATTCAGCTAGTGGAGGCCTGCTACGGCCCGCTTCAACAGTGTAGCGTTTCGGCCCCAGACGGCGCTGTGATTGGAATCATCGGGTCCGATGGAGCTGGTCAGATCGAATTACTGCGCCTCGCCACTGGGCAAGCACGGCCCGATATGGGCGAAATCCAGTTCAATGATCCGGCGCAATTATTGGGTCCGGCTGATGATTTGGAAATTGAGCAGGCGAAAACGATTGCCATTTTTCACACCTTCGCGTTGAAAGATGCGGTGATGCGCGGTCAGGCGCTGAATCAAATTGAAAAGCAGCGCAAGGCCGGTGCAACGGTATTGCTGGTGTCTCATGAACTGGAGTTTCTGCTGGATATTGTGGATGAAATCTGGTGGATGAGTCAAGGCCGTGTGTTCCGCAAAGGCGACCCGCAGGAAGTTATATCGCGCTACCGGCTGGCCATTTCGCAACAACTTCGGGCCCAGACGCCAAGCGGTGAAATGCATCCATCCATGCGTCGTGGTGATGGACGGGCGAAGATTCGAAAGCTGGAGATTGTGAATAGCGAAGGGCAACCAGTTATCCATTTGAATAGTGGAGAAGACGCTGCCATCCGCGTATCTCTGGAATTTACTGCGCCTGTGGCCGATCCGGTGGTGGGCATCATGATTCGGACGCGGGTAGGTTTTGAAGTATTTGGAACCAATACGCAACTGGAAGGCGTCAAGTTGGGTCCCTGCGATGCCGGGGATAGCAGACGAATTACATTTAGTTTCGTAGCCGGGTTGTGTCCACGAGAGTACACTCTGACGGCAGCCTCTCACGACCCCGACGGAGTTTGGCACGATTGGATGGAAGACGCCATTGCCTTTTCCGTAGGTGATTCCCGTCACACTGCAGGAGTGGCTAATTTGCGGGCGAAGGTTACCGTAGAAAAGGGTTAACAGCTACTTCGTTTCAGGAACCGGAACCGGGGCCACGTCTTTTTTGCCCACCACAAACAGGGTCCCGTCGTTCTGCGTATAGATTTTCCCATCGGGGCCAATTGCCAATGGGGTATAAGCCGCACCCAGCGCCAATTTCAAAAAAATATTCCCCACTGCTTTGCCGTTTCGATCAATAGAATACACATTTCCATCTTCGCTATTGGCGAATATAGTGCCGTCCTGGTCAACGGCCACCATATTCACACACCACTCAAAACCATTGGAATGCGGAGTGCATTTTTGTGTCCCATCGGCAAGCGTTTCACACGCCATATTGTTGGTACTTGCAAAACCCCATTCCTTCTTCAAGTCGGCATTCAGGCTGACAATTTCATAGTGCTCGTCATCGGGCAAGCAGTATTCGCGAACCCCACAAAAGGAGGGGATTCCGTAGTGATTGTCTTTGATAAGCACCGAGTAGGTTCCATCGTGCGGAAAAACGGCTGGAGTAGAATCCCATCCAAAATCATAAGCAGTCAGATAATCGCCATCGGCACTGAACTTCATTAAATGACCGCGAGCATTGTTATAGCGCGTGTAGGCTCCATAAAGAATTGAGCCGTCTGGCGTAACCACAGGGGACGCCGTGGATTGATCGGTTACCCGTCCTGCTGGTTTCTGATTTGTGGAAGGATCCACGCCTAACGGCGCTCCTTCGCGACAACCACCCTTTGTGCCATTAGCGGGCAATCCCACAACGCAGCCATCGGCCAGACGATCCCGTAACGAAGCTGCCCACTTGGGGGTCAGATCAGGATTGACGGCAACCAGGTAGCCATAATTTGGATTGAAGTGCGCCCGGCTGATTGTATAGATTGTCCCATCGGGGGCAATGGAAGGGGCTACATTTACCCCTGGTCGCTGCGATCCGCAAGGGTAAGTGTCTGGTTTCGCATCGGGGCTTGGTGGCCAAGGCAAAGGAGTGAAAAATACGGTGAGACAATTTCCATCCGCCGCTGGAGCACTGGGCACAAGGTTCTTAAACTCCGCCGTAATTATTTTTCCATCGGCACCCACACGAACCAGCCAGGCACCCATGGCGTCGCGAAGATATGGTTCAAAAGGATGGAGTTTCAGAGCATTGTAGAACAAGTTTCCATTCTTATCGGCAGTCACCGGCCCAGTGACGTAGATGTTGGGATCACTATTTTCGAAGGGATTTAACGTTTCAAGTTGTTCGCCGGTTTCCCTGTCGATTTTCAACAACACTCCACCGCTGGACGGGATGTAGAGAAATTTTCCAACCAGTGCGGGGTGAAACACAGGTTCCCAATTGCTTCCATTGTCAGGAACTGGAACCCAGTCTGTTTGGGCCACCCATTTGATGACCAACTTGCCATCTTCCCATTTGAAGCGGACCACGCTCCACTCCAACTGGTTCCACAAATCGGTACCGCAAGGGGGATTGTTCTCTCGGCAAGAAACCCAATCGCCGACGCGCTGCATCATGAAAACATCGTCCCCATCGACAATGGGGGACATGTAATGAACCAGCAGATCGCCACCTTCATCGGCGCGAATCTGATCAGCTAACAGGTCGTATTGGAATTTTTCGTAGACTCTTTCCAGCTTCTGGCCGGAAACGTTCACCGCACCGGTATGCTGCGCATTCTGGCCCCATTGGGTCCAATTTTGCGCAGATAGTGCAGAGGCCAGAAATAGAACTGCAAGACTACGAACCATCTTTCTATTATCTCTCTGTTAGAGCAAACTTTTTTCGAGTCTTAAAAAATTGCTTTGTGTAACCAAATGGTAGCGGATTTCCAGGCGTGTGAATTTCTGAAGGCTGGCTTGCATTTGAGGTTCAGGTACGTCTGGACCGGCAAGAAATATATTGCCCGCTTCAATTTTGTAGGGAACAACTTTCCATCGCTTGAGAACCGCCCCAGGGAGCGAACGAGCCACCCGCCGGGAAACTTGATTTGGTTCCACGTGAGCCAGCGTAATGGATTGTTGCAAACTTAAAGCTTCATAAAGCAGGTCCTCTTGCAACATCCCCAGGCGCACCAAATGCTCACCAATTCTTGACCCTGCCGGTTGCGTGGCCAGCGCCCGATCCAAATCTTCCTGAAGCACGTAGTTGGAACGGACCAATACTTCCCCAAGCCTGGGACGATGGCCCACCAGCGACGCCCGATCCGGATAAACATGTTCCGTCTTCAACCAAACCAGAGGCTGATGGAAAATCCGCGAAGCTGTGTAGCGCTTGACCGCTTGCACAGTCGCCAGTGCATTCACAAAATTGGCAAAGGGTATTCGCAGGGGAACCGTCAAGGCCTGCGCCCAGCCGTATATAGGCTGCACCAAAAACATTCGCAGAACGATTTGAATCCCATTCAGCAAAACCGCAACAGGCGAAGCCGTTTGGACCCACCAATCCGCCATGCTGGCAACATTCACACCACTGGCGACTCGCAGCAAACAATAAGCGAACAGCAGATTGGCAACCACGCTGACTGGATTTCCAATCAGCCCCTTACGATCACGCCAATGCCAATACCATTGCCTTTTGCCACCAGCCCAACCATGCCATTCCCAACCTTGCAGGGCGATGCCCGTGATCCAGCGAGTCCTTTGTTTTACCGCAGCGCGGAACTTACGTGGAAAGTATTCCCGCGTAGCAATAGGGACGCCGTTCCGCACATAAATTGGCAGGAATGCCTGTTTGCCACCAGCTTCGTGAATGCGAAAACCGTTTTCGTAATCTTCCGTTAGGCAAGCCGGTTCAAACACCCTGTTGCCATTCTTTTCGGCCAGCCGTTCCAGCGCCCAGCGGGAAAAGCCAGTGCCGACACCGCTGGAGGGAAGAAAGCCGCCCAGAATCTCACGCACCCGCAAATCTCTGGCCTGATACTCCACAAATTCATCGCAGTAAATTCCGTGTGTGAGCTCATACAGCGGAGTGCGCAGCGCCAGTACAGGAATTTGAACCATATCCTTTTCCCCATACCAGTTGAGCCAAAGTAGCTCTTGCGGATTCACCAGGTCTTCGGCATCGTGAACAATCACGGTTTCAAAGTGCAGGCCAAAGTTTTCTTCATGCTCCAACATGGTTTGGAATATCCAGTTCAAACAATCCGCCTTGGAAGTTGGACCATCATGCGGAACTCTGGCCAGGTGGACGTTCGGGAAACGTGATTCCACCTCTAAAATGGCCGAAATAGTGGATTCGTCGTTGCGATATCCGCCAATGAAAATGTCGTAACTGGAATATTGAATGGAAGCGATATTGTGTTCCACCATTTGACGCACCACTTGATGCTCATGCCACAGTGGGACAAATATCGCCATCCGCCTCTCTGGATGATTCCTTAACTGCTCTTCAGTTGGGGCAGGTTTAGTTTTTTGAAACTTGGAAAGAAAAAGTACGTAGTAGATGAACAGATCATCCACGCCACTGATCAGTATCCAGAAAAGGATGGGTCCACTGATGGATAAAGCGAACAGATCCAATTGGCGGAGATATGCAGAAAGATCCACTTAGTGAGTAGTGGTTCGCCGCCAGGAAAATTCTCAAACAATTTCAGGAAAAGTTCAGGGAAGCAAGCGGTATCGCAACGGTCAGAGTAAAATAGAGGGATTCAATGTCGAAACTTCTGGAAGGCAAAACTGCCCTGATTCTGGGCTTGGCTAATAAATGGAGCATCGCTTACGCCATTGGCCAAGCCATGGCTCGTGAAGGCGCTCAACTGATCCTCACCTACCAAGGCGAACGGCTGCAAAAAACTGTGACCGACCTGGGTGCCGAATTGGGTGCATCGAAAATTCTTTGTTGCGACGTCACTTCTGACGAAGATATTGCCCGTTTGACCGAGACCTTAAAGGCCGACAGCGTGACGTTGGATGCGGTGGTGCACAGCATTGCCTTCGCCAACAAGGAGGATCTCAGCCGTCCATTCCTGGAAACTTCGCGCGATGGTTACCTGCTGGCTCAAAACGTCAGTTCCTATTCCTTTGTGGCCGTCTGCAATGCCGTCGTTCCGCTGATGCCAAACGGCGGTTCTATCATGACACTGACCTATTTAGGGTCCACCCGCGTTTGCCCCAACTACAATGTAATGGGTGTCGCCAAGGCTGCTCTGGAAGCCTCTGTGCGCTACCTCGCCTACGATCTTGGACCTCGCAACATCCGCGTGAACGCCATCTCCGCTGGACCCATCAAAACTGCTTCCGCCCGCGGCATCAAAGATTTTTCTGCGATGCATGAACTGGTTGCCGCCCATTCGCCCATGAAACGTGTCACCGACCCTGCGGAAGTGGGCGATTCCGCCGTTTTCCTGGCCAGCCATTTAGGACGCGGCGTTACCGGCAACATTCTGTTTGTCGACGCCGGCTTCCAAATCATGGCGATGTAATATACTCGAAAAGATGTTTTGTAAGGAGTCATCACAATGAAAACTACTCGCCGGGGCTTCTTAGCCGCCACCGCCAGCGCGCCCTATATTATGGGTGCCAATAGCAAATCAGGAGTCCGCCTTCCCATCATTGGAGAAGGCAAGTATAAATACGAAGTCACTCACGATTGGGGCGAACTTCCTTCAGAGATCTCTTATGGCAACTGTCACGGCGTGGTTGAAGACGCCCAAGGCAACATCTACATTCACCACACCGTCAACAAAGAAAGCAAGAGTGACGACGCCATGGTAGTGTTCGATAGCAAGGGCAAGTTTGTCCGTTCCTTTTTCAAAGAGTTTAAGGGTGGTGCCCATGGTTTGCACATTCGCAAAGAGGGCAGTCAGGAATTCCTTTACATGTGCGACACCAAGCGCGGCCTTGTCGTAAAGACCGATCTGAAAGGTGAGAAGGTTTGGGAAATCGGCTATCCCGACGAATCACCCGATTATCAGAAGAAAGATAAAGACGGCAAGAAGATTAAGTACACACCGACTAATTTGGCGGTGGCACCGAACGGAGATATTTACGTCGGCGACGGCTATGGTTCCAGCTTTGTAAATCACTACACGAAGGACGCAAAGTACGTCCGCACGTTCGGCGGCGGCAAAGGTAAAGAGCCCGGCCAATTGAATTCCCCGCACGGCATCATCATCGATGAGCGCGGCAAAACTCCCATGGTCTGCGTGGCCGACCGTGGAAACAATCGCATTCAGTACTTCACCTTGGATGGCAAGCATTCCCACTTCGTCGGCAACACGAATGCCCCATGTCACTTCAATATCCACAAAGGCAAAATGTTGATCCCGGATCTGGCGGCGCGCATTACCCTGTTCGACGAGAAGAACCAGTTGTTAGCCCACTTGGGCGACGGTGGACCAGGCGCCCGTGCATTGCGCACCAAGCCTCGCGACACGTTTATCCCCGGCCAGTTCGTATGCCCACATGGCGGCATTATTGATCACAAGGGCGATATTTATATTGTGGAATGGGTGGAAGTAGGCCGAGTGACGAAGCTGCGTCACGTCAGCTAGGTTTTTGGAATCGATTGAGGGGGTGGGAAATCAAGATGAGCGAAGACAGGCAAGCATTCGACGAAATTGGGCCATCCCACTCCCCTTCAGGCGTTGATTTGACGCTGATCCGATGGATGCTAACGCTAACCCCAAGTGAGCGGCTGCAAGTGCTGCAAGACCATGTCGATTCAATTTATGCAATCCGTGCCGCAAACGCCCAACGCTAGATTCATTTCTTTACTCCGATTGCTGGTTGAAAATGGTGTGGAGTTCGTTCTTGTCGGCGGAGTTGCTGGTGTGCTGCACGGGGCGCCCGTCAACAGCTTCGACGTTGCCATTGTCCACCGTAGGACTCCTGAAAACATCAGTAGAATGTTGCATTCACTGGACCTACTCGAAGCTCGGTATCGGCATTCTTCTGATCGCAACTTGCGTCCTGGCGAGTCTCACTTATTGAGTGCTGGTCACCAATTGTTAATGACACGTTTCGGCCCACTTGAGGTGTTAGGCATGATTGGAAACAATCACGATTACGATGAATTGATAGGGAAAGCCGTGCCAATGGAACTGGGTTCCGGTTTAACTATGAACGTGGTTAGCCTGCCAATGCTTATTCAAACTAAAGAAGAGGTGGGCCAGAGCAAGGATCAGGTGTCGTTGGAAATCTTAAGGGAGACGCTTCGCAGCAAGGATAAAGGTTGAATGCTCTTTATAGCTCTTGGATGAAGACGCATGAACTCTTGCCATATGATGCAAGTGGCGCATCATTCATTGAGCGCCGTCACCGGATCCACCAACATCGCGCGACGCACTGGCACTAAAGAAGCAACCAACGCCACCGTCGCCAACATTGCGGCAACCGTCATCAACACGCGCGGTTCCAGCGGGCTCACTCCGTAGATTTGGCTCTGGATTACCGCGCGCAATGCCACCGCAACTGCGACGCCCGCCAACAGACCTGCTCCGGCAATCAACATGCCTTCGCTTAGCACCAATCGCGCCACTCCGCCGGGCGTGCTGCCCAGGGCCATGCGGATGCCGATCTCACGCCGCCGTTGCGTCACCAGATACGCCAGCACCCCGTAAATCCCCAGTGATGCCAACAGCAGCGCTATGCCGCCGAAAGCAGCCGCCAGAAATATGGACGACTTCCGTGCGGCGAGTGATAACTCCGCGCGTTCTTCCATGGTGTGAACTTCGAACAAGGCCAGTTGCGGGTCAATCTCTTTCATACGTTCCCGCACCGCCCCGGCCAGTCCTGCGGCGTTACCGGCCGTCTTCAACGCCAGCACAAAGGCCCGACTAGAGTTCTGGTTGAAAGCATAGTAATAAGCCCCTGCGGTGTTGCGGTCCCCGCCCAGATCGTCAGCACGAATGGAACGCACAACACCCACTATCGTTATCCACTTCGTCTTTTCGTCAACGTCCATCAAGCCTTTCGTGGCATTGGGCTGGCGCATCCTTCGTCCGATGGGATCTTGCCCAGGCCAAAATTTAACGGCAAGCGTTTCATCGATTACAGCAACCGCCTTGGATGTGTCCGTATCATGATCATCAAAATCCCTGCCCTTCAAAATCTTGATCTTCATCGCCTCAAAATAACCAGTTGTTACAGTGGACGCGTTGGGAGAAATCAGCGATTCACCCGGCTTCATCACGTGGCTTTCAGCAATCACCACACCATCCGAATGATCCCCACCCAGTGGAATAATATTGGTCGCCCCGGCAGCGCTCACTCCTGGTAAGGAACGCATAGCCAGCAGCACTCTTTTCGCCAGTACCGTTAAATCTTTGTCTTCCTTGTAGCGGGACGCCGGGGCCACAAACGCCGCAGTCAAAACACCTTTAGTCTGGTAACCCGGATCAACCCGAAGCAGTTCCATGAAGCTGGCCAGCAACAACCCGGCGCCGGTCAGTAGTACAAACGCGCAGGCCATTTGCACCGCCACCAGCCATTGCCGCGCTAACCGGGAAGTACTCCCCCGCGTTCCTGTACGGCTGGCTTCGCGTAACCCTTCGCCGAGAGTCTTTCCTAACAAACCGGCCATTGGCGCAAGCCCCGTAGCGACCGCCACCAGGATCGCCACGGCGAATCCGAACAGTATCACTGGAGCATCCAAACGAATCTCATCCGCCCTCGGCAATTGGTCTGTGGCCAGGACTGCTACAAGGCGCATCAATACAAAAGTCAGCCCCACGCCAATGGCGCCGCCAGCCACTCCTAGCAACAAATGTTCCATAAACAATTGACCGGCAATCCGCCACTGCCGGGCACCCAATGCGAGCCTTGTGGCCATCTCCTTTCGCCGCGTATTCAGTCGGGCCAATGTGATGCTCAGCAGATTCACACCGCCAATCAGCACCAGACACATTGCTCCGCCCCACAGCAAATACAGGCCGCCGCGAACGTTGCGGACCATTTGATCCTGCAGGCGTTGCACTTTGGAATGAAAGCCAGCGTTGATCAACACTTCCTTCATCTCAGGAAAGCGATCCAGGTTGGCCGTGTTGATGGCGTCCACTTGTGATTGCGCCTGGGTGAGTGTCATGCCCGGCTTCAACCGACCTATGTGGTACCAGTTGTTGCGGTGACGTGTCTGCTTTTGATCACTGGCAAAGGCGAGGGGGACCCAGAACCGGACATCAGGATCGACGAATAGAAAGTTCTTGGGCATCACTCCGGCAATCGTCCGCTGCTGTCCGTTCATGCGTAGTTCCTTACCTACAATGTTTTTATCGCCTCCATAAAGTTGCTGCCACAGGGCATGGCTGAGAATTACTTTTTGATCGGCGCCTACTTCTCCTTCGTCATTGGTGAAGGTGCGCCCTTCGATGGCGCCAACCTTCAGCAGGCGGAAAAACGATGGAGTGGCCCGCATGCCGCGCACCTGTTCCGGCGTGTGATTGATTTCAAGGGTGAAGTTAGCGTAGTTGAACATCGCCTGGTCATCGAACGCATTCATTCCTGCAAGCCGATCGTAATAATCGCCCGCCGAGCTGTTGTACATCTCACCCACGCCGGCTTTGGGATAGTTGTTGTAAACCAGCAGGATGGAATTGGAATCGGCAAAAGGCAGTGGCCGTAGCAGAACAGCGTTGAGAATGGCAAACATCACCGTGCTGGCGGCCACGCACATGGCGATGGTCAGTATGGTGGTGATTGCAAATCCCTTGTCGCGCAGAAGGGCACGGAAGGCGAAGCGGAGTGAATGCGGCAGTTCCATATTTAAGAGAATACGAATTAACGAAGGAATGGTTCCGGAAAATTTGAAATGACATGAGGCCGAATCGGTGATTTATGGCGTCGCCGCTTCGGGTTCAAAGCTGATGCGCAGGCGTGAGCCGGTAGCTTCTGCATAACGCTCAAGAGTGCGAGTTGAGGGCTTGCTCCCTCCGCCTTCCAGCCGGGCGATTACGGCCTGGGCCGTCTTCATGCGGTTGGCCACTTCTTCCTGGGTCAGGCCGGCACGTGTGCGTGCTGCGATCAAGGCAGAGACAAGAGAGAATTCTTCTTGCAGCGCTTTATACTCGCGCCGATACTTGGCATCTTTCATCCACTTTTTGTGCAAATCATCTACACGAACTCGGCTCATGGCTTTACCTCCCTGGCTCTTTCCACTGCCAGATCGATTTTCCGGCGCGGCGTTTTCTGGGTCTTCTTGGATGAACACCCTGACAATGACGATGCGTCGGTTTCCAGATGCTTAATATGTAGCTCGCGCATACGTTCAAGACCATGTCCCTTGATCAATTCGACAATTCGGCGAAAACGCGCTTCATTTCGGCAGGGAGTGTTTCAAGCTCGTGCTGAACACGGGCATCGAGCACTTCAACGATCCATGTCATCCGATTATACTATTGCATTTTTGCAATGTTTTCTAGAGGAACAATATTCGCAAGAATAAGACCAGTAGCCAACCGAGATAACCATGTCGAGGTTATAGAAACCAACCTCACGGGCGACATCCCATACCCCTTCCTTGTTGAACTATTCGAATTTTTCTAATAGTTCCTTTCCCAAGTAACTCGTTTGGAAAAAATACCTTCATACATCTCCGCCTTTGGCTTAGCCAAAAGGTCTCCGCCTAGTAGCAACCTCGACACGGACATCTTCAGCCGGAGTTCTATTGAGAAGGACCTCGCTCTCTGAAGGAATCACTTGGTCACTCATAGTTTAAGGATTTCGTTTTTGCGCTTGGATAACTAAATGATATCCATAGCCACAAAGGACTGTGCCCTGTCCAAACACCCTCTTTGACAAATTCCTGCCAACGCCCTGTCAAGGCAAAATAGAAATGTCCTATTCCCAGCAAAGTAGAAATGTCCGGTTTTGACTATTGATCCTGAACATGGGTGTTAGTGTGAATACGTCCGCCAGGGGTCGCGCCCGAACGGATACCCAAGGCCGATGCGACG
>JANXSF010000139.1 GCA_025352795.1 Acidobacteriota bacterium
GCCATCAATGGCAGTCCTACTTACAAAACAGGCGAATCTGGCAAGCCCGGTTATTACACCGATTACAACTTCACCGTAGAGCACAGCTTCACGCCTTCCACCCTGCTGCGCACCAGTTTCCACGCCAATTATGGTGTCAAATTGCAGAGCGGCCAGAACTTCAACCAACTCGATCCGAAGTACTTCAGCATTTATGGGAACCTACTCACTAGCCCGGTCAGTTCTGTAATCAATAATCCGATTGTGGTGGCATCCGGCTTTAAGCTGCCCTACGCCAGCTTCCCGCAGAACCTAGCCCTTTCGCAGGCGCTTAAACCCTTCCCTCAATACAGCGGATTCGGCTCGGTGGCAGCGCAAAACGGTCACAGTACTTACAACGCCCTGGAAACCAGTTTCCAGAAACGCTATTCCAAGGGCCTCTGGCTGATGACTTCCTACACTTTCTCTAAAATCCTGGTCAGCGCAGAGGGTCAGAACGTCTACAACCTCTCTACCGAAAAGGTGATCAGCGGTAACAATCGTCCCCACGTCTTCACGCTGGGCTATGTCTACGATTTGCCGCTAGGGAAGGGTAAAGCCTTCGGTGCCAACATGCATCCGGTGCTCAACGCCATCGTCGGCAACTGGAACGTGTCGGCTGTCCATCGCTACCAGAGTGGCACACCCTTCGGTGTCGGAGGTTGCAGCCAGACGCTGGCCAGCGGCGGTTCGGCCCGTTGCAATTACGTCCCTGGGCAAGCATTTCTGAACCCCAGCTATGATCGCAACGATCCGCTCAGCCCCTATCTGAACAAGGCAGCATTCGTTCAGCCGCCCAACTTTACATTCGGCAACGTTTCCCCCATCGTTCCGGGCTTGTCTCAACCTAACCAATTGGGCGAGGACGTTGCCGCCAGCAAGAACTTCCCCTTCGGCAAAAGCGAGAAGAATGTCATTGAATTCCGTGCATCAGCTTTCAATGTCGCCAATCGTCACTTGTTGGGCGGATTGAACACCACAATCACCAGTGCAAGCTACGGGCAATTCACGAATCCGCAGTCTAACCTGCCTCGCAATCTGCAATTTAGCATGCGTGTGAGCTTCTAGACGTGCGTCGATTAATTCCTACTCTCCTTGCCATCGCCGCCAGTGCTTTTGGGGAAGATTACTTCCCCAAACCAGATAGTGCTGGTGGCTGGCGTATTTTGACAGATGCCGCCGCGATCAAAACAACTGCCGGGATGGACGTGAAGAAGCTTGACCGAGCTTTTGAATACGCCTCCCGCAGCAGCCAACACGGCGGTTTGCTTGTAGTCCGCCACGGTTGGTTGATTTATGAACGTTACTATGGACGCGGGAATCGCGAAGCCATTCCGGCCACCGCTTCTGTAGGCAAGGCCTATGTCAGCATCGCCTCCGGCATCATGCTGGCCGAGAAGAGGGCTCAGATTCCTGAAGGCCTGGATACCAAAGTTTTTAACGCCAAGTACCTTCCGCAAGCCATGCCTTTAGACGACCCTGCTAAGGCCGACATCACCCTAGGCCAGTTACTTTCGATGTCCGCAGGTCTACATGGCGAAGGTGGCAACCCCGGTTTCGTTGATGGCATCCCATCCGTCAAGCTCACGCCCACACCGCGTCCCGAGACTCCGCTGGGCCAGGATCTCGCGGCCTTGCGCACTCCTTTGTGGACCAAGCCCGGTGGCGGCTATTCCTACGCTTCTGCATCACCTCACGTAGCATCGATTGTCCTGCGCAATCTCACGGGAATGGAGCTTCACCAATATATTGATCAGCGTTTGGCTAAACCCCTCGGCTGGGGCCAATGGGCTTGGGCGATGCGGCGCGGCGACAATGTTCTACCTCACACTCCCGGCGGCGGCGACATCGCTCTGCGCTCCACCGATCACCTGCGCTTTCTCTACGCAGTCTTACATAAAGGTCGCTGGGGCAACGATCAGGTAATCCCTGCTGACTACGTAGAACTAAGCGGCAAGCCGACGAAGTGGAACACCCATGCTCCGATGAGTCTTATGTGGGAAAACAACGCAGATGGTCACGTCGCAGGCGCTCCTAAGGACGCATTCTTCAAGTCAGGCGGTGGTGGGTACGGCGTAATCGTGGTTCCATCGCTCGACATGGTGATTTATAAGATGTCCGGCGACGATGGACAGTACAATCCTGCGCGCACTGGCCTGAAGCAAGACTATCCCTACGATGGTTCGCGCGACAGT